>JAEWLQ010000113.1 GCA_023457495.1 Pseudomonadota bacterium
GTTCTACACCGCCTGCACCGTGCGCTGCATCGCGACCGGGGTGAAGCTGTCGCACGTCGACACCACCGCCGTGAAACTGCGGCCGCTGTCGGCCGCGGAGATCGACCGCTACATCGAGCGGGAGAAACCCTTCGATTGCGCCGGCGGCTTCAAGGCCGAGGCGCTCGGCATCACACTGTTCGAGCGCATCGATACCGAAGACCCGACCGCGATCGTCGGGATGCCGCTGATCTGGCTGGCGAGCGCCCTGCGCGCCGTTGGTTATTTCGTCCCCTAGGGACGGGAGACTAACTACCGCCGCGACTTATCCGTCAGTGCATCCAGGACCGCCGCGAGATCGGGCGGCAGCGGTGCGCTCGCGCTGAATTCCATTCCGGTGTCCGGCCACACGAAGCTGATCTGCGAGGCGTGCAGGAACATGCGCTCGAGGCCGGCGCCCTTCATGCTCTCGTTGAACTCCTCTTCGCCATATTTCTCGTCGCCCGCCAGCGGATAGCCGGCGTGCGCGGCGTGCACACGGATCTGGTGGGTTCGACCGGTCTCGAGCGCGACTTCCACGAGCGAAGCGCGCTTGCCGAAAAACTGCACGGGACTGAAATGGCTGACCGCTTCCTTGCCGGAAGCGTGCGCTTTCACCGTACGCTCGCCGCCCACCCGGATGTCCGTGCGCAGCGGCACGTCGATGCGCTTGCGGCCGAGCTCCCACTTGCCCTTCACGAGCGCGAGGTACTTCTTCTCCACCTTTCCCTCGCGCATCAGCGCGTGCAGGGTGCGCAGCGCGGCCGGCTTGCGCGCGATCAGCAGGAGCCCACTGGTGTCGCGGTCGAGGCGATGCACGAGCTCGAGCGTTTCATCGGGCCGCGCGGCGCGCAGCGCCTCGATGACGCCGAAGCTCACGCCGCTGCCACCATGCACGGCGACACCCGCTGGTTTGTCGATCACCAGCAGGCGCGGATCCTCATGCACGATGGCGCGGGTGACCGCCTCGACGACCTTGGTTGGCGCCCGCCGCGGCGGCGCTGCCGCCCCCGTGCGCACCGGTGGCACGCGCACGATGTCGCCTGCCTGCAACCGCGTCTCCGGCTTGGCGCGTTTGCCGTTCACGCGCACCTCACCCTTGCGGATCACGCGGAAAACATGGCTCTTCGGCACGTCTCCGAGCACCCGGCCGAGGAAGTTGTCGAGCCGCTGTCCCACACCGCGCTCGTCCACGGGCACCTGCCTGACAGTCGGGGCAGGTTCGGCGGCGGGCGCAACAGTTTGTTGGGCCCGCGCATCAGTGGATTCGTAACGTCTTGTTTTCACTAAGGGTCCCGGGCTATGATGCGCGCCGTCGTCGTCCCCGATCGCTCGTGTGTGACGACGCACATGTCGCGGCGCAGCCGGTCGCAATCGAACGCGCGCCGCATGTTAGTTGGTCCTCGGTGACGAGGCCATCGCTCGAAGGCCGACTGTGAATCTCGCGCAGCCGATGGGAAGTCCAAAAGACACATCGTGCGCGGCGTCGGTGAAGTAGCCCAAAGGGTTTTGGCGCCCGCCCCGTTTCGGGACGGACATTAAACGTGCAAAACACGCCACCCCACAATCTTTGGCCTTGCGTCCATGCACCCCGCGTCGCGCGGTCGATCGCATTGACGTCCGAAAGGATATCCGCCGTTCGATTCGAGTTGGCCCGGAATTCACTAGGGTCCAATTCAAATGAAGAGAATGCTCGTCAATGCAACTCAGCAAGAGGAGTTGCGCGTAGCACTGGTTGATGGTCAGAAACTTTTCGATCTTTCCATCGAGATCCCTTCCAAGGAACAGAAGAAAGCCAACATCTACAAAGGACGAATCTCGCGCATCGAGCCCTCGCTCGAAGCGTGCTTCGTCGACTACGGCTCGGAGCGTCACGGCTTCCTGCCGCTGAAGGAAATTTCCAAGGAGTACTTCCGCAAATCCGACGGCGGGCGCAACAACATGCGCGACCTGCTCTCGGAGGGCCAGGAAGTCATCGTCCAGGTCGAAAAAGAGGAACGCGGCAACAAGGGCGCGGCCCTCACCACGTTCATCTCGCTGGCCGGCCGCTTCCTGGTGCTGATGCCGAACAATCCCCGCGCCGGTGGCGTTTCGCGCCGCATCGAGGGCGAAGACCGCGACCAGATGCGGCAGACCATGGATGAGCTCGTGATCCCCGACGGCATGGGCGCCATCGTGCGCACCGCCGGCGTCGGCCGGGCCGCCCAGGAACTGCAGTGGGACCTCGACAACCTCAAGAACCAGTGGGAACAGATCGACGCGGCGACCAAAGACCGCCCTGCCCCCTACCTCGTGTATCGCGAAAGCGACGCGGTGACCCGCGCGCTGCGTGACTACCTGGCCGACGACATCGGCGAAGTCCTGGTCGACGACGACGCGACGTTCGCGACCGCCCAGGAGTACATGACGCGGTTCATGCCGCCCGAGGCGCAGAAGCGCCTCAAGCGCTACACCGACGACATTCCGCTGTTCACCCGCTTCCAGATCGAGAGCCAGATCGAGTCTGCCTACGCGCAGAAGGTCGAGCTGCCCTCGGGTGGCTCGATCGTCATCAACTACACCGAAGCGCTGGTGTCGATCGACATCAACTCCGCGCGCGCCACGCGTGGCTCGGACATCGAGACGACGGCGACCAACACCAACCTCGAAGCCGCGGACGAAATCGCGCGCCAGCTGCGCATCCGCGATATCGGCGGCCTGATCGTCATCGACTTCATCGACATGGAGTCATCGAAGAACCAGCGCGATGTCGAAGACAGACTGCGTGATGCGGTGCGCATGGATCGGGCGCGCATCCAGATCGGCCGGCTCTCGCGATTCGGCCTGCTGGAGATGTCCCGCCAGCGCCTGCGTCCGTCGCTTGGCGAGTCCAGCCACCTCGTCTGCCCGCGCTGCACCGGCATCGGCAGCATCCGCTCGGTGGAATCGATGGCGCTCGCGATCCTGCGCCTCATCGGCGAGGAAGCCCGCAAGGACAAGACCGCGCAGGTCGTCGCCCAGGTTCCGGTGGAAGTGGCTACCTACCTGATCAACGAAAAGCGCGAGTGGCTGCGCACGCTCGAGGACAAGAGCGAAGTCGAGCTGCTGATCGTGCCCAACCAGTACATCCAGACGCCCGAGTACTCGATCAAGCGCGTGCGCTCCGACGAGATCGATCTGCCCGAGAACAAGTCGCTCAGCTACAAGATGCCCGAGCGTCCGAGCGTTGCGGAGCCTTCCGGCACCAAGCAGGAAAAGCCGCAGCTCGAGCCGGCCGCCGTCGTGCCGACCGCGCCGCAGACTCCCGCTCCCGTCATCGTTCACGTTCCCACCCCCGCCCCGCAGAGCGCGCCGGCCGCGAAGGTGGTTGCGCCGCCCGCGGGCCTCGGCTTCTGGGACCGGCTGATCTATCTGTTCACGGGCAAGGCGCCCGAAGGCGCCGTCGAGAGCAAACCCGCCGGGGAAGCCCGCCGCGACCAGCGCGACGGACGTCGGCACGAGCGCGACCGCCATCGTCACGGGGAGCGCGACCGCGGCCGCGAGCGCGGCGCGCACGGCCGTCATCGCGACAAGGATGGACATCGTGACCGCGACCGCGACGGACGTCGCGACAAGGAAGCCGGGCGCGAAGGAGAACGCAATCGCAACCGCGATCGCGACGGGCATCGCGAACAGGGCCGAGACGCCGCGCAGTCCAATCGCGACGCACATCGGGATTCCGGACGCGAGCAGAACCGCGAGCGCGACGCACAGCGCGAAGCCGAGCGGGAAAAGCAACGCGAGCGCAACCGCCAGCAGCGCGACCGTGAAGCACCGGCGGCGGCCAGCGCCGCAGCCACCGCTCCGGTGGCGGCGGCCAACGAGGAGCCGGGCCAGGCCGCGGGCGGATCCGCGCAGGACGGCGCCACGCGCGAAGGACGGGGTCGCCGGGGCCGGCGCCGCGGCCGCCGCGGTGGTCGTAATCGTGATGGCGGTACGCCGGGCCAGTTCGGCAACGAGTCGCACGAGGGCGAGTATTCCGGGGCGCGCGAGGCGTCGCCGGAGGAGCGCGCCTTCCACGCCCAGCAGAATGGCGGTCATTCGCAGGGCGGCGAGCCGTCGCACGCCCACTCCGAGGATCACGCCTCGGCGCCGCGCGAGCAGACTCATCGCGAACCGCCCGCGCGGGAATCGGCCGAGCGCGCCGAACCGGCGCGTGAACCGGCGCGCGAATCGCGCAATGAAGGCACCCAGGCCCCGCTCGATCTGCCGCCTCCGCCCGCGCCCAAACCTTTCGTGGTCTGGTCGAGCGGACCCAGCGAGGGCTCGAGCCCCCGCCGCGACGAGTAGTTAGCAGGCGGCGATCTCACCCGGGCCCGCGATCCGACCGGATCGCGGGCCCTTTATTTTTCTGTCAATCGTCCGAGCAGTCCGCGCGCCCCGCACTCGCACAGGTCGATCACCCGCTCGAAATCCTCGACGCCCCCGAAGTAAGGGTCGGGTACCTCGTCGAAACCGCACTCGGGGGCGTAGTCGAGGAACAGCCCGATCCGGGCGATCGCGTCCGAGTGCCGCAAGGACTCGAGCTCGGCGAGATTCGTGCGATCCATCGCGAGCACGTGATCGAATCGGGCCAGGTCCTCGTGCGTGACGCGGCGCGCCCGCAGGTGAGAGAGCTCGTATCCGCGCCTGCGCGCCGCGGCCACCGTGCGGCGATCGGGCGGCTTGCCCACGTGGTAGTCCGCGGTGCCCGCCGAGTCCACCTCGAGATCGAGTCCGGGAAAATCCCGCGCCGCAATCGAGCGCAGCACGCCCTCGGCGGTTGGCGACCTGCAGATGTTTCCGAGGCAAACAAACAGGATTCTCATGCGCTGCGGATGGTGCCCGTTCGCAAGGGTCACGGAAACCCTGACTTCCGGTATCACGCAGCGCGACGAAGTTCTCGTTTCGCGCCAGACCCGCGCCGGTGGCGCTATATCGCGACGTATTCCTACCCCTATCTTCTCGCGCGCACCGGTATAAGTCGGGTATGAGCTACAAGAGTCGTGGACCGATCCTGGCCGGCCTCGCCGCGTTGCTCCTGGCCGCGTGCGGCGGCGGTGGGGGCGACGATGGCGGCCAGAACCCGCCCGCCAATGTTCCACCGACAGCGAATGCCGGCGCCGCGCAGACGGTGACCTCGGGGGCCACCGTCACCTTGAATGGCTCCGCGAGCAACGACACCGACGGGATCATCGCAACCTACGCCTGGACGCAGTCCGCTGGCACACCGGCCGTGACGCTGTCCAATGCGGCTTCGCCGCAACCGACCTTCACGGCGCCCAGCGTCACCACGGCGGCGACATTCGCGTTCTCGCTGACCGTGACCGACAACCGCGGCGCGGCCAGCACCGCATCCACCGTGACGATCACCGTGAATCCCGCCCCGGCCAATGCGCCTCCCACGGCCAATGCCGGCGCTGCACAAACGGTGACCTCGGGCGCGACGGTGACCTTGAACGGTTCCGCCAGCAGCGACTCCGACGGCACCATCGCAACGTATGCGTGGACGCAGACCGCCGGCACGCCGACGGTGACCCTGTCGGATACGGCAATCGCGCAGCCGACGTTCGCGGCGCCCACCGTCACCTCGGCGACCACACTCACCTTCTCGCTCACGGTCACCGACAACGAGGGCGCGAGCAGCGCGGCCTCCACCGTGACGGTGACCGTGAATCCGTCCTCCGGCGGCAACGTGACGGTCACGGGCACGATCCGCTTCCAGCGGGTTCCGTTCAGCACGCCCGTCAGCAGCAACAATGGCCTGAACTACGCCGGCCAGGTCCTGCAGCCCGCGCGCGGCATCGTCGTGCGCGCGATCGACGGCACGACCCAGAACGTGCTCGTGTCCGGCGCGACGAATGAAAACGGCGTCTACTCGCTTTCGGTTCCGGCGAATTCCAGCATTCGCATCCAGGCGGTGGCCCAGATGTTCCGGGGTGCTTCATCGCCGCTGCCGCGCTGGAACTTCCAGGTGGTGGATGCGGACCAGATCCCCGCGATCCCGCCCTATTCGTTCACGGACCCGGCACCGTTCAATTCGAGCACGGGCAGCAATCACGACCTGGCGATCCCTTCGGGATTCAGCACCACCGGCGCCGTGACCGCCACGCGCGCCTCGGCGCCATTCGCCATCCTCGATACGGTTTATCAGGCCGTGCAGACCGTGCTCTCGGTCGCGCCCAACACGAATTTCCCGGCGCTCGCGCTCGACTGGGCGCCGGACAATCCCGGCGGCGAAACCTTCTTCGACTCCGGCACCGGCGTCATCACGCTGTCGGCGAATCCGAGCGAAGACACCGACGAGTTCGATCAACACGTGATCGCGCACGAATTCGGGCACTACGTCGAGCACAGTTTTTCGCGTGCCGACAACATCGGCGGCCCGCATGGACGCGGAGACAAGCTCGATATCCGCGTCGCCTTCGGCGAGGGATTCGGCTATGCGTTTTCCGCAATCGTGCTGAAGGATCCCGTGGCCCGCGACTCATTCATGGTCTCCGGCATACCGAGATCGAGCAATTTCAACGTCGAGACGAATCCGCCCACCGATCCGGCCGGCGCACCGCTCGGCGACTACGGCTGCTTCTGCAGCGAATCGTCGGTGTGGTCGATACTCTGGGACTTGTATGACTCGGCTCCCGATGGCGCCGACACGCTGTCACTCGGGTTCGCGCCGCTCTGGAACGTGCTCGTCAACGAGCAACGCAACACACCCGCGATGACCAGCATCTTCTCGTTCATCGCCGCGCTCAAGGCAGCGCGCCCGGCCGACGTCAACGCGATCAACCAGCTGCTGCTGGCGCAGAACATCGACCCGGTCGTAGATGCCTTCGCGACCGGCGAATCGCATTCTCCGACCACCATTCCGAGCTCGGCCGTGCTCCCGCTCTATACCACCGCCACCATCGGCGGCGGACCGGTCGTGGTCTTCAGCAGCAACGATGGAGGCACTTTCAATACATTGGGCAACAGGCGTTTCATTCGCTTCAATGTCACCAGCGTTCCGCGCACGGTGACGATCACCGCGAGCTCGTCGAACACCAGCAACCCGGACACGGACTTCGTCCTGTACCGAAATGGGGTGATCGTGGCTGTCGGCATGGAAGGACCTGGCGAGAATCCCGAGAGGGAAACTGTTTCCCTTCAGCAGACCGGCACCTACATCATCGACGTTTATGACTGCGCGAATGGTTGTGGCGACTCGGGCACGCCGGGCGATTACAACCTCACCGTGACGATCAACTGAGGTCATGACCATGGCGATCTCTTTTTCCATTCGTAACGCGGCCCTGGTGGCGGTGTCTGCGGTGATGTTGCTGGCCTGCGCGAAACCGGCTCCGCCCGCCGAATCCACGGCGACCGCGAACGAGCCCGCGGCCGCAACCCCCGACCTGACAACACCGGATCCTGCCGCCGCGCCGGCGACGATGCCGTCCCCGCAAGATCCCCCGACGGCCTCGAACGAGCCCGCCCTCGATGCCATGCCGCTGGCGCGACCCAGCGCCAAGCTGAGCGTGGCCGCCGATGTGCGGTACCAGATCGACGGACCCATCGCCCCGGGTCAATCGGCCACGCTGCACCTGGCGGTCGTGCCGCGCATTGGCGGGGCGCCCGTGCAGGTCAGCCTCACCGAGAATCCGGGGCTGACCCTGGCCGCCGGCCCGGCAAGCGTCCAGAAGCTCGGGACACGCGATGTCCTCCGCCAGCAATACGCGGTGACGCGCTCGGCCGCCTCGGCCACCGAGGTCCGCGTGCTGGTGACGATGGAGGCCGCCGAGGGCACGGGATTCGGCTTCTTCACGATTCCCCTGGAAGGCGGCAATCCCTCAAGAAAACTGGATTCGGTCAAACAGCGCTGACTGCACTGCAGCGCGGACGCGTAAACTACGCGCCGTGCTCGGACCCACCCGCCGGTATGCCTCTTCACGCGCCGTCTTGCTGACGGCGCTTTCGTGCGTGCTGCTCGCACCGGCGGCGCGCGCGGCCTGTGTCGGCGCACAGACCGATGATCTCGCGGCGATCGAGGAACGCGCCTTCCGCGATCCGGCCACGGCCCTGCCCGAGCTCGCCAATACCATCACGACCACGGCCGACATGCCGACGACGCGACGCGCGGCGCTGCATGCGATCGCGGCCGACGCCGCCCGCCAGCTCGGCTTCAGCCGCCAGAGCATCACGCACGCCGACGCCGGCCTCGCGTTGCTGCCCGCGGGAGACATGTCGGACCTCGCCATCCGCATGCGCACCGTGCGCGCTCTGGTGAGCACGAACGTGGGCGGCATCGATGCGGCGATCGTCGAACTCACGCGCGTCGCCGACGCCATCCGCGACCGGCCGCTCGCCCTCGGCTGTGTCCTGCGTGATCGCGGCTGGCTCAACTTTCGCGACGGCAATGCCGACCAGGCGCTCGATGACCTGTTGCGCGCCTACGCGCTGCTGCGCCGGAATGCCTCGCGCGAGGAGACCATGGTGGCCGCGGGCCGCCTGTCGATGGCGCAATTCTCGGTGCGCGACTATCCCCAGGCGCTCGCGCTGGTCGATGAAACCATCGCCTTCTTCCGCGAGCAGAACGCGCAGATCCGGCTGGCGACGGCGCTCGACCGCCGCGCGGCCATCCTGACCGCCGCGGGCCGCCTCGACGAGGCGAACATGGCCGCGGTCGAAGCGCTGCGTATTCACGAAAACATCGGCGACCGCGTGGGCACGGGCCTGTCGCAGTTGCGCATGTGTGGTGTCGAGATCCAGCGCAATTCGCTGACCGAGGCCGCGCGCTGGTGCGATCGGGCCGAACTGACGCTCAGCCAGACCAGCGGCATGGACGACAACGATTTCCGCACGCTCGCCGCGCTGCGCGGCCGCCTGAACCTCGCGCTCGGGCGCTCGAAGGAAGCCGTCGAACAATTCAATCGCGCCATCGCACCGGGCGGAGCGCAGCCGGCCGATGACATCGCCGAGCTCTACGAGTTGCGCTCGCGCGCGCATGCCGCCATCGGCAATTACCCGGCGGCATTCACCGACCAGGGCGAATACCTGCGGCGCGTCCGCGAACAGGGCACGCTCGACCGCATTCGCGAAGTCGCGCAGTTGCGCGTGCAGTTCGAGAACGACCAGGAAAAGCAGAAAATCGCGCTGCTCGAGAAGGACAAGCGTCTCGCCGAGGAACGACTCACCAGCCAGGAGCGCACGACCCAGCTCATCGCGCTCGCCGGACTCGCCGGCCTGGTGACGGCATTCGTGCTCGGTTATGCGTTGTGGTCCAACCGCCGGCATCGCGCGGAGCTCATCCGCCTCGCCGAGCGCGACGAGCTCACCGGACTGCTCAATCGTCGCGCGATCGTGCGCAAGGCGGTCGAGTTCCTGTCGCGCGCGCGCGAGGCGAAAGGCACGCTGATCATCGGCCTCATCGACCTGGACCATTTCAAATCGATCAACGATCGCTTCGGACATGCGGTCGGCGACCAGATCCTGCAGCGGTTCGCGGCGGTGCTGCGCAGCTCGTTGCACACCAACGAGGTGTTCGGACGCTACGGTGGCGAAGAATTCCTGGTGCTGTTCCCCGACTACAACCTCGACCAGGCCCGCCAGGCCACCGAGCGGCTGCGCACCGCGCTGCGCGCGCAGCGCATGCGGATCGAAGACCAGGATGTCTCCGTCACGCTGAGCCTCGGGCTCGCGAGCTACGAAACGGGCGATGTGCTGTTCGACCAGATTGCCCGCCGCGCCGATATCGCGCTTTACGTCGCCAAGACCCAGGGTCGCGACCGCGTCGAAGTCTACAACTCGGCGCGCCACGGCACCGTCACGGCCACCGCCGCCACCCGCAACCGATGAACGCGGCGCCGGGCGCCTGACTATCTACTGCTTCCAGACGATGTCGAGCGTCTGGCCGGCCCGCAGGGTCGCGCCGCCGCCCTGCGTCGCGATCACGTTCTGACCGAAGAGCACGCCGCGCAACCTGGCGTCGAAGCGATATGTGCGCAGGGTCGCGAGCGGTTCTTCGCCGTCGCGCTCGCCGCGCTCCTGATCGGTCGTCGTGATGGCGCAGCGCGTGCACGGCTTCACGATGCGCAACACGACGTCCCCGGCACGCAGTTCGTGGATCCGGTCTTCGTCGTAGGCATCCACCCCGTCGATGACGATGTTCGGACGGAAACGCTCCATCGGCAGCGCCTTCGGCAGCCGTGAGTTCAGATCCGCGAGCGACGCGCGCGAGATCACGAGCATGGGAAATCCGTCGGCGAACTCGGTGATGGCCCGCGCGCCCGCGGTCCACTCCGGATCGCATTCGCGCGGCATGTCCGGATCGAACCGCACCAGCCGCAGCGGCGTTTCGAGAAACTCCGAACACCAGCGCGCGGCGGCCTCGCCGCAATCGACTCCCCGCCCGTTGAACTTCCACACGGTCACGGCGAGCAGATCGTCACCGGCGTCGCGCGGGATCACGAGATCCCCCCTCCCGGGCGCGGACAAGCTCAGAGCCGCATCATCGATCGAAGTCCCGATCAACGCCATGCGCGGCAATTCACGCTGCGTCACGAAGCGGCCGTTGGGACGCACCAGCATCCAGTGCCGGTCATCGACGAGCCCCGTCGCGCCCAGTCGCGCGTTCGTCAGCGCAATTCCCCGGCAGGATTTCACTGGATAGATGTGTAGCGACGTTATCGTCGCTCGAGTACCGGCCTCGCGCGCCATGGTCCCGGCGCTCAAGGCCGCAGCGTGAGCGCGCGTTCGGCGCGCTCGAGATCGGCGGCGGTATTGACGTCGGCGAGCGGACGCTCGGCCGCGAGCGCCACGCGGATCTCCATGTCGTTCTCGAGCGCACGCAGCTGCTCGAGTTTTTCGATCTGCTCGAGACGGCCCGGCGGCAGGCCCGCCAGCCGGCGCAGCGCGGCCACGCGGTAGGCGTAGATGCCGATGTGGCGCAGGCAGGCATCCGTCAAGGTCTGCGCCGCGTCGCGATTCCACGGAATCGGCGCGCGCGAGAAATACAACGCGCGGCCGCCGGCATCGCAGGCGACCTTCACATTGTTAGGGTCGTTGAACTCGGTGAACGCGGCGAATTTCGCCGCGAGTGTCGCGATGTCCGCGCCGGCATGCGTTTCGAGCAGCGCGGCCACCTGGTCGATGATCACGGGCGGAATCAGCGGCTCGTCGCCCTGCACGTTCACCACGATGTCGGAGTCGCTCCAGCCGCGCGCCGCCGCCACCTCGGCGATGCGATCCGTTCCGGACAGATGCGTGCGCGCGGTCATGGCGACGTCGGCGCCGAATGCGCGCGCCGCGTTCGCGATGCGCTCGTCGTCGGTCGCGACGACGACCTCCGCGGCCTGGGCGGCACGCGCCCGCTCGTGCACCCACTGGATCATCGGCTTGCCGGCCAGCGGCAGCAGCACCTTGCCGGGCAACCGCGAGGAATCGAAGCGTGCGGGGATGACGACGCGGAATTTCATTCGCGCGCCAGCAGCGGATCGTCCGGCAACAGGTGCCGCGCGTCCTCCTCGAGCATCATGGGCACGCCATCGCGGATCGGGAACGCCAGGCGGTCCGCGCGGCACACCAGCGCATCGGCGGCACGCTGGAACTTGAGCGGGCCCTTGCACAGCGGGCACGCCAGTACATCGAGCAGCCTGTCATCCATGCTTGTGGAACGCCTCCGCGCGGGTCAGGACCAGGTCGATGAGCTCGCGCGCCTCGCGCTCGGCGAACTCGGCCGTGACCGGCACGAACCAGCAGCGGTCATCGGCGAAGGAGGCGCATTTTACGGCATCTTTCTCGGTCATGATGACGGGAAGGGCGTCGCCGAAACTCAGGTCTCCCGGCTTGAACGCATGGTGGTCGGCGTACGGATGCTCGTGGATCGTGAGCCCTGCGCCGCGCAGCATGCCGAAAAATCTCTGCGGATTGCCGATCGCCGCGACGGCATGGATCCGCGCGCCGCGAAAACTCTCGAGCGGGCGCGGCGCCGCGCCTCCTGAAACCGGCTGCGCATCGCCGGGCCGCAGGTGCATCGAAAAGTGCGTGTGATCGACCATGCCCGGCAGCACGAATCCCGGCGCGGTGATCTCACCGTTGACGACGACGGCGTTGACACGCCGCAGCCGCCGCGGACTTTCGCGCAGGGGACCGCGCGGCAGCACACAGCCATTGCCGAAGCCGCGCTGGCCGTCGATGACCGCGATCTCGCAATCGCGGCGCAATGCCAGGTGCTGGAGCCCATCGTCACAGATCACGATGTCGGCGCGGTCGGCCACCGCGGCCTTGGCCGCCGCGACCCGATCGCGCCCGACGAACACCGCCGCCTGCGCGCGCCGCGCGAGCAACAGGGGCTCGTCGCCCACCTCCGAAGGCCGGCTGTGCATCGTGACGCGCGTGACGCCGTGCGCGCGCCCACCATATCCGCGCGACACCACCGCGACCTTCATTCCCGTTTCCGCGATCCGGCTCGCGAGCCAGGCGACCAGCGGGGTCTTGCCCGTGCCGCCCACGGTGATGTTGCCCACCACGATCACCGGCGCGCCGACCCGCACTCGATGCCGCAGGCCGATGCGATACAGGAAATTGCGCAGCCGCATCACCGCGCCGTAAAGCCACGACAGCGGCGCCAGCCAGAGCGGCGCCGACGGGCCGTACCACATCTTCTCTACGCTGGAACGCATCGCGCGTGCGTCATCAATTGCGGAACTCGGCGCGTTTGAGACTGGCGTACGCGCCGTCGCGCCCCACGAGCTCCGCGTGGCTGCCGCGTTCGACGATGCGGCCCTCGTCCATGACCACGATCTCGTCGGCATGCTCGATCGTGCTCAGCCGATGCGCGATCACGAGCGTGGTGCGATTGCGCATGAGCTCGACGAGCGCTTCCTGGATGCGGCGCTCGGATTCGTTGTCCAGCGCCGAGGTGGCCTCGTCGAGGATCAGGATGGGCGCGTCCTTGAGCAAGGCGCGCGCGATCGCGATGCGTTGCTTCTGCCCGCCGGACAAGGACGAGCCGCGCTCGCCGACCTGCGTGTCCAGGCCCTGCGGCAGATTGTTGGCGAACTCGTCCACGTACGCGATCTTCGCGGCCTTCTCCACCGCGGCCGGGTCCGGATCGGCCACGCCGAATGCGATGTTGTTGCGGATCGAATCGTTGAACAGCAGCACTTCCTGGTTGACCAGCGCGACGTTGCGGCGCAGATCGCGCAAGTTGCACTCGCGCACGTCGACGCCGTCGATGAGCACGGCGCCCTGGGTCGCGTCGTAGAAGCGCGGCACCAGCGCGACCAGGGTCGATTTACCCGAACCGGAGCGCCCGACGACCGCGATGGTCTTGCCCGCCGGTACGCGCAGGTTCACCGAATGCAGCACCCCACCCTTCTCGGTGGTGTATTCGAAGCTCACGTCGCGGAACTCGATCTCGCCGGCCACGCGCTGCAGCGGCCGTCCGGACTCGAGATCCTCGGCCGGGATATCGAGCAATTCGAAAATGCTCGCGCCGGCGGCGAGGCCCTGCTGCAGCGGCGCGAAGGAATCCATCAACCGCTTGAGCGGTGCGGTGGTCATCAACGTCGCCGTGAGGAAGGCCATGAAGTCGCCGGGCGTCATGGTGCCGGCCTGGATCTGGTGCAGCGACACCCACAGGATGCCGCCGAGACCCAGCGAGGCGATGAACTGCACGACGGGATTGCTGATCGAGCGCGCGGCGATCAGCTTCATGTTGCTCTTGCGGTTGTGCTCGTTGATCTGCTCGAAGTCGGCGGCTTCCGCATCCTGCGCGTTGAACACCTTGATGACGCGGTGCCCGTCGAGCGCCTCCTTCACCGAACTCGTGACGTCGCCCATCGAGGACTGGATGCGGCCGCTGTAGCGGCGGAACGAGCGGCTGACGTTGCGGATCAACCAGGAAAGCGGCGGCGCGAGGATCAATACGAACAGCGCCAGCCGCCAGTTGATGTACACCACGATGCTGAGCAGCACCACGATGGTGAGCGTGTCGCGGATCAACGAGGTGATCGACTTGGTGACCGCCTCGGCCACCTGCTCCACGTTGTAGGTCAGTCGCGAAAGGAGATGACCCGTGCCTTCGCGGTCGTAGTACCGCGTGGGCAGCTCCAGGTAATGGCGGAACAGGTCGCTGCGAATCGCCTTGATGACCCGCCGGCCCACGCGTCCCGGGAAATACACCGACATGTAATCGCCGAGGCCGCGGAACAGGAACAACACCGGCGCGCCGATGGGCACGAGCCACAGCACTCTTTCGTTCTTCTCGTAGAACGTGCCGTCGACGAACTGTTTGACGAACAGCGCCAATGTGCCGTCGGTGGCGGCGAACAGCGCCATGCCGAGCACGCCCACCAGGAAGGTGCCGCGATGCGGCCAGGCGTACGAGAGCAACCGGCGATAGACCCGTCCCGGAGTCAACTCCGACGTTGGCGCGGCGCTCACGTCCGGGCGCTCATTTCTTCGCGGAATCTTCGACCGTCGCGATGTTGATGCGGACGAAGCCGAGCTTGCCGAGCACGTCCATCGCCGTGACCACGGACTGGTGCGTCGAACGCGCATCCGCGCGAACGGTCACGGGTTTGCCGCGGTCGGCACCCGCGACCTCGACGATGGCCGCGCGAAGCGTGTCGGGGCTCGAGTTGATCAGCTCGCGATCGTTGACGCGATAGGTCCCCGCCTGCGTCACCGAGACGACGATCGGGTCGGATTTCTGTTTGCCGGTGGGCGCGAGGCTCGCCTGCGGCAGCTCGATCTTGAGGCGGCCTTCCTGCATGAAGGTCGACGACAACATGAAGAAGATGACGAGCAGCAGCGCGATGTCGATCAGCGGGATCAGGTTGATCTCCGGATCTTCCTTCGACTTGCGGGACTGCAGTCTCATGCGATGCGCGCGATGTCCCCGTCGCCTTCGCCGGACTGCGGCTCGGCGCCCAGCGAATCCGCGAACGTCACGGCAATCTTTTCCATGTCGACGACGATGCGCTCCACCTTGCCGCGCAGGTAGCGGTGCGCGATGTACGCGGGAATCGCCACGGTGAGGCCGCCGGCGGTACAGATCAGCGCCTCGGAGATGCCGCCCGCCAGCATGCGCGGGTCACCCATGCCGCCGAGCATCACGGCGTTGAACGCGGCGATGATGCCGGTGACCGTGCCGAGCAGGCCTAACAAGGGCGAGATGCTGGCGATGGTGCCGACGGAATTCACGAAGCGCTCGAGCTCGTGCACGACGTGACGCCCCACGTCTTCGACGCGCTCCATCATGATCTCGCGGCCACGATGCCGGTTGGCGAGCGCGGCGGCCAGCACACGTCCCAGCGGCGAGTTCTTCTCGAGGGCCTCGATGACCTTCGGGTTGACCTGGTTGCGCTCGACGAGGTCGGAGACCTTCTTGATGAGCTCCTGCGGCAGCACCCGCTTGCGCTGCAGTGTCCAGAGACGCTCGAGGACGATGCCGACCAATACGATCGAGCAGATGATGATCGGCGCCATGAATGGGCCGCCGGCCTTAACGATTTCCCACATGGAGCCGGACTATACCGGAGCGGCCCGGAATGCGTCACGGCGCTCAGGGAGTACGCCGCCAGGCGAACGGGTAGCGCGAAACCCGCGCGACGGCGGTCACGACGATTCCTTGCGTCCCTAACCCGATCTGCACGGCGCCGTCGTGCCCGGTGTCGAACAGGCGTACGCCCGAGGCGCGCCGGCGTTCGAGCAAGACCGCGCGGGAACGCGCCCGGACATCACCACCGGTCGCGACCGCGAATGGCACGCTCGCGTCTATCCACTTGTCGCCGAACATCAGTGCATGTTCGCCGACCGCGACGCGCAGCGCGCAGCCACGGCGTTCCGGGCCCGTCGCGGACAGCGCGAAATCCACTCCGTCCCAACGGAAGCGCTCCTCGACGCAGGCACGGGCGCCGAGCCGCGATGCCGGCCATCCTCCGCCGACGCGGATGTCGCGAA
Organism: Pseudomonadota bacterium; assembly: GCA_023457495.1. Lineage (GTDB taxonomy): Bacteria > Pseudomonadota > Gammaproteobacteria > Steroidobacterales > Steroidobacteraceae > CADEED01. The sequence goes on from JAEWLQ010000113.1 coordinate 15,961, forward strand.
CCGCACGCTCGAACGCTAACAAGGCGGCGCCCTGGGCCCGGTCCGCATCCAGCCGCGGCAGCACCAGCAGGTCGACCTGGCGCGCGGCCAGCGCATCGAGCGCCGGCAATGCGAGCTGACGAAGTCGCGCGCCACGCGAGTTCCAGCTGTCGCCGGTGTCGAACAACACGAGGCGGGAATGGGTGGCGATCAAAATCAGCGTCCCGCGGCCGGCATCGAAGACGCTGATTCGCGCCTCTCCTGGGTCCGGCATTCGGGGATGCCCCAGTACCAGTGGCAATGCCGCGGCCAGTCCCGAAAGACGCAACGGCCAGGGCCATCGGCACAAGACGATGAGCGCCGCGGGAGCCGCCAGTGCGAACCACCACGCCTCCGGCGCGGCTCGCCAGGTCGCGAGCTGCGAGTCGGCCGCCCAGACGAAACCTGGCCAGCTCGCGTGATAGACCTGCTCGGCGAGGCCGAAGAACAGTGCGCTCGCGCTGGGCACGACGAGCACGGTCACGGCGCCGGCCAGCACGAGGGGTACGAGCACGAAGGTCACCAGCGGGATAGCGGCGAGATTGACCCAGGCTCCCGCCAGCGAGACGTTGTCGAGCAGCCCACACGTGAGCGGCGCCAACGCGACCGTGATGGCCAGTTGCAGCCGCAGTGCGCCGCGCAGCCGCGCCCCCGGCGTCTCACCATCGCCCTCGAACCGCGTGGCCGTACAGAGCAGGATCACGCCTACCGCGACGAACGAGAGCCAGAAGCCGGAGCCGAGCGGCGCCAGCGGGTCCAGCACCAGCACCATGACCAGGGCCAGCGACCAGGTGCGCGCGACCCCGATGTGACGCGCCATGACCCGCGCGCAGCCGAACGCGCACAACATGAGCAAGGTGCGCTGCGTCGGCACCGACCAGCCGGCGAGCAGCGCGTAGGCGCCCGCCGACACGACGCCTAACAACCACGCGAATGGCTCGCGCTCGAAGCGTCGCGCGGCCGGCAACCAGCGCCAGCAGGTTCGAGCGACCGCGAATGCGCACAGGGCGAACAGCGTGACGTGCAGGCCGGAGATGGCGACGAGATGCGTGGTGCCGGTCGCATTGAACACGCGCCATTGGTCGAGGCTCAGGCGGTCCGTGAATCCCACCGAGAGCGCGGCCAGCAATGCCGCCGCATCCGGGTCGGACACCGTTTGCGCGATGTTTCCGGCGATGCGGGCGCGAATCGCGTCGATCGACGAGCGCGCCAGGTGCCGTCGTTCGTTCAGGGCCGATGCGACGACCTTGGCGCGCAGGTGCACCCCATCGCGAAACGCACCGCGCTCGGATTGCGGACCGACGAAATTGCGGGACTCCACGTAGGGTTGGTGTCGAACCAGCCATTGCCAGCGTTCGCCGGCCCGCGGCACGACGGGTGCGTCGCCCCAGGCGAGCCGGGCGCGACGCCAGCGCGAATCGCGGCCGGGGCCTTCGATGATCCGGACCTCGGCATCGAACCGCAGGTCGGCGCCGAAACGCGCCGGAACGCCGATGACGATGCCTTCGAGCAGAAGACGGGAGTACGTTGCGTTCGCCGGCAGCAACAGGGACTCCCAGTGCTTTATCACACCTTGGGTCATCAGCAACCCGAGTCCGAACAGCGCGATGCGCCGGGGCCACGCCTGCCGCCACAGGCCCGAAAGCGCGCAACAAACTAGCGCGGCTGTGGCGGCGAAGAGCCAGCCTACAGACAGCGTGCGCGCCGCGGCCAGCGCAAGCAGAACACCGGCAAAAAATGAGAGTGCGCCCTGCACTCAGAGGCCGTTTGGCGGCGGCGTGCACGGCTGGCCGATGCTAGAGTGCCCCCCGATGCCCCGGCACCTGTTTCGCAAAATCACGCCCCGCAGCGAGACCCTGCGCAACCACTGGGCATTGAAGCCGTTCGGCCGCTTTTTCGGCGACCCACGGCTGTGGTCACTGCAGCGGCGTACCGTCACTCCCGCGTTCGGCGCGGGGCTCGCCATCTGCTTCATTCCCCTGCCTATCCACCTTCCGGTGGCCGCGCTGACGGCTATCTTCTGCCGCATCCATGTCCCGACCATCATGGTCGCGCTATTCGCGGTCAATCCGCTGACCATGGTGCCGGCTTACTACCTGGCCTACCGGCTCGGCGTGATCGTCACCGGCGAACCGGTGAAGCAGTTCAACTTCGAGCTGAGTTGGGATTGGGTGCAGCATGGCCTCGGCCCGATGTGGAAGCCCTTCCTGATCGGTTGTGGGCTCACGGGCGCGCTGGCAGGCCTGCTGGGATACGCCCTGCTCGACGTGCTGTGGCGTTACAACACGCGCAAGAGATATCGCGAACGCGCGGGCGCCGCGACTTCCAAATCAGGCGCGTTCGACTAGATTTCCGCGTTCCAGCTCGAGGATGCGGTCCATGCGCGCCGCGAGTTTGCGATCATGGGTCACGACCACCAGGCTGGTCGCGAGCTCGCGATTGAGCTCGAGCATCAGCTCGAACACGGACTCCGCATTGGCGCCATCGAGATTTCCGGTGGGCTCGTCCGCGAGCACGATGCGCGGACCGGTGACGAGCGCGCGCGCCACGGCCGCGCGCTGCCGCTCGCCGCCCGACAATTCATTGGGACGATGGATCAGCCGCTCCCCGAGACCGACCCGCTCGAGGATCTTCCGCGCGCGATCCTCGGCTTCCGCATGCGGCGTGCGCCGCACGAGCAGCGGCATCGCGACGTTCTCGAGCGCCGAGAACTCCTGCAACAGGTGGTGAAACTGGTAGATGAAACCGAGCGCGCGATTGCGCAGCTCACCACGCGCGCGTTCGTCCAGCGCATGAATGTCCTGGCCGCCGACGCGCACCGTGCCCGAGGTCGGGCGATCGAGCCCGCCCAGGATCTGCAGCAGCGTCGTCTTGCCGGACCCGGATGCGCCGATGATGGCGATGCGTTCGCCGGCGCGGATCTCGAGGCCGACGCCGCGCAGCACATCCAGGTCGATGGGTCCCTGGCGAAAGCTGCGCGCGATCGCATTCGCTTCGAGGACGAGATCAGTCATGTCGGAGAGCCTCCGCGGGCATGGTGCGCGCCGCGCGCCACGCCGGGTAGATAGTTGCGAGCGCCGCGAGCAGCAGCGCGACCAGGGACACCTCGAGCACGTCGCCGATGCGGACCTCGGAGGGCAGATCGCTCATGTAGTAGACGCTGGCGTCGAGGAATTGCACGGCGAAGAGGCGCTCGATCGCGTGCACGATGACCTGCACGTTGCTCGCGACCAGCCACCCGAGCAGTGTCCCGGCCAGCGTGCCCACGAGGCCGATCAGCGCCCCCTGCAGCAGGAACGCGCGCAGCACGTTGACCGGCGCGGCGCCGATGGTGCGCAGGATCGCGATGTCGGTCTGTTTTTCCTTGACGATCATCACCAGCATCGCGACGAGATTGATCGCCGCGACCACCACCAGAATGAGCAGGATGAAGAACATCATCGATTTCGTGAGCTCGATGGACCGGAAGAACACCGCGTGGTCGCGCGTCCAGTCCGTGACGAAGTAACCGTTGCCGTCGAAATCGATGTCGCGCGCCACGTCTCGCACGATGCGCGGCGCGGCGAATGGATCCTCGAGCGCGAGGCGCAGGCCGGTCACGCTGTCGCCCAGGCGATAGAGCCTGGCCGCGTCGCTCATGTGGGTGAGCGCCAGGCCGCGGTCGTATTCGTACATGCCGGATTCGAAAATGCCGCTGACCGTGAAGCGTTTCGTGCGCGGCACGAAACCGGCCGGCGTCGCGGTGCCCTCGGGCGCCATCAACACGACGGTCTGGCCGACCGTCACCCCGAGCTCGGTCGCGAGCGCGTTGCCCAGCACCATGCGGAACTTGCCGGGCTCGAGGTCGTCGAGACTGCCCTGCGTGAGCCGGGAGCCGAGGCCCACGGCGCGCGCCTCCTCCTCGGGCAGGATGCCGCGCACCAGCGTGCCGGCGACGCGCTCGCCGTTGGCGAGCAGGCCGCGCGACTCGACGAACGGCACCACCGCGATGACGCCGGGCGTCTGCGCCGCCTGCTGCTGCGCGCGACGCCACTGCGGGATTTCGCCCTCGACACCCGTGATCGACGCATGCGAGGTCACCGCCAGCATGCGGCTGCGCAGTTCGGTCTCGAAGCCATTGAGCACCGACAGCACGACGATCAGCACCGCGACGCCGAGCGCGAGCCCCAGCACCGACATGAAGGCGACGAACGACACGAAGCCGCTGCGATGCGTCGAACGCAGATATCGCGCGGCCAGGAGCACTTCGTAGGGAGCGCGCATCGCCAAACTACTCGTACCGCAGCGCGTCGGCCGGCGGCACACGCGAGGCGCGCAGCGCCGGGTAGATCGTCGCCAGCAGCGTGATCAGCATCGCGATGCCGGCGATCCAGGCGATCTGCCCGAAACGCAGCTCGGACGGCAGCTGGTTGATGACATAGACCTCCGAGTTGAAGAACTCGAAGTGGAACAGCCGCTCGAGGAATTTCGCGATGACACCCGCGTTGTGGCCGATCAGCGTGCCGAGGATCACACCCAGCGCGACACCGAACCACGCGATGACCATGCCCTGGACCAGGAAGATCGCCATGACCCTTCGTGGCGAAGTGCCGAGCGTGCGCAGGATCGCGATGTCGGTGCGCTTGTCCGTCACGACCATGGCGAGCATTGCGACCAGGTAGAAGGCGGCGACCGCGACGATGAGCATGAGGATCAACGCGACCATGGTCTTCTCGATGCGGATCGCGCGGAAATAACTCGCGTGATCGCGGGTCCAGTCCGCGACGGCGACGCCGGGCGGTAGTCGGGTCGCGAGCCGCGCGGCGTATTCCGGCGCGCCGAGCGCGTCGCGGAAGTTCACGTGCATGCCCATGCGCGTATCGGCGCCCGGCAACACGGCGCGCACGTCATCGAGCGCGGCAATCAGCAATGAGCTGTCGTAGTCCTGCAGCGCGACGTCGAACACGCCGGCCACGGTGAACTCGCGCAGGCGCGGCTCGGGCGCGCCGTTCGCGTCGGTGGTCGGGATGAGCACCGTGATCGGGTCCCCGACTCCCACGCCCAGCATCTGCGCGATGATCCGACCGATGACGACGCGGTCCGAGCCCGGGGTGAGATCGTCGAGCCGGCCTTCGACCATCGCCTGCGCGATGCGCTCGACCTCCGTCTCGTGCGCCGGGTCGATGCCCCGCAGCCGCACCGGCAGCATTTCCGGCTTGCGAACCGCCAGCGCCTCGATCTCGAGAAACGGCGCGGCGGCGACGACATCGGGCGCGGCGCGCACCTCGCGCGTCAATGCCTGCCAGTCCGGCGCGGGTGAGCCGGCGGGCACGTAGATCCGCGCATGCGATGACAACGCGAGCAGCCGGTCGCGCAGCTCCCCTTCCAGGCCATTCATGACCGACAGGATGACGATGAGCGCGGTCACCCCCAGGCACACGCACAGCAGCGAGACCCAGGTGATGAAGGAAACGAAGAACTTGTGAGAGCGGGCCCGCACGTAGCGCAGGCCGATGAACAGGGGCAGGGAATTCAGCATTGCGGGCCATTCTGGGCGAAAAACCGGACGGAGATCACAAAACCACCCATGGAAACGGTCGGCAGCTGGCGACAGCGCCTGACTTTGCCATAGCGCGGCGTATATTTCCGCCACGGTCGAGTCGCTGGCCGGGAGGGAAGAAGCATGCTTGCAAGCAAGATGACCACTGGATTGTTGATAGCCGCAGGTCTGGCGGTCGCGGTGCCGTCCTTTGCCGAAACGCTGGCCATCGACGGCCAGGTCGTGGTCAAACCCTCCGGGGTCGAAACGCCGCAACGCGGCTCGAGCATGAGTGCGGTCGAAGCGCGCTTCGGCGCCCCCGCCAACAAGAGTTCGCCGGTGGGCAATCCGCCCATCACCAAGTGGTTCTATCCGAACTTCGTGGTGGTGTTCGAGCACGACAAGGTGCTGCACGCGGTGGTCGGCGCGAGCTGATTCCTTTTCGAGTCGATTGATCCGATCCGGCGCCGCCCCGAAGGCGCCGGAATGGGCCCTGTAGGATCGTTGCGCGCGTAACTCAGCGATTTCTCACCCGGCACCTACGAGGGGCGGCTTGCAGCGAGCGCGATGACAGGTAAGCTGCCGCGCTCCGCAATGCCCGCCCTCCTTCATCCACCTATCCCCGCAGCGGGGACCCGCGCACGCTGGCGCCAGCTCTATGGCTCGGCGCGCAGCCTGGCGCTGGCCGAGGCCATCGCGGCAGACACGCGTCCGTACCTGGTGATCGCGCGGGACGTGCGCGAGCTGGATCAGCTGCGCGCGGAGCTCGGCTTCTATCTCGGTGGCGCACGCCCGATCCACGCCCTGCCCGACTGGGAAGTCCTGCCCTACGACCTCTTCTCGCCCCACCCTGACATCATCTCCGAGCGTCTCGCGGCGCTGTCCGAGCTCCCGCGGCTGAAGTCCGCCGTCCTGCTCGCCTCGGCCGACACGCTGGGGCAGCGCCTCGCGCCGCGCGGCTACGTCGAGGGGCGCACGTTCAATCTCGCCGTCGGCGACCGGCTCGAGATCGAGCCGCTGCGCGCGCGGCTGGTCGAGAGTGGATATGCCTCCGTCTCGCAGGTCTCGGCGCCGGGTGAATTCGCGCTGCGCGGTTCATTGTTCGACGTGTTCCCGATGGGCGCCGACTCACCGCTTCGCGTGGACCTGTTCGACGACGAGATCGAGGTGATCCGCGAGTTCGATCCGGAGACCCAGCGCTCCGGGGCCACGCTCGAGCGGGTGCGTTTGCTGCCGGGGCGCGAGCTGCCGCTCGATGCCGATTCGGTCAAGGCGTTCCGGTTGAGATACCGCAAACGCTTCGAGGGTGATCCGACCCGCAGCGTGATCTACCGCGGCGTCAGCGATGGCATCGCCCCGCCCGGCATCGAGTTCTACCTGCCGCTGTTCTTCGACACCACCGACACCCTGCTCGACTATCTACCGCAGGAGACGGTGGTGTGCGCGGGCGCGGACCTGCCCGCCGCGATCGAGGCCGCCACGCGCGTCGTGGCCGAGCGCCACGAGGAGCGCCGCCACGACGTGGAGCGTCCGATCCTCGCGCCGGACGAACTGTTCCTCACCGCCGACGAACTGGCGGCGCGGCTCGACGGTTTCACGCGCATCGACATCGATCGCTTCAAGTCGGAAAACGAGGCCGACAACTTCCCCACGAGCGCGCCGCAGGAATGGCGCGTGGACCTGCGAGCCGACCGCCCGCTCGCGCCACTCGAGAATTTCCTCGCCACCTATCCGGGGCGCGTGCTGCTCGCCGCGGATTCGGCGGGTCGGCGTGAAGTGCTGCTCGAGATGCTGCGTGCGCATTCACTCGCCCCGGCGCCCGTCGCCGGCTGGCGCGAATTCGTGGACGGCGAGAAGAAGTTCGCCATCTGCGTGGCGCCGGAAATGGCGGGGCTCAACGTCGTTGCGCCGCCAATCACCGTCCTCGGCGAGGCGCAGCTCTTCGGCCAGCGCGCGCGCCAGGAACGCCGCCGGAGACGCGCGGCCGCCGATCCGCAGGCCATCCTGCGCGACCTCACGACGCTCGGACCCGGGTCACCGGTGGTGCACGAGGAATACGGCGTCGGGCGCTACGTCGGCCTGCAGATGATGCAAGTCGCGGGACAGGACGGCGAATTCGTCGTGATCGAATATGCGGGCGGCGACAAGCTCTACGTGCCGGTGCAGCAGTTGCACCTGGTATCGCGTTACTCCGGCGCTGCGCCCGAAAGCGCCCCGCTGCACAAGCTCGGCACCGACCAGTGGGCCAAGGCCCGCAAGCGCGCCGCGGACAAGATCCGCGACGTCGCCGCCGAACTACTCGACCTGTACGCGCAGCGGCAGGCCAAACGCGGACCGCCGCTGCCCTCGAAGGAGCTCGAGTACCAGGCGTTCGCGAACAGCTTCCCGTTCGAGGAGACGGCAGACCAGGCCGAGGCCATCCGCCAGGTACTGGCCGATCTCGCGAACGAAAAGCCCATGGATCGCGTGGTGTGCGGCGACGTCGGCTTCGGCAAGACCGAGGTCGCGATGCGCGCGGCGTTCGTGGCCGCGCAGGCCGGCAAGCAGGTCGCGGTGCTGGTGCCGACCACGCTTCTGGCCGAGCAGCACGCCAACAATTTCCGCGACCGCTTCGCCGACTGGCCGGTGCGCATCGAGGCGCTGTCGCGTTTCCGCTCGGGCAAGGAATCGAACGCGGTGCTCGAAGGCATCGAGCGAGGCACGGTCGACATCGTGATCGCGACGCACCGGCTGCTGCATGCCAACGTGCGCTTCAAGGATCTCGGCCTCGTGATCGTCGACGAGGAGCACCGCTTCGGCGTGCGCGATAAGGAAAAGCTCAAGACGCTGCGCGCCGAGGTGCACGTGCTGACGCTCACGGCGACGCCGATTCCGCGCACGCTGAACATGGCGCTTGGCGGCCTGCGCGACCTGTCGTTGATCACCACGCCTCCTTCCGAACGGCTCGCGATCAAGACCTTCGTCACCGAATGGCATGCCGCGACGCTGCGCGAGGCCGCGCTGCGCGAATTCCGCCGCGGCGGCCAGGTGTACTTCGTGCACAACGTGGTGGAGTCGATCGACAAGACGGCGCAGGAGATCGCGAAGCTGATCCCGGAAGCCGACGTGCGCGTGGGCCACGGCCAGATGCGCGAGCGCGACCTCGAGCAGCTCATGGTCGACTTCTATCACCGGCGCTTCAATTTCCTGGTGTGCACGACGATTATCGAGAGCGGCATCGACGTTCCGACCGCGAACACCATCATGATCGATCGCGCGGATCGGCTTGGGCTCGCGCAGCTGCACCAGCTGCGCGGCCGCGTCGGCCGTTCCCATCACCGCGCCTACGCCTACCTGCTCACGCCGCCGCGCAAGGCCCTGTCGCAGGACGCCGTGAAGCGCCTGGAGGCCATCGAATCGCTCGAGGACCTGGGCGCCGGGTTCGTGCTCGCGACCCACGACCTGGAGATCCGCGGTGCGGGCGAGTTGTTAGGCGAGTCGCAGAGCGGCGAGCTCACCGAGATCGGCCTCACGATGTATCTCGACCTGCTCGAGCAGGCCGTGAAGGCGATGAAGGAAGGCCGCGAGCCCGAGCTCGACCGGCCACTCGCGGCGACCGCCGAGGTCGAGTTGCGGCTGCCCGCGCTGCTGCCCGAAAGCTACGTCGCGGACGTGCCCGCGCGCCTGGCGATGTACAAGCGGCTCGCCGCCGCGCCGGACAATGGCGCCATCGATTCGCTGACCGAGGAGATCGTCGACCGCTTCGGGCCGCTGCCCCCGCCGGCGATGAATCTGCTACGTGTCGCGCGCCTCAAGCTGCTGGCGCGCGCCCTGGGCATCCGGCGTCTCGACCTCGGCCGCGAAGGCGGATACGCGCTGTTCGAGGAGAAAAACCAGGTCGATCCGCGCGCGGTCATCCGGCTCGTGCAGCATCCGGACCAGGACTATCGTCTCGACGGTCCACTCAAGCTGCGCATCTCGGTGGAAACCGAGGACGATGCCGAGCGGTTCGAATTCGCCGAGTCCTTCCTGCAGGGATTGCGTGGCGGCGGTGAAAGCGCCGCGAAGTCGCCGCGGGCAGACAGGATTGCCCCACCGCCCGCCCGGAAACCCGCGGGCGGGAACCGGCGCTGAGCGACCCGTTATACTTTCGCCCATGAATGCACATGGCCGACCGCGACTGCGCTCCCTGCTCACCGCCGCCCTGTTCGCTATCGTTGCGGCGGCCAGTTCGTTGCCAGCCGCGCGGGCGCAAACCCCTGCCCCGTCGGCGACCGTCTACACCGTCGAGATCATCGTATTCCGCAACATGACCGGCGCGGGCGGCCCCGAGGACTGGACCGCCAAGCCCGTGGCCCGCGGCCCCGATCAACCCGACTCGCCGGTCACCGGGCGTTTCATCGCCGCCGTGCCCGCGGCACAGTTCCAGCTCAATGACGTGGCCGCGAAGCTGCGCGCGTCGGCTAACTATCAGCCAATCGCCCATTTCGCCTGGCAGCAGACCGCGAGCTCGTGGGGCTCGCGCGCGGGCTTCACGATCAACAAGCTCGCGGGAAACGTGCCGGGGCTCTCCGGCATCATCTTTCTCGAGGCCGGCACCTACCTGCATCTCGGCATGTCGCTGAACTACCAGACCTCGAATCCGCCCGCAGGCCTCGCGGCGACGCCGGGCACCGTCTTCACGATGGCCGAATCCCGGCGCATCAAGCGCTTCGAGCGCAACTACTACGACCACCCCGCCTTCGGCGTCATCGCCCTCGTGACCCCCGCGAACCGCGCCACCGGCGGGCGGTAATCAGCAACTGATGGACGCCCCCGCTTCGGGGGCGTGAGAAGTGGCCGTCAGGCCTCAGAAGTCGGATTCTTCAGCGACGATCACGCGGTTGCGGCCCTGCTCCTTGGCGCGGGCCACGGCGGATTCGACCGCCTTGAGGAAGCTCGCCGCGGTGTCTTCGGGGCGCGCAGTGTGGATCGCGACACCGCCGCTCACGGTCACGTAGCGCTGCGTCGAGCGTGGATGATGGATCTGCTGCTCGCGGACGCGATGCGCCACGGTGGTCGCATGCTGAATCACGTGATCCGCGGGCGTTCCGTGCATCAGCACGATCACGCTCGCGCCTTCCCAGCGGCCGACGATGTCCGTACCCCGCCGGAAGGAACCTGCGATGGCGCGCGCCACGCGTTTGACGACGGCATCGCCGCCGGCGCGATCGAAGATTTCGTTGTAGGGACCTAACTGGTCGATGTCGAACAGCAGCAGCGCGATGTCGGTCTTGTCGCGTTGCGCCAGCGCGAAGTCGCGCTTGAGCACGTCCTCGAAGTAGTAACGCGAAGCAAGACCGGTCAGGCGGTCCTCGCGCACCCAGCTCGGCAAGCCGCGAATGCCGGTATCACCGGTGCGCTGCCGCGTGCCGCCTTCGCGGTGATAACCGATGAAGTGCGTAACCTTGCCATCCCCGTTCTTCAGCGGGTGGATGTGCATGTCGTTCACGAACACCGTGCCATCCTTGCGCTGGTTGCGCAGCAGCGCGCGCGTGGAGTCGCCATGTCCCAGCGCCTCGCGCAGGCCTTCGAGCTCCTGCTGATCGCGGTCCTCGCCCTGCAGCAGCCGCAGGTTCTTGCCGAGTAGTTCGGAGACCTCGTAGCCGGTCAGCCGGCAGAACGCGGGATTGGCGTACACGACCAGGCGATCACCGCCGGCCTCGGTGATGACGACACCGTCGGGCGAAACATCGAGCGCACCGCGCAGGAAATCGTCCTTGAAGCCGTTCATGCGTTGCCCGCCGTGCCGCTGCCCATCGTGAAGTCGAGGGGCGGGGCTTCCGCCGACCTCGCCAGCAGGTCCTGGCTTGCGCGCCAGGCGTGACCCGCGAGCAATTCCTCGCGCTCGGGCGCCGCACGCCCGCGCATGCGCACCAGGCGCAGGTGCGAACTCGGCTCGATCTCGAATTCGAGCTCATCCAGCAGGCGCGCGACCGAAGGACGGTCGTTGCAGACCGGCAGCACGTCGCAGCCCGCGGCGAGCGCCGCCTGCGCGCGCGCGACGATATCGCCGTATTCGGCGGCGCCGCCCATGGACAGATCGTCGGTGAACACCGCGCCCTCGAAGCGCAGCTCCTCGCGCAACGCATTCTGGATCCAGCGCCGCGAGAGGCTCGCTGGCTCCGGCGCGACGGCGGGAAACAGCACGTGCGCAACCATGACGCCGTGCAGGCCGTTCGCCATGAGGCGCCGGTACGGCAACAGGTCGTTGCCGAGTTCGTCCCAGGCACGCCGGTCCACCGGCAGCGACTGGTGCGAATCCGCGACCACGGCGCCGTGACCGGGAAAATGTTTGGCCGTGGCGGACATGCCGGCATCCTTCATGCCCTGCACGTACGCGAGCGCGAGTTGCGCAACCGCCTCCGGCTTCGAATGGAACGCGCGATCGCCGATGACCTCGCTCACACCGTAGTCGAGATCGACGCAGGGCGCGAAGGACAGGTCCACTCCGTGCGCGCGCAACTCGGCGGCCATGAGCCAACCCATCGAACGCGCGAGCGTGAGACCTTTTTTGGGATCGACATCGAATTCGTGACCGATGCGCCGCGGCGGTGGCAGGCGCGAGAACTCGGGACGGAAGCGCTGCACGCGCCCGCCCTCCTGGTCGACGGCGACGATCAGGGCCGGCGAACGCACGGCATGGATGTCGGCGACGAGCTTGCGGAGCTGGTTGGCGCTGGCGTAATTGCGCGTGAACAGGATGACGCTGCCCACGAGAGGATGGCGCAGCACGTCGCGGTCCTCGGGCGTGAGCTCGAGACCTGCCACGTCGACCATCAATGGGCCCAGGGTCACCGTCGTTCCTATCTCGGGAGCCCCCTCTACGATGCCCGGTCGAGCACCGCCATGGACTCCACGTGTGTCGTGTGCGGAAACATATCAAGTACACCGGCGGCACGTAAGCGGAAGCCATGATCATGGACGAGCACGCCCAGATCCCGCGCCAGCGAGCCGGTATGACAGGAGATATACACCACCCGGCGCGGCGCGATATGTGCCACGGCGCTCAAAACCTCACGCGCGCCGACACGCGGAGGGTCTAACAGGACCGCATCGTACCCGCCGCGCAGCCAGGGGATGGTCGCGTCGGGGGGCGCCGACAGGTCGGCGACGTGGAATTCGGCATTGGTGACCCCGTTACGCCGGGCATTGCCGCGGGCCCTTTCAATGAGACCGGGTTCACCTTCGACGCCAACTACCGAGGCCGCGTGCCGCGCCAGCGGCAGCGTGAAGTTGCCCAGGCCGCAGTACAGGTCCAGGACCCGGTCGGTCGGCCGGACCTCGAGTAGTTCGATCGCGCGGGCGACCATGCCGTGATTGATGGCCGCGTTGACCTGGACGAAGTCCGAGGGCCCGAAGTCGAGCTTGAGACCGAACTCATCCAGGCGGTAATGCAGGTCGACCGGACCCGGCGTCAGCGGCACGATGGTATCGAGCCCGCCGGGCTGCAGCATGATGCGCAGGCCCTGGGCTCTTTCGAATTCGGCGAGCCGGGCGAGATCGCCTTCGGTCAGCGGATCGAGGATGCGCATTACGAGCACGCGCTCGCCGTCGGACAGCGATACCTCGATCTGCGGGATGCTCTCGCGCCGCTCCATGCCCGTGAGCAGTTCGCCGAGCGTGCCGACCAGTGCACCGACCGGCTCCGCGAGCACTTCGCAGCGCTGGACGTCGGCGACGTACTTGCCCTGCTTCTCGCGGAATCCCACGAGGCTGCGGCCCTTCTTCGACACGAAGCGGGACGACAGGCGCGCGCGGCGGCGATAGCCCCAGACGGGGCCTAACAAAGGCTGCAGCCAGGTTTCGGGCGTCACCTTGCCGATGCGCTCCAGGTTGGCGGCGAGCTCGTTCTGCTTCGCGGCGATCTGCTTCGCGGGGTCGAGGTGCTGGAGCGCGCAACCGCCACACACACCGAAATGCGCGCAGCGCGGTGTGACGCGGTCAGGCGAGGCCTCGAGCACTTCGAGGAGCTCGGCCTCGTCGTGACTCTTGTGGAAGCTGCGACGCCGGAAGGAAACGCGCTCGCCCGGCAACGCGCCGGCGACGAACACGGTCTTGCCCTGCGTTTCCGCCGCTCGCACCACGCCTTCGGCCTCGTGGGTCAGATCCGCGACCACGCCCGTTTCTGGCACGGCATTGGCCGCGCGCGACGCGCGGCTCACGAGACCGTCTCCTCGCCCGAGGTCGCGGGCCAGGCGGCGAGAAACTCGTCGAAGTGCGGCAGACGCGCCTCGGTGAGCCACGCCCGCGTACGCGCGAGCTCATCGTCTAGTCCGACATCCGTGAGCCGGCCGCGCATGTGCTGGAAGCGCAGGAAGACCAGCCAGGTGTTGATGACATCGGTCTCGCAGTAATGGCGGATGCGCGTGAGGTCGCCCGCGCGATACGCGTCCCACACCTGCGATCCGTCGAAACCGAGTTTGCCCGGGTAACCGAGCAGCACGGCCGCATCCGACAGCGAAGCCCGCGCGCGCGCCTGGTATCCGGACAACACGTCCATCACGTCGATGTGCCGCCAGTGAAAGCGCCCTAGATAGTTGTTGTAGCGGAATGCGTTGTCCTCGTCGCCGGTTTCCCAGTAGCGAGGCGCCTGCACCCTGTGCCGCAATGCGCGGTAATGCAGCACGGGCAGGTCGAAGCCGCCGCCATTCCAGCTCACGAGGTCCGGTGAGAATTTCTCGATGCCATCGAAGAACCGCATGACGAGCTCGCGCTCGGAGGCGGACTCCTCGCCGAGACTCCACACGCGAAATCCCTCGCGCGAGCGGAACGCGCAGGAGATCGCGACGATGCGATGCTGGTCGTGCGGCAGGAAATCGCTGCCCGATTCCTGCCGCGCGCGCGCCTGCATCGCCTTGCCGACTTCGTCGTCGGAGAGTCCGTCGAGGCCAAACAAACGACGGCCGAATTCCACGTCCGGCACCGTCTCGATGTCGAAAACCAGTGTGTTCATCGGCGCACCCGGCGGCGCGTCGCGGAACGCACGTTCTTGCGTCGCGCCCGTTTGCGCGCGGCGCGTTTCGCCGGTTCGGCGGTCTCGAGCACCGCGACCGCGACGATGAGACCCGCTTCATCGGTGAGCGTCACGTGTCCGCCACCGATGCCGAGCTGGCGGCGCACCTTCTCGCCGCGCGGTGAATAGACGACCTCGGGCCGGCCCCAGGCGTTCTGCACGACGCCCACGTCACGAATCCAGATGCCATTCGCGAAGCCCGTTCCCATGGCCTTCACGATGGCTTCCTTGGCCGCGAAACGCATCGCGAGGAACCGTTCGGTCCGCTTCGTCTTGGACATTTGCGCGCGTTCGGCCGGCATGAGCAGGCGCTCGACGAAATGCTCACCGTATTTGTCGAAAAGCTTCTTCACGCGCGCGGCCTCGAGCACGTCGACGCCGATTCCGAAGATCATCGGCGCGCATCCTGCATCAGCGCCTTCATGTCGCGCACCGCGGCATCGAGCCCGGTGAAGATCGCGCGCGCGACGATGCAATGGCCGATGTTGAGCTCGACGATCTCGGGAATGGCCGCGACGGGCGTCACGTTGTTGTACGTGAGTCCGTGGCCGGCGTGAACCTCGAGGCCAAGCCCCGCGGCGTATTTCGCCGCGCTCGCGAGCCGCTCGAGTTCGCGCGCCTGCGCGGCGCCGCTCGAGTCGGCATAGTTTCCGGTGTGCAGCTCGATGACGGGCGCGCCGGAGCGTTTCGCGGCATCGATCTGCGCCGGGTCCGGGCCGATGAACAACGCGACGCGAATGCCGGCCGCCGCCAGCTCCTTCACGCCCGCAGCCACGCGCTCGAGATCCGCGGCGACGTCGAGCCCACCCTCGGTGGTGATTTCCTGGCGGCTCTCGGGCACGAGACAGCAGTCATGCGGCCGCACGCCGATCGCGATCCCGATCATTTCGCGGGTGAGACCCATCTCGAGGTTCATGCGCGTCTGCAGCAGCGGACGCAGGCTGTGCACGTCGCGATCCTGGATGTGGCGCCGATCCTCGCGCAGGTGCAGCGTGATGTTGTCCGCGCCGGCCTGTTCCGCCAGCAGGGCCGCATGCACGGGATCCGGGTACGGCGCGCGGCGCGCCTGGCGGACGGTGGCGACGTGATCGATGTTGATGCCGAGCGCTATGGGCCCGCCGGATCTGACACTCAAGTTTGCAACCCTCGCCGTGTCATCGCGCGCGCAACCGTGCGGGTGCGCAACTCACGGCCTTCGAGACAGTGGTCCAGTGCCTGGCGCAACACGCGCCGCGCGGCGTCGAGCGCCTGCGGGTCGTCGAGCGACTCTTCGCGCAATGCGATGAGACAGCGCCCGGAATAACTTCCGGGAGCGTCCTCGCGCACTTCGCTCAGTCCCTGCGCCGGTCGATATTGATAATGGATATCCGGCAAAACGTCGATCTCGAGGCCGTAACCGATAGACTCGAGCAGCCGCTTCTCGAAGACCCGCAGCGCGGGCTCGGGCTGCGAGTCGAGACACAGGCGGGCGACGGTGCGTGCGTAATCCTCGAACAGCTGCGGCTGCGGATCGTGCCGGGTAGTCAGGTTGATGATGAGTTCGTTGAGGTAGAAGCCGGCCATCACCCGTCCGGGCGGAAGGGTCAGCGCCTCACCACCCGGCTCGGCGGCGGACAGCTGCGCGGCATCGCCGCGTCCCGTCCATGAGACCAGCAGCGGGCGGAATGGCATGAGCAGCGACGCGAGCTTCGACTTGGGTCCGCGCGCGCCGCGCGCGAACAGGGTGAGCCGCCCGTGCCGGGCGGTGAAGACGTCGAGAATCCGGCTGGTGTCGCGATACTCCCGATGGTGCAGCACGAAGGCCGGCTCGAGCGCGATGCGTTCCCGGGGCTGCATGAGGCGACTATTCCATACCGAGTTGCGCGAGCGCCCGCGCATCGTCGGCCCAATCCTCGCGCACCTTCACCCAGAGATTGAGGTGCAGCCGGCGTCCGAGCCGCTTGTTGAGCTCCTGGCGCGCCTTCTGGCCCACGCGCTTGAGCCGCTCACCTTTCGCACCGATGACGATGGGCTTCTGCCCGGCCCGATCGACCCAGATGACGGCGTCGATGACGAGTTGTTCGCCCTCTTCCTTCTTCTGCTCGATCTCGACGGCGATGCCGTAGGGCACCTCCTCGACGAGCTCCATCGTGAGCTTCTCGCGGATGGTCTCGGAGATCTGGAAATCCTCGCCCCGATCGGTGCGCTGCTCGGGCGGGAACAGCTCGGGGGACTCGGGCAGGCGCGACGCGATGACCTCGACGAGGCGGTCGAGATTCGCGCCTTTCTCCGCCGATACCGGCACGACGTCCAGGAACCCGTGTAGCGCCGCGAGCTCGGCCACGAACGGCAGTAGTTTGTCCTTGGGATTGACCTTGTCGACCTTGTTCACGACCGCGATCGCGTCGCGGCCGCTGTCCTTGATGCGCTTCAGCACCGCTTCGTCTTCCTCGCCGAAGCGCAGGGCCTCGACGACGAACACCACGAGATCCGCATCGGCGAGCGCGGCGGCCGCGGTGCGGTTCATCGCGCGATTGAGCGCGCGCCGTTCGCCGAGATGCAGTCCCGGCGTATCGACGAAGGCGATCTGCATTCCCGGCCGGTTGAGCACGCCGAGCACGCGATGCCGGGTGGTTTGCGGCCGCGATGTGACGATCGAGAGTTTTTCGCCGACCAGGGCATTGAGCAGCGTCGACTTGCCGACGTTCGGCCGGCCGACGAGTGCCGCGAATCCGGCGCGGAATGGCGCTTCGTTACTCATCGGAGCCCAGCGCGTTCAGCGCCGCCTGCGCCGCGATCTGCTCGGCGCGACGGCGGCTCGCGCCCTCGCCTTCGGTTTCGAGGCCCGTGTCCGGCAGCACGCACGACACCAGGAACACTTGCGCGTGCGGCTCGCCGCTCGTGCGTTTCACGGTGTACACCGGCAGCGGGCGGCCCTTCGACTGCAGACGTTCCTGCAGCCGGGTCTTCGCGTCCTTGAGCGTCGCGGGCTCTGGCAGGGAAGCGATGCGGGCTTCGAACATGGGTCCGATTTTCGCGCGTACGACTTCCAGTCCGCCATCGAGATACAGCGCGCCGCACAGCGCCTCGAAGGCGTCCGCGAGGATCGACTGTCGGCGGAAGCCGCCGGTCTTGAGCTCGCCCGATCCCAGGTGCAGCAGCTCGCCGAGCTTCATGACCTGCGCGACCTCGGCCAGCGGCTCCTCGCTCACCAGCCGCGCGCGCAGGCGCGAGAGGTCGCCCTCGCTCGCCGTCGGGAATTCGCGGTACAGGCGCTCGGAAAGCAACAGGTTCAGCACCGAGTCGCCCAGGAACTCCAGGCGCTCGTTGTTGGGTCCGTCGGCGCTGCGATGCGTGAGCGCGACGACGAACAACGCGCGGTCGCGCGGTTCGTACTCCAGCCGCGCGGCGAGCGCGTCCACCTGGCTGGCCGGGATCATGCCCATGAGCGCCATCGCATTCAGTTGATGGTCACCGTCTGGTTGAATGCCATGAGGAGATGCAGGTTGCCGAACAGCGGGACGGTTTTCTCGTAGTCGGCGGTCATCGTCCAGCCATCGGCGCCGCGCGCGACATCGATATCCTTCGCGGTCGGCTCGTCCACGTACCCCGTGTCGAAGCGCTTTCCGAGCGCGCCCCGGATCGCCGTCGGCGACAGGGTTTCGTCGCCCTTGAGCTGCGAAGCCGTTTCTTTCATCGCCGTGACCACCTTGAAGTAGTTCATGTATTCCGGCGCGACCCGGATCGCGGCATACAGTGTGATTGCCATGGGAATCAACAAGAATATCCAACCGATCATCGTCACGCCGCGTTGTCTGCGCATACGTCCTCCCGAACGCCCGTTGTTTGGTGCAATCGTCGATGTCGTCATTCAATGCTCTGGCCGATGCGCCCGGTGTTGACCCACTGGGAGCGCTGCATGTCGAAATTGAACCAGATTCGCGTGGCTTTTCCGACCAGATTCGCCTCGGGGACGAAGCCCCACACGCGGCTGTCTTCGCTGTTGTCGCGATTGTCGCCGATCATCAGGTAGTGCCCCGCGGGCACGACCTGGGGGAAAACGAAGTCACTGCGATCGCGCCAGTCACCCGGCGGCGACTCGCTGCAGATCAGCTCTTCATTCCCCAGCGCCATTCTCCGTCGATCGCATTTTGGCAGGCCTTCGAGGCTGGCCCCGTACTGGTAGGCGCGGACCGGGCCCACCGGCGAATGGCATGAGATCACCTGGTGCTCGTGCCCACCCAGCCGTTCGGTAGATAGGCGCATGTCGATGTAACAGCCATCGGTGAAGCGGCCCGCTTCGACCTGCGGAATCATCTCCCCGTTGATGATGAGCTGATCGCCTCGCACCTCGACGCGGTCGCCGGGCAGACCCACGAGACGCTTGATGTAGTTCATGCTCGGATTCGGCGGGTAGCGGAACACGACGACGTCGCCGCGCTGCGGCGTTCCGACATCGACGAACTTCTCGTTGATCACCGGCCAGCGCAGCCCGTAGGAATACTTGTTGACCACGATGAAATCGCCGTCGAGCAGCGTTGGCATCATCGAATCCGACGGAATGCGGAATGGTTCGAAGATGAACGCCCGGACCAGCAGCACGATGAATGCGACCGGAAAAAAGCTGCGCGCATAGTCGACGGTGCCCGGTTCGGGCAGCGCGACCGGCGCCGGCTTGGCCGCCGCGGCGGCCGCTTCGCGCGGCTTTCGGAACACGAAGTGGTCGATCGCCCAGACGATGCCGGTCGCGACCGACAGCACCAGCAGCACGAGGCTGAAGTCGAGCGTCTCCGCGGTGATCATGCGCACGATGACCGCGATGACGAGCACCGGCAGCACTGCATAGGCGGCACGCAGCAGCGGCGGATCCGGGACCCTCGCGGAGCCCGCGGCAATGGCGCGGCGCGGCGCGAACAGCCAGCTGTCCAGGGCGCACCACACGCCGACTGGCGCCGCGAGCCAGCTCAGCGGCACCGCAAGTTCCTTGACCCAGCCGAACACCTTGGGCGCTCCGATGAACAGCACCGCGCCGATGATCACGAAGGGCAGCAGTTTGTGCGCGATCTGCACGTAGCGCGGCCCGGGCTCGGGCACCCCCTCCGCGGTCACGGGCCGCTTCGGGCCGAGCACGAATTGGTCGTAGATACAGACGAGGACCACCGGAACCGCCAGCACCGCGAGGAGAAGGATCAGCAGGTCGAGCAGTTGTTTGATCATCTTTCTTGCCTGGTTTCCGGCCTACTTCTTTCCCACCTTGAGCACGGCGAGGAACGCTTCCTGCGGGATCTCCACCTGGCCGATGTTCTTCATGCGCTTCTTGCCTTCTTTCTGCTTCTCCAGCAGCTTTTTCTTGCGCGAGATGTCGCCACCGTAACACTTGGCGAGCACGTTCTTGCGCAGGGCCTTCACGGTCGCGCGGGCGATGATATGACTGCCGATGGCCGCCTGCACCGCGACCTCGAACATCTGGCGCGGAATCAGCTCCTGCATCTTGTCGACGAGCTGGCGGCCGCGCTCGTAGGCCGAATCCTTGTGGACGATGATGGACAGCGCGTCCACCTTGTCGCCGTTGATGAGCACGTCGAGCTTCACCAGCGGCGCGGTCTGGAAATGACTGAAGTCGTAGTCGAACGACGCGTAGCCGCGGCTCGTCGACTTGAGGCGGTCGAAGAAATCGAGCACCACCTCGGCGAGCGGCAGTTCGTACTGCAGCGACACCTGGGTGCCCAGGTACAGCATCTTCTTCTGCACGCCGCGCTTGTCCGCGCACAGCTGCAGCACACCGCCCACGTGATCCGGCGGCACCAGGATGTTGGCGAGGATGATGGGCTCGCGCAGTTCCCCGATCTTGTCCACCGGCGGTAGTTTGGCCGGGTTGTCCACGTTCAGCGTCTCGCCATCCGTGGTCGTGACCTCGTACACCACCGTGGGCGCCGAGGTGACCAGGTCCATCTCGTATTCGCGTTCGAGGCGCTCCTGCACGATCTCCATGTGCAGCAGGCCCAGGAATCCCACGCGGAAACCGAAGCCCAGCGCGCCGGAGACTTCCGGCTCGTAGTGCAGCGCGGAATCGTTGAGGCGCAACTTGCTCAGCGCGTCGCGGAACTTGTCGTAGTCGTCTGAGGCGATCGGAAACATGCCGGCGAACACGCGCGGCTTGACCTGCTTGAAGCCCGGCAACGGCTCGGCGGCCTGCTGACGTTCCAGCGTGATGGTATCGCCCACGGGCGCGCCGTCGATTTCCTTGATGCCGCCGATCACGAAACCCACATCGCCGGGGCCAAGTTCCTTGGCCGGCACGGATTTCGGCGTGAAGCGGCCGACCTTGTCGACCAGGTGCGCACGGCCCGTGGACATCACGCGCATCTTGTCGCCGGCCTTGATGGTGCCGTTGACGATACGCACCAGCGTGACGACGCCCACGTAGTTGTCGAACCAGGAGTCCACGATCAGCGCCTGCAAGGGCGCGGCCGGATCACCTTTCGGGGCAGGAATGCGCTCGATGAGGCGTTCGATCAGTTCCTCGACGCCCTCGCCCGTCTTGCCGGACACCTGGAGCGCATCGTCGGCGGGAATGCCGATGACCGCTTCGATCTCCTTGGTGACACGGGCGGGATCCGCCGATGGAAGGTCGATCTTGTTGATGACCGGCACGACCTCGAGGCCGAGCTCCGTGGCCGTGTAGCAATTGGCGACGCTTTGCGCCTCGACGCCCTGCGTCGCATCGACGACGAGCAGCGCCCCATCGCAGGCCGCCAGGGAGCGCGAGACTTCATACGAGAAGTCGACGTGCCCCGGGGTATCGATCAGGTTGAGCTGGTAACGCTCGCCGTCGCGCTGCGAGGTGTAATAAAGAGTGACCGATTGGGCCTTGATCGTGATGCCCCGCTCCCGCTCCAGCGCGAGCGAATCGAGGACCTGCTCCTGCATTTCGCGGGCGGCGAGACCGCCGCAAATCTGGATGAACCGGTCCGCCAGGGTGGACTTGCCGTGGTCGACGTGGGCAATGATCGAAAAGTTGCGTATGCGTTGCATCGAGGCTCGAGGTCGGCCTGCCGCCGTCGGGACCGCAGGTGTGCGACCCGATGCGCCGGCAAAATGAGCGCGCGATTATAGCTTCAGGATGCGCAAAAGTTCGTTGGAATTCAGCGTGTAATGGCAAATCACGCTGCCATCGAGCAGCAATACCGGCACTTTGAGCCCATAGCGGCGGACGAGCTCCGGATCGCCATCCACATCCACGACCTTGATCGGCGGGAGGGCATGTGCGCGATCCAGCTCCGCGAGTTCGTGGAGCATGTCGTCGCACAGGCCACAACCTTCGCGGCTGACGACGACGAGGCCCGGCGGCAGGAAGTGAGTCTCGTCCGGCGGAATCACTTCCGCGGCGGCGCGGCCGGCGCGATTCCGAGCGCCTGCGTGGCGGCCTTCGAGGCCTTGACCTGCGTGGCGATGAACTTCACGGTGTTAGGCGGCACTTCGCCCACCGCCGTGACCTGATGGTCGTCGATGACGGTCGAGAAAGCCGAAGAGGATCCGACGCGCGCCGGACCCTGGGCAGTCTGCGAATCGGGTTTGCGCGGCTCGACGAATACGGACACGGATGCAATGCCATCGGTGAAAACCAGGTGGGCGACCGGCTCGCTCGAACCGGGCAGCGCCTGCGCGGAACGCGTGGCCATGCGGAAACCCGGAGGCAGCCTCATCGCTTCCCACAGGGCCGGTGGGGCCGCATTGTTCGCGAGGTGGCGGTCAGCACGCAGCCAGCGATAGCTGGACGCATCGACCAGGGGCTTGAACATCGAGTTCGGAATACGCTCGGGCAGATCGATGTTGGAGAACACGATCTGCTCGATGACCTCGCCGGATGACGTGCAAAGCTGCGTCTTCAACGGCATCGAGGTCTGCTCATCGATCCACAGACGATAGCCATAACGGTATTCGTCACGCGGATGCAGTGCGACCACGCGGGTCATGCGACCGAGCAGCCGCTCGCGCTCGCCGCCGCGGATTTCGTAGACCTTCGAGTCGCCCTCTTCGAACGCCGGCAGCGCGCCGAGCAGCGGACCATCCGGAGCGCGTCGCTCGACGAGCACCGTGCGCTTGTCGGGGAAATAGCAGGTGAGCTCGTCGCCTTCACGGATGAACTCGCGGCCCGAGCCGTCGAGCGACAACAGGCGTTCGGAGACTTCCTTGCCACGCACCCGGTGGATGATGCGCAGGGTCTCGACGCGGCCGCCGTGCACGTGCGTGAACACGCCGACGTAGTTGCGCGTCGTGAGCGCGTGATTCATGCGCTCGAGCCATTCCTTGGGTTCAGCGCCGATTGCGATTCCCACTCCGAACAACAATGAAATCGCGGCCAGTCTTGCCGCATTGCCGCGCACGCCCGCGTGCAAGTTACGGCGCATCGTTCGCCTCCGCGTCCATGCCGACGTTCACTTCCGTGGACTCCGGAAACGCAGCCGAATCCGCGGGATCCGTCGCGACGAGTCCGAGGAGCGCGAGCCGGCGGGAAAGCGGGCCCGAATATTCGCTATGGGCGACGACATAGTTCGCCAGGCGGGCCGGCGGTCCGATGCTCGTCTGGTTGCTGGGCTGCGGAGTCACGTAGCGCTCCGGTTCGCCATTGGAAATGGACGCACCCGGCGCCGCGGCGGTCAGGCCGCTCGCCTCCTGGCCCGCTTCGACGGAAATGGACGGCGCCGCGGTGCTCGCCATCAGGGGCTCGACGCCCTCCTGGTTCTGCAACCACAGGATCGAAACTGCCGCGACACCCGCGGCGATGCCGGCGCCCGCGACCGGACGCGCGAACCTCATCCACGGCTCAGTGGCGAAGCCGGATTTTCCAGACGGCGTCGCGGCGATACCGCGGACGTTGGCGGAGGCTTCGCCGTACGAAGGCTCCTGGGCCAGCGCGTTCTGCACACGCCAGGCAACACGGTCATGCAACACGACCCCACGCTCGGCACGCAACGCCGCACCGATCATGGAGTAACGGGACCATTGCGCGCGCAGCGATTCATCTTTCACGAGGCGTCGTGCGAGTAATTCGCATTCGCCTGCTGGCAACTCCCCGTCGAACATCGCGGAGAGCTGGCTATCCCGCTCCGCATGCCGCTCGACTGGTTGCTCGCTGTGGCGCTCTTCCGTCATACCATTTCCTCGGTGCGGCCCAGGCCGCCTTCAAAAACTTCGCGCAGGCGTTTGTCGATCGCTTCGCGCGCCCTGAAAATTCGCGAGCGCACCGTGCCCACCGGACACTCCATCGCCGCTGCAATTTCCTCGTAACTCAGGCCATCGAGCTCTCGCAATACAATGGCTGTCTTGAGTTCCTCAGGCAGTCCTTCGATCGCAGAGTTCACGATGCCGCGAATTTCTTCCGTGAGCGCCATCCCCTCGGGCGTATCCGGATCCTGAAGCTTCGTCTGCACGCTGTGCGACTCCTCAGGATCAGTCAGGTCGAGGTCATACGCGATGGGACTGCGATCTCGAGAAGCGAGCTGATTCTTCGCCGTATTGATCGCGATGCGGTACATCCAGGTATAAAAGGCACTGTCGCCGCGGAACTGCGGCAACGCCCGATAAGCTTTGATGAAGGCTTCCTGGGCAATGTCTTCCGCTTCCGCCGGGTTTCGCACGTAACGCAACACCAGCTTCACCACCTTGTGCTGGTACTTGCGCACCAGCAGATCAAACGCGGTCTTGTCTCCACGCTGTACGCGCTTGACGAGAACCAGGTCACTCTCTTCAACGGTCACGGGAGCACCCCGGCTCCGTGAAGGCTGAATAGACCCTGAACGCCGGCGAAAGTTTCCGCCGCCAGCGGGTCTAATCGAATGATTTTCAATGCCTCGTGACGCACTTCAAAGCCTGTGGGGCGGATGGTATCAGCTTGGCGGGCCCGAACCCGGCGGCGGGCGGCGAGAATGGGTTTTCAGGTACCGGCAAAGCCTCCGGAAGGACACCGGATCCTGAACCGAGACATCGATTAGAACGAAGCGTACGCCAAACCCGGTCGACAGACGCAGTACCAGTACCTGGTTGCCGAGCCGAAAAGAGCCCCTCGCCAGTCCAGCGGGGCTCGGGGTCAGCGTCGGCCCCGAATAGGCGGTGAATCCCCCGCTTTGGGACCAATCCAGCCGCCGCACCGCCTTCGACCCCAGCACGAGGACGCTGGACCAGCTGACAGGCAGGCAGATCCCCACGATGGCCGCGCAAATGGCCAGGCGCGCAAGAAATGGCAGAGCGACTCCGTGAAAAATCGCGCAACACAGGGCCAACAACCAACCGAACCACAGCAGCGCGGTGCGCCGTGAGGGGCTGATTTCAATCCGATTGCAGGAGTGCGCGGCACAACGCGGCGCGGCGTGGATCTTCGGGTTCATCGCCCGCGATGAGATAGCCGGCGATTTCAGGGTCGGGCAATTCGAGAAATTCGATGAAGGCGGCTTGTTCTTCGCTTGTCGCTCGAACGAATCGTTCTTTCAGATACCGCGTGAGGAGCAGGTCGAGCTCCTTCATCCCCCGCCGACAACGCCACTGCAAGCGGCGAATTTCAACGTTCACGGCTAGTGCTGCCGATCGATCATCATCTTCTTGATTTCGGCGATTGCCTTGGCCGGGTTGAGGTCCTTCGGGCAGGCCTCGGTGCAGTTCATGATGGTATGGCAGCGATACAACCGGAACGGATCCTCGAGATCGTCGAGTCGTTCGCCGGTGGCCTCGTCGCGCGAATCGATGATCCACCGGTAGGCCGCGAGCAGCGCCGCGGGCCCGAGATAACGATCGCTGTTCCACCAGTAGCTCGGACAGGAAGTCGAGCAGCAGGCGCAGAGAATGCAAGCCGAGGGACGATCGATCTTTTCCTGGTCTTCCTTCGATTGCGGACGTTCACGATCCGGCGGGGCGGGCGTGCGCGTCTGCAGCCAGGGCTTCACCGCGGCGTATTGCGCGTAGAAGTTCGTGAGGTCGGGAACCAGATCCTTCACCACCGGCATGTGCGGCAGTGGATAGATCTTCACGTCGCCCTTCACCTCGCTGCATGCCTTGGTGCAGGCCAGCGTGTTGAGGCCGCCGATGTTCATGGCGCAGCTGCCGCAGATGCCCTCGCGGCACGAACGACGGAACGTGAGCGTGGAGTCGATCTCGTTCTTGATCTTGATGAGCGCGTCCAGAACCATCGGACCGCAGCTGTCCATGTCCACTTCGTAGGTGTCCATGCGCGGGTTCTGCCCGGAATCCGGATCGAAGCGGTAGATCACGAACTTGCGGACATGCTTCGCGCCGGCGGGCGCCTTGTGCGTCTTGCCGGCGGACTTGTCGATCTTCGAGTTGGCGGGAAGCATGAATTCGGCCATCGTCCTGCTCGTCAGTAAGTGCGCGCCTTCGGCGGAATCGGCTCGACGTCCGTCGTGAGCGTGTTCATGTGAACCGGGCGGTATTCGATGCGCGTCTTGCCCGCATCGTCGACCCAGCACAACGTGTGCTTCTGCCAGTTCGCGTCATCGCGCTCCTTGAAGTCCTCGCGTGCATGCGCACCGCGGCTTTCCTGGCGATTCTCGGCGGAAACAATGGTCGCGGTCGCCTGGCCAAGCAGGTTGTCGAGCTCGATCGTTTCGATGAGATCGGTGTTCCAGATGAGCCCACGATCCGCGATGCGCACGTCGGCGAACGACGCATGCGTCTTGCCCAGCGCCTGGACGCCCTCTTTCAAAGTCTGCCCCGTACGGAAGACGGCCGCGTCGCGTTGCATGGTCTTCTGCATTTCGAGGCGGATATCGGCGGTGCTGCGCGAGCCCTTGGCATTGCGCAGCCGATCGAGCCGCGCGACGGCGAAATCGCCGGCGTCCTTCGCCAGTGGCGCATGCGACTGGCCCGGTTTGACCACGGTGGCCGCATGGCGGCCCGCCTCGCGACCGAAGACGACGAGGTCGAGCAGCGAATTGCTGCCGAGACGGTTCGCGCCGTGCACGGAAACGCACGCGGCCTCGCCGACGGCCATGAGCCCCGGCACCACGGTATCGGGATCGCCGTTTTTCATCGTGACGACTTCGCCGTGCACGTTGCAGGGGATTCCGCCCATGTTGTAGTGCACCGTCGGCAGCACCGGGATCGGATCCTTGTTGACGTC
This sequence comes from Pseudomonadota bacterium, assembly GCA_023457495.1. Taxonomy (GTDB): domain Bacteria; phylum Pseudomonadota; class Gammaproteobacteria; order Steroidobacterales; family Steroidobacteraceae; genus CADEED01. The sequence continues at coordinate 42,643 of JAEWLQ010000113.1, forward strand.
GACTCCCGCGAAGATGCGCGCGGTCTCGGCGATGCCGGGCAGGCGCGCATGGATCACCTCGGGGCCGAGATGCTCGAGGTGTAGATAGATGTGGTCCTGGTGTTTGCCGACGCCGCGGCCTTCCCGGATCTCGATGGTCATCGAACGCGAGACGACGTCGCGCGAGGCGAGGTCCTTCGCGTTCGGTGCGTAACGCTCCATGAAGCGTTCGCCTTCGGAGTTGGTCAGGTAACCGCCCTCGCCGCGCGAGCCTTCGGTGATGAGACACCCCGAGCCGTAAATGCCGGTGGGATGGAATTGCACGAACTCCATGTCCTGCATCGGCAGTCCCGCGCGCAACGCCATGCCACCGCCGTCGCCCGTGCAGGTGTGCGCGGACGTGCAGGAGAAATACGCGCGGCCGTAACCGCCGGTCGCGAGGATCACCGTGTGCGCGCGATAGCGATGCAGGCGGCCCGTCGCCATGTCGAGCGCGACCACGCCGCGGCAGGCACCGTCCTGCATGATGAGATCCAAAGCGAAGTATTCGATGAAGAACTCGGCGTGATGCTTGATCGACTGCTGATACAAGGTATGCAGCATCGCGTGGCCCGTGCGGTCCGCCGCCGCGCAGGTGCGGTGCGCAGTGCCCTTGCCGTAGTTCGTGGTCATGCCGCCGAACGGCCGCTGGTAGATGCGCCCGTCCGCCGTGCGCGAGAACGGCACGCCGTAGTGCTCGAGCTCGATGACCGCGGCCGGCGCTTCCTTGCACATGAACTCGATGGCGTCCTGGTCGCCGAGCCAGTCCGAGCCCTTGATGGTGTCGTAGAAATGGAAGCGCCAGTCGTCCTCGCCCATGTTGCCGAGCGCGGCCGAGATGCCGCCCTGCGCCGCAACCGTATGGCTGCGGGTCGGGAACACCTTCGTCAGGCAGGCGGTAGATAGACCGGCCTCGGCGAGCCCGAGGGTCGCGCGCAGCCCGGCGCCGCCGGCGCCGACCACGACGACGTCGTAGGTGTGATCGATGAATTCGTATTCTTTGGTCATAACGCGAGCACGAGGATCGCGAACACGCCGACGACGGCCGCGCCGGCGTGCACGAAGATCGAGGAAAGCAACAGCACAGTCTTGGCGCCCTTGCCGTGCACGTAGTCTTCGATGACCACCTGCACGCCGAGCTTCGAGTGCCACGCGAGCGTGAGGATCAGCAGGATCGTGATCACCGCGGTCCAGGGCTGCGACAACCAGGCGCGCATCTCTTCGTAGGACTGCAGCGAGTGGCCCAGCAGACTGATGACGAACGACGTCGTCAGCAGCAGCAATGCGACCGCCGTGACGCGCTGCACCCACCAGTGCCCGACGCCCTCGCCGGCCGCGCCGCGACCGAGTACTTTGCCGAGCGGCGTGCGCAGGCTCATGGGATCGACTCCCCGCCCATTGCCTGGCAGGCGAACCACAGCACCAGCGCCGTCAGCAGCAGCGACGCGACGACCACCGCCGCTCCGCTGCGCCGCGCCTGCGCGCGTTCGAGCCCACGGCCCGTGTCCCACACCAGGTGACGGATGCCGTTGCAGAAGTGGTAGACGAAAGAGAACGTGAAGCCCACGAGCAGTAGTTTGCCGAACGCGCTCGACAGGCAACGCATCGCGGTCGCGTAGGCGTCGGGGCCCGAGGCGAGCGCCATCAGCCACCAGACGAAGACGAGGAATCCCACCGTCGCCACGCACCCGGTGATCCGATGCAGGATCGAAAGCGACATCGTGTACATGAACTTGTACACGCCGAGGTGCGGTGACAGTGGGCGGGAAGGCATCAGGACCGGTTCCTAGAAGTCGATGCAGCGACCATTTCTTTCCCAATCACCGAAACGAGTGGGTTCCGGACCCGGAGGGCCCCCGGATTCGCCGGGTTGCGGCTCGGGTGCCGGCGGCGGCTGAACCACCTTGGTGTTCTCGTCGGTGTCTGCGGGATGGGCATTCGGCACGGGCGCGAATTCTGCCAGAATCGTCAGTTCCCGACCACTTGAAATCCCTGACAAAACAAAGATGAGCAAGCCGGTTTGCATCGATCTGAGCGCGGGCGCCACCGCGCTGGGCGTGCTCGCGATCCGCGGGCCGGATGCAGCGCGTTTTCTGCAAGGCCAGCTCTCGGCGGAAATCGAGAAGCTCAGCGTGGGCAAGAGCACGCTCGCGGGCCTGCACAACCCCCAGGGACGTGTCGTCGCGCTGCTCGCGCTCGCACGGACGGCGCCGGACGAATTGTTCGCCATCCTGCCTGGCGAGCTCGCCGCGGACGTCATGAACCGCCTGCGCAAGTATGTCCTGCGCGCGAAGGTGCGCATCGAGGACGTCTCGTCGAGCCTGCGGGTGATTGGCTGTCCGGACCCGCGGCCGGATGCACTGGCATCGGTCGAATGGGGCGGACGATGGATGGCGCTCGCGAACGCGAACGGCGACGCCGCCGCGGCAGACGAACTCACGCGCGCGCAGTGGGAAGAACATGATGTGCGAGCGGGACTTCCACAGATCTTTGCCGCGACCCGCGAAACCTTCGTCGCGCAGATGCTGAATCTCGACCTGTTGGGTGCGATCGCCTTCGACAAGGGTTGTTATACCGGGCAGGAAGTCATCGCGCGCGCGCACTACCGCGGCCGTGTGAAACGCCGGATGCAACGCTGGCGATACGCGGGCGGCGAACCGCTCCGCCCCGGCGACGCGGCGCGCGCTCCGGACGGTCGGCCGCTGGTGATCGTGCGGGCCGCCCCCTCCGCGGCGGGCGGACAGGAAGTGCTGGCGGTGGGCAATTTCACTCCGGCGGGTGACGAAGCCCCCGCCGCGGGCGGCGAGGATGGCGCGGCCATCCGGCTGGAAGGTCCGCTGCCGCTGCCGTACGCCCTGCCCGAATAACGCGCCTAACTACTCACCCGCATCTGGCGCGCGAGGCGCCAGGCCACCGCCCCGAGCGAGAGCACCCCGACGCCGAGCGCGGCCCAGAGGACCGCGATGCGCCATCTGCCCGAGGGGGCGGGCGCCATCAGACGCTCCAGGCCCCCGGCGATCCGCGGCTCGGAAAGCTGTGCGTACGGCTGGGCGATCATCGCGTCCGCGGTCAGCGTGTCGCCCGGAAGAATGTCCGGCAGCGCGGTTTCCGCGTTCTCCGCGACGAAATTGCCATACACCAGCTCGAACGGCGCGGCGCCCCGCGCCACGAACACCACCCGGTGCGGCAACCAGCCGGTGCGCAGCGCGGGAACACCCGCGCCGAATCCGCCGCCGCGCGGGTCGACGACCACCCTCCAGTAGCGGCTGGCAACCACGGATATCGCCTGTGGCGGGGAGCGCAATTCCTCGTTCGCCGCCTGCAGACGGTAGACGCCCGCGCGTGTCACGCGTCGCCACGGAGCGTCGTGCGCGCGGCGCGCGAAGTATTCGACCTGCGCGACGGTGTTGACTTCCGGTAGTTCGAGATCGAGCCGATCGACCGGCAACTGCGCGCCGAGATCGAACAGGTATTCGCCTGGCTTGGCGCCCGCCTGCCCGGGAACGGACTGCTCGCGCCTGGCGACCGCGACGTTGCCGGCGACCGGAGCGGCCACGACGCCGGTGAATTCCGGCAAGGTGGCGCCCGGCGGCGCGCGCAGGCGCCAGTAGTTCGCGCGCGTGGGCGCGAAAGAAGCGGTGAGGTTCTCGAACAGCGCGCCGCCATGGCGCAATCGCGTCAACGGCACCGTTCCCCCAACCGGGCGCCAGCGCGCCAGGTCGTCGCTGGTCTCGAGCGTCGCGGACAGCGAAAAATCCGGCGCGGTCTGTGTTAGTTCGAACGTCAGCGATTCGACCATGGCATCGACGCCGCGCGCGTCGATCAGATAGGCGGCGAGCGGCGCGGTGGCTGGGACGGCCGCACCACCCTGCACTTCGAGGGACGTCGTATCGCCGCGAATCGTGAGACTCAACGCCGAGGGCGCCTCGGCCTGCGCGCCCCGCAATGGAAACTGCTGAAGCCGAAGCACGGGCACGGGCCGCTCGACCTCGGAAGCCGGCCGTTGCAACGCGAACGGTACGACCTGGCCGCTGCCATTGAGCACGCGCAGGTCACGCATGCCCTGATCGGTCGCATCCCGGTACACGGCGAGCGGCAGCTCGAACCACTGCAGTGGCGCGCCGGGCCACGGCGCGACCGTTGCGGCGTAGGCGAACTGGTCACGCACGTTCTCACCGAGCGCCGGAACCGCCACGCACAGCGCGGCGAGCGTCGGCAGCCATCCCGGCCGTCGTTTCAGCTTCATGCTTTCTCCGGTTGAGGCTCCGCCGGTGGCGCGGGCGAAAATCGTCCGATGATCAGCATCAGGACACCGACGCCGATGAACGAGACGATGCGCGCCACCGTGCCGGTGCGCGACAGGTCGACCAGGAACATCTTCGCGAGCGCGATGGCGAGCAGCGCCGCGCCCGTGAACCACACCCATCGCTCCGCCCGGCGCGTGCCCAGCACCATCGCCAGCAATGCGAGCGCACCCCAGAAGATGGACAGCGCCGCCTGCACCAGCGTGGACGCCGCGAGCGCGTCCGGCGTGTACGCGACGCCGGTCACGTGATGGATGACCCGCAGCAGGATGGCATTCGCCACCGCGAAAGCCGCCAACGCGAAGGCGGCCACGAGGGCGCGACGCGTATGCACGGGCAGCCAGGCGTGCGGCGCGCGCCACTGGCCGAGCAGCCAACCCGCGATCGCGGCCAGGGCGAAGCCCTGACCGATCTCGACCGGGTTGATCGCCGGTAGATAGGGCAAGGGGCGCGCACTGGCGTCGTCGAAACACATCGACAGCACCCACAGCCATAGATAGGCGGCCAGGCCGCCGGCGGCGACGCCGACGTACGCCTCCGGATGCGCGTTCACCGGCCAGCGGGCGCGGCTCCACGGCGTCAGCAGGATCACGAGGGCGGCCGCGGGCACCAGACCGGACACACTGCGATGCCACGCGGCATCTCCCAGCCCCGGCAGCGCGATCCACCAGGTCAACTCGCAGGCGATCCACGCGACGAAAAACCACAGCGTCGCGACGTGAAACGCCGGTTCCGCGCCCGACAGTTCCGGGCGATGTTTCCAGCGCAGCAGCCAGAACCAGGCTCCGAATGCGAACGGCCAGGCTATCCACCCGCCGTCCACGAGGAAATGGCCGTCGTCGAAAACCGCGAGCATGGCGGCGATCATCATGACGGGCAGCAGCAGCGGCGTCGGCGTACGCGCCTCGCGCCATTCGTTCCAGCGGGACAACGCGGCGCAGCCGAGTGCGGTCGCCGTGACGAACGCCAGCAATGCGGGCAGGCGATGCGGCCCGGGCAGGAACTCGTTGATCTCGCTGGCGCCCGCGAACGTCCACCACGCGAGCGCCCAATAGAACGGCACGGCCGTCGATGAAGCCAGGGACTGCGGCAACCGCTCGCGGTGCACGTGGGCGATGCGAGCGGTTACGAATCCGCCGACCGCGATCAGCAATGCTCCGACGAATTCGCTGTTGGCGAGCGGCAGTTGGTGCGGGGCGACGTCGTGGCCCAACGCGTATGCCACCGCGGCGCCGAGCTGCAGCAACAGGCCCGACCCGATCGCGAGCGCCCGCCCCTGTCGCACGCCGACCCAGAAAATGGCCGCGCCTTCCAGCGCCCACGTGCCGGCGGTCCAGTGACCGTCGAGCGCCAGCGGCACCGCGAGCGTCAGGAACGCCACGCCGAGCGCGAGGAAGGATTCGGCGAGCAGGCGCAGCCCCTCACCGGCGCGCCGCCAGGCGAACCGCGCGGCCAGTAGATAGATGGCGCCGAGCGCCAGCGCGCTGAACGCCATCGCGTACGGGCGGTCGCGCACCAGCGCGGACTGCAGCAGCATCGTCATCACCGGCGTGCCGAACACCAACGTTCCGTCGACGTAGTCCGTGAGCCGCGGCGCCGTGCGCAATGCGAACAACACGGCCACGGCGAGGAACATGAAGAAGAACAGGATCACGAAGGGCTCGACCGTCGCGAAATCCTCGGGCGCGTACCGCAACACTCCCCACGCGGTGCCGATGCCATACGTGAACACGAATGCCAGCAAGTTGAGCGGACGCCACGCCTTGAACCAGGCGATCGAAACGATGCCGGCATTGAGCAGCGCGTAATAACCGAACAACACCACGTGATTGCCCTGGCCCGTCGAGGCCAGCACCGGCGCGAGGAATCCACCCAGCGCGCCCATCACCGCCAGCGCGAGCGCGTTCTGGCCGATGGCCAGGAACGCCGAGAGCGCGGCAATCGCCACCAGCATCGCGAAGACCGCGGACGCGGGCAGCAGGTCGTACAGCCGCAAGGCCGCGAAGGCCGTCAGATACAGCAGGCCGACGCCACCGCCCTGCAATGCCAGCGCGTATTGCCGCAACCGGTTTCGCAGGCGCCAGCCGATGACGAGCAGTGCCGCACCGCCGAGCGCGGCGCCCGCGAGACGGAATTCGATCGGCAGCATGTTGCGCTCGGCCGCGAACTTGAGCAGGAAGCCGACGCCGATGAACAGCACCAGCACGCCGACACGCACGACGAGATTGCCGCCGAGGAACCAGTCGCGGATCCACGCGACGAGCGCGGGTGGCTCGTCGTTCGCCGTGACTCGTGGGCGTGGCGGCGGGAAAGGTCTCAAGGGCTCGGGGTGGGATGCAGCCAACGGCGGAATCGGCGCCGGGGGTGCGGGGATTGGAGGCGGCTCGACCGCCGGAACCGGCGCGCTCTCGCGCGCTTCGGTGGCGTCGACCCGTTCAGGTATGGGCGCGACGTTCCGCGCGGCCGGCCTCGCCGGCGCTTGTTCGTCGATCGTGCGGCTGAGCTCGAGCTGACGGACCGTGCTTTCGATCTCGTCGAGCCGCGCGCGCAACTGGATGTTCACGCTGATGGCGTAACCCAGCGCCACGCCCGCCAGCGCTCCTGCCCAACCACCCATGACGCCACCGACAAAGGCGCCGGCCAGCATCAGCAAGATCTGCATCGTCGAGACTCCTGCCGGCCCTCCGCCAGCGGAACCAGAACCGCGAATCAGCGCATCAGCGGCGCGCGAACGAGACCAGCACCTGGGCGTACTCGGCCGCGCGAGCGGGGTTCAGGATCGGATGATTTCCTTCGAATTTGTGGCCACGCGAATTGCGCGCGCGCTCGAGTGCGCGGTTGTAGGCGGGCGCGAGGATATCGGCGTCCGACGTCATCACCAGCACGCGCTGCGAGACTTCGCCGAGCCGCGCGAGGATGTCGTGCGTGGGCCGCGTTCCCTTCGCGTCCGCGTCGGCGCCGGAAGCGATGGCCTCGTAACCGAGCTCCAGGAAATCGCGCGTGTATTCGTAGACGACGGGCAGCGTTTCCGGCGTGAGCTCGAATGACGGGTCCCACTCCTTGAGCGTCCGCAGCATCACGTCGAAAGGAAAGCTGCGATAGCCACCGTCGTCCGACAGTTTCGGCGAGAGTCCGGAGGTCGGCGTGCTCATCTTGCGCAGCTCTTCGGGCGCGAGTCCCGGCACTCCGTCGAGTACGGCGCCCGTCACCTGCGCCGGCGAGGCCAGCAGCATCTCGACGGCGATCGAGGCGGAGAACCGCCCGCCGATCACGGTGTACGGCACCGTGTGGAGCGAGCCGCAGGCTTCGAGAATATCGGCCGCGTATTGCTGGACGGTCCAGTTGCGGTTCTTCTTGTGCGAACGGCCGGTGCCCGCGATGTCGAACGCGATCGCGCGGAAACCCGCGCGCGCCAGCTGCGGCATGATGTGCTCATACATGCGGCCGCTGGCCGGCAACCACGGAAGCAGCACGATGTCCGGTCCCGCGCCGCAGGCGCGGAAGTGCAATTGTCCCGTCAACGTGTCCGCGAAACCGTAACGCATGGGCATCACGGCGCGGTCGTGCGGCACACCTGTTCGTTCTCTCATCAATCCCATCCCGTGTTCTCGACCCGGCTCAGCCGGGGCGCCAAGTGTAACCGTCTTATGGAAAGTGTCTAAAGATCGATCGTTTCGACTTCGCGGACGCCGATCGATGAGCCGAGGAAACGCGCACCGACCCGCGCGAAGCGTTCCGGGCTGTCCGTCGCCATGAGTTTAATGGCGCCGGAATGCTCCGCGCCGCGCAGCAGGCCACCCTGCGCCAGCAGTTCCCTGCTCGCCCGTGCCGTGGTGGCCGCCGAGTCGACCACGCGGCGGGTCGCCCCGAGCTCGGCCGCGATGGCGCCGGACAGCAGCGGAAAATGCGTGCAGCCGAGCACCACCGTGTCCACCCGCGCATCGAGGTGCGCCAGGTAACGGGCGGTGACCGACTCGACCGCGACGCCCTCGCTCCAGCCCTCCTCGGCCAGCGCGACGAAGATCTGGCAGGCGATCTGTGTGACCACGGCATCGGCGCGCACCGCGCGGATCGCGCGTTCGTACGCGCCGCCCTTCACCGTGCCCTCCGTCGCCAGCACCGCGATGCGGCCGCTCGCGGAGACTTCACAGGCGGCCCGCGCGCCCGGCTCGATCACGCCGATGACCGGCATGTCCGGGAAGCGCTCGCGCAGGCTGGGCAAGGCGCTCGCGGAGGCGGTGTTGCAGGCGACGACCAGCGCCTTGATTCCGCGGCTCGCGAGAGCTTCCGCGGCCCGTACTGAATAACGCGCCACGGTCTGCGGACTCTTGGTGCCGTACGGCAGGCGCGCGGTGTCGCCGAGATACACGAAATCCTCATGCGGCAAATCGGCGATGAGCGCGCGCAGCACCGTCAGGCCGCCGACCCCCGAATCGAAAACTCCGATCGGCGCGTCGCTGCGCGGCTCGCTCACGGCGTATGCGATTCCGGACGCATGTGCGGGAACAGCAACACGTCGCGAATCGACGGCGCGTCGGTGAAGAACATCACCAGGCGATCGATGCCCACGCCGAGTCCGGCGGTCGGGGGCATGCCGTATTCGAGCGCGCGCACGAAGTCCGCGTCGTAGTACATCGCTTCGTCGTCACCGGCTTCCTTGCGCTCGACCTGCGCGCGGAAACGCGCCGCCTGGTCCTCGGCGTCGTTGAGCTCGGAGAAACCATTCGCGATCTCGCGGCCCGCGACGAAGAACTCGAAACGATCCGTGAGGAACGGATCCGCGTCGTTCGCGCGTGCCAGCGGACTCACCTCGGCGGGATACGCGTACACGAATGTCGGATCCATGAACGTGTGTTCGGCGTTCTTCTCGAAGATCTCGATCTGCAGTTTGCCCGCGCCGTCGTGCGGCTTGAACGGAATGCCCTGCTGCGTGCACAGCTCGCGTAGATAGGCGACGTCGCGCGCGCGGCTCATGTCGAAGCCCGGCGTATGCTCGGCGACCGCATCGATCACCGAAATCCGCCGGAACGGTTTGTCGAGGTCATATTCGCGGCCCTGGTAGCTGAACTGCCGCTTGCCGAGCACGACGTCCGCGAGTCCCTGCATCGCGCGCTCGACCATCACGATCAGGTCGTTGTAGTCGGCGTACGCGACGTACAGCTCGAGCATCGTGAATTCCGGGTTGTGCCGCGTCGACACCCCCTCGTTGCGGAAATTCCGGTTGATCTCGTACACGCGCTCGAAGCCGCCGACCGTGAGGCGCTTGAGATACAGCTCCGGCGCGATGCGCAGGTACATGTCCATGTCGAGCGCGTTGTGATGCGTCTTGAACGGCCGCGCGGCCGCGCCGCCCGGGATCGACTGCAGCATCGGCGTCTCGACTTCGAGGAAATCCATCGAGTCGAGGAAATCGCGCAAGTACCGGATGATCCGGTTGCGTGCGACGAAGGTTTGCCGGCTCTGCTCGTTGACGATCAGGTCCACGTAGCGCTGCCGATAACGCGTGTCGACGTCCGACATGCCGTGCCACTTGTCGGGCAGCGGGCGCAGCGACTTGGTCAGCAGGCGCAACTCCTCGACACGCACCGACAGCTCGCCGGTCTTCGTCTTGAACAACGTGCCCGTCGCCGCGAGGATGTCGCCCACGTCGTATTTCTTGAACGCCTCGTAGGCGTCACCGAGCGCGTCGCGCTGCAGGAAGATCTGGATCTGCCCCGTGCGGTCCTGCAGCTTGGCGAAACTCGCCTTGCCCATGATGCGCTGGAACATCATGCGGCCGGCGACGTGCAGCTTCACCGGTGGGTTGGCGTCGAACCACTCCGCCGGCTTGTCGCCGTATTCGGTCTGCAGCAACGAGGCCAGCACGTCGCGCCGGTAGTCGTTCGGGAACGCGGGCTGACCCGCGGCCCGGGCCGCTTCGCGCACGGCGGCGAGTTTCGCCCGGCGCTCCGCGATCAACTTGTTTTCGTCGGCCTTGTTCTGATCAACCGGTGCGTCGCTCACAGTCCCGCCTTGAGTGAAGCTTCCATGAATGGATCGAGGTGCCCATCGAGCACCTTGTTGGTGTCGCCGATCTCGACGTCGGTGCGCAGGTCCTTGATGCGCGACTGATCGAGCACGTAGGAGCGGATCTGGTTGCCCCAGCTCACGTCCGACTTCGAATCCTCGAGCACCTTCGCCGCGGCGTTGCGCTTGTTGAATTCCAGCTCGTACAACTTCGCCTTCAGCATCTTCATCGCGGTCGCGCGATTCTTGTGCTGGCTGCGTTCGTTCTGGCACGCCACCACGATGCCGGTAGGTCCGTGCGTGAGTCGCACCGCCGATTCGGTCTTGTTGACGTGCTGTCCGCCGGCGCCGCTCGAGCGATAGACGTCCATCTTGATGTCGGCCGGATTCAGGTCGACCTTGATGTCATCGTCCACTTCCGGTGACACGAAGACCGACGCAAACGACGTGTGCCGCCGATTGCCCGAATCGAACGGCGACTTGCGCACCAGGCGATGCACGCCCGTTTCGGTGCGCAACCAGCCATAGGCGTATTCACCCTTGATCTCGACGGTGGCGCTCTTCATGCCCGCGACTTCACCCGCGTTCGAATCGATGACTTCCGCGTCGAAGCCGCGCGCCGCGGCCCACTTGAGATACATGCGCAGCAGCATCTGCGCCCAGTCCTGCGCCTCGGTGCCGCCGGCGCCGGCCTGGATGTCGACGAAGGCGTTGTGCGAGTCCATCTCGCCGCGGAACATGCGCTTGAATTCGAGCTTGCGCACCTCGGCCTCGAGCTTGCCGGCGTCGCCTTCGATCTCCCGCGCCATGCCGGCATCGTTCTCGCCTTCGGCGAGCTCCAGTAGTTCGACCGCGCTGCTGATGCCGCCGGTGGCCTTGTCCATGTCGGTGAGCTCGGCCGTGAGGCGCGCGCGTTCCTTGCCCAGCTCCTGCGCCTTTTCGGGCTTCTGCCAGACGGCCGGGTCTTCGAGCTCGCGGCTTACTTCTTCGAGACGTTCTTTCTTCTGGTCGTACTCAAAGAAACCCCCTCAAGGAGATCATGCGCTCCTCCAGGTCTTTGAGCTGACGCTTCAGCTGGCCAAGTTCCAACGCCAAGGGATACCCCTGTTCGTGACATCAAATGGGGCGCGAATCCTACCTGAGCGCGCGTTCCATGAATATCGACAAAGGGTCGGGCCGATAAGGCGGAAACGCCGGAATTTCCTTGAACCCCGCGCGCCGATAGAGCTTGAGCGCGCCCACGCTGACGTTGCCCGTCTCCAGCCGCGCGAGCGGCAGCCCTTCCGCGCGCGCCCAGTCGAGCAGCCTGACGAGCATTGCGAGCGCGATCCCGCCGCCGCGCGCCTTCGGCTTGAGGTACATGCGCTTGAGCTCAGCCCAGTTGCCGCAGTTCTTCGCCGCGCCGCAGCCGACCAGCTCTCCATCCTGCTCCACGACGAGAAAGATGCTGCGCGTGCCGGCCAGTGCCTCCGGTGGATCGAAGTGATTGCTCTCGGCCGGATAAAGCGATGAGTTGAACGCGTCGAGCTCGGCGATCAGGGCGCGTACCGCCGGATCGAGCGGATTGCCCGGCCGGATGGAGTAGCTAGTTGTCTTGGCCGGGATCGAGTTCATGGCAGCACGTGATCGACCAGCAGCTGCAGACGGCGCTCGCCTCGATATTCGTTGATGTCGAGCCGATACACCAGACGCACTTCGCCATCGGGCAGTTTCGGCGACTCCTCGGATCCTTTGAAATTGAAGGCGATCGCGTCGAAGTTGCGCGCCTGGTCATGCGTCGACACCCACATCTTGAGGTGCTTTTCGCCCACCACGCGGGCGTTGCGCACCGCGAAACGTCCGTCGAAACAGGGCTCCGGGAACGCCTGACCCCAAGGTCCCCCGTCGCGCAGCGCCTGCGCGGTCTCGAGCGCGATTTCGTCGTTCGCGAGCTCGCCGTCGGTTTCCACCCGATTGGAAGGGATCGACGGATCGCGCCAGGTGGCCACCTCGGCGTCGAAGGCGCGCGCGAAGGCATCGAGATGACATTCCTCGAGCGTCAGCCCCGCCGCCATGGCATGCCCGCCGAAGCGGCTGATGAGCTCCGGGCTGCGCGCCGCGATGGTGTCGAGCACGTCGCGGATGTGGATCCCCGGCACCGAGCGCGCGGATCCCCGCAGGGTGCCGTCGCCCGCGCGCGCGAACGCGATGACCGGACGGCGCACACGATCCTTGATGCGGCTCGCCACGAGCCCGACCACACCCTGGTGCCAGTCCGCATCGAACAGGCACACACCGTGACGCGATGCGGCGCCCTCGCCCGGCTCGCGCAGCGCGCGCACCGCCGCCAGCGCCGCGCCCTGCATGCGCGTTTCGATCTCGCGGCGCTCCGTGTTGAGTTGATCCAGTCGCGTGGCGAGGGCCAAGGCTTCGGGTTCCGAATCGGTGAGCAGGCAGCGGATGCCGATCGACATGTCGTCGAGCCGCCCGGCCGCGTTGAGGCGCGGGCCGATCGAAAAGCCCAGGTCCGCCGCGGTCAGGTCGGCGAAGCCACGATTGCTGATCGACAGCAGCGCGCGGATGCCCGGAACCGAGCGCCCGGCGCGGATGCGGCGGATGCCCTGCGAGACCAGCACGCGATTGTTGACGTCCAGCGGCACCAGATCCGCGACCGTGCCCAGGGCGACGAGGTCGAGGAATTCGGTCACGGGCGGCTGCGCGTCGAGGCCGCGCGACTCGAGGTCGCGCCGCAGCGCGGCCATCACGTAGAACGCGACGCCGACGCCCGCCAGCGCGCGGCTGCGGAACTGGCTGCCCGGCACGTTCGGATTGACGATGACGTCGGCATCCGGGAGCTGCGCCCCCGGCAGATGATGATCCGTGATCAGCACCTGGATGCCGCGCGCCCGCGCGGCCGCGACGCCGGCGTTGCTCGAAATGCCGTTGTCGACGGTCACGATGAGCGTCGGCGCCCGCTCGGCGGCCAGCGCCACGATCTCCGGCGTGAGCCCGTAACCGTATTCGAAGCGGTTCGGCACGAGGAAGTCGACCGACGCGAATCCCCACGCGCGCAGGCAGCGCATGATGAGCGCGGTGCTCGTGGCGCCGTCCGCGTCGAAGTCGCCGACGACGAGAATGCGTCGTTCCCGGTGTTCGAGGATCAACCGCACCGCCGCTTCCACACTCTCGAGCGAACCAACCGGGATGAGCCGATCGAGACCGAGCAGAAGATCGTTGCTGTCACGCACGCCGCGGGCCGCGTACGCACGCCGCAGGACCGGATGCAGCCGGGAGTCGAGAAGTTCGTTGCCGGCGCACACGCGGCGTTCGATGACCAGTTCCATTCGCGGCCGATTATGCCTTCGACGCGGGCCGTCGATTGAGCGAGTCGAGCCAGCCGCGTCGCTTGCTCCACCAGCGCCAACCGGCGCGCGCGCCGATCCGGAACCAGCGATCGTTGACGACGATGTCGACCGAGACGAGATTTCCTTCCGACAGGGCGGCCCGCGCCGGGAGGAACCAGTTCGCCTCGGCATCGGCGAGCGAATGCCGCGGGTCGGTCATCGGGGAAAGCTCGACGATGTGATGGTCCACCGCCGGATCGAGCGCGGCGAATTGCAGCGGCGGATCGCTGGACATCGCCCGCGTGGCGCGCGCGAGCCCCGCGAACCAGACGTCTCCGCCGTGGAGCATGAACGAGGCCGGCGGCGTCACCACGGCCAGCGCCAATGCGCCGGGCCTGCCACCCCAGAACCAGAACGCCGAGATGCGCGGGTGACCGGCCCGGTGTCGCTCCTCGTTGAGCGGGGTCGCGTGCAGCCACATCTCGAGCTCCGCGCCGAGGCGTCGCAGTCCACCGGCGTTCGCGCCGCGAGGCAGCGACGGCGCCACGTCCGAATCCAGGAGCCGCGCGGGATCGACTGTCTGCGCGTCGGTCCCTTCGAGTCCGGTCAGCAGGAACCCCCGCTCACCGGCGGGATGCAGCTTCACCTCCGGCCCGAACTCGCGCGCGAAGGCCTCGCTCCAGCGACGACCTTCATCGGCTCCGACGCGCAGCAATCCGCGATCCACGAGACGTACGTGATCGAGACGAGCCTCGAGATGCACCGGCGTCGCGATCCACGCGTCGGCCGTGAATCCGGGCTCGACGAACGCACGCGCCGCCAGCCGCGCGAGTGGCTCCTGCGCGAGCGCGGCCTGTCCGATCTGCGCCGCCAGCCATGCGCGCCAATCGGGACAAGACACCGGCGGGCGCGCGAAGCGCAGCAGCCAGGCGAGCCCCGGAAGGTCAATCGCTGTCGGAATGACGGACGCAGCCTCTTCCGGCACGTACAGGTCGGAAAGGATCAACGTGAGGCGGCGCATGCCGGTATCGTAGCGGACCGATGAAATTCACTCAGCAAGGTGCGCAGGGCGCGAACCTGATCCGCCGTTACGGCGCGGATTTCATCGCCATCGGCGAGGAAGAAATCCGCGCGAGTTGCATCGTGAGCGCATCCACGCTCACGCGCGACTGGCCGCCGCGCAGCGTCGAGGAATTGACTCCCGAACATTTCGCCCCGTTGTTCGCGCTCGCCCCGGAAGTCGTCGTGTTGTCGACGGGCGCCGCGCAGAAATTTCCGCGCGCCGCGCTACGGGCGGAATTCGCGACGCGGAAGATCGGACTCGAGGTGATGGAGATCGGCGCGGCCTGCCGCACGTACAACGTGCTGGTCGGCGAGGAGCGCAAGGTGCTGGCGGCGATCCTGTTGCCGGGTCCCGAGAAGGATTCCGGGTGAAAGCACAGGGGGAGAAAGTTATCTAGCGAGGCCAATCTTTCGAAGCTGACAGACTCGATCAACTGGCGAATTTTTTCTTCTTCTGTTCGGCTTGTTCTTCTTGTTTCCGTGACTTCCCCGATCTCCCCTGTGCCTTCATCCGGAATCCCTCGCGTCGTTTCGCGAACGGATGTCGGCGACCGGCGACATCAAAACATGTCAAATGCTGACTGACAAGCCCCGCGCTTCCTGTACCAACAATCCCCGGGAAAAATGGCCGCGCGCGGAAGTTGGTAAAACAATGAGTTAAGACGCGTTTCGCATTCGAGAAATCACTCGAATTCCGTGCCGCAGCGTGCGGTTCAGGTGGTCCCGCCCAGCATCGGCACGAAGGACACCGCGCCCAGGACTTCACGTTCGATGTGATCCCCGTTACGCGTGAAGCGCATCAGCAGCTGGTTTCCTTCGGGACCCACCGGCACGATGAGCCGGCCGCGGTTCGCAAGCTGCGCGAACAAGGCGTCCGGAACGGCCAGCGGCGCGGCGGCGACCAGGATGCCATCGAACGGTTTCTGCGAGCGCCAGCCAACGGTGCCGTCGCCATGTTTCACCATGACGTTCTTGATGCCGAGCTCCTTGAGCGTCGCCTTGGCGCGCTTGGCGAGCGGAGCGATGCGCTCGATGGAGTAGATCTTCTTCACGAGCGGCGCGAGCACGGCCGTCTGGTAGCCACAGCCCGTGCCGACCTCGAGCACCTTGCCCGGCTTGCGGCCGCCTTCGATCATCGCCTCCGTCATGCGCGCGACGATGTAAGGCTGTGAGATCGTCTGGCTGAAGCCGATGGGCAGCGCGGTGTCTTCGTACGCACGCGACGCGAGCGCCTCGTCGACGAAGATGTGGCGCGGCACGTTGCGGATCCGGTCGAGCACCGCGAGGTTGGTGATGCCCTGGTCCTGCAGGCGCTGCACGAGGCGATCGCGCGTGCGCGCGGACGTCATGCCGATACCCGCGAGTCGATGTTCGTTCACGACCCGGGCCCGACCCACTCGCGCAGGCTGGCGAGCGTGGAGTGGTTAGTGAGGTCGACCGTGAGCGGCGTGACCGAGACGTAACCTTCCGACACCGCGTGGAAGTCCGTGCCGGGCCCGGCGTCCTGCCCCGCTCCCGCGGGACCGATCCAGTACACCGGACGGCCGCGCGGATCCTCGGCCCTCATGAGCGCCTCTGAACGATGCCGGTTGCCGAGGCGCGTGACCTTGATGCCTTTCACCTGCCCGATGGGCAGATTGGGCACGTTGACGTTGAGGATGGCCGCGCGTCCGAGCGGAGTCGCAACCAGGCGCTCGACGATCACGCGGGCGAAATGCGCGCCCGTCTCGAAGTAACGCGTCGCATCGCCACGCAGGCCATCGGTGTTGAGCGAAACCGCCACGGCGGTCTTGCCGAGAAACCGGCCTTCCGTCGCCGCGGCCACCGTGCCCGAATACAACACGTCGTCGCCGAGATTCGAGCCATCGTTGACGCCCGAAACGACCATGTCCGGCTCGAACGGGAACAGCCCCGAGATCGCCAGGTGCACGCAATCGGTCGGCGTGCCC
Organism: Pseudomonadota bacterium; assembly: GCA_023457495.1. Taxonomy (GTDB): domain Bacteria; phylum Pseudomonadota; class Gammaproteobacteria; order Steroidobacterales; family Steroidobacteraceae; genus CADEED01. The sequence goes on from JAEWLQ010000113.1 coordinate 59,305, forward strand.
TGGACGAAATACACGTCGGCGTCCGCCTGCTCGACACGCAGCGGCCGCTCGAGCGTGAGGGAATTGCTCGCGCCGCTGCGATTGCGGTCGGGCGCGACCACGGTCAGGTCGCCGACACCCTTGAGCGCTTCGCGCAGGGCGTTGATGCCGCGCGCGCGATAACCATCGTCGTTGGATATGAGGATTCGCACCGGCGCGCAATATACTCGTTGCACACACGCGGAGGTAGCTTGAGCGCCAAACGCTCCCATCCGGACACAGACGCCGACAGCGAGCTGTTTCGCGAGGCGATGCGCGACGTGCGCCCGCTCGAAGATCGTGCGCGTGCGACGCCCGTGCGCCGCAAGCCGCCGGCGCGCGCGCGTTTCACCGCCGCGGATCGCGCGATGGTGCTCGTGGAAAGTCTGCAGGGTGTCCATGAAGACTCGGGGGATTCGGGCGACGAGATCAGCTTCCGGCGCGCGGGCGTGCAGGACCGGGTCATGCGCAAGCTCAAGCGCGGCGAATACCGCGTCGAGGAAATCTGCGATCTGCATGGACTGCGCGTCGCGGAGGCGAAGACGGCGTTGCGCGGGTTCCTCGCCGAATCGCTGGCGCGCAACCTGCGTTGCGTGCGCATCATTCACGGCAAGGGCATGGGGTCGGGTCCGCGCGGGCCGGTGCTCAAGACCGCGGTCAACATGATCCTGCGCAAGACGGGGCCGGTGCTGGCGTTCACCTCCGCGCGGCGCGTCGACGGCGGCACGGGCGCCATCAACGTGCTGTTGTCTAACCAGTCGACTTCTTCGCGAAACTCTTCTTGAGCAACTGCCGGGTTTCCGGCACCAGCCACATCTCGGCGCCCAGCGCGCCGAACTCGCTTTCGCGGATCGATGCGTGTTCGGGACTGCCGAACAACGACAGCAATCCGCCGCGCGCGAGCGCACGCGTACGCAGCATCGCCTCCCGCGGCAGATTGGCGAACTCGCGCGCGACGGCGATGCCGCGTGCGACGACCTCCGCGGGCTCGGCAAGCTCATCGACGAGGCCGATCCGCAGCGCTTCGATGGGATCGACGAGCGCGCCGCGCGTCAGCAGCTGCGCCGCATGGCCGCCCGTCAGGCGCGCGAAGGCGCCGTGAATGAGGTCGCCCGGAAACAATCCCACCTGCACTTCGTTGAGTCCGATCCGGAACTCGCCGCGCGCCAGGATCCGGTAGTCGCCGTGGATCGCGAGCACCGTGCCTCCGGCCGGGCAATGCCCCGTCAGCGCGAACACCACGGGCACCGGACAATACGCGAGCGTCCGCTGGGCGCGGTACAACTCGACGAACACGGCGGTGAGTCCCTCGCGATCGAGCTCGAGCAGCGCGGGCACATCGAGGCCCGCGGAAAAAAGGCCGGGCTTTCCGCTGACGACGATGCTCGAGCTGTCGCGGGCGGCGCGTTCTATCTCGAGCCCGAGCTCGCGCAGCAGGTCGAGGTTGAGCGCGTTCACCGGCGGACGCGCGAGCCGCAGTTCGCGGATGCGGCCGTCTTCGTGGGTGATGTTCTGGATCATGGTCACTCGGCCTGTCCCTCGTCCCGGACCTCGGTGGTCGCGATGATCTCGCGAAGTACGGTCGTGGCAAAGCTCCCCGCGCCGAGCGTGAAGCTCAGCCGCAGCGCATCACCGTCGAACTCGTAGGACAGGTCGCGCACGCGCATGCGCAGCGCGCGGCGCTCGGCGTTCATGCCTTCGGCGGAGATCACGGCGAGCGCCTCGGGATAGGCCGCAGCCACGGATTGTTCGAGCGCGAGCGCCTCGCCCGAGGCGAGCGATTCACCCCTGCCGATGAGCGGCGCGGTCGGATGAATCTCGAGTCCGGCGCAGCGCGCCTCGAGCGTGGCATCGGGGATCGGCACGGCGAACACGCTGCCACGGCCGTCGAGGTTCGCGACATCGCCCGTCACGAGCCGGTCCCAGGCGCCGCGGCGGATCCGTTCGGCGAGAATCGCGTTGAACAAGAGGCTGCGCGCCGCCGACAGCATGAATCCGCGATCGTCGCGCCCGCGCCGCCGCGCGCGTGCATCTCGCGAATCCGCCGCCAGCCGGGCCGCGGCCGCGAGCACGCTGGCGAGATTCCCCGCATCGCGCCCGAAGCGCTGGGGGCCGAAGTAGTTGGGCACGCCGCCCGCGTCGATCCGTGACAGGCGCTCGGCGACCCTCGCGGAATCGCCCGCCAGGCCGCGTGCGATGATCGTGAAGCGGTTTCCCTCGAGTGCGCCGCGCGGCAGTTTGCGCTGATGGGCCGCCGCGGCGAGTACCTCGTACCCTTCGCCCGTGATGCCGGCGAACTCTTCCGCCGCGCGCTTGCCGCGCGGCACCGTGAAATGCTGCGTGGTGACGGCATTGCGATCCTTGAGCCCGGCGAAACCGACTTCGAAAGGCTTGCAACCCGCCACGCGCGCGAGCTCGCGCGCCACCCAATCGGTGTTGGCGCCACGTTTGCGCACGGTGAGCAGCGCGTGCGGTCCCTCGCCGCTCGCGACAAAACCCAGAATCTCATCGACCTGAAAATCTTCCGGCACCGCGCGCAACGTCGCGCTGCCGAGAGGCTCACCCCAGGCGGTCGGAGGATCGAGTGCCGCGAGCCGCCAGTGCTCCGGAATCATCCAGCCCGATCCGGCGCCGTCTCCAGCAACACGACGGCCTGCGCGGCCAGTCCCTCGCTGCGGCCCACGAAGCCGAGATGCTCGGTGGTGGTCGCCTTGATGTTCACCTGGTTCTCGGTGACGCCGAGCATCTGCGCGAGCGAGCGGCGGATCTCGAGCCGATAGGGCGAAACCTTCGGCGACTGCGCGAGCAGCGTGATGTCGACGTTGCCCACCTTGAGCTTGCGCACGCTCAGCATGTCGAGCACGGCCGCGACGAAACGCCGGCTCTCCGCGCCCTTCCAAACCGGATCCGTGTCGGGAAAATGCATGCCGATGTCGCCGAGCCCCGCGGCGCCGAGCATGGCGTCGCACAACGCGTGCAGGACGACGTCGCCGTCGCTGTGTGCCACGACGCCGCGCGTGTGCGGTATGCGCACGCCGCCGAGCACGATGGAACTGCCCGGCCCGAAGGCATGCACGTCGAAACCCGAACCGATACGCATCAGACCTGTTCTCCCGTTCGCGACGCGATGATCGCACGCGCGAGCGCGAGATCGTCGGCCGTGGTCACCTTGATGTTGTCCGTGCGCCCCGCGATGAGCCGCGGCGCGTGCCCTGCCCATTCCATGGCCTGGGCTTCGTCGGTTGGCAGCTTACCCACTGCCAGCGCCGCGTCGAGCGCGTCGCGCAACAGGCCCAACCGGAAAACCTGCGGCGTCGCCGCGCGCCACAACCCGGCGCGATCGAGCGTAGCTTCGACGAAGGGGCGATCCACGCCCGCGGCGCCGCGCTTCAGCGTGTCCGCGAGCGGCATCGCCAGCAGGCCACCGACATCGTCGCCCGCGAGTTCTAGTTTGAGGCGTTCGAGATCGGCGCGCGTGAAGCAGGGCCGCGCGGCGTCGTGCACCATGACCCAGTCGTCGGGGCGCGCGCGTGTCGCGAGCGTGCGCAGCGCGGACAGCACGGAGTGGGCGCGCTCCGCCCCGCCGGCCGCCACTTCGATGGCGCGCGGGCGCCGCGCGGAGATCAGCGGCCAGGTCGCATCGTTGGGCGCGATGGCGACAACGATGCCCGCGCAATCGGCATCCGCTTCGAAGGGCGCGAGCGCGTGCTCGATGACGGTGGCTGCGCCGAGCTCGGCGTATTGCTTCGGGATCGTCGCGGCGAGTCGCCGACCGCTGCCCGCGGCCGGAATCACGAGGTAGTAACGCATGCGGCGCGCAGCTTAACGCGTGCGCGACGATCAGCGCGCGGCGGTTTGCGTGTGCGGAACCGGCTTGGGAGTGGTGCGCAACGAACGAATCGGCACCACCTGATAGAAGGTTTCGTTGCGGCCGATCATGCCGAGCTCGCTGCGCGCGCGCTCTTCGATGGCCGCGAGTCCCGCCTTGAGGTCCGCGACTTCCGCGACGAGCTGCTGATTGCGCTCGGCCGCTTCCGCGTTGTCCGCCTTCTGGCGCTCGACCGCCTCGGAAAGGCGCGCCAGCTCCCGCACCCCGTCGTCCGACAGCCATAGCCGGTACTGCAGCAGTACGACCGCGACGAGTAATGAGCCGGCGAGCCACTTCATATTGTCACTAGACTAAACTAAACTAAGTTCACTGTGAAGACCGGCAAAGTGAACATCCACGAAGCGAAGACCCACCTGTCGCGGCTCATCGAGGACGTGGCGAGTGGCAACGAATTCCTGATCGCCAAGGGCGGCCGGCCCATGGCGCGGCTCGTGCCCCTCGGCCGCGACGACATGCCGCGCCGCGCGGGCCTGCTCAGGGGCAAGCTTCGGATCGACGACGATTTCGAGCGCTCGTTCGACGCGCTGACGCCCTTGTAGGGGCGCCCTCCCCTACCCCGCCCAGATGCGCCTGTTGCTCGATACGCAAATCTTTCTCTGGTGGCTTGTCGACTCGCGCAAGCTGGGCAAGGCAACCCGCGATCGCATCGAGGCCGCCGACGAGGTCTACGTCAGCGCGGCATCCATCGTGGAATGCGAAGCCAAGATCGCGGCGGGCCTCCTGGAGGCGGATGCGGCCGAACTCGCGGCCGGCATCCGCGCCAGCGGATTTCTCGAACTACCGGTGCGAGCACGCCCGGCCGCGGCGGCGGGTGATCTGAAACCGCAACCGGGCGTCGACTTCTTCGACCGCCTGCTCGTCGCACAGGCCATGACCGAGCCGCTGCGCTTTCTCACGGCGAATGCCGCCCTGCGCAACTATTCGGAGCTCGTCGAGCTCGCCTGAGGCGGTCATCGCGCACGCGACGACCGCCGAGATGCCCTCAGCGGATGCCGGTCACGTTGACGAACGTGAACTCCCCGTCGCCGCTCGTCAGCCGGATGCTCACCGTTCCCGAGGAGAGACTGCCGGACTGCGCGACGCTTCCGCCGCTGTTCTCGAACATGCGCGCGAGCTCGAGGATGTCCGCGGAACCAAGCGGGACCGTCATCGTCCCCGGTGGACCCCCCAGCCCATCCATCCAGCGCGAGATGGATTCCCAGAACCGATCCACCGCACTCTTGCCTCCGGCGACTCGATCGATTTCGGGATTCGTGAGGGCAACGATTCCATTCGTTTTCATTTCAACTCCTTGTGAAATTGACTCTCGGATGAGCGGCGCAACTTACCGCGTCGAGTGGCGGTCCAGTGAGGGTCATACCTGGTCAATCACGGTCGAAACGTGAGCGTACTGGTGAGCCCCTCGTACAGCGATGACCCGGCCGAGCCTGCTATGAGCTACTGGCCCAAAAACTCTCCTGAAACTTCGAGTCTCGACGCCGGCAGCAATTCATTGCAGCGCGCATCGGTATCCTGCTCGACATTCCATGTGATGCCCGATACTCCCGTGAGCCACGCACGAACTCGCTCGATATCAACCGCGTCGTGACTTTCCCAGATATTCGGCACTTCAGACCAGTCGCTGCGAAAGAGCCTCAAGCGCGTCAAAGTCAATGTCCGCGCAAGTTCCAGGAGTGATCGCATCTGCTCTGGAGACAGATGGGCGAACTTGTCGTTGAATGTCCCGGAACGCCCAATGGCTTCCTGATAGGAATAGTGATGAATAGTGCCGTCCGGGTAGACAGAGATCGCTCCGTCCTGGCAATTACGCGGACCGCGTACGAATACGTGCACCAGCCGACTGCGCTTGTATTCTGCACAGCGCGCCGCGGCATCAGGAGCTTGGCCTGACGACTGTGCGTCAACGCCTGGCGGACAGGCGGCTTCGAACGCATTTCCTTTGGTCCAAACGTGCTTTGTCGTGCCTGAATTCGAGCACGACGCCAATACGACGAGGCTCATCAGAGCCAGCATTCCCTGCACCCGGTCAAAATGCATGATCAACTCCTGGCGCCGCTTCCTTGAGCCCCTACCGCAGACTTCTTTGTCGTGATGGCCGTGCCCCATGACAGCAACACGCCACCGAATCCATCAAGAAGGCAAACTACCAGAGTTCGACCCGTAACTCCGCCCGCACTTCTTCCCGAACACAAAAGAGAAAGGCCGGAGCCTTTCGGCCCCGGCCCTTGTCTTCCAATCGATCCAACTACTTCGAGACGACTTTGCCGTCGGCGTCGAGCACCGTGACTTCGCCGAAGTTCAGCGCGCGCACGGACTTCTCGATCTTCGACAGATCGCCAACCACCACCCAGGTCAGCGCATCCGGCTTGACGAGCTTGCCGGCCGACGCGTTGACATCGGCGGGCGTCAGCGCGGTGAGATCGCCGACGAACGTATTCCAGTAATCATCCTTCAGGCCAAAGGTGAGGATCTCGCCGTACGAGTTCGCGATCTCATCCGAGGTCTCGTTGTTGCCCGGCAGCGCGATCGCGATGCTGTCCTTCGCGAACTTGAGCTCGGCCTCATCGGGCTTGCGCGTGGTCAGCACTTCGCGCAGTTCCTTGCGGATCTCGACCATCGACTCGGCGGTCTTGTCCGTCTGCACGGCGCCGCCGGCGCGGAACGTGCCCTGCCCGATCGCACCCGTGATGCGCGTGCCAGCGCCGTACGACCAGCGCTTTTCCTCGCGCAGGTTCATGTTGAGCCGCGAGGTGAAGTTGCCGCCGAGCATCGTATCGAGCGCCACAAAGCGGATGTGATCCGGATCGGCGCGCGTGGGGCCGACTGTGATCGCCACGATCTGAGACTGCTCCGCGCCGGCGCGGTCGACCAGGAACACACGCGGCTTCTCGGGTAGTGAGACCGTCGAGATGTTCTTCGTTGGTTTGTCCCCGGGCGCCGCGCGCCAGCCGCCGAACCGCTGTTCGAGCAGTGGTTTGACGGCCGCGAGCGTCGTGTCACCGACCACCAGCAGCGTCGAATTGTCGGGGCGCACCCAGCGTTTGTAGAACGCGGCGAGCTCCGCGCCCTTGAAGCCCGCGACGGAATCCTCCGTTCCGAGTCCCGACGCGGGGTTCGCATACGGATGGCCCGCGCCGAAGAGCAGCTGCGGCGTGATGCGATTGATGATGCCCTGCGGCTGCGCCTTCTCCTGCTGGATCTGCGCGAGCGTCTGGCCGCGCAGGCGCTCGAGCTCCTTGTCGGGGAAGGTCGGGTTCAGCAGCACGTCGGCGTACAGGTCGAGCGACTCGCTCAGCCGGCCCGACAGCGCATTCATGCCGAGGTAGGAGCGATCGAGCGACGAGCCGATGCCGAGCGTCGCGCCCAGCGATTCGGCGCGCTCGGCGATCTCGAGTGAGCTCGCGGTCTTCGTGCCTTCCTGCAGCATCAACATCGCGAGTCGCGCGGTGCCGGGCTTCGCCTGGCTGTCCGCCGCGAATCCGACGTCCGAGATCAACGTGAAATCCACCACGGGCGCGTTGTGCCGCTCGACCAGCACGACCTCGAGACCGTTCGAGAGCTTCGTGCGCACCGGCGCGGGTAGTTTGAGCGAGGGCGGCTCTCCGGTCGCCGGCGGCTTGCTGCGATCCACCGTCGAGGCCACCGTTGTGTAGGTCGGCACCGGATCGACGTTGAGCACGAACACGCCATCGGACAGCCAGCGCTTCGCGGCGCCCTGCACCTGCACGGGAGTCGCCTTCGCCACCCAGTCGAGGCGCGTCTTGTAGAAGTCCGGCGAGCCGCCGAACACCTGGCTCTCGGCGAGGATCGCCGACTTGCCACCGAAACCGTCGATGCGCTCGATGCCGCGCGCGAAGCTCGCGTAGTTGGTCGTGCGGACGCGCTCGAGCTCGGCCGGGGTCGGGCCGGTCGCGAGGAAACGCGCCAACTCCTCATCCATCGCCTTCTCGACCACGGCCGGATCGACGCCCGGCTTCACGGTGACGACGAGTTGCACCTGCGAGCCGATCTCGAACGGCCCGACGAAGGCGCCCACCGAGGTCGCGGTGCGATCCGTGTACACCAAGCGCTTGTAGAGGCGGCTGTTCTTGCCGTTCGCGAGGATGTCGGCCGACACGTCGAGCAGCGTAAAGTCGTGCTGGCGGTAGCCCGGGATGTTCCACACCTTGTAGATGCGCGCCTGCGGCACGCGATCCTGCAGCATCGCGCGACGCTCGCCCGTCATCTTGGCGACCCAGTCCGTCTGGCGCTTGATGACCGGGCCCGAGGGAATGTCACCGAAATATTTCTCGACCTTGGCCTTCGCCTCGGCGGCCGTGACGTCACCCGCGATCACGAGCACCGCGTTCGCCGCGCCGTAATACGTGCGGAACCACTCCTTCACGTCCTCGAGCGAGGCCGCGTTGAGGTCTTCCATCGAACCGATGGTTTCCCACGAATACGGATGACCGGCCGGATACGTGCTCTGCGCGATGAGCTCGCCGACCTTGCCGTACGGACGGTTCTGCCCCTGGCGCTTTTCGTTCTGCACCACGCCGCGCTGCTCGTCGAGGACCTTCTGGTCGATCGCGCCGAGCAGATGGCCCATGCGGTCGGATTCCATCCACAAGGTCAGGTCGAAGGCCGAGGTCGGCATGTTCTGGAAGTAGTTGGTGCGGTCGAGCCAGGTCGTGCCGTTGAGCTTGGTGGCGCCCGCGGACTCCATGATCCGGAACCAGTCGTCGCGGTAGTTCTCCGAGCCGTTGAACATGAGGTGCTCGAACAGGTGGGCGAACCCGGTGCGTCCCGGGCGCTCGTCCTTGCTGCCGACGTGGTACCAGATGTTCACCGCCACGACCGGCGCCTTGCGGTCCTCGTGGACGATGAGCGTGAGCCCGTTGTCGAGCACGAACTTCTGGTAAGGGATTTCCACCGCGGGCAACGGCGCCGTCTTCGGCGGCGCTGCCGCCAGCGTGGTTTGCATGGCGGTCGCGGTGAACATCAGCAGGACGGCGGATCGCAGCAACTTCATGGGAATCCTCTATCAACAAAGCTGTGAACGATGAACGGAACAATGCCAGCCGCAACGGCCAGCCGTGCGGCTCTTTACGGTCAAGCGAGCGCGGGATGAGCCGAACAGTGCTGTTTCACTGTCCATCGGCGGAGGTGAAACCCCGGCAGACCACGGCGAGCTTGTTGCCATCGGGATCACGCACGTAGGCTGCGTAGAAGTCGGGGTTGTACAGCAATCGCAGACCGGGAGCCCCTTCCGAAGTTCCACCGTGCGCGAGCGCGGCGGCGTGGAAGTCCTCGACCTCGCGCCAGCTCTTCGCCCACAACGCCACCATGCTGCCATTGCCGACGCTCGCCGGTTTTCCGTTGAAGGGTTGGCAGATCCAGAGTGCGTCCTGCACGGCGCCGGACTCTTCGTACAACCCCCAGCCGATCCAGCCCGTCCAACTCGACTCGCTTTCGCCCGCCGTGTCGCAGCGCGCGTAACCGAGCACGCCGAGCACGGCGTCGTAGAACTTCGCCGAACGCTCGAGATCATCGGAACCGAGGCAGATGTACGCGAACATGGATCTCATGACGCGCGCATCCGGAATCTCGCGGAAATTCTCAGCGCCTCACGGGCACGACGTACGTGTCCGCGATTCCGTCATGCCAGCCGCGCTCGCCGAACAGCACGGAGAATGCCTCGAAGGGGATCAGCCGACTGACGGTCCGCAGACAGATGTCGCGAAGACTGGGCGGAAGTCCGTAGTTGGTCACGACCTTCGTGCGAAACACCAGCTTGCCCGGCGTCCGCGCCCAGATACCCTCGAAGAACAGGTAATAGATCACGGTGACGATCACGCCAAACACGAGGTCGGGCGTGGACTCGAGCCAGTCGAGGGCATCCTCGCCAAAAAACATGACTGACAGAAAGCCGAAAACGAAGACGATCGCGAACATGCAGACGAGATCGACGATGTAGGTGCCGAAGCGCAATCCCTTGTGCGCCGGCTCGATTTCTTCCGCGGCCGGCTGCTCTTCCACGATCGCCGCCTTCGGCGGCTGATAGGGATTGAATTCTTCGGTCACGAGTGGCTACCCCGCGTTTCGACCATCCACAGTCAATGGATTCGCTGCCACGAACTGAGATTTCGTGACACCGGCCGGCGCTCCGGCCGTGTCCCGCCCCGACCTATTCCGCCCAGCGGACCTCGATGCCCTCGGTTACCCCGATCGCCTTGCGCAGCAGCTGCGCGAGATCGATCGATGCGCCGTTGTTTTCCAGGATGTCGACCGTGTCGAGATTGATGAAGTAGTCGACGTCCTTGGAGTCTTCCTCCTCGAGCACGTCGACCAGGCACTGCACGTCTTCTTCGCTGATGGCGCCCAGGAGCGCGCCCGAGTTCTTGTCATAAAGATTCGGCATGTTCCCTCCCCTTCGAATGAACGCCGTTCAGATCTTGACCGGAAATGCTTCCTTGCCCGCGTAGCGGACCTTGCCACCGAGCTCGCCTTCGATGCGCAGCAGCTGGTTGTACTTGGCGATGCGGTCCGAGCGCGACATCGAGCCCGTCTTGATCTGGCTCGCACTGGTGGCGACGGCGATGTCGGCGATGGTCGAGTCCTCGGTCTCGCCGGAGCGATGCGAGACGACCGACGAGTAGCCGGCCTTCGCGGCCAGCTCGATCGCGGCCAGCGTCTCGGTCAACGTGCCGATCTGGTTCACCTTGATGAGGATCGAGTTGGCGATGCCCTTGTCGATGCCTTCCTGCAGGATCTTCGTGTTCGTCACGAAGAGATCGTCACCCACGAGCTGCACCTTCTTGCCGAGCGTGTCGGTGAGGTTCTTCCAGCCGTCCCAGTCCTGCTCGGCCATGCCGTCCTCGATGCTCACGATCGGGTACTTGGCGGCGAGCTTGGCGAGGTACTTCACGTAGTTGGGCGAGGTGAACACGCGGCCTTCGCCGTGCATGTCGTACTTGCCCTTCTTGTAGAACTCCGAGCTCGCGACGTCCATGCCGAGATAGATCTGCTTGCCGAGCTTGTAACCCGCCTTCTCGATGGCCTGGATGATGATCTTGATGCCGGCCTCGTTCGAGGAGAGATTCGGCGCGAAGCCGCCCTCGTCGCCCACCGCGGTGGTGAGCTTGCGGCTCTTCAAGATGCCCTTGAGCGTGTGGAAGAGCTCCGCGCCGTAACGCAGCGCTTCGCTGAAGCTGCGCGCGCCCACGGGAATAATCATGATTTCCTGCACGTCGAGCGAGTTGTCCGCGTGCGCGCCGCCGTTGATGACGTTCATCATCGGCACCGGCATCACGGGCTCGCGGCCCTTCGCGATGTACTTCCACAGCGACTGCTTCGAGTCCTGCGCGGCCGCGCGCGCGTTCGCGAGCGAGATCGCCAGCAGCGCGTTGGCGCCGAGGTTGCCCTTGTTGTCGGTGCCGTCGAGCTTGATCATGATCTCGTCGAGGGCTTCCTGCTCGGCTGGGTCCTTGCCCAGCAAGGCGGCCTTGAGCACGGTGTTCACGTTCTTGACGGCCTTGAGCACACCCTTGCCGAGATAACGCTTCTTGTCGCCATCGCGCAGTTCGACCGCCTCGCGCGTGCCGGTGGAGGCGCCGGACGGCACGGCCGCGCGGCCCACCACGCCGGAATCGAGGATAACGTCGGCTTCGACAGTGGGATTGCCGCGCGAATCAATGATCTCGCGGCCGACGATATCAACAATACGACTCATAGAAGCGATTCCTCGAAGGGTTGTAGTTTGACTGCATCGTCGAGCGCCTTGAGCGTCGACAATAATTTTTCCATGCGCGACAGCGGCCAGGCATTGGGTCCGTCGGACAGCGCCTTGGCGGGATCCGGGTGCGTCTCCATGAACAGGCCCGCGACACCCGCGGCCACCGCGGCGCGCGCCAGCACCGGGATGTGTTCGCGTTGCCCGCCCGATGCGTCGCCCTTGCCGCCCGGTAGTTGGACCGAGTGCGTGGCGTCGAACACCACCGGCGCGCCGGTCGCGCGCATGATGGCGAGCGAGCGCATGTCGGAGACGAGATTGTTGTAGCCGAACGAGAAGCCGCGTTCGCACACCATGATCTGTTCGTTGCCGGTCGAGCGCGCCTTGTCGACGACGTTCTGCATTTCCCACGGCGACAGGAACTGGCCCTTCTTGATGTTGACCGGCTTGCCCTGCGAGCAGACGTTGATGATGAAGTTGGTCTGGCGGGCCAGGAAGGCCGGCGTTTGCATCACGTCGACGACGCTCGCGACCTCGGCGAACGGCGTGTCCTCGTGAACGTCGGTCAGCACCGGGACGCCGATCTTCTCGCGCACGCCCTGCAGCACCTTCAGGCCCGCGTCCATTCCGGGACCGCGGAAGCTTTTCGCGGAGGAGCGGTTCGCCTTGTCGTATGACGCCTTGAAGATGAACGGCACCTTCAGGCGCGTCGTGATCTCCTTGAGCGTACCCGCGATCTCCTGCGTGAGGGTTTCACCCTCGATGACGCAGGGACCGGCGATCAGGAACATGGGCCGGTCGATTCCGGCCTGGAAATGGGCGAGCTGCACGGGTGGGTTATCTCGAAAAGAGGTGCGAAGGATACACGGCGCGCCGGGTGACGCGCAGCCCCGCCGCCCTGTCGGAATGTCTCGCGAGTCAATGCCCGGCCGGACAAGCCAGAACGCTACGTGATACCGAGTTCGCGCAGCCGGGATTCCAGCTGCGCGATCGTGCTCCACCCGAGGATGACCGAATTGCGCCGCTCGTCCGGTGGATTGGATGGCAGACCATCGGACCAGCCTCCACAGCCCGTCAACGGCAGCAATGGGCGCTTGTGCAACCACGCCAGCGAGACTTCCGAAATGGTGCCGGCGCGTCCGCCGATGACGATGCAGGCATCGCCGGCGAGCGCCATCAGCAGATTGCGGGCGTCGCCCATGCCGCAGGGAATGACCACGGTGGCCGGCCAGTCCGCCGGCGGCATCTCACCCGGCGGGATGATGCTGACGACCAATCCCCCGGCGGCGACCGCACGCTCAGCGGCGACACGTGTTGCCGGACTGCCGCATCCGCTGACGACGGTGATGCCGAGTCGGGCGAGCAAATCCCCCGCCGCGCCCGCGAGTTCGAAGGCGCGCGATCCGGGCTCTGCGCTGCCGAGGACACAGACTTGCGGCCGACGAATTGCTCTATCCACCATGCGTCATCCTCCCGTTCACCCAATCAGCTGTAAGACGATCACGAGCACCAGGCCGAACGCGAACAGGCTGCCGAAAATGCGCTTGTTGTGCCTGGCCAGCCACTCCGGCAGGTAGATGTCGAAGTTGTCGCGCCGATCGTCGGTATATCTCGCGGCCACGTCGGTCAGCGGACAACGGAAGCGATTGACGAGCAATACCACGATCTCCACCGTGACGATTCCCACCAGCACCCACGCCATGCGGAAGTCGCCTCGCAACGCGAAGTAAGGCAGCGCGACGATGCAGCCGGCGAACAACGCCCAAACTACCGTGTGCAGGATCTTTATGGACTGGAGCGGAGTCATCGAACGCGGGCGAACATGAAGCAATCCCGCGGTTCCAGGGAGATGTTGGGATGGACCATGTGACGCTCGAGCCTGGCCTCCCGCTGGAACCCGGCCTTCTCGAGCGCTCGCTGCGAAGGAAGATTCTCGACGTCGCACAGTGCCTGGACACGCCGGAATCCGAGCTCATGTGCCCGCGCCGTCAGCGCCGCGATGGCCTCCGGCATGTAACCCCTGCCCCAGTGGGCGCGCGACAGGACGTAACCCAGCTCCGCGGTGGATCCCGAAGGCCGGGCATTGATCATGCCGATGACCGGGCCTGCGGGCGATTCGGTGATGGCGTAACTGACCCGGGCGCCCTGTTCCCACTCCGCGATGCTCGACACGAGAAATTCCCGCACGCCATCCACCGAGGACTGAGGTCGCCACAGCAGGTATCGCGTGACGAGCGGATCCTGCGCATACGCGCTGAAGATTTCTGGCGCGTCGGCTTCGGATGGCCGGCGCAGAAGGAGTCGTTGAGTTGTGATGTATTCAGGAAACACGTTCGATTCCAATCTTGATCACGCCGACCGCTCGCGCTCGGCCCAGGCGTCCTCGAGGCGGCGTGCGGACACGGTGACCCGGGTCTTGAGCTGCTGCGCGAACAACGACACCCGGAACTCCTCGAGCAACCAGCGGAATTCGTCATCACCCGGCGGCCGCAGACCCCGCTCCTTCCGGACGCGTTCGCGGTAGCGAGTCTCCAGCGGCGCGATCTCGGCGGCAAGCTGCGCGTCGCGCCGCATGTCCCGGCCCGCTTTCTCGAGTCGTTGTTCGATGGCCTGCAGATAGCGCGGAAACTCCTTTAGACGCGCCCAGGGGGTGGTGAGGAGGAATCCGGCCGGCGCCAGCCAGGCCAGCTGCGCGCGGATGTCGGCCGCCACGGGCGTCGCGGCTCTTGCCAGCGCCACCTGCACCCTGCCTAACTTCTCGAGCGCGGACTGCACCGTGCGCGAGATCTCCTGCGCAGGCAATCCCATCCCGCCGCGCTGGGTCGCGATGCGCGCATCGAACGCGGCGCTGCCGCGCAACTCGGCGCGGCCCTCGAGGAACACCGTCATGACGACACGGTCGAGCAGGTCGTCGCGCAGATCGCGACCGGCGACCAGCTCCGGATTCAGCACCGGATGCGCGGCGAGCGCGCGATAGACCATCTCGCCCTGCACGTTGACCGCGAGATCGCGGCGCAAGGGTTTGAGGTCGCGCGCCATCACCAGCCGGATGAGCCGCGTAGCGCCGCGTTCGTGGCTCATGCGCGCCTCGGCGGGAGTCGCGAACGCGCGCAGGCCGACGCTGGCGCCTTCATCCACGAGGGCGGGATATCCCACCTGGCGGCGCTCGCCCTGCCCGACTTCCTGCCGTTCCGGAATCTCGCCGAACACCCAGCTCTTCGCGCCGCTCGTCATCTGCGATTGCTTCGCGTAGTCCTGCTGCGACGCGCCGGCGTGCCGATCACGCAGCGCAGCCAGATCGCGCGAACGCGCGATCACCTTGTCCGCGTCGTCGAACAACAGGAAGTTCATGCGCAGATGCGGCGGCAGCAGGTCGGCGCGGAATGCGTCGCGTGGGACCGGTACGCCTCCGGTGCGCAACAACGCCTCGGCGAGCTGCGCGTGCAGCGAGCCGCGACCGCGCTCGAGCAGCGGCAGCGCGCGCGCCGCCGCCTGCGGCACCGGCACGAAATGCACGCGCAATTGCTTCGGCAACGCGCGGATGAGCGCCTCGACCTTTTCTTCGATAAGGCCAGGCACCAGCCACTCGAATGGTTCCTCGGATAGCTGGTTCAGGATGTGCAGCGGGATCAACGCGGAGACGCCGTCGTCCTCGTGACCCGGCTCGAAGCGATAACGCAGCTGCACCACCAGGGGACCGGCGGACAGATGGTCCGGAAACCGCTCGCCGTCGAGCTCCGCATCCCCGGGAGAGATGTCGCGGGCGGTGAGCCAGAGTAGTTTGGGCTCCTTCGCCTCCGCTTCGCGCCGCCATTTCTCGAACGCCGCGCCCGTCGAGATGCCTTCGGGTACCCGGGCATCGAAGAACGCGTACAGCAGGTTTTCGTCGCCCAGCAGGTCGACGCGCCGGCCTTTCTGCTGCAGGTACTCGGTCTCTTCGAGCAGCTTGAGGTTGTGCGCGAAGAACGGCGCGCGACTGTCGTACTCCATGAGCACGAGCGCGTGGCGGATGAACATCTCGCGCGCGGCCGTGGGATCGATGCGCTCGTACGGAATGCTGCGGCCCGAAGAAAGCATCAGGCCAAAGAGCGTCACGCGCTCGTAGATGGCGGCGCGCGAGGCGCGGCGCTCCCAGTGCGGCTCGTAGTGCTGGCGCTTCACGAGGTGCGCGCCGACCTGCTCCACCCACGCGGGATCGATGCGCGCCACGTTGCGCGCGTACACCTTGGTGGTCTGGACCTGCTCGGCGCTGACGATCCACGGCGGCCGCGCCTTGAACTGGCCGGACCCCGGATGAATGAAGAGCTTGGTGCCGTTGGCGCCGAGGTATTCGCCCTGCTCCTTGCGCTGCGCCACCTGCGACAGCAATCCCGCGAGCAGCGCGCGGTGGACAGGCGCGTATTCCCCGGGCCGCGTATTGAGCTCGAGCGCGAGCTCTCCTTTCACCACCTCCATCACCTGGCCGTGCACGTCGTGCCATTCGGTGAGGCGCAGGTAGGAAAGGAAATTCTCCTTGCACCACGCGCGCAGCTTCGCACGCGAGAGTTGCGCGCGTTGCTCGTTCCACGCCTTCCACAATTTGAGCAGCGACAGGAAGTCCGACTGCTCGTCGCGCAGCGGCGCGTGTTTCTGATCGGCCTGCGTCTGCTTGTCGGCGGGCCGATCGCGCGGATCGGGCACTGACAACGCGGAGGCGATGATCGCGACTTCCGCGAGGCAATGCTCCTGCGCGCCGGCGAGCAACATCCGGCCGAGCCGCGGGTCGAGCGGTAGTTTGGAGAGCCGTCGGCCCGTCTCCGTGAGTTTGTCGTCATCGGAGAGCGCGCCGAGCTCGCGCAGCGTGCGCAAGCCGTCGCGCACGTAGCGACCGTCGGGCGGCTCGACGAACGGAAAGGCCTCGATGTCGCCGAGCTTGAGCGCATGCATCTGCAGGATCACCGCGGCGAGATTCGTGCGCTGGATCTCAGGCTCGGTGAACTCCGGCCGCGCCAGGAAATCCTCCTCGGAGTACAGGCGGATCGCGACGCCCGGACCCACTCGGCCGCAGCGGCCCGAGCGCTGGTTGGCTGACGCCCGCGAGATCTTCTCGATCGGCAGGCGCTGCAACCGGCTGCGGTGACTGTAGCGGCTGATGCGCGCGACGCCGGTGTCGATCACGGCGCGGATGCCCGGCACCGTGAGCGAGGTTTCCGCGACGTTGGTCGCGAGCACGATGCGTCGCCGCCCGGAGGGCTTGAAGACGCGCTGCTGCTCGTCCTGCGAGAGCCGCGAGTACAGCGGCAGTACCTCGCAACCCTGCGGGTGATGCTTGCGCAGCGACTCGGCGGTCTCGCGGATCTCGCGCTCGCCGCTCAGGAACACGAGGATGTCGCCCGCCTGTTCGCGCCACAACTCGTCGACCGCGGAGAGGATCGCCGCCTGTTCGTCCACCGCGGTTTCATCCTCCTCGTCGAGCTCCACGGCGCGGTAACGGATCTCGACGGGATAACTGCGTCCCGACACGTTGATGATGGGCGCGTCGCCGAAATGCTTCGAGAATCTTTCGGGGTCGATGGTCGCCGAGGTGATCACGAGCTTGAGATCCGGCCGGCGCGCCAGCAGCCACTTCAGATACCCGAGCAGGAAATCGATGTTCAAGGAGCGTTCGTGCGCCTCGTCGACGATGATCGTGTCGTAGGCATCGAGAAACCGGTCGCCCTGTGTCTCGGCGAGCAGGATGCCGTCGGTCATGAGCTTGATGAGGCCTTCCGGCCGGCTGCGATCCTGGAAGCGCAGCTTGTATCCGACGAGCCCGCCGAGCGTCGTGTGCAGCTCTTCCGCGATGCGCGACGCCACCGCGCGCGCCGCGATGCGCCGCGGCTGCGTGTGCCCGATCGCCCCCGCCACGCCGCGTCCCGCTTCGAGACAGATCTTCGGCAGCTGCGTCGTCTTGCCCGATCCGGTCTCGCCGCAGACGATGACGACGGAGTGTTGCTCGATGGCGCGGCGGATTTCCTCGCGATTCGCCGAGACCGGCAGCTCCTCCGGATAGCCGATCTTCGGCACGCTGGCCGCGCGTGCGGCGCGCGCCGCGACCGACGCGGCTATCTTCTGCGCGAGCGCGGACTCCGCCGCGGCGACGTCGTTACCGCGCAGGCGCTCGGCGCGCAGCCGGTCGCGCTCGCGACGCAGTCGGAACTGGTCGCGGCGCAGGCACAGCTCGATCTCGGGCGCATGTTCTATTTCGATTCTCCGCAGGGCACGCACACGTTGTTGGCGTGCCGGAACGCCAGCTTCCATTTCCCGTCGCGCAGCATCCAGCCGTTGGTGTAACGCCGGCGCAGCGTCTTGCCTTCGTTCGGCGCACCCTTCGCCGGCGGCGTCAGCATCCGCTGATCTGCAGGGACGGGTTCGCCACCTTCATCTCGTACAGCACGGCATGGAGGCCGGTGAGCTGCCCCGGGAAGCGGATCTTTCCGTCGCGGTGCTGGAGCTCGTAGCCGGAGAGGTTCGCCTGGATATACAGAGTGCGCGGTTTGATGGAGAGCACGTTCGCCGCCCGCACCCGGGAAGTGGTGCGGAACGATTTGAACTCGAGCTGCTGGTCGTGCGTGACCGTCAGGCGGTACGGAACCGACGCCATCGTCCACGCGAAAACCACGGCGAGCAGGGCAAACAACACCAGCGGAGGCCATGGAAAGTAAGGAGGCATGAGCTTCCCTCCCGGCGCGTCGATGTTGCTGAACACGACGAATGCGATGATCGGGAAACCCAGGAACACCACGATGGGCGCGATGGCCGCGAACTTCTGCGAGCTCGTCAGCACCAGGTCGCATTGACGGGGGGTTATCCGGGCGGTCATAACGGGTCTCTTGCAGGGTTTTGCCGAAAATTCCGTCGGAAGAATACCGAAATAGCGTGCATTTGCGGCTCCGCACCCTACACTCTCGCCCCCTCCCCGATGCCCGAGTTTTCCCGATGACTTCTAACACCGCCGCCGTCCCGTTCAGCGAACTCGGCCTCTCCGAGACCGTGTTGCGCGCGGTGAAAGCCATCGGCTACGAGGCCGCCTCGCCCATCCAGGCGGCGACCATCCCGGCCATGCTCGAGGGCCGGGACATCCTCGGCCAGGCGCAGACGGGAACGGGCAAGACCGCCGCCTTCGCGCTGCCCGTCCTCTCGCGGCTGGACATGAAAAAGCACGCGCCACAGGCGCTGGTGCTGGTCCCGACGCGCGAGCTCGCGATCCAGGTCGCCGAGGCATTCCAGAAATACGCCGCCGGACAACATGGCTTCCACGTGTTGCCTATCTACGGCGGCCAGAGTTACGTGCCGCAGTTGAACGCGCTCAAGCGCGGACCGCAGGTGGTCGTCGGCACGCCCGGGCGCATCATCGATCACCTCGACCGCCGCACGCTCAAGCTCGACGGCATCCGTTGCGTCGTGCTCGACGAGGCGGACGAGATGCTCGCGATGGGCTTCGCCGATGCGATGGATGCGATCCTGTCGCAGACGCCGGAGGACAAACAGGTCGCGCTGTTCTCCGCGACGATGGCGCCCAACATCCGCCGCATCGCGCAGACGCACCTCGAGAATCCGCACGAGGTGGTGATCAAGGGCAAATCCGCCACGGCCGCTAACATCAAGCAGAGCTACTGGATGGTGAGCGGGCTGCACAAGCTCGACGCGCTGACGCGCATCTGCGAAGTGGCGGACTTCGACGCGATGCTGGTGTTCGTCCGCACCAAGCAGTCCACGCTGGATCTGGCGGAGCGGCTGCAGGCCCGCGGCTTCGCGGCCGCCGCGTTGAACGGCGACATCCAGCAGTCGATGCGCGAGAAGATCATCGACCAGCTCAAGAACGGGAAGATAGACATCCTGGTCGCGACCGACGTCGCGGCGCGCGGCCTCGACGTCAAGCGGATCACGCACGTCGTGAATTTCGACGTGCCCTACGACACCGAATCGTACGTGCATCGCATCGGCCGCACCGGACGCGCGGGCCGCAGCGGCGAGGCGATCCTGTTCATCGCGCCGCGCGAACGCAACCTGCTGCGGCTGATCGAGAAGCACACGCGCCAGACCATCGAGCCGCTCAGCCTGCCGACCGCCGAAGACGTGAACACGAAGCGACTCGCGAAGTTCAAGGCGCGCATCGGCGAGGCGCTCGCGGCGGGCACCGCGGATTTTCATCGCAAGGCGGTGCAGGAAGTGGCGCTCGAGACCGGCGCGGACCTGCTCACCGTGGCCGCGGCGGTGGCCTCGCTCGTCGAGGGCGGCGGTCCCGTGGCGTCGCGGGCGCCCGAACAGACCTACACCGCGCCGGCGTTCGAGCGCGATGGCGGCGATGCGCCGCGCAAACCGAAGCGCGAACACGCGCCGAATCCCGACCTGCCTTCGGTCGCGGAAAACGAATTCGCGTTCGAGGACGACGGCAAGCAGATCACCTGGCGGCTCGCCGTCGGCCGTGAACACGGCGTGCTGGCGGGCAACATCGTCGGCGCGATCGCGAACGAAGCGCGGCTGCATGGTCCGCAGATCAACGGCATCGACATCCGGGCCAACTACTCGACGGTGCGGCTGCCGGCCAACCTTTCGCCGTCGGTCATCTCGCGATTGTCGAAGGTGCGCGTGCGCGGACAGGAGCTCAGACTGGAAGCGGCCGACAACCTGCCACCGCGCGGCAAGCCGAAGTCCTTCAAGCAGGACCGGCCGTACAAGTCGGACAAGCCGTACAAGTCGGACAAGCCGTACAAGTCGAACAAGCCTTACAAGCCGTACGCCAAGGGCGGCAAGCACCGGTCGGTCAAGTCTTGAAGCTGATCAGGAAAAGCCGCTTCGACGCCGGGTGAAGCAACAGCACCTGGGCGGCGGTTGGCCGACGGTCGTGCAGCGTCACGGACCAGAAGCGAATCATCGTTTGATTCGAATTGGCCAGCTCGAAGGAAGGAATACATCCGGCGCCCTCGCTAGCCGCTAACTGAATCGCGAGGTCGAGTGCCTCCGATAGTTTCTCGTCCGGCTCGGGACCGAATCTCCAGGATTCGTGAGGCGATGGATCGACTGCCGCGTCCTCAAGCTGAATGCAATAGTGGTCCGCATGGTCGCCTGTCATGTTTCGCGCGGATTTATTTGCATCGATCAGCGACCAGTTCTGGGCCGGCTTCATCTCGGCCCAATTCAGAACGAAAACCGCGTCGTCCCTGTCGGTCACCTTCGAAGAACCCGAGAAGCTTCGAAACAAAAAAATTGCGATCGCGGCACCGCCGACGATCGCCAGCGCACCGACGCCCTGCAGAAAGATTCGGACGAATTTCATTCACCGAGCATGACTGCGGAATGTGGCGATCCACTGCGACACAGTGGCGGTTTCGGGCATGCGGATGCTGCGTTCGCACATGCGCGCGACAAATACCTCTCCGGCCCGCATTTGTGCGTAGCACTGAGCTGTCGTCGGATCCCGACAGATCGACAGCGACTTCAGCGCTGTGTACTTACATTCGGCGATCTCGTCCGAGGTCGCACAGCTTGCTATAGACAGGAGAGTTGGAATGGCGTTGTGGAAAGATCAATCTGGCCGGGAACAGATGTCGGAACCCGCCGCGAAGGCGCCCGAGAAGGTATCCGTCCTGGCACCGGTGGGCGAGCAGGCAACGCGCCCTGCCCCAACGCCGAATCGCGCGGACGCGTCGACGAAGGAGTCGCTCATCGCCTCCGGCCTCACGATCGAGGGAAAGATCGAAGGCGCGGGCAACGTGCGCATCGCCGGCACGTTCAAGGGTGACGTCAGCGTGCAGGGCAACCTGACCATCGAGCCGGGCGCGCATCTCACCGGTGGCGTGAAGGCCGACACGGTGGTCGTCGGCGGACAGCTCGACGGCAACATCGATGCCGCCGCGCGCGTCGAACTACTCTCGACGGGCGTGCTCAACGGCGAACTCAAGGCCGGGTCGCTGACCGTGGCGGCGGGTTCGCGCATGCGCGGCAAGGCGGAATTCGGCTGGGACGAGAAGCCGAAGCACTGACCGGCACATGAATGTCCGTGTCGGGACGCCCGGCAAGACGCGAGTCTGTCCCCACTGCAAGTCGACGATCCTGGAGAGCGCCAGGGTCTGTCCGAGTTGCCAGCACCACCTGCGTTTCGACCGCAAGTCGGACGTAGATAGCCGCAAGCAGCCGACGTTTTCCGCGCTGCGGGTAGAGGGCACGGTCCGTAATCCCGGGGGCGCGGACTCCTGGGAATATTCGGTCGTGGTGTCGATCCGCAATCACCGCGGCGAGGAAGTGGAACGCAAGGTCGTGGGTGTCGGCGCGCTCGCTCCCGATGAGACCCGCACCGTGATGCTGTCGGTCGACGTGTTCACGCCGCCCGATTCAAAGTAGCTAGTGCTCGACCCCTGGCGGGGCTCGCTCGAGCCCCTGCCAGGACCACTTCGGCATCTCGAGGCCGCCCGGCACGTCGTCCGCCGAGCGGTGATATCGGGCCATCGTGTTTGTCGTCGTCCAGGCGAAATAATCGTGCAGCACCTGCCAGAGGCGATCTGCGCGCGAAATACCGATGCGGTCCAGCGCCTGGTCGAAACACGCGATCGCCCGGCGATCCATTTCCTCGTGCACCCCGTTGCCGCTGTGCATGCGCACCACCGACGTCTCGTCTCCGTAACGCCCGGTGTACAGCGCGGGCCCGCCGAGCGCCTCGGCCCAATAAGCGGCAAGACGCTCGGTGTGCCGCGGATGAAATCCGTGGCTGAATGCGTGGGAAACCACCTCGTCTTCCATCACGAGCTCATGCCAGGCCTCGGCCAGTCGCGTCACGCCTTCGATACCACCCAGAGCTTCATAGACAGACTGCATTTCCCTTGCCCTCACTACTCAACAAGATTTGCCAATAGGCCACGTCAACCCATCTTCCCTGCTTGAACCCCACCTGCCGGAAAATGCCCGCGTATTCGAAGCCCAGCTTTCTGTGCAGCGCGATACTGGCCTCGTTGGGCAGCGCGGTTCCACCGATGGCCGTGTGGTGTCCGGACTCCCGGATCCGGGACAGTAGTTTGGCGTAAAGCATCGTTCCCAGGCCTTTTCCTTCGAAGCCGTGCTCGAGGTAGACCGTGGTCTCCAGGGAGTTTCGATAAGCACTGCGCGCCTTCCAGCGATTCGCATACGCATAACCTGCGACCGCGCCCTTCACCTCCGCGACCAACCATGGAAGTGGTGCGGAGTCGATCTCCGCGATGCGGTTCGCCATTGCCTCAGTGGGCACGGGATCTTCCTCGAACGTCACCGTCGTGTTCAGCACGTAGTGGTTATAGATCCGCGCAATCGCCGCGGCATCCGTCGGCCGTACAGGACGGATGAGAAAACCGCTGGCTGCGATCGCTGGAGTGCTCATGAATCACTTCCCTGGCGAAAAACCGTTCGGCGGCCCGAATGCCACATGTCCCACATCAGGCATCGCGATCCGGCCGATTGCGCAATATACGCCCGCGAGCGAAACGTCCGGTTCGCGGGAGGCTGCCTGCGATTCGAGGATATTTCAGATGTCCGAGTTCGCACACTCCGCGGAACGACGTAGCCGGTTCGCCACCCGCCTCGCCCGATTGCGCGCCGCGGTCACCGACCCGCAATCGCTGCGCGCGTGGAGCGTGATCGCCAACGACGGCATCATTGCCACGGCCGGTATTCTCGAAGGCTTCGCGGGCGCCGGCGCCGGCCACGCGACGCTGGTCACCGCGGCCACGTCCGCGACCATCGCCGGCATGTTGAGCGCGGGCGGCTCGGAATGGGCCGAGGCGGCAGCCGAACGTGAAGGTCAATTGTCGGCCGCCGCGGAAGAAGCGGCCGAACTCGAGCGCCAACCGGAAGTTGAACGCGCCGAACTCGTTGCCTACTACGAGGCAAAGGGACTCAGAACCGAACTCGCGGTCGAGGTCGCCACGGAGCTGATGGCTCGCGATGCGCTCGACGCCCAGCTCGAAAGCGAGCACGGCATCCTCGAGTTGAAATCACGCGGGGATGTGATGCGCGCGGGCGTCGGAGGAGCCATCGCGTATGGCATCGGCGCGGTCATTCCGCTGCTGATCACCCTCTCCGCTCCCGTGGAGGCCGAACCCTGGCTGATCCTGGTCGCGGCGATCGTGTCGCTCACGCTGACGTCGATCGTCAGCGCGCGCACCGGGCACATGAATCTGCCGCGCACGCTGCGACGGACTCTCACCGTCGGCGTCTCTACGCTGCTCGTGAGCTACCTGGTGGGCAGGATGATCTTTTGATACAGGACCCGAAATCAGGAGAACAGCGCATGCAGCAGCTGAGCGACCTGGACGAGACCGTACAGAACCACGAGCCCCACACCGAAGAAAACCATCCTGGACAACGTACCGCCGCCACTTTCTTGACCGGGCGTCTCGTTGGCGGCTTCGAGCTTGGAAGCCAGAATCAACATGGGCGCCGCCATGAGCAGCGTAACCACGATGGGCGCCTTGAACGTGATCGCCAGGCACGGCGGGACCACGAGAATCAGTATCAGGATGTACTTGATCATGCTGTCTGACAGGAATCCGAAGGAGCGAGGCCGATTGCCATCGGATCGTATTCCGCCGGTCGTGCGTTGCGAGCGATCAACAGCTCAAAGTGTGATGCACTGGTGATTGGTCAAAGCAAACCCGGATTGAGTCGCCACGTGGAATACGTGAGCGCCGAGGCAAACGTCACCCAGGCCAGGTAAGGAAGCAGCACGACGGCCGCCAGTGGTTTGAGCCGCCAGAACGAAATGACGGTTGCGACGATGAGGCACCACAGCAGCAGTACTTCCGCGAACGCAAGGTCACCTTGCCGCCACACGAAGAACACCCAGCTCCAGAGCGCGTTGGCGGCGAGCTGGATGATGAAGAGCACGAGCGCCGCCCTCGCATTCGCGAAGCCATGCGCGCGCCAGACGAGCCAGGCGGCGACGCCCATCAGGAAGTAGAGAGTCGTCCAGACGGGTGCGAACAGCCATGCGGGCGGCGCCCAGCCTGGTCGAACGAGTTGCCGGTAGAAATCGCCCGCCTCCGCGGACGCCACCGCGCCGATGCCGGCGGCCGCGAAGCAC
Source organism: Pseudomonadota bacterium (assembly GCA_023457495.1). Taxonomy (GTDB): domain Bacteria; phylum Pseudomonadota; class Gammaproteobacteria; order Steroidobacterales; family Steroidobacteraceae; genus CADEED01. Next base: position 83,992 of record JAEWLQ010000113.1, read on the forward strand.
AGGATCAGCCAACCAAGGAGTCCGGCGATCTGGCGTGTGTTGGAAGGCATCGGCATGTCGAGGACTCTATCAGGCTCCCGATCGCGCACGCCCGATCAGACCCAGGTGCGTGAATCCGAATCCCGCCGAATACTTGAGCCCGTAACCCAGCGCTCGGTCGAAACCGATGTGCGCCACCCAGATGATGCCGGCCGTGACGGCGACCGGTATCGACAGCGACCAGCCCGCAGTCAGAAGCACGATCGGGCCAATCAGCGAGTGCGCAAAGTTGTACGCCGCGGCGCCCACCCGCGGCCCGGCGAGATAGCCGAGAAAAGACAGATCGGGTGCGAGGAAGAACCACGCGAAAACAGCCCACCCCGCGCCGAACTCCCGGTATGCCGCCAATGCAGCAACGAGAACGCAAACTCCCTCGATGCGCAGCAACACCCGCACGCCACCGGACACTGAACCTGACACGAAGCCTCCTCTGCCCGGCATGACCTGACGATGTCGAGTATCGGCGGCCATTGCCTCCCCTCACAAGTCTCCGAGACTTCCTGCGCGCTGCTACGGCCTGCTCTTCGATGGATGAATGTGACGGCTGATTTCGCCGAACACGGCGGCAAGACCCACGCCGATGACCAGCGCCCCCACGGTGTTCACGGTCGGTGGCATGGCGCCCAGCGTCACGATCAGCGTAGTTGCCGCCGCGGGCGCATGGGGTGCTTTGAGGATCTCCTGCAGAGCCACCATCAGCCCCAAGGCGAGTGCCGACGCGAGAAGCCGTTCGATGCTCAGAAGGTCCGAGGACAATGCGGGCTTCGTGTGCTGGGCTCCGAACAGATAGACGGATGCGAAACCTGCCGCGATGCCGGTCGCGTGTCCGGCCGCGATATTCCAGAGGCGCGCCGAAGCGTCGTTGGGCGTGACGGTTTGCACGAAGATCGTCGGTCCGATGCTCGGAAACAGCCACGGCTGGCCGACCAGCAAGGCGAGCAGGCCGATGATCAGGATCAGAATGGCCGTGGCGATCGGCGCATAGACAACCGCGCGCGTCACGACGGCACGACGAGAGTCTGTGATCCCGATTGTTTGATCCGGGTCATCAACCAGGTCCGCTGCCGTTCGTTGATCTCTTTCATGTGCAGCAGGGTTTCCAGGAGCGCGGCGTCACGCAAACCTCGCGCGGCCTGCTCGAGCACCATGATTGAAACGAAACTCTCTCCCGCGATCAGCCACAGATCTTGCAGGTCCCTCAGCAGCGCGAAGCTTGTTTGGGGTCTCTTCACCAGCAAGGCTTTGTCGAGCCGCTCCGGCTCTCCCGCGACGCGCTCGCCATATTTGTCCAGGAAGGGTCGCAGCCGCTCCGTGGCGTCTCGTGCCCAGTCGCCGAGCAGCGTGCTGGTCGCGCCGATGTTGGGAACGTCCGGGTGCGATGCCTTCAACATGTCGAAGGCCTTGGCGACCCGTTCCTCGCTTGCATGCAGCAGACCGATGTAATCGGCGATATGGCTGCGCGGAGGCTCCTTGGCTCCGCCTGCCGCCTTGCCCTGCGCGTTCTGCGCAAGGACGCCCACCCGCTGTTGTTTGCCTGTATTCCGCTCGGGATGCAGCGCCACGCGCTCGGGCTGCTCGGTCGCGGGGGCATCCACCTTCTCGAGCGCCACCGCCGCGTATTTGAAGTGAGGTTGTTTGCTCACCGGATCCCATTCGAAGAGCGTGAGCTCATTCGCGGCGCGCGCGCGTTCCGGATCGTCCCAGTAGCTGTAATGGAAGGACAGGAAGACGTGCCCGGACTCGATGTCACCCACGGTGGCGCGCGCTTCGGCCGTGCCGCGGCGCGACGTTATCCGGACCCAGTCGCCTGCGCCGATCCCTAGCTTCTGCGCGTCCTGCGCCGAAACCTGTAGATAGTCGCCCGGCGCCGCGTCGCGCAACGCCTGCGCACGACCGGTCTTGGTACGGGTGTGGAAGTGGAAGACAACCCGGCCAGTCGTGAGGAAGAACGGATATCGATCATCGGGCTCTTCCGCGGGCGGGACATACTCCGCGGGTTTCAGGATCGCCCGTCCATCGGGATCGTTCGCGCGATACTGCTGTTCGGACACCGCGCCGCCGGTGATCAAGTCATGCCCGTAGGTTTCGCAATAATCGGCGTGGGTCGAAAACTTCAGGTTGGTGTAGTAGCGGACGCTTCCCTCGGGATTCGCGTCATTGCAGGGCCAGGGAATGCCGGAACCTCCCGTGAGCTTGCCGTAACTCAGTCCGCTGTAATCGCATGGCCGGCCGCGCGTGCATTCGCGCCATGCATTGAATACCTCTTCGGAGTTGCTCCACTTGACGAGGGGAGCGCCGTCCTTGTCCCTGAAGTCCATGCGGCGGCCGAAATCCAGGAAGATGTCGAGATCCGGGCGGGCCTCGCCGGGCGGCTCGATGGCCTTGTGACTCAGGTGGACGACACGGCTGACGTTCGTGCCACAACCGGTCTTCTCCCCCCAGAGCGCGGCGGGCAATACGACATCGGCGAGCTGCGCGGTCTCGGTCATGAAGGCATCGTTCACGACCAGGAACAGATCGTCGCGTATCAATATCCGTCGGATCCGGTTGAGGTCCGGCATCGAGACCGCTGGATTGGTGGCCTGGATCCAGAGCATCCGGATCGAACCCGTCTCGCAATTGCGGAAAATCTGCGGCGCATGCGTCGGTGGTCCCCAGTGAGGAATCTGGTCCGGGTGGACGTTCCACAGAGCCGCGAGTTGCCGGATGTGATCCATGTTGCCCCAGTTCCGAAAGCCGGGAAGATCGCCGTCGCCGCCGGTCTCGCGCGTGTTCTGCGCGGTGGGTTGTCCATTCATCTGCAGGATGCCGCAGCCCGGACGACCAATCCGGCCGAGAATCACGTTGATGTTGTTGATCTGGCAAGCCGCGGCCGTCGCCTGGTTCGATTGATAGACACCCTGCAGCGCGGTAGATAGCAGCATCGACGAGCGGCCGATCATGTCGGCCGCTTCGCGCAGCTGCGCGGCCGGAATGCCCGAGATCTTCTCGACGCGTTCCGGCGGATACTCCGCGACGGTGCTGGCCAACTGGACGAACTGGACCGTGTGGGCGTCGATGAATTTGCGGTCGATGTAGTCGCCCTTGATCAAGAGATTCAGCAGCCCGTTCAGTACCGCGACGTTCGTCCCGAGCCGGGGGGCGAGGTGCAGGTCCGCCTCACGCGCGGTCGCCGTTTTCCGCGGATCGATGACGATGAGCTTGGGCGGATTGGGCGCCCTACGGCGATCGAGCACGCGCATCCAGAGCACGGTCGCCGTCTCGGCCATGTTATGGCCGTACATCATGATGCAATCCGTGACATCGATATCTTCGTACGCTCCCGGCTGTCCGTCAGTGCCGAAAGTCTCTTTCAGGGCGGCGGCCGACGTGGCGGTGCAAAGACGAGTGTTGCCATCCATGTGAGGAGTGCCGAGCCCGGCCTTGCCGATGAACCCGAGCGCGTAGTACTCCTCGAGGGTGAGCTGCCCACTGGTGTAGAACGCGATCGCGCTCGCAGTGAATCGGTCGCGTATGGACTTCGTGCGAGCCACGATGAGTTCCATTGCTTCATCCCAGCTGGCCGGGCTCAATGCGCCATTGCGGCGAATGAGCGGACGCGTCAGCCGATCGGCGCTGTGGTTCGCCTCCCAACCATGCAGTCCCTTCGGCCCGAGCCGACCCTTGTTGACCACATCCACGGCGCGGCCTCGCACGCCCACGATGCGATCATCCTTGACGCCGACATCCAGGGCGCAGCCATTCGAGCAGAGCACACACATGCTCTGCACCCAGCGCTGCGGATCCTCGAGCGTCCGCTCATCGACGCGCACCGGCCAGTCGCTACCGCCAGCATGCGCGGTGCGGTCACCCCAGATGTCGGAAATGCTGTCTCGGGTAATCGGCATGACGATTCCTCCGGACTGACTGACTAACTAGCTGACTGCGTGCTGAAGAGGTCGGGCGGCGGCAACAGGAACGTCGCGAGCCGGGAACGAAGCCGCCGGCACAGGTGCGAGGGGACGCGATGCTACTGCGGGCGCGTTATCGCGGTCCATGACACAACGCAACTCATCGTGGCTCGCCTCTCGTCGGAGGCCTAAGGCCAAAGGCCAGATGCGCGCGCGGAACCGGCCTGCGTTGACCCTCTCGGCGCCGCCGCGCGCAGATGTCTGGATTGGGCGCGCCGCAACACCCACAATACCGCCCATGCGAGTCCTTCTCGTCACTCCGCCCATGATCCAGCTCAATACGCCGTACCCCGCGACGGCGTATCTCACCGGCTTCCTGCGCCTGCACGCCGCCGACCTCGGCCTCACGGTCACTCAGGCGGACGCGTCCATCGCCCTTTTCCTACGCCTTTTCTCCTCGCCGCTCATCACGCGCATGGCCGCCGACCTTCGTCGGCGCGCGCGACACCGGAAGAACGCGGCCCGCATCCCGCCGTCGATCGCACACTTCCTGGCTCATGAGGACCGCTATGTCGATACGGTCGAGCCGGCGATCCGCTTCCTGCAACGCAAGGATCCCAGCCTCGCGTTCCGGATCGTGAGCCGCTCCTACCTCCCCGAAGGCCCTCGATTCGCAAGTGCGCTCGACGATCAGATGCAGGCCGCCTTCGGCGCGCTCGGCACCACCGAACAGGCGCGTTATCTCGCCAGCCTGTTCGTCGACGATCTCGCGGACGTGTGGCGCGACGGCATCGATCCGCGCTTCGAGCTCGCCCGTTACGGCGAACGCCTCGCCTCGAGCGCGGCGTCGTTCGATCCGTTGCACGAAGCGCTGACGGACGAGCCGACGCTGGTCGATGAAACCCTCGACGGGATCACCCGCGAACTGGTCGCGGACCAACTACCCGACGTCGTCGCGGTCACCGCGCCCTTCCCCGGCAATGTCTACGGCGCATTCCGCATGGCCCGGACGATCCGCGCGCTCGCGCCGAAGACGACACTCATCCTCGGCGGCGGCTGGGTGAACACGGAGCTGCGCAGCCTGCGCGATCCGCGCGTGTTCGACTACTTCGACTATGTGACGCTCGACGACGGCGAACGTCCGCTGCTCAACCTGCTGTCCCGCCTGCGCGGCCGCGAGGTGCCGTACGCGCGCACCTATCTACGAAAGAACGGCGCCGTCGTGCTCGAGCACGACCCCTCTGAGCACGACTTCCCGCAGAAGGACACGGGCATCCCGACCTACGACGGCCTGCCCCTGGATCAATACGTCTCGATCCTCGAGATGCTGAACCCGATGCATCGCTTCTGGTCGGACGGCCGCTGGAACAAGATCACGATGGCGCACGGCTGCTACTGGAAGAAGTGCTCGTTCTGCGACGTTTCGCTCGACTACATCGGCCGATACGACGAGCCCGCAACCGACCTCATCATCCAGCGAATCCGCGCGCTCATCGCGGAGACCGGGGAAACGGGTTTTCACCTGGTCGATGAAGCCGCGCCGCCCTCGGGACTGAAGGCGCTCGCGAAGCGGCTGGTCGCCGAGAAACTCAGCATCACCTGGTGGGGCAACATCCGCTTCGAGAAGACCTTCACCCCCGAGCTGTGCAAACTACTGGCGGACTCGGGCTGCGTGGCCGTGAGCGGCGGTCTCGAAGTCGCCTCGAACCGCCTGCTCGATCTCATGAAGAAAGGCGTCACCGTCGAGCAAGTGGCGCGGGTGACGCGCGCGTTCACCGACGCCGGCATCATGGTTCACGCCTATCTGATGTACGGTTTCCCGACCGAGACCGAGCAGGACACCATCGACGCGCTCGAGCGCGTGCGGCAGCTGTTCGCGGCCGGATGCATCCAATCGGCGTATTGGCATCGATTCTCGGCCACGGCGCATTCTCCCATCGGGCTCGCGCCACAGGACTACGGCATCACACTCCGGCCGCCGGCCAACATCACGTTCGCGCACAACGATGTCGCCTTTGAAGATCCCACGGGCACGGATCACGACCATCTCGGCGCCGGCCTGCGCAAGGCGCTCTACAACTACATGCACGGCATCGGCCTCGAGGACGACGTGCGCGTGTGGTTCCAGCCGCGAACCGATGCGCGTCGTGGCAATGGACGCAGGCACTCGCGCGGGCTGCGCGGATTCGCCGTACCGCGCACCACGGTGCCTCACGACCTGATCGAGCGCAGCCTGGCCTGACTACTTGCCGGGCGCCCGCCCGCGACTGAGGAAGCGCGCCGGATTATCGACGGTGATCGTCTGGATCTGGCGCTCGGACACTCCGATGCCCTTCAGGTGATCCAGCAGCACGCGCGTGTTGAAGAACAGGCCATCCGGATTGGTCTTTTCCCTCACGCCCTGCCGTTCGGCGGGCAACATCGCGTCGCCGAGGACCGAGTCCTGTGACAGGAACAGCTGGTCCGTGAATCCCGCATCGACCAGGCTCTTGATTTGCACCGCGCGCTCCCGCCAGGACGGGCGCACATCCGGATTCAGTCCCCGATTGACGTGATCCATGCCCAGTATGTAGCCGCGCCGGGCAAGCCCCACTAGATAGTCCATGTCCCCGCTGTCGTCGCTGTGCCCGAGACAGACGCGCGCCGGGCTGATTCCTTCGGATTCGAGTATTGCCGCCTGGAATTCCCCGCCGCGCAGCCGCGCGTGGGTGTGAGTCGCGATGGGAACACCCGTGAGCTTGCTGGCGCGCGCCGCCGCCCTCAAGGCGGCTTCTTCCGCGGGCGGGATGACATCGCCCGCGGTGGCGATCTTGATCACGCCCGCCCGGACGTCCGTGCCATCGATGCCGCGCTCGATTTCCGTGACAAATAGTTCGACGAGTTCGTCGGCGCTCCGGGAGAGGGTCGCGAAAAGATGCTGACCCGTGCACGCAACGATGCGCATGCCCGACCTTCGCGAGATTTCTTCGATGAGGCGAATGTCGCGGCCCACATCATGCGGGCTCAGATCGACCAGCGTGCCGACACCCTGCTCCTTCAGCCCCTGCAGCATGCTCACTGCCCGAGTGACAAACCCGCTCCTTCCACCGAAGGAATCTGGCCATCGCTTCCAGAAGTCGGGCGTGCAGGCGCAGATGTGCTCATGGGTGAGCGTGAGCCCGAGCGTCGATGCCTCGACGGGCCCCGACACCGTGTTCACGAGGTCGCCGCCGCGCGGCTCAGCCACCGCGACCAGCGTGGCCGCGCCGCCTTGCACGAGAAATGTCCGCCGGGTCACCATCGTCCGTATCATCACGCCCGTGCTGCTCGCCTTCAACAAGCCCTTCGGCGTCATCTGCAAGTTCAGCCCCGAGCCCGGCAAGCGCACGCTCGCCGATTTCATCGACGTGCGCGGCGTCTATCCCGCGGGCCGGCTCGACACGGACAGCGAAGGCCTGCTGCTGCTCACCGACGACGGTGTGCTGCAGACGCGCATCGCCGAACCGCGCCACAAGATCGCGAAGGTCTACTGGGCGCAGGTGGAAGGCATTGCGAGCGACGAGGCGCTGGAGCGGTTGCGAAGCGGAGTCGACCTCGGCGACTTCGTGACGAAGCCCGCCGAGGCCCGGCGCATCGACGAACCTGCGAATCTCTGGCCCCGCGATCCACCGATCCGTCATCGCGCGAAAATCCCGACCTCCTGGATCGAAGTGACGCTGCGAGAGGGCAAGAACCGCCAGGTACGCCGCATGACGGCGAAGGTGGGGTTTCCAACCCTGCGCCTGATCCGCGCCAGCATCGGCCAGGTGAACGTCGCGGGGCTCGCGCCCGGAGCGTGGCGCGAGATCGACGCGGACGCGCCGTGGACGCGGCCCGAACCGCCGCGATCAGGTCAGCGGCAAGCCGCGGAACCAGCCGGCGAAGGCTAACCACCCGGCGGTGCGCGGAACGACGAACAGCAGGCCGAGCACCACGATGGTTGCGCACGTGAACCACTGAAAGGCAGCCCGGCCACGCGTCGCGCGCGGCAGTGTCACCCACATCGTCATGAGGATCGCCGCCATGACGGCGAACGAAATGGCCTGGTACATCCAGGAGGACGGCAGCGGCGGAAACAGCAGGTTGTTCGCGCGAGCGAGCGCCGGATCGATCAATGCCACCGCGGTGGCCCCCATGAAGCGCGCATGCACGGGCGGCGACTTGCGCCATCGCAGCGCCAGCAGGAACGCCGCCGCGAACAGCAGCGTCATCGTGAGTGGCAGCGACATGAACGGCGCGGCCCTCGCGAAGACTTCGGGCGGCATGGGGGCGAAGCGCACATGCGTCAGCAGGATGCCGACGACGACGAAGCCCGCGGCCAGCACGATCGACACCTGACCCAGCAGCCGGTGCGTGGCGGAACTGCGGCTGCGGATCAGCAGCGGCTGCGCGATCAACAGGAGCAGCCACGCGGTGCCGAGCGCCGCATGAACGTGCGTGTAGGCGTCGATGCCCTTCCAGGGCTTGTTCAGGTAGTCAGGCCAGAAACCGATGGCGGCGATCAGCAGCAGCACGACCGCAAGTGCCGCGAATCGAGTGGGCAGCGAAATCGCCGCGCTCGCGATCGCCTGGTTCATGCCGACTCCCCGTGATTCTCGTTCTTCGCGCCAAGGCGCGTCGTCAGCCGGGAATCTCCGGCTCGACCAGCCTGGCTAACTGCTCGAGCGACTCCTGCCAGCCGAGATAACACATGTCGACCGGTATCGCGTCGGGAATGCCCGCCTGCACGACTTCGAGCTCGGTCCCGGTCGACACCTTGCGCAACGAGACCGTCACTTCCATCTCGCCGGGCAGATTGGGGTCGTCGAACTTGTCGATGTAGCGCAGCTTCGTATCCGGAATCAGCTCCACGTAGCTGCAGCCGAAGGAGTGGCTGCCGCCGCCCGAGAAGTTGGTAAACGACATGCGGCAGCCGCCGCCCACGCGCGCATCCATCGAATGCATCGTGGCCGTGAAACCGTACGGCGGCAGCCACTTCACCAGCGCGTCTGGATCCAGGAACGCCTTGTAGACGCGCGCGGGGGGCGCCTTCAGCACCCGGTGAAACCGCACCGTCCCGGGCATCGGGGCCTCAGGCGCTCGCGACTTCGGGCAACTGCGCGGCGCGATGCTGCCGCGCGGCCTTCACGAAGCCTGCGAACAGCGGATGACCATCGCGCGGCGTCGAGGTGAACTCCGGATGGAACTGCGTCGCGACGAACCACGGATGCGTGGGCAGTTCGATGATCTCGACGAGATCGTCCTTCGACAACCCCGAGAAGCGGAAGCCGGCCTGCGTGTAGCGGTCGCGATAGGTGTTGTTGAACTCGTAGCGATGGCGATGGCGCTCGGATACGGCCTCGCTGCCGTATACGGCGCGCGCCTGGCTGTTCGGCGCGATGCGCACTTCCTGGGAGCCCAGGCGCATGGTGCCGCCCTTGCCGGTCGCATCATCGCGCTTCTGCTCGCCTTTTTCCGCGTCCTGCCATTCGGTGATCAGCGCGATCACGGGATGCGGCGAGGCGCGGTTGAACTCGGTGCTGTTGGCGCTTTCGAGCCCGAGCACGTGGCGGCCGTATTCGATGCAGGCGAGCTGCATGCCGAGGCAGATGCCGAGATACGGAATCTTGTTCTCGCGCGCGTAACGCACCGCGGCGATCTTGCCCTCGATGCCGCGCTCGCCGAAGCCGCCAGGGACGAGGATCGCATCCATGCCGGAGAGCGCATGGGTGCCGTGTTTCTCGATGTCGGTCGACTCGATGTAGTGGATGTTGATGCGCGTACGCGTCTTGAGGCCGGCGTGCATCAGCGCTTCGTTGAGCGAGATGTACGAGTCCTTCACCTGCACGTATTTGCCGACCATCGCGATGTCGACCTGGCCGTCGGGGTTGGCCTTCGCGGCAACGACCTGCTTCCACTCGGTGAGGTCCGCGGGCGGCACGTTCAGGCGCAGCTTGTCGACGACGATTTCGTCGAGGCCCTGCTCGTGCAGCAGCATCGGGATCTTGTAGATGTCGTCCGCGTCGACGCCCGAGATCACCGCGCGCTCTTCGACGTTGGTGAACAGCGCGATCTTGCGGCGCTGCTCGTCGGGCAGCGGATTCTTGGTGCGGCACAGCAGGATGTCCGGCTGGATGCCGATGCCGCGCAGTTCCTTCACGCTGTGCTGCGTGGGCTTGGTCTTGATCTCGCCCGAACCCCCGACGATGGGGATGAGCGTGAGATGCAGGTAGATGCAGTTGTTGCGGCCGAGCTCGACGCCGAGCTGACGGATGGCTTCGAGGAACGGCAACGACTCGATGTCGCCGACCGTGCCGCCGATCTCCACCATGCAAACGTCCGAATCGCCGGCGCCCAGCATGATGCTGCGCTTGATCTCGTCGGTGATGTGCGGGATGACCTGCACCGTCGCGCCGAGATAGTCGCCGCGGCGCTCCTTGGCGATCACGCGCTCGTAGATGCGGCCGGTCGTGAAGTTGCTGTGGCGGCCCGTGGTCGTGCGCACGAAGCGCTCGTAGTGGCCGAGGTCGAGGTCGGACTCGGTGCCGTCGTTGGTGACGAACACCTCACCGTGCTGGAACGGGCTCATGGTGCCCGGATCCACGTTGATGTACGGGTCCAGCTTCACCATCGCGATCTTGAGACCACGCCCTTCGAGAATGGCGCCCAGCGAAGCGGCGGCGATGCCTTTTCCCAAAGAGGAAACGACGCCACCAGTGACGAAAACAAATTTGGTCATGAGGGAGCCCGCCGCGTGAAAGATGGATCAGGTCGACGGGCGGGCAGGTTAGCAAATCCGGGTCGGTGCCGGGTGAGAAATTCCGGAGTTAGCGGCCGCGCGTCCAGATAAGGCGCGCACGGCGCCGGGATTTGACATTCGCCGCGATGGACGCGTCGATCCAGCGGTCGCCCGCGGCGACTAATGGATTTCCCGGTCCATCCCCGGCAAACAGCAGCGGCAGACGAGCACGCTCCTCGATCGTGAGATTAGCGGCCTGCATGAGCTTCTTGAGCGACTGCGTGCGAGCGCGCGCGCCGGGACGCAACCGCTCTCCGCCACGGCGCGCGCGCAGCATGAGGAGTTTGGGCAGCGACTCGAGATCGATCGGACCCGCGGTGTCGTCGATGAGCGAGAGCCGGTCGCCGAGCGCATTCACGATGCACTCGCGGTCTTCGCGCCAGGACCATGTTTTCAGTGCGGTTTCGGGTTCGAGCGGGTTCGTGACTTCAGACTTCACGTCGAGGACGAGCCGTCCGCCGCGGCGCCGCAGCTCCACACTGCCCCAGCTCACCACCGGCTGTGCGTCGGCCCGTGCCGCGAGTAATGCGCCCGCCATCTCGTTCAGTTTCGCGGTCGAGGGCGCATCGACGCCGGCCGCGCCGATGAATTCGCGCAGCGCATTGCGCCGACGCTTCGTGGGCAACGCGCGAAGCACGGCGACGTTCAGCCCGTCGCCATCCGCCGCGGCGGCGAGATCCACGCGCGCAAGCTGGCCGAGCAGGTTCGCAGCCTCCGCCATGTGTTGCGCGCTGCGTGCGATGGCGTCGTCCACGCCCGGCCATTTCTCGCGCAGCAGCGGAATGACCCGATGCCGCACGAAATTGCGCCCGAAGCGGGTCGCCTCGTTGGTCGGGTCTTCGACCCACTTCAGACGGTGCTGGCGCGCATATGCCTCGATCGCCGCGCGCTCCACCGCGAGCAGCGGGCGGGCGATCCGGCCAGGACCGATCGGCGCGATGGCGGGCATCGATGCGAGGCCGTTGACGCCGGCGCCCCGGAACAGTTGCAGCAACAACGTTTCGACCTGGTCATCGCGATGCTGGGCCGTGACGAGGACCTCGCCCGGCTTCATCGCCTGCATCAGGAGCGCGTAGCGGGCGTCGCGCGCGGCAGCTTCGGGGGATTCTCCGCGCTTGCGCTTCACTTGCGCGCGCAGCGCCGTGAACGGCACGCGCCAGGCGCGCGCGACACGCGCGCAATGCTTCGCCCACTCGGGACTTGCCGCCTGCAGGCCGTGATCGATGTGCACGAGTCGCAGGCTCGCCAGCTTCGCGCGGTGCTTCAGCAGCGAGTGCGCGAGCACCGTCGAATCGATACCTCCGCTGAACGCGACGACGATCGCGGGCCGTGAGCCGGCGAGCTCGAGGAGCCGGGTCGTCGGATCGATGCCGATCTTGCGCGTCACGAGCGAGCCTGTCCCCGTTTGCTAGGAAACGAGGAATGTCCCCATTAACTCGCTTCGTTGTAGACGCCGAAGCTGTCGATGCGGGCGTTGCGCATGGCGCGCAGCTTGTCGGGCGACAGGTTCTCGAGATCTTCGAGATGCCTGACCAGGGCGGCCTTGATCGTGTCCGCCGTCATCTGGGGATTGCGGTGCGCGCCGCCCACGGGCTCGGGCAGCACTTCGTCGACGAGGTTGAGTTTCTTCAACCGGTCGGCGGTCATGCCCATGGCTTCCGCGGCGACTTCCTTCTTGTCCTGGCTCTTCCACAGGATCGAGGCGCAGCCTTCGGGGGTGATCACTGAATACGTGCTGAATTGCAGCATCAGCAAGCGGTCGCAAACACCAATGGCGAGCGCGCCACCGGAGCCGCCCTCGCCGATCACGCAGGCGATGATCGGCACGCCGAGCACGGTCATCTCGAACAGGTTGCGCGCGATGGCCTCGCTTTGATTGCGCTCTTCGGAGCCGACGCCGGGATACGCGCCGGCGGTGTCGATCAGCGTGATGATGGGCAAGCGGAAGCGCTCGGCGAGGCGCATCAGGCGCAGCGCCTTGCGGTACCCTTCCGGCTTGGGCATGCCGTAGTTGCGTCGCACGCGCTCCTTGGTGTCGCGCCCCTTCTGATGGCCGATCAGCATCACGGCCTTGCCTTCGAGGCGCGCCAGGCCGCCGACGATGGCGAGGTCGTCGCCATACATGCGATCGCCGTGCAGTTCCTGGAAGTCCGTGAATATGAGGCTGGCGTAATCGAGCGTGTAGGGACGCTGCGGATGACGCGCGAGCTGGGTCATCTGCCAGGGCGTCAGGTTCGCGAAGATGTTCTGCGTGAGCTGCTCGCTCTTGGCCTGGAGCCGCGTGATCTCCTCTTGAATGTTGACGGAGGAGCCGGACGGGACGTGTCGCAATTCCTCGATCTTCGCCTCCAGTTCGGCGATAGGTTGCTCAAAGTCTAAGAAATTAACTGCCATAGGGCGGCGAGGATAATGGGGTCAGACCCCATTTCCTAGCAAAAGGGGCCAGAGTTGACGGGGTACTTTCATCACTCGAAACAATCGTGTAGGAGCGCCAGCCGCTTTTGCCGGAGCCCGGGCCGGGCCTGCTAGCCGTACGACGCGTCCGCGGACTGCGGCGGGGGGCTATAGAGCACCGCGATGCGACCCCGGCCGAGCAGCTTTTCGAGTTCTTCGAGCAATGCGGGCGCAGGCCGGACTTTCCACTCCGGACCGAACGAGAACGTGCCACGGGCGCCTGAACCGTGGAACTGCGCCGCAAGGTGACACGAGCCGCCACGGAAGGGTTCGAGCACCGCCTGCAGGTTCGCCAGCAGCCGGGTATCGCCGGCGGTGAGCTTGAGCACGATGCGGCGGGCTTCCTTCTCGCGCAGCCGCTCGAGCTCGCTCACCTTCGTGGCGCGCAGCACCCAGGTATTCGCGAACTCGTCGAACCGCACCTTGCCCTCGATGAGCAGCAACGCATCCTTGACCAGCAGCTCGCGGTACTGCTGGTACTGCTCGTCGAAGAAGCTGCACTGCATGCGGCCCGTATCGTCGTCGAGCGTGATCTCGGTGCGCGGACCGCGCTTGCGGAAATCCTCGACGACGCCCGCGATGGCCACCGGCTTGCCGCCGAAGAACGCGCGCCCGCCCTCGCCGCTCGGCTTGTCGGCCTCGAGATAGTCGACGATGCGCCCGGTGATGAATCGCGGCAGATCATTCGCGAAGCGATCGATGGGGTGCCCACTGATCGCGCGGCCCAGCGTCTCGCGCTCGCCGCGCAGCCGCACGCTCTCGGTCCATTCGGTCTGATCCGGCGCCTGCACGCGCACCGTGTCGTGCGCGGCCGCGGTCGCGAGCCCGAAGATGTCGTGCTGGCCGGTCTCGTTCGCCTTGGTGTTCTGTTCGCCGAGCGCGAGCGCCGCGTCGAGTCGGTGCATGAGCGTCGCGCGATTGGCCGCGAGCCCGTCGAGACTGCCCGACTTGATCAAGGCCTCGAGCACCCGGCGATTGATCTTCGATAGATCGAGCCGGCGGCACAGGTCTTCGAGACTGGCGAAGTCGCCGTGCGCCTTGCGCTCGCTGACGATGGCTTCGACCGCGCCCTGCCCGACGCCCTTGATCGCGCCGAGACCGTAGCGGATGGTCTTGTCGTCGACGACGGCGAACTCGTAACCCGACAAATTCACGTGCGGCGGCAGGATCGTGAGGCCGACTTCCTTGCGGCAGTCGTAGAGCAATCCCACGACCTTGTCGGTGTGGTCCATGTCCGCCGACAGCACCGCCGCCATGTACGAGGCGGGCTCGTGCGCCTTCAGCCAGCCGGTCTGATAGGACAGCAACGCGTACGCGGCCGAGTGCGACTTGTTGAAGCCGTAGCCCGCGAACTTCTCCATGAGATCGAAGATGAACGCGGCCCGCTCCTCCGGGACGTTGTTCTTGATGGCGCCGCTGACGAATTTCCCACGCTCCTTCGCCATCTCCTCGGGCTTCTTCTTGCCCATCGCGCGACGCAGCATGTCGGCGCCGCCCAGCGTGTAGCCGGCCAGCACCTGTGCGATCTGCATCACCTGCTCCTGGTACAGGATGACGCCGTAGGTGGGCGCCAACACCGGCTGAAGCGAGGGATGTAGATAGTCGATCGGTGGCGCGAGCGCATCGCCTTGACTGTGCTTGCGCTCGATGAAGTCGCCCACCATGCCCGACTCGAGCGGACCCGGGCGGAACAACGCGACCAGCGCGACGACGTCTTCGAACTTGTCGGGCTTCAGGCGGCGAATCAGGTCCTTCATGCCGCGCGATTCCAGCTGGAACACGGCGGTCGTGCGCGCCTCCGACATCAGCTCGTAGGTGGCCTTGTCGTCCATGGGCAAGGCGGAGACGTCGAGCGGCGCTTCGCCCTTCGCCGCGCGGCGCGCGTTGATGATCTTCACCGCGCGGTCGATGACGGTCAGCGTGCGCAGGCCGAGGAAGTCGAATTTGACCAGGCCCGCCGCCTCGACGTCGTCCTTGTCGAACTGCGTGACGACGCTGCCGCCCTTGTCGTCGGCATACAGCGGCGCGAACTCCGTGAGCTTCGAGGGCGCGATGACCACGCCGCCCGCGTGCATGCCGGCGTTGCGCGTGAGGCCCTCGAGTGACTTCGCGAGGTCGATGAGGTTCTTGATCTCCTCGTCTTCCTTGTAGAGCCGCTTGAGTTCGGGCTCTTTTTCGATCGCATCGTCGAGCGTGATGCCGAGCTCGAACGGGATCAGCTTGGCGATCTTGTCGACGTAGCCGTAACCCATGCCGAGCACGCGGCCGACGTCGCGCACCACCGCCTTCGCGGCCATCGTGCCGTAGGTGATGATCTGCGAGACGCGTTCGCGGCCGTACTTCTGCGCGACGTATTCGATGACGCGGTCGCGCCCGTCCATGCAGAAGTCGATGTCGAAGTCGGGCATCGACACGCGCTCGGGATTGAGGAATCGCTCGAACAGCAGGTCGTACTCGAGCGGATCGATGTCGGTGATGCCGAGCGAATACGCGACCAGCGAGCCCGCGCCCGAGCCGCGGCCGGGACCGACGGGCACGCCGTTCTCGCGCGCCCAGCGGATGAAATCCGCGACGATCAGGAAGTAGCCCGCGAAGCCCATCTTGCTGATCACCGCGAGCTCGGTCTCGAGTCGCTTCTGGTATTCAGGAAGGCGCGCCGCCTGCGCCGCGTCGAAAGTCTTCTCGCGCGCGGCGAAACCCTGGAGCGCTTCCTCGCGGATGTGGCTCTCGACCGAAACGCCTTCGGGCAGTGGATAGACCGGCAGGCGCGACTCGCCGAGCTTCAGCGGCAGCGAACAGCGCCGCGCGATGGCGAGGGTGTTCTGCAGCGCTTCGGGAATGTCGGCGAACAAGACGGCCATTTCCGCCGGCGTGCGCAGGTATTGCGCCTCCGTGTAGCGGCGCGGCCGGGAGGGATCGGCGAGCTGGGCGCCTTCCGCGATGCAGACGCGCGCCTCATGGGATTCGAAGTCGTCGCGCGACAAGAAGCGCACGTCGTTGGTCGCCACCACCGGGATCGAGGTCGCCTGGCTGATGCGCACCGCGGCGGCAATCTGGAGCTCCTCGTCGGGCCGCCCGAGCCGCTGCAGCTCGAGGTAGTAGCGATCGCCGAACAGCTCCTGCCACTCGCGTGCGATCGCGAGCGCGTCGGCCTCGCGGCCGCTCGAGATCGCGCGGCCCACGTCGCCTTCGGCGAAGCCCGACAGCGCGATGAGTCCGGCGGTGGTTTCGGCATCGAGCCAGGTCCGGTCGATGAGAGGCACACCTTTTTCCTGGCCCTCGAGCCAGGCGCGTGTGACGAGATTCGCGACGTTCTGATAGCCGCCCGGATCCTTGCACAGCAGCGTGAGCCGCGCCGCGGCACCGCGCGAGCGCACCATCACGTCCACGCCGATGATGGGTTTGACGCCGCGCTTGAGCGCCTCGCGATAGAACTTCACCATCGCGAAGAGGTTGTGCTGGTCCGTGACCGCGACCGCCGGCATCCCCAGGCTCGCGGCCTTGTCCACGAGCACCGGAATCCTCACCACGCTGTCCTGCAACGAGTATTCCGTGTGCAGGCGCAGGTGGACGAATTCGGGGGACGGCATGGCGCGCGAGTTTAGCAACGAACGCGCGCGTTATTCGCCTTGGCAAAAGGATTCAGCAGCTTGGAATGCATGCTTCGAGCCGGATGATCAGTCTTCGATCAATTCCTCGACACGCACCGGCGCGAAACTGCGGCGATGCAAGGGGCTGGGGCCCAGCTGTTTCAGCGCCGCGACATGAGAGCGCGTCGGATACCCTTTGTGACCGGACAGCGAGAAGCCGGGATAACGTCCGCACAGGTCGCGCATCATCGCGTCGCGCGTGGTCTTCGCGAGAATCGACGCCGCGCTGATCGCAGGCACGCTGGCGTCGCCACCGATCACCGCTTCGTACACGCAGTCGAACCCGAGCCCATCGGGACAGGGACAGCGATTGCCGTCGACGAACACTTTCTGCGGCGGGGCGGCCAGGCCCAGCAATGCGCGCCGCATCGCAAGCATCGTCGCCTGGAGAATGTTGATGCTGTCGATCTCCTCGGCATCCGCCCAGGCGACCGCGTAACACAGCGCGCGTTGCCGGATCTTCACCGCCAGCCGCTCGCGCTCCTCGGGTTCCAGCACCTTCGAATCGGCGAGTCCGCGGATCGGCCGCTCGGGCGTGAGGATCACGGCCGCGGCGACCACGGGTCCGGCGAGCGGGCCGCGCCCGGCTTCGTCGACGCCCGCGATGCGCATCCGGATCTTCATGCGTGCGCATTCCATGTGGAGACCAGCTCCGCGATTTCGGCGGCGGCACGAGCCGCGCCGTCGCGCCGCAGTTTCTCATGGATCTCGGCGAACTCGCGTTGCACGTGCGCGACGTCCTCCGGACGCTCGAACCAGCGCAGCAGTGCGGCCGAGAGATTCTCCGGGGTCGCGGCTTCCTGGAAGAACTCGGGCACGAGCTCGGCGTCCGCCAGCAGGTTCGGCTGGGAGAAATGCCGGACCTTCACGATGCCCAACGTCCGCAGCACGAAGGCCGTGGCCCTCGCCAGCTTGTATGCCACGACCATCGGCCGCTTGGACAACGCGGTCTCGAGCGTCGCCGTTCCCGAGGCGACGAGCACCACGTCGGCGGCGGCCAGTGCGCGCCGCGAGTCGCCCTCGAGGAAGCGCACCTTCGCGCGCATCGCCTCCGGAAAATGCACGGCGAACAGGTCGCGCAGGGCCGGCGTGACCATCGGCGCGACACAGACGAGGTCGGGGAAACGCTGCGCGATCCGCTCCGCGGCGCCCGCGAACGTAGCGGCGAGCCGCTCGACCTCGCCGCGGCGGCTGCCCGGCAGCAACGCGAGCACACGGACCTCGGGCGCGATCCCGAGCGCGGCGCGCGCGCCCGCCCGATCCGGCTCCATCGGAATCTGGTCGGCCAGCGGATGACCCACGAACGCGGCGCGCACGCCATGTTCGCGGTAGAACTCGGGCTCGAATGGCAGCAGGCACAACACCAGGTCGCAGGACTCTCCGATGGTGCGCACCCGCCCCTGCCGCCAGGCCCACACCTGCGGGCTCACGTATTGCACGGTCTTGAGTCCCGTGCGCTTGAGATTGCGCGCGAGGCCGAGATTGAATTCGGGGGCGTCGATGCCGACGAACACATCGGGACGCCAGCTTGCGATCCGCCGCTTGAGCGAGGCACGCAGCCGCAACAGGCGCGGCAGGTGTTTGAGGATCTCGGCGAGACCCATGACCGCGAGTTCTTCGCTTTCGAACCAGGCCGTGCAGCCCGCGGTCTTCATCTTCGGACCGGCGACGCCCGCGAACTGGGCGTCGGGAAAGCGACGGCGCAGCGCCTCGATCAGCGCGGCGCCCAGGGTATCGCCCGAAGCCTCACCCGCAACCAATGCGATCCGCAAACTCGACCTCCCTTCCCGGATGCCTCAACGCACGATGCTGCGCGTGGAATCGCCTATGAAGTCGACCAGTGGTTTGAGCTCGGGCTGGGACTCGGCGCGACGCGTGAGCTCGGTCACCGCATCGCTCAGCTTGAGATCCGAGCGGTACAACACCCGGTACGCATTCTTGAGGTTGCGGATCTGCTCCGGCGTGAAGCCGCGGCGCTTGAGACCCTCGGAATTGATCGAATGCGGCACCGCCGGCGAACCCACGGCCATCACGTAGGGCGGCACGTCGCGCGTCACCGCGGCGTTGTTGCCGAGGAATGCATGCGCTCCCACCTTGGTGAACTGGTGAATGCCGGCATAGCCGCCCATGATCACCCAGTCGCCGAGGTACACGTGTCCGCCGAGCGTCGCGTAGTTGGCCAGCACGCAGCGGTTGCCGACGTGGCAATCGTGTGCGACGTGGGTGAACGCCATGAACAGGTTGTCGCTGCCGATCGTCGTGACGCCGCCGCCACCCACCGTGCCGCGGTTCATCGTGGTGAATTCGCGAAAGACGTTGCGGTCGCCGATCTCGAGCCGGGTCGGTTCGCCCTTGTACTTGAGATCCTGCGGCGCGTCGCCGATCGAGGAGAACTGGAAGATCTTGTTCCCCGCGCCGATGGTCGTCGGCCCGTTGATCACCGCGTGCGGACCGATCCAGGTGCCGGCGCCTATCTTCACGCCAGCGCCGATCACCGTGTATGCGCCGACGGTCACGTCGGCGGCGAGTTCCGCCTGCGGTGAAACGATCGCGCGTGGATCGATGCCGCTCACGCCGTCGGCGCCTTCTTCGACTTGTTCGTTTCGGGAGCGACCATCATCAGCGCGGAAGTTACCTCATCCTCTCCCACGTACGCGACCGTGGAGAACTTCCAGATGCCGCGCATCTGGCGCTCGAGCCGGGCCGTGAGGATGAGCTGGTCGCCCGGCTGGACCGGCTTGCGAAAGCGCGCCTCGTCGATGCCGACGAAGTAGAACTGGGTGGATTCGTCCGGCACCACATCCGCGGTGATGAACGCGAGAATGCCCGCGGCCTGCGCCAGCGCCTCGATGATCATCACGCCCGGCATCACGGGCCGATGCGGGAAGTGCCCCGGGAAGAACGGCTCGTTGACGGTGACGTTCTTGATGGCCCGGATGCTCTCGCCTTTCTTGCATTCGAGCACGCGGTCGACGAGCAGGAATGGATAACGATGCGGCAGCAGGCGGCGTACGCCCATGATGTCGAGTGAAATCGACTCGGTCATTTAGTTAGTCCTCGGAATGATCCTTGTCGGCCATCGAGAAACCCACGTGTTTCTCGACGGCCCGCAGTCGCCTGGCCATGGCATCGAGCCGCTTGATGCGACCGACGATGCGACGCCAGGTGCCGGCCTCCTCGGCCGGCAGCGCGGAAGAATACACGCCCGGCTTCGTGATCGAATGGGCGATCAACGACCTTCCGAGGACCACGACGTCGTCGCAGACCGACAGGTGCCCGGTGAAGCCGGCCTCGCCACCGATGAAGCAGCGCTTGCCGATCACGGTGCTGCCGGCGATGCCGGTCATCGCCGCGATCGCGGTGTGTTCGCCGATGCGGCAGTTGTGCGCGACCATGATGAGATTGTCGAGCTTCACGCCGTTCTCGATGACGGTGTCCTCGATCGCGCCGCGATCGATGGTCGTGTTGCAGCCGACTTCGACGTCGTCGCCCAGGACGACGCTGCCGACCTGCGGCACCTTGACCCACGCGCACCGGTCGTTCGCGAATCCGAAGCCATCGGCACCGATGATCGCGCCCGGCTGCACGACCGCGCGTGCGCCGAACTTCACGTGATGTCCGAGAAAAACGCGCGCGACGATCCGGCTGTCCGGGCCAACGACGGCATCCCGCTCGATGACGGTGCCCGGACCGATGTAGCTGCGCGCGCCGACGACGACACCTTCCGCGATGGCCACATGGGGACCGATTTCGGCCGACGGGTCGATTCGCGCCCCCGGCGCGACCACGGCGCTCGGATGCACCCCGGGCCGCAGCGGCGGTTCCGGATGAAGCAGCATCGCGACGCGCGCATACGTCACGTGAGGATTGGCGACGACCAGTGCCGGCACTGGCGAGGCGTCGGCGGATTTCGCGTCGAGGATGATCGCGCCGGCGCGCGAATCCTTCAGTTGCGAGGCCAGTTTGGGATTGGCCAGAAAGGTGACGGCGCGCGGTCCCGCATGGGACAGCGCGCCGACTGAATCGACGACGACCTCGGGATCGCCGCGCAGCTCGCAGCCGAAGCGCACCGCCAGTTCGCCCAGCGTCACGGTCATGGCGGAGCGCTCGGGCTCACGGGGGCAGCCCCCGGATATCAGGGCTTGGCGGCGGGCTTCGCGGGCGCCGGCGAACCACCGGCCGGAGCCGCCGGTTTCGGTGCGCGGGACTGCAGGGCCTGCAGCACCGCCGGCGTGATGTCCACCGCCGGGGTCGCGTAGATCACGCCTTCGGCAATGACGATGTCGTAGTTCTGCGCCTTCGCGTAATCGCGCACTTCACCCATGAGCGAGCGCTGCAGCTTGCCCACTTCGTCGTTGCGCTTGGCGTTCGAATCGTCCTGCAATTCCTGCTTCTTGCGCTCGAGGTCGCGCGCGCCATCGCGCAGCTCCTTCTCGGCCTTCGTGCGCTGGTCGGGAGACATCGTGGCCGCATCCTTCTGCAGCTTCTCGCCCTTGGTCTTGAGCGCATTCTCCGCGGCGACGATCTGCTGCAGGCGCGGGCCGAACTCGGCGCGCAGGGATTCCTGCACCTGCTTCGCCTGTGGGGAATCCTCGAGCAACCTGGCGTAATCGACGACTCCGACCTTGATCTCGGCCATGGCCGGTACGGCTAACAAACCCGCCGCGAGTGAACCCACGAGAACTTTGCGAAACGAAAGCAGCACTGATATCACCCCTTAGATAGCCACTCAGAATGCCTGTCCTACCGAGAACTGGAAGCCTTCGACTTCGTCTGGATAGGTGTTGGCGTCGCCCTTGTAGGCATTCAACGGAATCGCGTAACTGAAGCGGAAAACGCCGAGTGGCGCCAGCCACTGCACCGCCAGGCCCGTCGAATGCTTCAACTTATCATACTCGAAGTTGTATTCGACCGGCTGTCCCATCCGGCCCCTGAATTCGTAGCGGTTTCCGGTCGAGAAGATGTTGCCTATGTCATAAAACCACGAAAGGCGCGCCGAAGTTTCAAACTTCTGCGGCAGCGGGATCAGCACCTCGGCGCGACCCACCACCTTCATGTTGCCGCCGAACGGGCGGCCGAAATCGTCCTTGGGACCCAGCCGGCTCTCCTTGTAACCGCGCACGGTGTCCGGGCCGCCGCCGTAGAACTGCCGGTAAGGCGGCAGAGCCGTCGTATCCCCGATGTCCATTCCGTACGCCAGCTCGGCGCCCAACTGCAGCGTGAACCGGCCGAACAGGGGCACGTACTTGACGAACTCGTAGCTCGCGACCCAGTACTCCACATCGCTCACGCCGGGCAGCGTGTAGGAGAGCCCGAACGAGTGGCGCATGCCGCGATCCGCAAACAGCGAGCGGTTGCGGCTGTCGTAGTTCCACGAGGTGTTGAACTCGACCACGTTGTACTCGGTATTGAACAGGATCAGGTCGAGACCCGGCTCACATTCCGGATTGAGGTTGTAGTTGATGCATTCGATCGAGCTGTTGCCGTTGTTGGCCACCCACTCGATGGCCTGCGTCGCGCTGCCACCGCTGGTCGTGAGCAGACTCGACCGCTGGGCCGAAAGCCCCATGCGGATGCCCTGGTATTCCGAGATGGGGTATCCGATGTCGAGCCCGGCGCCGATGGTCTCGGACGAGAAATCCGACGAAGCCGAAACGAACTGTGTCTGGTCGCGGTATGTGACGCTCCCCGTCATTCCAACGTTGTTTGGCGTCAGGTACGGCTCGGTCACCGAGATTCCATAGACCTTGCTGTAACGCCCGGAATTCAGGTCGATTGATACGCGACGGCCCGTGCCGAGGAAGTTCGCGTCGGCGTAGTTGCCGCTCAGGATGAACGACTGCGACTCGGAATAACCGATGCCGCCGCCGAGCTGGGCCGACGGGCCTTCCTCGATTTCATAGACGATGTCGACGAGATCGGGCGTGCCCGCCACGGGCTTCGTCTCCGACTCCACCTTCTTGATGTACGGCAGACGCTGCAGACGCTGCTTCGAGCGGTCGAGCGCGGAGTTCGAGAGCCAGCCGCCTTCGAGCTGGCGCATCTCGCGGCGCAGGACCTCGTCGTTGATCTTGGTGACGCCGTTGAACACGATGTGGCGCACGTAGACGCGATTGCCCGGATCGACGAAGAACGTCAGCGACAATTCCCGGTTGGCCGGATCGCCCATGGAAGTCGGCACCGGATCGACCTTCGCGAACGCGAAGCCGTCCTCGCCGAGGCGGTTCTGCAGCAGGTCCTGGGTCGCGGTGATCACCTTGCGCGAGAACGTGTCGCCGGGCCGCACCAGCAGGTAGCGGCGCAACACCGCTTCCGGAACCACGAACGTGCCGGCGAGTTTCACCTCGCCCACCTTGAAGATCTCGCCTTCCTTCACGTTCACCGTGATGAAGATGTCGTCCTTCTCGGGCGCGATCGCAACCTGGGTCGACTCGACCTCGAAGTTCGCGTAGCCCTTGTCCATGTAGAAGGAACGCAGTTTCTCGAGATCGCCTTGCAGCGACTCGCGCGAATAGCGGTCGTCCTGCTTGTAGAACGACAGCAGGTTCGGCGTCTTGAGCTCGAACGAATCGAGGATGTCCTTTTCCTTGAAAGTCTCGTTGCCGACGATGTTGATCTGCCGGATCTTCGCCCGCTTGCCTTCGACGATGTCGATCTTGATCTTGACCTTGTTGCCGGGGACATCTTCGACATTGGTCGTGATACGCGCCGCGTATTTGCCGCGGGCGCCGTACTGGTCCTGCAGGAACGAGGTCACGTCCTCGAGCACCGAGCGGTCGAAGGTCTTGCCGCGCGCGAGGCCCACGTTGCGCAACGACTTCGACAGGTCCTCGGTCTTGATGTCCTTGTTGCCCTTGATCTCGAAGCTCTCGATCGTGGGGCGTTCGTTGACCACCACGATGAGGGTGCTGCCGTCGCGGCGCATTTCCACGTCACGGAAGAACCCGGTGTCGTACAGCGCGCGCACCGCTTCGCGCACTCGCTGCGCGGACAGGGTGTCGCCGATGTTGATCGGTAGATAGTTATAGACCGTTCCCTCGGTGACGCGCTGGAGACCTTCCACGCGGATGTCGCCCACCGTGAACACCGGCCCCTCCTGGGCATACAAAGGAGCGGCCAGCAGGATCCAGCTGGCGACACAGAACTTCGCGAACCTCATCGTCAAGTTGATCCCCTGAATTGTTATTTGCCGGCGCCCGGGAACAGATACGTGACCACATCGTTGAACAGTGCCACGCCCATCAGCAATGCAATGGCGAGCAGCCCCGCCTGTTGCCCGAACAGATAGACACGTTCGGACAACGGCTTGCCGCGGATCCATTCCGCGGCCTGGAATACTATTTGACCACCGTCGAGTATCGGGATCGGCAGCAGGTTGAGGAAGCCGATCGACAGCGACAGCAGCACCAGGATGTGCAGGTAGATCCCGGGCCCGGCGCTCGCGGCCCTGCCCGCGACGTCGGCGATGGTGATGACGCTGGAGAGATTGTCGGTGGAGATCTTGCGCGTGATCATGCGCCAGAAGAAGGTCGCCTGCGCGGCCGTCATCTCCCAGGCCTTGTTCACGCCGGCGGCCAGCGCGCTCAGCGGACCCATGTCGACGCGGGTCTTGTAGGCCGCGGGAAAATATTCTTCGAAATCGTCGGACCGCTGGATCTGCAGCATGCCGATTTCCTTGCCCTGGTCGACAGTGCGCTCCGGGGTCACCCGCTTTGAAACCTGCTGCCCGTCGCGCTCGACACGCATCAGGATCTCCTGCCCTGGCCGTGCACGGACGTAGCTCGTCATCTCATCCCAGGTGCGGATCGCCGCGCCGTCCAGGGCGACGATGGTGTCGCCGGGCTGAATGCCGGCGAGGTCCGCGGGACCGCCCTTCACCACGCCATAGACCTTCGGCGGAATCGTCGGTCGCCAGAAATCGAATCCGAGACCGTACGGCAGCCGTCCCGGCTTCGTGAGCTCGAACCGCTGCGCCGGGTCGCTCACCTGGAGACTGAGCGCGCGCTCGACGCCGTTTGCGTCCTGCACACGCAACGCGAGCGCACCGTCATCGCTCACCGCGTCCAACAACCTCACGATGGCATCGCCGCGCTCGTCGATGTTCCGCCCGTTGATGCTCACGATGATGTCGTTGCTGCGCAGGCCCGCCCGGGCGGCGATCGAATCGAGGGTGACATCTCCCACCACGGCTTTCACGGTCGATTCGCCCTGCACCCAGAACATGCCCCACAGAACCGCGACCGCGAACAGCAGGTTCGCCGCCGGCCCGGCGAGCAATACGAGGATGCGCGCCCACGGCGGCCGGTGCGTGAACGAGCGCGCGAGATCCTCGGGTGGAACCGCGCCATCACGCTCGTCGAGCATGCGCACGTAACCGCCGAGCGGAATCGCGCCGATGACGAATTCGACGTGGTCGGGCGCCTTGCCGACACGTTTCCAGAGTGGTTTGCCCAGGCCCACGGAAAAGCGCAGCACCTTGAAGCCCAGCTTGCGCGCCACCCAGTAGTGGCCGTACTCGTGGATCGAAATGAGCAGGCTGATGCCGATCAGCCCCCAGAGGATTTTCCAGCCGATATCCATCAAGTCCCTTTATGCGTGGGCGGCGCGGGGCCGGATGAAGGCGGATGCGCGTTCGCGCGCTTCGGCGTCGGCCGCGAGCACGTCGGCGAGATCGCGGATTTCGCCCCCCGAGGTCGCCGCCATTACCGATTCAATGACCGCCGGAATTCGCGCAAAGTTCAATCCCCCCTCGAGGAAGGCCGAAACGGCCACTTCGTTTGCCGCATTGAGCGAGGCGGGTCTCGACCCCCCCTCGCGCGCCGCCTCCTGGGCCAGTCCCAGGGCGGGGAAACGCCTCAGGTCCGGCGCCTCGAAACGCAGCGTTCCCACCTTCACGAGGTCGAGGGATTGTACGCCGGATGAGACGCGCTCGGGCCACGCGAGCGCATGGGCGATCGGCGTGCGCATGTCCGGCGCGCCGAGCTGCGCCAGCACCGAACCGTCCACGTACTCGACCAGGGAATGCACGATGCTTTCGCGGTGAATCACCACTTCGACCTGCTGCGGCGAGACGCCGAACAACAGGCAGGCCTCGATGAATTCGAGACCCTTGTTCATGAGCGTCGCCGAGTCGACCGAGATCTTGCGGCCCATCACCCAGTTCGGATGTGCGCAGGCCTCGTCGGGCGTGACCTGTTCGAGGCGCGCGCCATCGGCGTCGAGGAAGGGTCCGCCCGAGGCCGTCAGCAGAATGCGCTTCACTCCCGCCGGCGCCACGCCGGCGACCGCGTCGCGCGGCAAACACTGGAACACCGCGTTGTGCTCGCTGTCGATGGGCAGCAGCGTCGCGCCGGACGCGCGCACCGTCTCCATCAGCAACGGGCCGGCCATGACGAGAGATTCCTTGTTGGCGAGCAACAGCCGCTTGCCGGCCCGCGCCGCGGCGAGCGTGGAGCGCAGCCCCGCCGCGCCGACGATCGCGGCCATCACGCTGTCCACCTCGGGCAGAGCCGCGATTTCGACCAGGCCGTCTTCGCCACCGACGACCCGCGTATCCGCCCGCCGCGCGCGCAACGCATCGCGCAGCCGCCCGACCGCCGCGGCATCGGCGATCGCCGCGTAAGGCACGGAGAACCGCGCACACTGCTCCGCCAGCTTCTCGACATTGCGATGCGCGCCGAGCGCGAGTACGCGGAAGCGATCGGGATGGCGCGCGATCACGTCGAGCGTGTGCTCGCCCACGGAACCCGTGGACCCCAGGATCGCGACGTTGTTCAAGCAACGACTCCCGCGGCGAGCAGCGCAAACAACAAGGCCGGCGCCGCCGCCGTGACGCTGTCGATCCGATCGAGCATGCCGCCGTGACCGGGAAATACCGTACCGCTGTCCTTGAGGCCGACCGCGCGCTTCAACATGCTCTCGGTCAGATCGCCGACGATCGACAGGGCGGCCACGGCGACACAGAGCAGCACGAACGGCGCGACGTCGACGTTGAACACGTACTCCGCGCCACCCCAGGCGACCAGCGCGCTGGCGATGACGCCGCCGATCACGCCTTCCCAGGTTTTCTTGGGCGAGACGCGCGGCGCCAGCGGCACGCGGCCGAACCAGCGTCCGAAGAAGAATGCGCCGGTATCCGCCGCCCAGACCAGCGCGAGCGTGAAGAGCACCCAACTCGTGCTGCCCGTGGTGAGCGTGAGATAGACGAGCGCGAGCCAGCACGGCGCCAGCGCGAGGATGCCGGCGATGGTCGCCGCGACGGGCGGCACTCGCGTCGGCGCGAAGCACACCCAGAGGAATGCGGCGATCCACCAGGCGACCGCGATGGTCATCACGACCTGCACGAATCCCGGCAGGACCACGTACCCGTACAGGCAGGCGAGCAGCGCCAGGGTCAACGCGGCCGTGAACGCGAACCGCGCCTTCAAACTACCGGCGCCGAGAAAACCCGCCCACTCCCAGCCGCCGATGAGCACGAGCACGCTGACCAGCCACACGGTGGCGATCGGCGGCAGCCCGAGCATGACGAACAGCAGCACCGCGACCAGCGCGATGGCGGTGAGCACGCGTTGCTTAAGCACGGCGGCCCGCCTCGCGCGACTTGTCCGCGATCTGCTGACGGGTGAGACCGAAACGCCGCTCGCGCCCGGCGAATGACGCCAACGCGGATTCGAACTGTGGCACGTCGAAATCGGGCCACAACGTGTCGCAGACGTGAATCTCGGTGTACGCGAGATTCCACAGCAGGAAATTGCTGATGCGATGGTCGCCGCCCGTGCGGATGAAGAGGTCCGGGTCCGGCACGTCGCCGAGCGCGAGCTCGCGCGCGAACCGCTGCTCGTCGATTTCATCGGTCTTGAGCGCGCCGCTCGCGACGGCGGCGGCGAGCCTGCGCGCGGCCTGCACGATGTCCCAGCGCCCGCCATAACTCACCGCGACCTGGAGCCTGAGCCCGCTGTTTGCGGCCGTCAGTTCCTCGCAGGCGGCCATGCGCGACTGCAGATTGACCGACAGCGTGTGCCGGTCGCCGATGAATCGCATTCGCACCTTGTTCTTGTGCAACTCGTCGACCTCGCGCTCCATCGCGTCGAAGAACAGCTGCATGAGGGTGCTCACCTCGGTGCTCGGCCGCTGCCAGTTCTCGCTCGAGAACGCGAACAGCGTGAGCGCGCCGACGCCGCGGCGCCCGCATTCCTCGATGCACATGCGTACGGGACGCACGCCTTCCTTGTGGCCGGCATGGCGCGGCATGCCGCGCGCCTCGGCCCAGCGCCCGTTGCCATCCATGATGATGGCGATGTGGTTAGGTACGCTCAACGCGCGTCACCGTGATCCGCAGGCCGCTCAAACCTGCATGATTTCCTTTTCTTTGGCGGCGAGCTGGGCGTCGATGTCACCGATGTACTTGTCGGTGAGCTTCTGGATGTCCGTCTCGGCCTTTTTTTCGTCGTCCTGCGTGATGAGCTTTTCCTTGAGCGCCTCCTTCACGTCGGTGATGACGTCGCGCCGCACGTTGCGCACGGCCACGCGCGCATTCTCGGCGTCCGCGCGCACCACCTTGGTGATGTCGCGCCGGCGCTCCTCGGTCAGCGGCGGCAGCGGAATTCGGATGACGGTCCCGGCGCTCATCGGGTTGAGGCCGAGGTCGGACTTGTGAATCGCCTTTTCGATGGCCTGCACCATGTTCTTTTCCCATGGCGATACGACCAGCGTGCGCGCGTCTTCGACACTGATGTTCGCCACCTGCTTGAGCGGCGTGTCGGAGCCGTAGTAATCCACCTTCAAGGTTTCGATGAGCGATGGATGCGCGCGTCCGGTGCGCAGCTTCTTCAGGTCGGCCTGAAAATTCTCCACACATTTGCCCATGCGCGAGGCGGCGTCTTTCTTGATGTCGTCTAACATGGTTGGCCCTGTAGGTTGCTTGCGGATCGCAATTCAGTCGTTGGTCACGACAGTGCCGATGTCCTCGCCACGCACCACGCGCGGCAGGTCCCCGGCATTGTTGAGGTTGAACACGGTGAGCGGCATGCGGTTGTCGCGGCACATGACGATCGCGGTGGCGTCCATGACGTTCAGCCGGTCGGCGAGCACCTTGTCGTAGGTGAGCGTCGCGTAGCGCTTGGCGGCCGGGTTCTTCATGGGATCGGAGTCGTAGATGCCGTTGACCTTGGTGGCCTTGAGCAACACGTCGGCCTCGATCTCGATGGCGCGCAGCGCCGCGGCGCTGTCGGTCGTGAAATACGGATTGCCGGTCCCGGCCGCGAAAATGACGATGCGCCCCTTTTCGAGATGGCGCATCGCGCGGCGGCGAATATAGTCCTCGCACACCTGGTTGATGCGGATCGCGCTCTGCACGCGCGCCGTGCCGCCGAGGCTCTCGATCGCGTCTTGCATCGCGAGCGCGTTCATCACGGTCGCGAGCATGCCCATGTGATCGCCGGTGGCACGGTCCAGTCCCGCCTTCGCGAGGCCTGCGCCGCGGAAGATGTTTCCGCCGCCAATCACGCACGCGACCTGGACTCCGGTCTGCTGGATCTCCAGCAGTTCGCCCGCGATGCGTTTCAACACCGCCGGATCGATTCCGAATTCGGTCGACCCGAGCAGCGCTTCGCCCGAGAGCTTCACGAGAATGCGTTTGTATCTAGCCCCGGTCATGTACTGCCATTCCCCATACGTCCATCCCCATAGATCGGCCGGCGTGGCACTTTGCCATAAAGAAAACCCCGCTGAGTGCGGGGTTTTCTGAGTCTCGATCAGTGCCTGGTCGGCGGATCGGACTTGTCGTCTTTTTTCTGGGCTGCTTTTACCTGCTCCATCACTTCGTTCGCGAAGTCGCCCTGCTTCTTTTCGATGCCGGCGCCGACCTCGAAGCGCTCGAAGCCGAGCACCTTGGCCTTGTTCTTCTGCAGGAGCTTGTCGATCGTGAGATCGCCGTCCTTCACGAACACCTGCTGGGACAGGGCGAACTCGTCGACCGCCTTGCGCACGCGGCCGTCGATGATCTTCGCCTTGATCTCGGCGGGCTTCTTGGCGTTCGACGCGTCGTTGTTGACCTGCTCGGTCGCGATTTCCCGCTCCTTCGCAACCATGTCGGCGGGTGCGTCGGCCGGCGTGTTGTAACGCGGGCTCGAAGCCACCACCTGCATGGCGAGGTCGCGCGCGAGGTCGGCATCGCCGCCCTCGACCGCCACCAGGGCCGCCTTCTTGCTGTCGGTGTGCACGTAGAAACCGACGACGGTCGGCGCCTTCACGAGCGCCAGGCGGCGCACGGTCAGGTTCTCGCCGATCTTCGCGATCAGCGCGCGACGCTTCTCGTCAACGGTCTCGCCGCTTCCGAGCTTGAGCGAGTTCACCGCGTCGACGTCGGTTGCGCCGGCGGCCAGGGCCGCCTTGGCGACTTCCACGGCGAAACCGCGGAAGTCATCACCACGCGCCACGAAGTCGGTCTCGCTGTTCACCTCGACCACCACGCCCGTCTTGCCGTCCGCGGATCTCTCCACGACGACCACGCCTTCGGCGGCGACACGCGAGGCCTTCTTGTCGGCCTTCGCGAGGCCGGCCTTGCGCATGTTCTCGGCGGCCGCATCGAGGTCGCCGTTGGTTTCCACCAGCGCCTTCTTGCATTCCATCATGCCCGCGCCGGTACGTTCTCGAAGCTGCTTGACCGCTTCTGCAGTGATTGTCATCTCTCGACCTCAGTAGTTAGTGCGTTGCCGGTCCGATCAGCGGCGCGGTCCGCCGCCGCCACGGCCACGGCTGGGCGGATTGCCCGTGCCGGTACGCGAGCGGCCGGCGCTCGCCGTCGCACTGCGCGGCGCCGCTTCGCCAGTGTCCGTGAACACCGAAGACTCGGCACCGTCTTCCGTTTCCGCGGCGACGCTCGCAACCGCCGGACGACGACGCGCCGTGGCGTTCGCCGGGCGGCGACCGCGCGCCGGAGGCGGCGCCTTCGGCGCCTGGCCGCGCGCACCCTTCTTCTTCGGATTGCCCTGCTCGTCGAGCTCGACGAATTCGTCTTCTCCGACGACGACGGCCGGAGCCGCCGAACGGCCCTCGATGACCGCGTCGGCGATGCCCGTCGCGTACAGCGTAATGGCGCGCATCGCGTCATCGTTGCCGGGGATAACGTAGTCGACGTTGTCGGGCGCGCAGTTGGTGTCCACCACCGCGACGACCGGAATGCCGAGCTTCTTCGCCTCGTGGATCGCAATGTCCTCGTGGCCCACGTCGATGATGAAGATGACGTCCGGCGGCGATTCCATCAGCTTGATGCCGCCCAAGCTCTTCTCGAGCTTCTCCATCTCACGGCGCATCATCGTGGCTTCCTTCTTGCCACGCTTGCCGAGCGTGCCGTTCTCCGACATCTCGGTGAGATCCGTCAGACGCTTGATCGACTGACGGATGGTCTTGAAATTGGTGAGCATGCCGCCCAGCCAGCGCTGGTTCACGAACGGCATTTCGCAGCGGCGGGCTTCCTTCTCGACGGCTTCGCGCGCGGAACGCTTAGTGCCGACGAACAGCACCTTGCCGCCATCGGCGACGACGTTCTTCACGAAGTTCGCAGCTTCCGCGTACATGGGCTGCGTCTTCTCGAGGTTGATGATGTGGATCTTGTTTCGTTCGCCGAAAATGAACGGAGCCATCTTCGGGTTCCAGAAGCGGGTTTGGTGTCCGAAATGAACGCCCGCTTCCAGCATCTGTCGCATTGACACGCCGGCCATCAAAGTCTCCTTGGTGGGTTGTGCCTCCGCGCTCCCCGAGTGGTTATTCGAGTCCCCATTGCTCTTGCGAGAATGAGGCCCCAGAACACCCAGCCAC
The DNA here is from genome assembly GCA_023457495.1 of Pseudomonadota bacterium. Taxonomy (GTDB): domain Bacteria; phylum Pseudomonadota; class Gammaproteobacteria; order Steroidobacterales; family Steroidobacteraceae; genus CADEED01. The sequence continues at coordinate 115,638 of JAEWLQ010000113.1, forward strand.
TCGTTATGTCGACCGCCCGGAGAGGCGCCCTTAGTGTGCTAAGGGACTGGTCGACAGGTTGCGCGTGTGGATTTAAAAGTGAGTTTCGTTGCCAAAAAAGGCCGCGCTTTATACCATTTGTTCCCCGTCAAAACAACGCCTTACGAAGGTGCAAGCGATGGACTCCCTCGTGAGCCGCCACATTTCGATTAAGTCCCCGGCCGAGCAGGAAAAAATGCGCGTGGCCGGACGCCTTGCAGCCGAAGTCCTCGACATGATCGGGGAGTACGTGAAACCCGGCGTGACCACCGAGGAGCTGGACCGGCGTTGTTTCGAGCACATCACCGAAGTGCAGAAATCGATCCCGGCGAACGTCAATTACCGCGGCTTTCCGAAGACCATCTGCGCCTCCGTGAATCACGTTGTCTGCCACGGCATCCCGAACGAGAAGGTGCTCAAGTCCGGCGACATCGTGAACATCGACGTCACGGTGATCCGCGACGGATTCCACGGCGACACCAGCCGCATGTACTTCGTGGGCAAGCCGTCCACGCAGGCGCAGCGGCTCACGGAGACCTGTTGGGAAGCCATGTGGCGCGGCATCGAACAGGTGAAACCCGGCGCGCGGCTCGGAGACATCGGGCACGCGATCCAGACCTTCGTCGAGCAGCGGAATTTCTCCGTCGTGCGCGAGTACTGCGGGCACGGCATCGGCCGCGTCTACCACGAAGACCCGCAGGTCCTGCACTACGGCGAGCCGGGCACCGGCGACCTGCTCAAGGCGGGAATGACATTCACCATCGAGCCCATGGTCAACGCCGGCAAGCGCCACGTGCGCTTGCTCAACGACGGCTGGACGGTCGTGACCAAGGACCACTCGCTCTCGGCGCAATGGGAGCACACCGTGCTCGTGACCGAGACCGGCGTCGAAGTGCTGACTCTGGGCGCGCTCAGCAAGCGGCCAGGCAGCACTAACTAATGGCGTCGCTGGAAGAGGATATCGAGGCGGCCGAGACCACGGTGTTGCACGACGCTCCCTGGTTGCGGATCGCGCATCTCCCCGAACGCCTCGCCGCGGCGAACCACGCGCCCGATGCGTTCCGCGTCGAGCTCAAGGATGCGCACGCGGAGCTCGAGGAACGATTCCGCGCGGATGAATCGGTCGAGACCCTGGTGCACGCGCGCGCCGAGCTCATCGACGCCATCCTGCGCGAGGTGTGGCGCTCGCAGGTGCCCGCCGGGTACGAGAGCTGGACGCTCGCGGCGGTCGGTGGCTATGGCCGCGGCGAGCTGCACCCGCACTCCGACGTCGACATCCTGATCCTCGTCCCCCAGACGCCGGACGACGCCGGCCGTGCGGTGGTCGAGCGCATCGTCACCTTCCTCTGGGACATCAACCTCGAGGTCGGGCACAGCGTGCGCACGGTGGCGCAGTGCGCCGAGGAAAGCGCGGCCGACGTCGGTGTGATGACCACGCTGATCGAAGCGCGCCTGCTCGCGGGCAATGCCGAGTCGTTGGCCGAGATGCGCGAGGCGGTTTCTTCCGATCGCATCTGGCCCGTCAAGGCGTACTTCGAAGCGAAGGTCGCCGAACAGCAGGAGCGCCATCTCAAGGCGAACGACACCGCGTACAACCTCGAGCCCAACGTGAAGACGGGCCCGGGCGGACTGCGCGACATCCAGACCATCGCCTGGGTGGCCAAGCGCCACTTCGGCGCGAACTCGCTCGACGAGTTGCAGACGCACGGCTTTCTCTCGGCGACCGAGCTGCGCAAGCTCAAGCAGGCGCAGTCCTTCCTCTGGAAGGTACGTTTCGGCCTGCACGCGCTCACGGGCCGGCGCGAGGACCGGCTGCTGTTCGATCACCAGATCAAGCTCGCGCAGAGCTTCGGCTACGAAGACGCTTCGTACACGCTCGCGGTCGAGCAGTTCATGCAGCGCTACTACCGCACCGTCATGGACGTCTCGTTGCTCAACGAACTGCTGTTGCAGCTGTTCCGCGAGGCCATCCTCACCGAGACCGCGCCGCCCCGCCCGCTCAATCCGCGCTTCCAGGTGCGCAACGATTACCTCGAAGCGGTGAATGAGGAGCTGTTCGCGCGCACACCGTCGACGCTGCTGGAAATCTTCGTGGTGCTGCAGCAGCACCCGGACGTGAAAGGCGTGCGCGCCTCGACCATCCGTTCCATCGCGCGCAACCTCTGGCTCATCGACGAGGAATTCCGGCAGAACCCGCGCAATCACCGGCTGTTCCTCGAAATCCTGCGCGCGCCCGCGGGCGTCACGCACGAGCTGCGCCGCATGAATACCTACGGCGTGCTGGGCCGCTACATTCCGGCGTTCGGCCGCATCGTCGGTCGCATGCAGTACGACCTGTTCCACGCGTACACGGTCGATGCGCACACGCTGTTCGTGCTGAGCAACCTGCGGCGTCTGGCGCTGCCGAAGTACGATCACGAGCTGCCGCAGCTCTCGGCCATCATGCAGAAGCTGCCGAAGCCCGAGATCGCCTATCTCGCGGCGCTGTTCCACGACATCGCCAAGGGCCGCGGCGGCGATCACTCGCAGCTCGGCGCGGTGGACGCGGAGGCGTTCTGCCTCGAGCAGGGCCTGTCGCGTTACGACGCGCGCCTGGTGTCGTGGCTGGTGCTCAATCACCTGGAATTGTCCGTCACCGCGCAGAAGCAGGACATCTCCGATCCCGAAGTGGTGAACGCGTTCGCGCGCCGCGTCGGCGACGAGACGCACCTCGACTATCTATACGTGCTGACCAGCGCCGACGTGCGCGGCACGAATCCCAAGCTGTGGAACTCGTGGAAGGCGTCGCTGTTCCACGAATTCTACGAACGCGTGAAACGCGCGTTGCGGCGTGGCCTCGAGAGCCCGATCGACCCCGACGAGCTGATGCGCGAGACGCAGGAAGGCGCGCGCAAGCTGCTCGCGGCCTCGGGGCGCATCACCCCGCCCGAGATCTCGCGCGCGTGGGAGCGCCTCACGGCCGCCTATTTCCTGCGGCACACGCCCGAGGAAGTGGCCTGGCACACGCAGCTGCTCGCGGACCGCGAACCCGGCAGCGAAGATCCGCTGGTCGCGGTGCAGTCGAGTCACGAGCGCGGCACGACGGCGATCCTCGCGTTCGCGCCGCACCGCTACAACGGCTTCGCGATCACCACCGCCGTGCTGGATCAGCTCGGCCTCAACATCGTCGACGCGCGCATTACGCCCACCGGCGATGGATTCAGCCTCGACCTGTATCACGTGCTCGAAGAAGACGGCGCGCCCATCTCCGACAACGAGCGCATCGGGGAGATCGAGCGCGCGCTGTGGCGCGCCCTGCAGCATCCGGACGAAGCGCCGGTCACGGTCACGCGACGCGTGCCGCGCCAGGCGCGCATGTTCCGCACCGCGACGACGATCGCCGTGACCGTCGATGAGCGTAACCGCCGCTCGGTGCTCGAGCTCATCGCGGGCGACCGGCCCGGCCTGCTGTGCGACGTCGGCAAGGTGCTGATGGAAGAACGCGTCGACCTGCTGGCCGCGAAGATCATGACGGTCGGCGAGCGCGCCGAGGACGTGTTCTATCTCGCCTCGCTGTCCGGCTCGCCGCTCGACGAGGCCGCCGCCACCCGGCTGCAGCAGAAGCTGTCCGGCGCTCTCGACCGCCGCGCCGCCGCGTGAACGGCCGTCTCGAACTACTCGCCGCCTACCCTTTCGAGCGACTGGCGCGGCTGAAGGCGGGCGTCGTTCCACCCGCGACGAAGCCACACATCGCGATGTCGATCGGCGAGCCCAAACACGCGCCGCCGGCCTTCGTCGTCGACGCGTTGCGCGCCGCGCTGGGCAGGCTCGACAGCTACCCCGCGACGGCCGGTCTGCCCGAAACCCGCGCCGCCTGCGCGGCCTGGCTCGGCCGACGCTTCGGCCTCGCCGACCGCGTGAACTCCGACACCATGGTCCTGCCCGTCAACGGCACCCGCGAAGCGCTTTTCTCCTTCGTCCAGGCGGTAGTTAGCACCGGTAGCACCGGCGCCGGGCACGGAAAATCCGGGAAAACGCCCGTGGTCGCGATGCCGAATCCGTTCTATCAGATCTATGAAGGCGCGGCGCTGCTCGCGGGCGCCGAGCCGGTGTTCCTGAACACGACAGCGGACAACCGCTTCCAGCCGGACCTCGATTCGGTGCCCGCCGAGACCTGGGATCGCTGTGAGGTGCTGTTCCTGTGCAGCCCCGGCAATCCCACCGGCACCGTGCTGTCGCTCGACTTCCTGCGACAGGCGCTCGCGCTCGCCGAGCGCCACGACTTCGTGATCGCCGCCGACGAGTGTTACGCGGAGCTGTATCGCGACGAGTCGGCTCCACCGCCCTCGTTGCTGCAGGCCGCGCTCGCGCTCGGGCGCGATTCGTTCCAGCGCTGCGTCGTGTTCCACTCACTCTCGAAGCGCTCGAGCGTGCCCGGCCTGCGCTCCGGATTCGTGGCCGGCGACCCGGCCATCCTCAAGCCCTATCTTCTGTACCGCACGTACCACGGCTGCGCGATGCCGATCCCGACGCAGCTCGCCTCGATCGCCGCCTGGAACGACGATGCGCATGCCGCCGCGAACCGCGCGCTCTATCGCGAGAAATACGCGCGCGTGCTGCCCGTCCTGCAACCGGTGTTCGACGTGGTCGAGCCGGACGGCGCCTTCTACCTGTGGCCCGACGTGGGCCGCGACGACGAGGCCTTCACGCGCGACCTGTTCGCGACGCAGAATCTCACCATCCTGCCCGGCAGCTACCTGGCGCGCGATACGCGTGCCGGCAATCCGGGCAGGAACCGCGTACGCATCTCGCTGGTCGCGCCGGTCGACGAATGCGTGGTCGCCGCGCAGCGCATCCGCGATTTTCTTGCCAAGTAACCATCCGCCGAACACGTTCCTGGAGTCTCGAGTGACCGACCTGACCGTTCTCGCTTCCACCATCGATGAGGCCTTCGAGCGCCGCGCGGAACTGACCGCGAAGAATTCTCCGCCCGCGGTGCGCCACGCCATCGAGGAATGCATCGAGCTGCTCGATTCCGGCAACGCGCGCGTCGCCGAAAAGAAGAACGGCGAGTGGATCGTGAACCAGTGGCTCAAGAAAGCCGTGCTGCTGTACTTCCGCACGCACGACAACACGATCATCGAGGCGGGTTACACGCGCTTCTTCGACAAGGTCCCGCTCAAATACGCCGCGCGCTCGCAGGCGGACGAAGGACAGTCGCTGCGCGACGGCGGCGCCCGTGTCGTGCCGCCCGCGGTGGCGCGGCGCGGCTCGTACATCGCACCCAACACCGTGCTGATGCCGAGCTACGTGAACATCGGCGCATACGTCGACAGCGGCACGATGGTCGACACCTGGGCCACCGTCGGCTCGTGCGCGCAGATCGGCAAGAACGTGCACCTGTCGGGCGGCGTCGGCATCGGCGGCGTGCTCGAGCCGCTGCAGGCGGCGCCGACCATCATCGAGGACAACTGTTTCATCGGCGCACGCTCGGAAGTCGTCGAGGGCGTGATCGTCGAGGAAGGCAGCGTGATCTCGATGGGCGTGTACATCGGCCAGAGCACGAAGATCTACGAACGCGAGACCGGCAGGATCCTGCAGGGCCGCATCCCGGCCGGCTCCGTCGTCGTGTCGGGCAACCTGCCCTCGTCCGACGGCAAGTACTCGCTGTATTGCGCCGTGATCGTCAAACGCGTCGATGCGCAGACGCGCGCGAAGACGTCGATCAACGAACTGCTGCGCGCGGACTGATCCGCGATGACGCCCGACGAGCTCCTGGCGCTGCGGCAACGGAACCAGGGTCTCGTTGGCGCGGCATTTCGCAAGCCCGAAGACGTCGTCTCGTGGTTCGGCGCCGTTCAGGCGCAGGACTATCTGGGCGCGCTGTGGGGACTGGGCCAACGCACGCGCGCGGCAACCGAGGCGAGCGTGGAAGCCGCCGAGGCCCGGCGCGCCATCATCCGCACCTGGCCCATGCGCGGCACGCTGCATTTCGTCGCGGCCGCCGACGTGCGCTGGATGACCGCATTGCTCGCACCTCGCGTGCTCGCGCGGAATGCGGCGCGCTTCAAGCGCGACTTCGACGTCGATGCGCGCCTCATCGATCGCGCGCGCGAGGTCGTCACCCGCGAGCTCGCAGGCGGGCGACGCCTCGAGCGCCGCGAGCTGTACGCGAAGCTCGATGCCCGCCGCATCCGCACGACCGGCTCGCGCGGCCTGCACATTCTGCTGTGGCTCGCCATGGAGGGGTCGATCTGTCTCGCGGGCCGGCAGGAAAAGCAGCACACCTTCGCGCTGCTCGACGAGTGGATTCCCGCCGTGAAGCCGTTCGACCGCGACGCGGCGCTCGGCGAGCTCGCGCGCCGCTACTTCACGAGTCACGGCCCCGCGACACCCCGCGATTTCATGTGGTGGGCCGGCATCACGGCGAAGGACGCGCAGGCCGCCATCGACGCCGCGAAAGGCGAACTCACTTCCGCGCGTGTCGACGGCGTCGATCACTGGTGGGGCGAACCGCGCGGTGCGAGGCGCACGAGCCGCGGACCTGTCGTGAAACTACTCCCGGCCTTCGACGAATACACCGTCGCCTACAAGGACCGCTCCATCCTGGTCGCGGACCGTCGCGCCTTCGGCATGCTCGGACCCGTCGTCCTGATCGACGGCCGCCTCGCGGGTAAATGGCGCCGCACGTTGAGGAACGGCGATTCCGGAGTCGTCACAGTGACTACCCAGCTGCGCCGCAGGCTCACGCCCGCCGAACGTACCGCGCTCGGCGGCGCGATCGAAGACTACGCACGATTCCTCGGCCGCGAGCCGGCATGAGTGGACGGTCTGCGGGGCGTTCGCGGTCTCACACAGTAGATAGCGGGCGCGACCACTGAATAGCCGCGATGACGGCCGCCCGATAAGCTCACGTTCTCGCCGGAACTTCGGGCAGACGCCGCGGCTCCAACCGGCTCGGAAAATCCCAGGGAAACCCATGCAATCGCGACCCCAGGCCTCGTCCTCCGAAGATTCGACCGCGCTCGCCATCCGCACGCGCGGACTCGCCAAACGCTTCGGCGACCTGCGCGCCGTGGACGGCATCGACCTCGACGTGCCGCGCGGCATCATCTTCGCCATCCTCGGTCCCAACGGCGCGGGCAAGACGACGTTGATGCGCATGCTGGCGACACTCGCGCGGCCCGACGGAGGGACAGCGAACATTCTCGGTCATGACCTCGTCGACTCGCCGCAGGCCGTGCGCGCGGAGATCTCCATGACCGGCCAGTTCGCCTCGCTCGACGAGGACCTCACCGGTCGCGAGAACCTCGTGATGCTCGCTCGGCTGTGGGGGTTCCGCGGCAAAGCCGCCCGCGCACGCGCGGACGAACTGCTCGCGAACTTCGATCTCGCCGACTCCGCCGACAAGCAGGTCAAGGACTATTCGGGCGGCATGCGCCGCCGCCTCGACATCGCCGCCTCGCTCATCGTCACGCCCGGCATCCTGTTTCTCGACGAGCCGACAACCGGCCTCGATCCTGTCGGCCGCAAGAGCGTCTGGCGCATGATCCGCGCGCTGGCCGGGTCCGGCGTGACCGTGCTCCTCACGACCCAGTACCTCGACGAGGCCGATCAGCTGGCCTCGCGCATCGCGGTCATCGACCACGGCCGCAAGATCGCCGAAGGCACGAGCCGCGAGCTCAAGGTCGCGACCGGCTCGGGATTCCTGCACGTCGCGCTCATGGATTCGGCGAAGCTCGACGAGGCCGCGGCGATTCTCGAAGCCCGGCTCGGCGCAACCGTGCAACGCAGCGTCGAAGGCGCCATGTTGTCCGTGGTCGCGAAGACCTCACGTGATGCGAACGAAGCGCTCGGCGCACTGCTCGCTGCGGACATCGAGCTCGCCGACTTCTCCATGGGAAGCCCCAGCCTCGACGAGGTGTTCTTCGCGCTGACCGGGAAGGCCCACTCATGAACGACGTCACCTCGACGAAAACCGCGACCGTGTTGAAGACGGTGCCACGCCCGCCCGCGCCCTCCCCACTCTCGAACGCACTCGTGTTCGGCTGGCGCGCGGTGCTCAAGTTCAAGCACGTGCCCGAGCAGCTGTTCGATCTCGTGATGACGCCCATCATGTTCACGCTGCTGTTCACGTTCGTGTTCGGCGGCGCGCTCGCCGGCACACCGGGGTCGTACCTGCAATATTTCCTGCCCGGCATCCTCGTGCAGACCGTGGTCTTCAACTCCGTGTATTCGGGCATGGGCCTGTCTACCGACCTGAGCAAGGGCCTGTTCGACCGCTTCCGCTCGTTGCCCATCTGGCCGCTCGCGCCGTTCGCCGGCCTCATGGTCGGCGACATCCTGCGTCACGTGATCGCGGGCGGCATCATCCTCACCATCGGACTGCTGCTGGGTTATCGGCCGGAAGCGGGTTTCGTCGGCGTATTTGCCGCCTTCGCGCTGCTCATCGCGATCGGCTTCGGCGTGGGCTGGATCTTCATCGTGCTCGGCCTGCTGATCCGCACGCCGATGACCGTGATGACGATCGGCTTCACGTTCATGTTCCCGCTGGTGTTCGCCTCCAACATCATGGTGGATCCGTCCACCATGCCCGGCTGGCTGCGCGCCTTCGTCGACGTGAACCCGGTCTCCGAAATGGCGTCCGCGATGCGCGGGCTGCTGGGCGGCGTGGCAACGATGCGCGATGTCATGCTGGCGCTGGCGGCGCCGGCCGTGCTGACGCTGCTGCTCGCCCCGGTGACCTTGTTCCTGTATCGGCGGCGCTGAACGTTTCAGCGCCCGGCGCGGCGCACGTCCTCGATGACTTTCGCCAGCCGGGAAATGCCCGCGCGGATCGCCGCGGGCGGCACGGCGCCGAATCCGAGCAGCAACGCATTGGCGGTACCAGGATCGTCCTGCATTCGGGCCCCGAGGTAGTAAGCCGACAAGGGCATGCTCTCGATGCCGCGCGCGCTGGCCTCGGCGTGCACGAGCTCGGCGCTCACGCCTTCGACATCGACCACCGCGTGCATGCCGGCTCGCACCCGCCGCAGGCGCAGCGGCGCGCCGGACCTTTCGATCGCGCGTCGCAGGGCTTCGAGACGCTCGGCGTACGCCGCCTGCATGCGCCGCACGTGCCGCGCGTAGTGGCCGCGGCCGATGAACGCCGCGAGCACCATCTGTTCGAGGACGGGAGGATGCAGGTCGGTGGCGAGGCGCGCGGTGAGCATCCCCTGCTGCAGGTCGCTGGGCACGATCAGGAAGCCGAGACGCAGCGCCGGAAACAAGGTCTTGCTGAAGGTTCCCAGGTAGATGACGCGGCCATCCGGATCGAGCGAGTGCAGACAGGGCAACGGCTGGCTTTCGTAGCGCATGTCGCAGTCGTAGTCGTCCTCGACGATCCACGCGTGTGAGCCGCGTGCCCAATGCAGGAGCTGCTGGCGCCGCTCGAGGGACATCGCCACGCCCGTGGGGAACTGGCAGGACGGCGTGACGTAGGCGAGCCGCGCCGTGCGCTGCGCGGCGGCGTCGACCCGCATGCCGTCGCGATCCACCGGCACGGGAACGACGGTCGCGCCGGCCGACAACAGCGCGCCGCGCGCGCCCGTGTATCCGGGGTCCTCCATCCAGGCCTCGTCGCCGGGATCGAGCAACATGTGGAAGATCAGGTCGAGCCCGCGCTGCGCGCCGGTCACCACCTGCACCTGGTCCGCGTCGCAACGCGTGCCGCGCGACTGCACCTGCTCGGCGATGGCCTCACGCAATTGCCGCAATCCGGCGAGCTGCGCATAGTCGCGTTGCGCGGCGCCGAGCCCGCGCAGGCATTCACGCGTGAGTGTCGCCCACAGGCGATGCGGGAACAGGTCGAGCGCCGGCGTGCCGAGGCGAAACGCACGCGCGGCGGCCGCGGGTGCGCGGCGGTCAGGAGGCTGCATGCGCGACAGTAGATAGCCGCGGCGCGAGAACGGCGGCCGCGTCACCGGGTTCTCGCGCGGCGTCACCCGCGGCGCACGGCCCTCCGGCAGCTCGCGCGCGATGAACATGCCCGAGCCGCGGCGCGCCACCACGTACCCTTCCGCGCGCAACTGCTCGAGCGCGAGCAACGTGGTCGTACGCGACACGCCGAGCTCCGCCGCGAGGGCGCGCGTGGATGGCAGCCGGCAATCGCGCGCCACGCGCCCGTCCAGGATGCACTGGCGGATGGACGAATAGATCTGGTCCTGCAGCGAGCGGTCGGCGCGGCGCTCGAGAAAGATCGGCAGGCTCGCGATTCTCGGCATCCTGGCTCCCCGGAACGGAAAATGGGGCCGCGAAGGTTTTCCGGGCCCCATTCTCCAACTCCGGACCAGCCTATCAGAAGAGCATCGACAGATTGACCGCGTTGGCCATCGCCTGGTAACCCGCATCGTTGAGATGCACGCCATCGAAATCATAGGCCGGCCGCGTGCGCGAGGGATTGGCCGGATCACGCACGGCGGCTTCGAAGTCGATGACGCCGTCGAAGGCGCCGCTGGTGCGGATCCAGCGATTCACCGCCTGGCGCTTCGCTTCGTTCTCGGGCGTGAAAAGTCCCGGGATCGAACTCGAGCCGAAGGGTGTCAGCGTGGCGCCGTAGATCTTCACGCCGCGCGCGCGAGCGCGCGCGCTCAACTGCTGCAGGCCCGAAATCATGTCGGCTGCGCTCGCCATCTCCGCCGCGAACTCGGGATGACCGAACAGCGGCAGCAGCGCCGGGAGCATGATGTCGTTGAGGCCGAGGTGCACGATCACGCCCTTCACGCCCGTGACCGAGAGCACGTCGCGATCGAAACGCGCGGCGCCGCCGGGACCGCAGAAGTCGTACAGCAGTCGCCCGCAACCGATGCCCTGGTTGATCACCGCCAGGCGCGGCCTGCCGCCATTCAGCCGGTCGGACAGGCGATCCGGCCAGGTCCGATCCTGGTCCTGCGAGGACCCGGCGCCCTGCGTGATGGAATCCCCGAGCGCCACGAGCGTGCCCACGGGTTCGTTGGTCATCACTTCGACCGTCGTCAGGTAGAACACCGAGGGGGTCGGCGCGGCTCCCGGCAGATCGAGCGCCGCCACGAGATTTCCGCTGCCCTCCGCCGCGACATACGAGGTGCGCATGGTCAGCTCGTGATAGGTCGCCGGTTCGGTGACCCCCGGTAGATAGACGCTGACCGCGAGGTCGTCGTCTCCCGGCACGTCGAAGTCCAGGGCATCGCTCAGCGCGACGGCCCCGGCGGGAACGACGACGGACGCCTGGCCGTTGAACGTGAGTTTGCGTCCGCCCGGATAAACCGCGGCTTGGTTGTTGTGCCGCGCCACCTGCACCGCCCCGATGCGCAGCGGCATGATTCCGAAGGCGTTCGACAGGCGCACGCGCACGCGCCGCCCGCCCACGCTGGTGTGCACGACGTGGCGGACCGTCTGGTTCTCGAAGGACCGGCTGCGGTCAGGGTTCTGGAACAGCGTGTCGATGGTCGTGGGCCCGGGCGCGATCGGCGCGGCGCTCCACGTGGCGACCCAGCGGTTTGCGCCAGCGTCGCCGCCGAAGCTGGCGGCGGTCTGGGCCTGGCCCTGCGCCGACAGGCATAACGCCGCCGCGCAGGCCAGCAGCGATCGAGTGACAAGTTTCATCGGACTCTCCTTGGTGTTCCCGACATCGATGCGATGTGGGGGGAGAGTCTGGAAAGCCCGCGCTCGCGGCGGTAGAACCACTTCGGCGCAATCGGATGAGACCAGCGCCGATCCGGGACAGCTGTCCCTAACTAGATGGCCGCGCGGCTCCCGGCACGCGGCGCCACGATGCTCAGCCGAAGCGCCCCGTGATGTAGTCTTCCGTGAGCCGGTGCCGCGGGTTCGTGAAGATGCGATCCGTCTCGCCGACCTCGATGAGATCGCCGAGATGGAAATACGCGGTGCGCTGCGAAACCCGCGCCGCCTGCTGCATCGAGTGCGTCACGATCACGATCGCATAACTGCGCCGCAGCTCTTCCATCAGGTCCTCGATGCGCGCGGTGGCGATCGGATCGAGCGCGGAACACGGCTCGTCCATCAGGATCACTTCCGGATTCACGGCGATGGTCCGCGCGATGCACAGCCGCTGCTGCTGGCCGCCTGACAACGAGGTGCCGGGATGCTGCAGCCGGTCCTTCACCTCTTCCCACAGGCCCGCGCGCTGCAGCGAGTTGTGCACGATCTCGTCGAGCTCGACGCGGTCCCCGGCGAGACCATGGATGCGCGGCCCGTAGGCCACGTTTTCGTAGATGGATTTCGGAAACGGGTTCGGCTTCTGGAACACCATGCCGACGCGCGCGCGCAGCTGCACGACGTCCTGCTTCCGGTCATGGATGTCGTTGCCGTCGAGCAGGATGCTGCCCTCGACACGCGCGCCCGCGATGGTGTCGTTCATTCGGTTGAGGCAGCGCAGGAAGGTCGACTTGCCGCAGCCGGACGGGCCGATCATCGCGAGCACCTGGTTCTTCGCGATGTCGATGCCCACCTTCTTGATGGCGTGTTTCTCGCCGTAATACACGTCGACGTCGCGGCAGCTGAAGATCGGATCGTCGACGGCGATGTTGCCCACCGTCTTTCCGGCCTCGACCGGTTCGCGCAGCGCCGGCGATTCGGGCAGGCGCCCGCTCGGCTTCAGATTGATGCCCGCACGTTCCACTTGAATCGCGCTCTCCATACTCTCACCACCGTCGTTCGAAGCGTTTGCGAAGGATGACCGCCGCCGTGTTCATGACGACCAGGAAGGCCAGCAACACGATGATCGCGCCCGAGGTCTTCTCGACGAAGCCGCGCTCGGGCGAGTCGGACCACAGGAACACCTGCACGGGCAGCGCCGTGGCGGCGTCCGTGAAGCCATTGGGGATGTCCACGATGAACGCCACCATGCCGATCATCAGCAGCGGCGCCGACTCTCCAAGCGCGCGCGCCATGCCGATGATGGTGCCGGTCAACATGCCCGGCAGCGCGAGCGGCAACACGTGGTGCGTGACGGTCTGGATCTTCGATGCGCCCATGCCGAGCGCCGCCTCGCGGATCGACGGCGGCACCGCCTTCAGCGCCGCGCGCGACGCGATGATGATCGTGGGCAGCGTGAGCAGCGTCAGCACCAGCGCACCGACCAGCGGCGCGGAGCGCGGCAGCCCGAAGAAGCCGATGAATACCGCGAGACCCAGCAGACCGAACACGATCGACGGCACCGCGGCGAGGTTGTTGATGTTCACCTCGATGAGGTCCGTCCAGCGGTTGCGCCGCGCGAACTCCTCGAGGTAGATGGCCGTCGCCACGCCGATCGGGAACGACAGCAGCAGCGTGAGCACCAGCGTGAGGAACGAGCCCACCACCGCGCCCCAGATGCCCGCCCGCTCCGGCTCGCGCGAATCGCCGCCGGTCAGGAAGGTCGTGTTGAACTTGAGCGCGAGCGAACCGTCCGCCGCCAGCGCATCGGCCCAGGCGAGTTGCGCATCCGACAGCGGGCGCTCGCCTTCGGGCAACGTGCGATCCACGTGGCCCTTCTCGAGGATGTCGACGTCGTCGCTCGCGAGCAGCCAGCGTTCAACGGTCTTGCCGACGATCCGCGGATTCGCCAGGACCTCGTTCTGCAGGTCGAACGCCGCGCTGCCGCTGACCAGCCGGGTGAGCTCGCGCGTGGCCGCGCGCCCTTCGACCTCGGGGAACCGCGACTTGAGGGAAGCGCGGATCAGCGCCGGGTAGTCGGCGGAGCGCAGGTCTTCCACCTTGCCCGTGCCGGCCGGATCGATGACCTCCGGATCGAAGTAGATAGCCAGGCGGATCTGCGTCTGCTGGAACGCGCCGAGGCCGTTCGAGAAGATCACGAAGAACAGGTAGACCAGGAAGGCCATGCCCGCGGTCACGGCCGCGAGCCCATAGAAGCGGAAGCGCCGCTCCGCCCAGTAGCGGCGCTTCAGGCCGCGCGCGACGATGGCCTGGGTATCCTGCGCGGTGCGACGCGGCTTATTCGTACTGTTCACGGTATTTCCGGACGATGTGCAGGGCCAGCACGTTGAGCGCCAGCGTCACGACGAACAACACGAGTCCGAGCGCGAATGCCGCGAGCGTCTTCGGGCTGTCGAATTCCTGGTCGCCCACCAGCAGGGTCACGATCTGCACCGTGACGGTGGTCACCGCTTCGAGCGGATTGGCGGTGAGATTGGCGGCGAGGCCCGCGGCCATGACGACGATCATCGTCTCGCCGATGGCGCGCGACACCGCGAGCAACACACCGCCGACGATGCCGGGCAGCGCCGCGCGCATCACCACCTGCTTGATGGTCTCCGACCGGGTCGCGCCCAGCGCATAGGCGCCGTCGCGCAGGCTCCGCGGCACGGCGCTGATCATGTCGTCCGCGAGCGAGGACACGAACGGGATGATCATGATGCCCATGACGAGGCCGGCGGCGAGCGCGCTTTCCGATGCGACATCGAGGCCGAGGCCCTCGCCCCAGCCGCGCAGCGCGGGACCGATGGTGAGCGCCGCGAAGAATCCGTACACGACCGTCGGCACCCCCGCGAGCACCTCGAGCAGCGGCTTCGCCCAGGTGCGGAACTTCGGATGCGCGTATTCGGCAAGGTAGATAGCCGAATACAGGCCGATCGGCACCGCGATCAGCATCGCGATCAGCGAGATCAGCAGCGTGCCGGCGAACAGCGGCACGGCGCCGAACGAGCCCGACGAACCGACCTGGTCCGCGCGGATGGCCATCTGCGGGCTCCAGGTGGTGCCGAACAGGAAGTCGACCGGCGAGATGAGCGAGAAGAAGCGGAAGGCCTCGAAGGCCACCGAGGCCACGATGCCGATCGTCGTGAACACGGCGATGGTGGAGCAGCCGATCAGCAGCCACTCGATGACACGTTCGACGCCGTTGCGCGCGCGGACCTGCGGCGAGATGCGGGCGCGCACCACCAGCGCCGTGGCGATCGCCATGACCAGCACGAGCACCGTGAGCGCCATGCGGCTGATGTAGCGCAGCTCGATGTAGCGGCCGGCCGCCGAGCGCACCGGCTCGCTCACGCTGCGCGAAGGAACGTTCCCGGCGACGAGGTTGCGTACGTCGTTGAGCACCAGCGACAACTCGTTCGCCGGCAGCGAGCGCACGGCGTCGGGCATTTCGGTGGTGACGAGCCGCAGGATGATCGTGTCCTGGAACACCAGCCACAGTCCGATGACCGCGAGCGCGGGCAATGCGCACCACATGGCCGTCATCAGGCCGTAATGGCTGGGCAGTGAATGAAGGTGGCGGACGCCGCGGCTGCCGCCCACGAGGGCGAGAGACCGGGACTTGCCGATCCAGAAGGCGCCTACTGAAAGCAGGGCCAGCGCGATGAGTAGGGCCGCCGGAGTCATGGTGTACCCATAGGTTTAACGCGGCTTTGTTACAGCTTCGTGAATCGGGGCTGGCAGGCCGCGGGAGGGAGCGGATTCCATGATCCGACCCCTCCCCGGGAGCTGCGCTGTCAGAACCGGAAGTTCAGATCCAGCTGCAGGCGCTTGTAGTCGCGGTCGGTGATGCCGGAGATGACCTGCGTATCCAGCGGCGCGGCCGTCGCCTGGTTGAACACGGTCACGCTCTGCGGAACGTCATTCGACAGCTCGTTCAGGAACAGCGTGGCGTTGATCGTCCAGTTGCGCGCCACGGTATATCCGCCGCGCAGCACGAACCCGTCCGCGTCGGTGTTGCCGTCGCCGAAGTCCGAATCGATGAGCTGGCCGAACAGCGCGTCCTTCTCGATCTTCTGCCACAACACGCCGAACTCCCAGGTCCCGGCAACGGAGCCGGCCGCGCCGTAGCTGATGCCGGCGGCGAGCGCGGTATCGAGCTTCTCGCCCGCCACCGGATTCACCTCGGCCTCGAGGTTCTTCGCGTAGTCCGCGAAGAAACGCAGCGGACGGCCGCCGACGGTCGCCGTCAGGTCACCGAAGACCTGCGCGATGTCGAAGTCCGACAGCGAACAGGCCACGTTGGCGCCGAGCGAGCGGTTGCATACCGCGGCGCTGGTCGTCGTCGTGTTGCCGAACGAACTGCCGCCGAAGAACGGGTTGTAGCCCTGCACGCCGTCGACGTCGAAGTAGGTTCCCGCCACGGTCAGTCGCACCGAATCCGAAATCGGAATGCGGTAGCCGACCTGCGCGCCGAACAGGATCGTGTCGACGTTCGTGCCCGTCGTCGGATTGCTGAACGACAGCGCGCGCTCGGCAAGCCAGTCGTAGAACGCGCCGGCGAAGAAGTTGCCCTTCGTGTAATTGACCGCGAGGCCTTCGGGGTTGATGTCACCGTCGAAGAACAGACTGCCACTGCGTTGCCATGGATAACGTTGTTTGCCCGCGTGCACGCGCCAGGCGGCGCTCGGCGCCCAGGTCACGTAGGCGAGGTCGAGCTCGAAGTCCTTGCGCGAGTTCTGGTCGGTCAACGTCTGGTTGGACGAACGCGGATCCGTTCCGCCGGTCGCGATGCCGATGACGCCGGTCAGCTTGTCGTTGACGCGGTAGGTCGCGTTGAGTCGGGCGCGAACACGGTCGCGGTTACGGTTGTGATCGACGTATTCGACGTCGAAGGTTTCGTTGCGGTAACGCAGGTCACCCGCGAACGAGAGCCGCGACTTCTCCTGCGCGACGACGTCCGCCGTGCGGTCCGCGGTGGCCTGCGCCTCCTGCGTGGTCTTCTGCGATTGCGTCTGAGCCCTCTCGAGCTGCTCGATCTTCTCCGAGAGCGCGGCGAGGTCGGCGTTCTGCGCGAGGGCCGGCCGCGGGGCGAGACCGGCGGCGCCGGCCAGCGCGGTTGCAACGGCCAGGGTCAGTAGTTTGCGAGTCATGGGATTTTCTTCCAATTCTTATGATTGATTTACAGCTTGAGCGGCTTGAGCGCCTTGGCGTCGGCGCGGATCTTCGCGGCCTCGGGCTTCGAGGGCGGGATCAGTCCCTTGTCGGCCAGGTAGCCGTCCTCGCCGAGCGCCTTGTCGCTGGTGTATTCGGCGATGAACTCGTTGATGCCCGGAATCACGCCGACGTGCTGCTTCTTCACGTAGATGAACAGCGAACGCGACGCGGGAAACCTGCTGTCCGCGATGGTTTCGAACGTGGGCGAGACGCCGTCGACCTTCGCGCCCTTGAGCTTGTCGAAGTTCTCCTCGAGGAAGCTGAAGCCGAAGATGCCGACGGCGTTCTTGTTGGCCACCAGCTTCTGCACGATGAGGTTGTCGTTTTCGCCGGCTTCCACGTAGCCGCCGTCCTCGCGCACCGTGTCGCAGGCGCGCTTGAAGCGTGCCTCGTCTTGGCCGCGCAGATCGTTGAGCCACGCGAACGTCCGACAACCCGCCTGCATGTACAACTCGACGAACGAGTCGCGCGTGCCGGATGTCGGCGGCGGCCCGAGCGCCTCGATCCTGACCGCCGGCAGGTTCTTGTTCACGTCCTTCCAGGTGACGTAGGGATTCGCTATCAGGTTGTTCGGATTCGCCGGATCGGGGACGTTCTTCGCGAGCGCCAGGTAGACGTCGCGACGCGTGAGCGACAGATCGGCGCCCGCCTTGCTCTGGGCGATGACCAGGCCGTCATAACCGACCATGACCTCGACGACTTCCTTCACGCCGTTCTTCTGGCAGGTCGCAAGCTCGTTGGCGTTCATGCGCCGCGAGGCGTTGACGATGTCGGGGTACTGGGGACCTACCCCATTGCAGAACAGCTTGATTCCGCCGCCCGTGCCGGTGCTCTCCACCTTGGGCGTCTTGAACTGGCCGCCGCGGCCGAATTGTTCGGCGACCGTCGTGGTGAATGGATAGACCGTGGACGAGCCGACGATCGTGATGGAATCGCGCGCGGACTGGGCCTGCGCGCTGCCCGCCAGGGCGCCGATGACGGCGGCGGCGAGCGAAATTGCGAGAATTTTGCGAGTCACGTGTATTGCCTCCGGTTGTGACGGGCGGCAATTTATGACTGGCAGGTTTCGGGAATATTTCAGTGCAGCGGGTTTAACCAAACCGCAATAAAACTCCTTGCTGCAAGGGGCCGCGTTCCGTATAACGCGCACCGATGTCAGCGACCGTCGACCTCACCCTCGATCTCATTTCCCGCAATTCCGTGACCCCGGCCGACCAGGGCTGCCAGGACGTCATGACGCGCCGGCTCGCCGACGCGGGGTTCAAGATCGAGAACCTGCGCTACGGGAACGTGGACAATTTCTGGGCAACGCGCGGTAACGGCGGCCCGGTCCTGTGCTTCGCGGGACATACCGACGTCGTCCCGACGGGGCCGCTCGAGGAATGGAAGAGCGACCCCTTCAAGCCGACGGTGCGCGACGGCCAGCTCTTCGGCCGTGGGGCGGCCGACATGAAAAGCGCGCTGGCCGCGATGGTCACGGCCAGCGAAGAGTTCGTGAAGGCCCATCCCGACCACAAGGGCACCATCGCCTACCTGATCACCAGCGACGAGGAAGGTCCTTCCGTCGACGGCACCAAGAAGGTGGTCGAGACGCTGCGCGAGCGTGGTCAGAAGATCGACTGGTGCATCGTCGGCGAGCCGTCGAGCGAGAAGACGCTGGGCGACACGATCAAGATCGGCCGCCGGGGCTCGCTGTCAGGCCGCCTGACCGTGCACGGCGTGCAAGGCCATATCGCCTACCCGCAGCTCGCGGAGAATCCGGTGCATACCTTCGCTCCGGCGCTCGCCGAGCTGACCGCGCGCACCTGGGACAATGGCAACGAGCACTTCCAGCCCACGAGCTTCCAGATATCGAATTTCAACGCCGGCACCGGCGCGCCCAACGTGATCCCGGGCGAGCTCAAGGCGCGGTTCAACCTGCGCTATTCGCCCGTGCAGTCCATCGACGGGCTGAAAGATGTCGTCGAAGGCATCCTCAAGAAACACGGCGTCCGCTACACGCTCGAGTGGTATGTGTCGGGCGAGCCGTTCTACACCGCCCCCGGCGCGCTCTCCGATGGCGTCACGCGCGCGATCAGGGCCGAGACCGGCCTCGAACCGAAGTTCTCGACCGGCGGTGGCACCTCGGACGGCCGCTTCATCGCCCCGCTGGGCGCGCAGGTAGTCGAACTCGGCGTCATCAACGCGACGATTCACAAGGTCAACGAAAGCGTAAGCGTCGCCGACATCGACCGGCTGCATCGCATCTATTTGAATGCCTTAAAGGAAATGCTCGCCTGAGCCCCGGCATCCGGTGACCATGACGCATTTGTGACAGCGCGACTCCGACCCACTAAACTCCGCGTCGCAAATTAGGACCGCGGAAAAAACTAATGAACTTCATCTCGCGCCTGATGCCCCGCGAGGGGCGATTCTTCAGTTTGTTCGATGGCCACGCGAAACTCGTGGTCGAAGGCGCGGTCGCCCTCGCCGACGTGCTCAAGCACTATGACAACCGTCAGGATCGCGAAGCCGGCATCAAGCTGATCGAAGACGCGGAACACGCGGCCGACCGCATCACGCACGATACGGTCCAGCTGCTGCATACGACGTTCGTCACCCCGTTCGACCGAGACGACATCCACCGGCTGATCTCGCGCATGGATGACGTGCTCGACCTCATCCAGGACACCGGCGAATCGCTGGTGCTGTACGACATCCAGAAGGTCACGCCCGAGGCGACGCAGCTGGCCGAGCTGCTGTTGCGCTGCGCCGAGCGCGTTCAGTCGGCGGTCGGCCTCATGGCCTCGATGGCCGACGCGCCCGCCATTCTCAAGATCTGCCAGGAAATCGACCGGCTCGAGTCGGATGCCGACAAGGTGATGCGCACCGCGATATCCGAGCTCTTCCGCCACGAAGCGGACGTGCGCCAGGTGATCAAGCTGAAGGCCGTCTATGAGGCGCTCGAGTCGGCCACCGACAAGTGCCAGGACGTGGCCAACGTCATCGAAAGCGTCGTGCTCGAAAACGCGTAAGCGGATCGAGCCACCCGCGCATGGATCTCGGAGCCTTCTCACTCACGCTGATTCTGCTGATCGCGCTCGCGCTCGCGTTCGACTTCATGAACGGGTTTCATGACGCCGCGAACTCGATCGCAACCGTGGTATCGACCGGCGTGCTCAAGCCCTGGCAGGCCGTACTCTGGGCCGCCTTCTTCAACGTCGTCGCGATTTTCTTCTTCCATCTCGCCGTCGCGGCCACTGTCGGCAAGGGCATCATCGATCCGCATTACGTCGACAACCAGGTGATCTTCGGCGCGCTGGTCGGTGCGATCGCCTGGAATCTCATCACCTGGTATTACGGCATTCCGTCGAGTTCCTCTCACGCGCTCATCGGCGGCATGATCGGCGCCGCGCTCGCCAATGCCGGCGCCGCGCCGCTGCTGTGGCCCGGCATCCTGAAGACCGCGGCGTTCATCTTCGTCTCGCCGCTACTCGGCATGTTGCTCGGCTCGCTGCTCATGGTGCTGGTGTCGCGCATCTGCTTCCATCAGTCGCCGAAGCGCGTCGACAAGTGGTTCCGGCGGCTGCAGCTCCTCTCTTCAGCGGCGTATAGCCTTGGCCACGGCGGCAACGATGCGCAGAAGACGATGGGCATCATCTGGCTGCTGCTGATCGCCGGCGGAATCACCACGAAGGATCATCTGCCGGTCTGGGTGGTCGTCAGCTGCTTCCTCGCCATTGGCTTCGGCACGATGTTCGGCGGCTGGCGCATCGTGAAGACCATGGGTCAGCGCATCACCAAGCTCAAGCCGGTCGGCGGGTTCGCGGCGGAGACCGGCGGCGCCATCACGCTGTACCTCGCCACCTTCGCCGGCATCCCGGTGTCGACCACTCACACCATCACCGGCGCCATCGTGGGCGTCGGCGCCGCACAGCGCACTTCCGCCGTGCGCTGGGGCGTGGCCGGAAATATCGTGATCGCGTGGATCGTGACGATCCCGGCGTCCGCCGGCATCGCGGCGCTGGCGTGGTGGGCAGGCGGCCTGTTCTTCTAGCGGGCGCGCGCGCGCGCCGGATACACGATGTTGTTGACGATGCCGACGAGGCCGAACGCGACGGCCGCGATCAGCACCCATCCCGGCATCGATACACCCAGGAACGTCCAGTCGATCACGCCGCACTCGCCGCCGCCGGTCATCACCCGGTGGATCACGTCGTACAGCGGAAACATCTGCAGCAGGGAATCTAGCGGCGCGCCGCAGGACGGCACCGTGCCGGGCGGCTGCGCCTGGATCCACACGTGGCGACCGGCGACCCAGCTCGCGGCGCCGGCGGCCACGACGATCAACGCTCCGTAGACGATGGAGCCGGTGCGTCCGGCGCGGTGCAGCCCCGCGACCAGGAACACGACGCCCAGGGCCACGATGCACACTCGCTGGAACATGCACAGCGGACAGGGCACGAAGCCCAGGACTTTCTCGGAGTAGATGGCGTAGGCAAACATGCCCGCGCAGGCAAAGGCGCAGGCGAGATTGATCATCTGGCGACGGTCGAACATGGCGCGCGACTATATCGCGAACCCGGCCTCGTTCGCCTGCCGTGCGTCGGGGAGCCGCGGCCGCCGGGCGGCGTTTACGGATTGCCGCCGCCTATGACATTCCCAGTAGTTTGAGGACTTCCGCGCCCTTCTCCTGGACGAGTTTCGCCTTCGCGACCGCATTGACGGTGTCGCCCGAGGAATATTCGGAGCTCGCCTCGGCCCAGGTCGTCTTCATCATGTCGAGTCCCGACTTCGCGAGGTCGAAGGACCCCTGGCTCACGTTCTTCGGCAGTTTCCGTGACGCGCTCAGCGTGTCGACGCGACTCTGGATGGCCTGAACCATCTTCGGCACATCCTGGGCCAGCGCGCTCCATTCGCCGCTCGCGGCGGCGGCCGCCGCTTCCGCCGCGGACTTGCGGGCCGCGACCTCGGTCTTGAGCGAGCTCACCGCGCTCATGAGTTGCGGTGCGCCGGCCAGCACGGCCTTGTAGTCGCCATTGGCGAGGTTCGCCTTCAGCGCCGCGTGTGTGGCTTCGACCCCCTGCAAGTCCGTCAGCGCATACCGGCTCGCGTCGTCGCGCACGCTCGCGATCGCCGCCTCGGCATCCGCCAGCGCCTTGGTCGCGGGCTCCTTCTGGCCCGCGCAGCCGACGAGGAGCATTGCCACCACGAGCCAGAGTGCGCTCGACAAAATCGCCGCTCGGGGCGAAACGGGAATGGACCTGAGCATGGAAAATACCTCGCAGAAAATCAGGGGCCTCGCGGAAAATCAGGGAATGAGCAGCTTCTGACCCGGCTTGATCTTGTTAGGGTCGTTCAGCACGTTGCGGTTGGCATCGAAGATCCGGTCGTACAGCATCTTGTCGCCGTAGAACTCCTCGGCGATCTTCGAGAGCGTGTCGCCGCTCTTGACCACGTAGTACTGCGCGTAAGGGTTGTCGCCCTCGGGGCCGCGGTTTTCGTTTGCCATGCGCATCGTTTAATCAATCGGCCCGTGAGGCGCTATTGGACCTGAGTCCCTCTCCCTAATCGCTGTCACGCCCGGACAGCGGGAGTAGATTGCGCAGCCCGACATTTCGACCAGGAGATGGCCACATGCAACTCATCGACATGCTCAAGAACAGCGGCGCCGTGCATTCGATGGCGCAACAGATCGGAATCGATGACGACCAGGCAACCGCGGGGGCGGCGGCGTTGATGCCGGCGCTGCTGGGCGGGCTCGAGAAGCAGTCGCGCTCGAACTCCGAGGGGCTCACGGGTGTGGCCTCGATGCTTGGCGGACTCGGCGGCGGCAACATGCTCGACCAGGTCCTGGGCTCCAGCTCACCCGACGTGAACGCCGGCAACGGCGTGCTCGGGCAGCTGTTCGGGTCGAAGGACGTCAGCCGCGCCGTCGCGCAGAACGCATCATCGAGCTCCGGCCTCGATCC
The DNA here is from genome assembly GCA_023457495.1 of Pseudomonadota bacterium. GTDB lineage: Bacteria > Pseudomonadota > Gammaproteobacteria > Steroidobacterales > Steroidobacteraceae > CADEED01. Next base: position 138,476 of record JAEWLQ010000113.1, read on the forward strand.
GGCGGTCCTGAAGAAGATGCTGCCGCTGCTCGCCATGGTGGTGGGTGGATACATCGCGAAGCAGTCATCGGCTCGCAATACGCAGGCCGCGGGCACCGACACACAGACCACGCAAGGCGCCGGCGGCCTCGGCGGAATTCTCGGCTCCCTGCTCGGCGGCGGCGATCAGCAGCGTACCGGCCAGGGCGGTCTCGAATCCCTCCTCGGCTTCGGCGGCAAGCGCAACGCGCTCGACGACATCCTCGGCAACCTCGGCAGCGGCAAACCCCACTAAATGGGGACACTCCCCTTTTCCTAGCAAAAGGGGACGGACCTGAAGCTCAACGAGGTGCGGCCCTTTTTGCTAGGAATTGGGGAGTGTCCCCATTTCGCGGGCGACGTCTTCGAGCCTGGTATGGCGCACGTCCTTGCCGTGCACCATGTAGATCACGTACTCGCAGATGTTCTTCGCGTGATCGCCGATGCGCTCGAGCGCGCGCACGATCCACATCACGTCGAGCGCGCGGCGGATGCTGCGCGGGTCCTCCATCATGAAGGTGATGCACTGGCGCTGGATCGACTCGTATTCCTCGTCGACGACGCGATCCTGCCGCGCCACGCGCAGCGCGGCCTCGGCGTCCATGCGCGCGAACGCGTCGAGCGCCTCGTGCACCATCTCCGAGACGATGCGCCCGAGGTGCTTGACCTCGCGGTACTTGTCCGCGGGGCGTTCCATGGTCGCGAGCCGCGAGGCGATGTAGCCGATCTTCTCGCCCTCGTCGCCGATGCGCTCGAGGTCGGTGATGGTCTTGATGATCGCGACGATCAGACGCAGGTCGCCGGCCGCCGGTGCGCGCGTCGCGAGGATCTTCTGGCACTCCTCGTCGATCGAGACCTCCATGCCATTCACCTTGAAATCGTCGCGCGCCACCGAGACGCCGAGAATGCCGTCACCTTCGATGAGCGCGGTGATCGCCTTGGCCAGTTGCTGCTCGACCATGCCACCCATGGTGAGCACCTTGCCGCGGACGCGTTCCAGGTCTTCGTTGAAGCGACGCGAGATGTGATGCGAAAAGTCGGCGGTTTCCATGAGTACCTCATCGACGGCGCTGGCGCCGCCCGGAAGTCTGAGGCCCGCAGATGACGAAATGATGACGGCGCGTCAGGCGGTCACGGCCACGGGCGGCGCCTCGAACAGACGCTCCGCCGGGAAGTGGCAGGTGAACGTGCTGCCGCGGCCCTCGACACTGTCGATCTCGAGCCGTCCCCCATGGCGGAACAGCGCGTGTTTCACGATGGCGAGGCCGAGTCCCGATCCACCCGTCTCCCGCGAACGACCCGGATCGACGCGATAAAACCTTTCCGTGAGTCGCGGCAGATGTTCGGCCGGGATGCCGGGCCCGGTGTCGTGCACCGAGAAATGACCACCCGCCTCGTCCGTCCACCAGCGGATGGACATGCTGCCCTCGGGCGGCGTGTACTTCGCGGCGTTGTCGATCAGATTGAAGAATGCCGACTGCACCATGGCCTCGTCGCCGATGAGGCTCGCGCGCGATTCGATACTGACGTCGACCTGGCGCGGATGCGACGCACGCGCCAGCACGTCCTTGCGCAGCAGCGCGGCCATGGCGGCGACGTCGATCGGCGCACCCTTGATCGGCCCGTCGTTCGCCTCGAAGCGCGACAGTTCGAGCAGGTCCTCGATGATGCGCGTCATGCGGTCGGTCTGACGACGCATCTCGGCGATCGGAGCGGCCAGCTCGCCGATTCCCGGATCCGCGGCGAACGTTTCGAGATAACCCGCGACGACGGTCAGCGGCGAGCGCAGTTCGTGCGAGGCATTGGCCACGAAATCCTTGCGCATCTGCTCCAGGCGCACCTCGCGCGTGACGTCGCGCAGCATCAGCAGTCTCTGATCTTCGCCGTACGAGATGAGCTGGAACGCCACGAATCGCTCGAGCGGCGAGTCGAGCCGCAGGATCAGCGGCAATGAGCCCTGCCCGCCGCGCAGGTATTGCACGAACTCGGGATGGCGCACGAGATTGTCGATGCGCAGGCCGAGATCGGCGCGCCGCGACAGATCGAGCAGCTCGCCGGCCTTGCGGTTGAACCAGACGATTTCTCCCTGCGGATCGAGCATGACGACGCCGTCGGGCATCGCGGCCGTCGAACGGCGCAGCTCGCGGAACAGCCGCGTCAGCCGCTCCTTGTGGAACCGCTTGCGCCGGTGCAGCCGCACGACCTGCGCGACGACGTCGCTCCACAGCCCCGCGGCGCCGGGCGGATCCGCGATGCCGCGGTTCTGCAACCAGAACGCCAGCGCACGCAGCTGCCAGAGATTCCACGCGAGATAAAGCGCGAGCGCGCCGCACACGCCCAGCCAGATCGAGCCCGCGAACCAGCCGAGCCCGGCGCCGATCGCGATGGCGGCGAGCACGCGCAGCGCGACATGGACGAAGGCCGTTGCGCCGGAATTCATCTGGCTACATCACCTACAACGGCCGCGCGGAAAAGCGATAACCGGCGCCGCGCACGGTCTGGATGAGCCGGTCATGGCCGAACTCCTCGAGCGCCTTGCGCAGACGGCGGATGTGGACGTCGATGGTGCGCTCCTCGACATACACGTTGCCGCCCCAGACGCGATCGAGCAGCTGCTCGCGCGTGTAGACGCGCTCCGGATGGGTCATGAAAAACGCCAGCATGCGGTATTCGGTGGGGCCGAGCGCGACGGTGCGATCGCCGCTGGTCACGCGCTGACTCGACAGGTCGAGCACCAGGCCGTCGATGTCGACGCGTTCGGAGCCTTCCGCGGGCAGGGTCCGTCGCAGCACCGCGTTGATGCGCGCGAGCAGCTCGCGCGGCGAGAACGGCTTCGTGATGTAGTCATCCGCCCCACCCTCGAGGCCCGCGACCTTGTCGCCTTCCTCGGCGCGCGCCGTGAGCATGATCACCGGCAGCTCGCTGGTTTCCCGATCGCGCTTGAGCTCGCGGGTGAACTCGAGACCGCTGGTGTCCGGCAGCATCCAGTCGACCAGCAGCAGGTCGGGCCGGCGGTTCGCGACCTCGGCGCGGCCGCTGCGCGCATCGGCGGCCTCGCGCACTTCGAATCCCGCGCGGCGCAGGCCGAAGGCGATCATCTCGCGGATCGGACGCTCGTCTTCGACGACGAGGATCTGTTTTGCGGACAGGTTTGCTGACACGACATTCCCAAATGACGGTTTTATGGCGTGAGCATTACAGCGTCAGTCTATTGCACTTTGATTAAACGGACGGCTCCGCAACGCGATCCCTGACATAAACCGGCAACGCCTCGGCCGGATCGAGCAGTCGGCCCGCCGCCACGGCCGGACGGGCCAGCGTAAGGATTTCGGTCGATCGCGGCAGCAGATCCTGGAATACCCGCGCGCCGCGATCGGCGCAGCGCGCCGCGAGTTCCGGATACACAGCGAGTCCGCGGCCCGCGGCCACCCATGGCCCGGACGGGGAGTCCGCTATCTCATCGGGCAGGATGACCGAGGCCGCCGGGCTCACATGCTCCGCGTCCGTGCCGATGCCTGCGCCGGTCGCGATGCCTGCGCCGGTGCGAAACAACGCCCAATAGACCTCGCGCATACGCGCGTCGTTGACGACCAGCACCTGCGCGGCGTCCGCAGCCAGCCGCGCCGCCCGTTGTGCGACCGCGGCCAGGTTGGAGATCGGGACCACGCCCAGGTCCGCGCCGAAGGCCAGACCCTGCGCGACACTCGCGGCGAGCCGCACGCCCGTGAACCCGCCCGGACCGCGCCCGAAGGCGATGGCATCGAGCGAGCGTAGCGTGACACCGCCCTCCGCAAGTACTTCCTCCACCATCGGCAGCACTCGTTCGGCATGCCCGCGGCCGAGCTCGACGTAGCGGTCGATGACCCGGTCATCGATGCCGAGCGACACGGAACAGGCTTCGGTCGCGGTATCCAGCGCGAGGATCTTCATGCGGTCTCGCCATCGAGTGGTTCGCGCACGTAGCCGCTCGCCGGCGCGGCCGCGGGCGCGACGCCCGCGATGCGCTTGAGGAAACTCTCGGCTTCGAACGCGACCCGCGTCACCGGCATCGGCGGCAGGCTGGTGCGAAATACGCGGCCGTAAGGTTTGTCGACGATGCGCGGATCGCAGATCACGACCACGCCGCGGTCGGTTTCACTGCGGATCAGGCGCCCGACGCCCTGCTTGAGCGCGAGCGCCGCTTCGGGCAGTTGATATTCGCGGAACGCGTTGCCGCCGGTCGACTTCAAATGTTCGATGCGCGCCTTGGTGAGCGCATCGTCCGGGGAGGAAAACGGCAGTTTCTCGATGATCACCAGGCGCAGCGCGTCGCCCTTGACGTCCACGCCCTCCCAGAAACTCGCCGTGCCGAGCAGCACCGCGTTGCCGGATTCGCGGAAGCGACGCAGCAAGAATTCGCGCGGCGCCTCGCCCTGCACCAGCAACGGAAAATCGCCGAGCTCGGCCCAGCGTTCGCGCAGGAGCTGCGCGGCGCGTTGCAGCGCGCGGTGACTGGTGAACAAAACGAACGCGCCGCCGGCGGAGGCCTCGATGAGCGGCATCGCCGCGTCGATCACCGCCGGCGTGTGCGCCGGACTCGCCGGGTCCGGCAGCTTCGTGGGTAGATAGAGCAGCGCCTGCGACTCGAAATCGAACGGGCTCGGGATCGCGAGCGTCTCGGCCGCCGCGAGACCCAGCCGCGAGGTGAAATGCGAGAAGTCCTCGCCCACCGACAAGGTGGCGGAGGTGAAGATCCACGCCGCGCGCGTGCCGCCCGCCAGCGCGGCGAAGCGCTTCGCCACGTCGAACGGCAGCAGGCTCAGCGAGAACCCGCGCAACGTGAGCTCCGCGCTACGCGCGCCTTCGTGTTCCTCGGCGTGCACGATCTCATCGAGCTTCGCCGCGAGCTCGGTCGCGCGCCCGGCGCATTGGGCGACACCGGGCTCGCGGTTCGCCTCGTTCAGCGCGGCGGCGAGCTCGCGCAAGGCACGCGACAATTCCTGGGACGCGTCCGCGAAAGGTGTATCCGCGCGATGCCACTCCGGCCGCGACGCCCGCAGGATATCGGCCAGCGCGGCGAGGCGTTGCTCCACGGCCGAGAGCTCGCCGGCCGCGGCGCCGGCGGGCGCGCGCGCCAGCGTGAGCTCCGCGCGCGCATCGCGCACCAGCAACTCCGCCTGCCGGCTGCCGAAACGCGTGCCGAAGAACTGCGTCGCGAGATCCGGAATCTGGTGCGCCTCGTCGATGATCACCGCGTCCGCGGCGCCGAGCAGATCCCCGAAGCCGTCTTCCTTCAGCGCGAGGTCAGCGAGCAGCAGGTGATGGTTGACGATCACGATGTCGGATTCGATCGCCTTGCGGCGCGCGTCGACCACGTGGCAACGACCCACGTCCGGGCAGCGGTTGCCGAGACAGTTCTCGCGCGTCGAGGTGATCTGCGGCGTGAGCGGATGCGCGTCGCCGAGGTCTGGCACTTCCGCGACGTCGCCGGTTTTCGTGATCTTCGACCAGCGCTCCAGCCGCCCGATCATGCGGTCCCGGCTTCCGGCGAGACCGCGCTGCGCGGTGAGCTGGCGGAACCGGTACGAACAAAGATAGTTAGATCGCCCCTTGAGCAACGCGACGTGCGCGGGCACGCCGATGGCGCCGCCGACCAGCGGCAGGTCCTTGTTGAACAGCTGATCCTGCAGCGTGCGCGTGCCGGTTGAGATCAGCACGCGTTTGCCCGACAGCAGTGCCGGCACCAGGTACGCGAAGGTCTTGCCCGTGCCCGTGCCCGCCTCGACCACCAGCGGCGCGCGGTTTTCGAGCGCGAGCGCGACACGGCCCGCCATGGCGAGCTGCGACCGGCGCGGTGAGAAGCCGGCGAGCGAACGCGCCAGCGGGCCCTGAGGGCCGAACACGGTATCGAGATCCACGAGGCACGCTAGCGCGACGGGCGCAGGCTGTCGAGGCTCAAATCCTTGAAAGTATCCTGGTCCGCCTTGATGCGGATCTTGAGGTAAGGGCCCTGCGCGGTGTGGCGGCTGGCCGAGAAATCGTCGTCTCGGAACCCGGCGAAGTTGTAGCCCAGGGACACCCACATGTTCCTCGCCAGCGTGACGCCGACATCGAATCCCGTGGAATAGTCCATGAGATCCGACTCCCACGAATGCAGCACCGCCCCATGCACACCCAGGTCGAAGCGGCGCGAGAGCTGCCGACGCAGGTCGAAGCCGGCGATGTCCGAGATGCCGGCGTACTTATCGCCGTCGAAGGTGCTCGCGACGTAGCGCGCGCCGTACTGCAGGCCGAGCTGCAGCTTGGGATTCAGCTGCCAGTTCGCGTGCAGGTTGTTGACGATGCGCGCCGAGTCGCTCGCCATCGGGCCGCGCAGTTCCTCGTCGTACTTCATCTCGAAGCGGTCGAAGACGATCCACTTGCTCGAATCCGGGCGGAATGCCCAGGCGAAGCGGCCGACCGCGGAGGTCGCCTCGCCACTCAGCGCACTCGCGTCGAAGGCCTGCAGCGATACCGACATCGCATGCCCTTCGATCGGCTCGCGATACCAGCCCGTCGTCGAGCTCCAGCGCTCCTCGGTATCGGCGTTGCGATGCTCGAGGCGGCTCGTGAACTGCCACAACTCGCGGCGGTACGAGGCACCAACGAAGGCGGCGAAGAAGTCTTCCGTCATCGAACCCGAGGCCAGCGGCGCATTCGGGTTCAGCGGCTCGAGGTCCGGACCGCGCAGCGTGTTCGTCTGGTCGACGCCCACGTCGAAGGCCCAGTGCTCGCGCCACTCGAAGCCCTGCGTGAGCCCGAAGTTCGCGAAGGTGCGCGGGCCGTATTCGGTCGCCTGCGTGCTGATGCTCGAATTGACCTGCGTGCGCTCCCAGGGACGCGTGCGCACGCCGAAGCGCGTGACGTCGGCCTCGATCTGGTCGCCCTCGGAGCGTTCGTATTCGACGAACAGCGAGGTGTCGCCGTTCAGTCGGTAGTCGAGCCCGATGACGCTGCGCGCCGGATAGTCGACGCTCGCATCGTTGCCGCCGAGCGTGGCATCGGCAGTGCCGCGCAGCGTGAACAGCCCCTCGAAGAAGTCGACGCTCGCGGTGACGAAGGCCTGGTCGGAGACCCGTTCGTCGCCGCTCGCGTCCTCATCCGCGACGTGCCGCAGGCCCGCGCCCGCGTTGTAGATGCCGCGATGCATGCGCAGGTCGGTGCCGACCAGCAGGCGCTTCGCATCGCTCGCGAGCACGGTCTGGTGCTGCACTTCGCCGCTCAGGTAGAACTGGTCGTTGAACTTGTAGCGCGCATCGACGCCGCCGGAGCGCGTGCCGGTGTCGGCGGTGAGCTGCTGGCCCACGCCGAAGCCATCGTCGATCTCGCGCGCCCAGGCGCGCGCTTCGAGCTTCTCGGAAACGTGTTTGCCTTCGACCAGCCAGGCGGTCGAGGATTCGGGGCGCGCCAGGTCGTCCGACTGCGCACGCGCGACTTCCGCGCGCACGCGCGTCCCGGGCGTGACGCGCCAGGTGAGATCGCTGGCCACGACGCGCGTATCGCCCGCCGCGGCGCCCTCGAAGATCGCGCTCGCGCCGATCTCGAGCCGGTCGTCCGCGAGCTTGCCCGCGACTCGCACACCCGCGGCAGTCTCGTCGTCGCCGCCCGTGCGGACTTCGTAGTCCGCGACGATGAACACGTGGTTCAGCGCGAGGTCGCGGCTCGGCACCGGCTGCTTGAAGAAGATCGTGCCGCGTTCGTAGTCGAGGTCGTAGTCGATGAAGCGCGAGAGCTCGCGCGACTCGACGACGCGCGTGATCTCGAAGCGGTCGCGCACCTCGATGCGCAGCTTGTCGCTGCCGATCACGATGGGTGAACGGGACAGGCGATACAGGCCGGACGTGCCGTCACCGGGCAGCTCGTCCTGCACCAGTCCCGTGTCGGTGCGCGCGGCGAAGCCCGACACCTGCACGCGATCCCCGCCGAAATCGCTGCGCAGGCCGGAGAGACTGCGGTTGTACCGGGTGAGCTCGGTTACCGTGAAGCCGGTGTCGAAATCACCGAACAACGCGACGAACTGGCGGCGCTCGATCTTGAGATACAGCTTGCCCTGCGTCGCCGCCTCGAAGCGCTGCTCCGTGCCGTCGCCGTAGAGTAGATAGTACCGGTCCGGCTCGATGGCGCCGCGGATGCGATCGCGCGCGGCCTGCTTCTCGCGCGCCGAGTCGTAGGCCATCGTCAGCAGGAAATCGCCCTTGATGCGGCCCTTGGCGAAGAACGCGACGCGGCCGTCCTGCTCGAAGCCTTCCTCGCGGTCCGCCGCGCTCGCGGTTTCCATGTTGCCGCGGATGGTGTTCCAGGCGGCGGTACCTTCGGCGATACCCACGAGGATCCAGTCGCGCGCGGCCGGTGCGAGCCACACCTTGTACTCGTCGCTCTGCCGCTCGTTGAAGCGCACGCGCAGGATCGCGTTGCCGGTGACCGTCGTCGGCTCGAGCTCGATCAACGCGAGACCGCCCTCGCCCACTTCGACCTGCGGCTGCTGCGACCCCGTCGCGAGGATCTGGTTGTTGTCGAGCTGCTCGACTTCCCACCAGGAGCGATGCGGCGAGTCGACGCTGAACGTCGCAATGCTGCCGGCGCGCGCGGCCTTGCCGTACTGGTCGAACATGCGCAGCGCGATGACGGGGCGCGTGCGGCCATCCGCGACGAGCTTCGAGGCGGCGCGATCGACTTCGGCGCGCACCGGACCGCCGCCGTAGTGGACCACGCGCTGCTGCTGCCAGACGACCTTGCCGTCCGCATCGAAAATGCGCGCGGCGAGCGTGTTGTCGCCGTCCGAGAGATCCACGCCGCGCCAGCGGCTCAGCGCCACCGTGTTCGCCGCGTTGAGCGCGACACCATCGTAGTTGAGCGCGTTGACGGCGCGGCCGTTGATCGAGAGCTCGGCCTTCTGGCCGGGCTCGTGCTGGATCGCGATCTTGATCGAGGCGATGGCCGGAGTCGCATCCGCTTCCGGCGTGAGCCAGCGGATGCCGGGATCGAGCGTGGCCAGGTCGTACGAAGGCGCGGGCGCGTTCTCGCGCACCGTCTTGCGCAGATTGCGCGACACCGTCGCGCCGGGACCGCGCAACACGAGGCCGGTGGTTTCGATGCGCTGCGTCTCGCCACCGGCAAACACGAGCTCGAGCGGCGCGTTGGCCTCGAAGCGCGAACCCTCGATGACGATATCGACGCGGCGATTCGCCGCGTGACTGGCGGCGTCGTTGCCCTGTCGCAGCGGTTCGTCGGCGCCTCGGCCGACGATCTGCACGCGGTCCGCCGGAACGCCGAGCGCCTGCGCGAGATACTCGGCAACCACGCGGGCGCGGGCTTCCGACAGCGCGTAGTTGTCCGCGAATACCTTGTTGTGGGAGATCGGCTGCGCGTCCGCGTGGCCCACCGCGCGGATCGTGATGTCGCGCGCGCCGCGCCAGGCGTCGACGTGCGCGCGCAGCGCCGACTCGTCGGCCGGCAGCAGCTCGGTCTTCATCACGTCGAAGCGCGGCGTGAACGAGAACTGCGAGCGGGAGTAACGCGCGGAACCGCGCGACAACCGCGATTCGATCGGCTGCGTGCGCAAGCCGGATTGAGTGGGCGAATCGAACAGCACCGCGGCGCGCAGCGCGAGGTCGCCGCCGGCCGCAGGCGTCGCGCGCGTTTCGAAGCGGAAAACGCGAGTCGTGCCCGCGGGCAGCTCGCCCAATCGCGCGACGACGGCGCCGTTCGCCATGCTCACGACTGGACCGCCCACACCCTCGACCTGCGCGCGCGCGTCGGTGACCTTCACCTCATCGACCGTGGCGCTGCCCGGCACGTATTCGATGCCGTCGGGGAGCATCACCATCACGCGCGTGTTGCCGGTCGTCACGCCGTTGACCTCGACGCGCGCCTCGTGCGCGGCCAGGCCCTCGCCCTTCGCGTCGGACAGCAGCTCGGAGCGGAAGCCAAACGCCACGTCGCCGCGCGGCGCGGCCTTCTGCCGCAGCACGAAGTCGCTGCGCCACAACGTGCCGGGGCGCAGCTCGGCGAACTGCGAATAGCCGCGGCCTGCCTGCCCCATGTGCTCGCAGGGCGCGAGCTCGAGGTAGTCAGGGATCGTGAGCGTGTCGAGCTGCACGCTGTGCGTGCCGGGATCGAGCCCCTCGAAGTGGAAGCGGCCGTTCTCGTCGGTGATGCCGTAGCGGCCGTCTTCGAGGTAAACGCGCACGTTGGCGACGCCCGCGGCCTCGCGGCCGTCCGCGTCACACGAGCCCTCGAACACGCGGCCGACGATGAAGCCCTGCTGCGCGAACAATTCTTCGTTCATGCGCACCAGCGAGCGGGCTTCATTCGAACGCACGTTGCCCGGCGCGACCGCCTGCGCCGTGTTGACCGCGTCCTTCATGCCGCGCATCGCGATCGTGAATTCGACCACGTAGCGCAGCTCGATCGACTCGCCGAGCGCGAGCGAGGGATGTAGATAGGTGAAGCCCGAGCCATCCGCCGCGATTTCGGGATCGGCGATGCGCGCGCCGTTCAGGCGCAGCGAGCCCGCGCGATATCGCGCGCCCGCCGGCAGGCGGTCGATTATCCGCACGCTTCCGAACGCGCCGGAATCGCTGTTGTTGCGCAGGTTCAGCGTGTACTGCACGAAGTCGCCGGTGGTCGCCATCTGCTGACCCGCGCTCTTGCGCAACAGCAGCGCTTCGCCGGCCGGATCGAGCGGTACGTCCACCGCCACGGCCGGCGCGGCGGTCACGACAAACGAATGACCGAAGGAACCCTGTTGCAGCCGGAACGGCGCGCCGGGCAGCGTCTGCAGGTCCGCTATCGTGCGCTGCGAGGGGAACGAGTAGTTGCCCGGCGGCAGGATCTCGACGCGGTAGCTGCCGGGCGCGACCAGCGGGAAACGGAACACACCCGCGGGCATGCTGTACTGGGCGCCGCCCTGGTCGGTGACGGGCTGGCCGGTGATCATCTCGCTCGGGTAACGGCTCACGCCGTCATCGCCGAACACGTTGGCGGCAAGACCGGTCGCGACGTCGATCAGTCGTACGCGTGCGCCGTCGATGGGCGCACCGGTCTGCGAATCGAACACGAGGCCGTAAGGATCGACCAGGGCGCCGGCCGCGGCGACATCGGTCGCATCCACCGGATCGATGTAGGTCGCGTCCAGTTGTGAATTTCGCTCGACCTGCAGCGCGCAATCGTTCGCGGCCGCGTTGGTCGAGGTCGGCACGTAGCCGACGAACACGCCGGTGTTCGCACCGGTTTCGGAGAGACGCAGCACCTCCGCGTCGCCGGTCGCGCGTGCGCTCACGCGCACGTCGACGGTTTCGATCACGGACGCATCGCGATTGCGGTCGAGATCGACCACGGTGACGAAAATCGGATCGCCCGCGTGGGCGATGGTGGTTTCCTGCAGGGGGATCGGGGACAGCGGATCGAGCGCGCCGGCGCCCTGCGGAGCCGGCGCCGCAAGGGCGGCGAACGCCGTGCCCATCCGGCACTGCGTGGGACCCGCCGGGAACGAGCTCTGGCTGGCCGCCTCGTAGCGCGCGAGCCGGATGGCGGCGCGCGACGGCAGCGGTTCGACGGCCAGCCGCACTTCGTTGGAAAGAACGGTCTGCGTCGCGGAGCCCGAGTGCTCGTAAGCGACGCTGCCGACGTTGCGGACCACCGTGCCGGGCGCCGTGACCTGCGCCACGGAAATCGCCGGCACAATGAGAACCGCCGCAAATAACAACGTTCTGCCCAAAGCGCGGTTTATCCGGCTCCAGAATGCGCCGAAGGCGGAGTAGCTAGTCGCTACTCCGCCCTCTGCGTGAGAGTACCCGTTGTTGCGGGACCCGGCTCTGGGTCGCCCTCTCGGGCTCCAGCGCCGCGTTCCCGCGGTTTCGAACTTCATTTAGTTGATCGTCACTCGGAAGCGCACGACGGCGATTTCCGCCGCGGTGGAACCCGGGTTGATGACACCCGCCGCGGCCGACGGCGAGTTGATCGCACCGCCCGCGACGTAAGGCATCACGCCGGCCACGTCCGAGACCGCCACGCCGTTCAAAGTGGTCGAACCCGCGACATAGCTCGTGTTGGCCGGAATGGCCTCGAGCAGGCTCGCGCCGCTCGTGACGAGACCGTTGTTCTGCACCGTGATGGTGTATTCGACGGTCGCGCCCGGAATCGCCTTGGCCTGGCCCGGAGCACTGAAGCCGTCGCTGATCACCGCGGCCGACTTCGTCACCGTGAGCGTGCCCACGAAGTACTGGTCGTACGCGAAGCTCACGCCGTCATTGGCGACGTTGCCGTCGCTGTTTCCGGTCTCGGCGAACACCACGTCGACCACGGCCGGATCGTCCGCGGTGGCGGTCGCCGCTTCGAACGTCGTGCCGTTCGACGCATCCGTCGTCGGACGAACCACCAGGCGGATGGTCGACGCCGTCGCGTTCGCGGCCGCGGCCGGCGTATCCGCCAGCACGAACACGTACGCGCAGGCGTCTTCGCCGAGCTGCTCGATATAGCTCTGCGTTTCACCCGCATAGGCCGGGGTCGTCATGGTCGCGGTGGAACAGGCGGCCCCAGACACTCGCGTGCTGAAGTTCTGCATGTCGAATGCGTCCGCACGGCCGAACAGGTTGGCCAGCGGGTTCAGGTTGTCGGCCGAAAGGCCGAAATCCTGCGCACCGTTGCTGGTGTTCGTCACGCGAAACACCGTCACGACGTTGGTGAGGCCGGGGCTCGAGACGGTCGCGACGCCGTTGGTTTCTTCGGCGACGAACATCAGGCGCTTGTCGACCTTGAACGAAGTATCGGCACCGCCACCCGCGCCGGGCGCGGAATTGCCCGTCGGGGATGAACGAATGACCGTTTGCGGCACGCCGCTGACGCTGTAGTTGACGCTGGCCCGGTTGGTGATGTCCGTATCGAAGTTGGTGTCGGTGCCGGCCGCGAATGCGGACGGCGCCCCACCTACCAGGCTCAGCGCGACGACAGCGAGACCGACTCGCCGCATCTGCTGATTGAACGATTGCATGGGTACTCCTCTCTCTTGAAACAAACTACTCAAACGAAACTAGTTCAGCACCGCGCGGAAACGCGCGAACGCCGAGGCGCCGGGCTGCAACGCATCCCGGAACACCCAGCGGATGTGCCGGTATTCGTCGGCGCGCGCCTTGCGCGTCGCGCCGTTCTCCTCGACGGTGAGCTGGCCGTCGGCGGCAAAAGTCCTGCCGTCGAGCGAATAACTGATGTCGCTGCCCGGACCCGTCGCGGAGTTCGCGACGTAGGTCATGTGGGCCGGCACCGCGTTGTTGATGACCGCGTTGTCCGCCGCCTGCTTGCAGACGTTGTTGGCCGTGATGGTCCAGACCACTTCCGAGCCGGGCACGACCTTGCCCGCCGGGACGAGCTTCTTCGTCTTCTCACCCTTCTCGTTCAGGACTTCCTGTTCGATCTCGGCCGTCGACTTGAGGACGATGCAGCCCTCCGCCTGCGCCATGGCCTGCGAACCGGCCGCGCATGCGACGAGCGCGGCGAGGGCGAAAAATTTCCTGATCCCCGAATTCATCTGTGTCTCCTTCACGACGGACTTCCCGGTGTTCAATTGATGGTCACGGCGAACTCGATCGTTTGTGATCCGCCCGCCTGGGTGAGGGTGCCGAGCGCCACGCGCACGCGTGCCGCCGGTGTGGTTTCGTAGGCGCCGGCATCGGCGTCCGCGCCGTCGCTGAGCGCGATGCTGTTGAGGCGCAGCGAGCCCGGCACGTAGCTGGTGCTCGCCGGGATGTCATCGCTGAAGACCGTGTTCGACGCCGAGCCCGTGCCCGTCGCGCTCACGACGACCGTGTAAGTGACGCGCGCGCCCGGGACCGGATGATCGGTGCCGAACGGATCGAGCACGGCCTGGCTCTTCACCGCGCTCACGGTGACTCCCGCGACCAGGTATTCGCCCACGCCGATGGCGCGCGCGCGCGTCGTGCCGACGACCGCGAAGGTGTTGCCCGCGCCCATGTTCACGAAGGCCGTACCCGGATCGCCGCTGCCGGTGCGCGCCTCGGCGATGAGATACGAGCGACCGATGTTGCCGTCGACCACCGACACCGGGATGTCGTTGACGACGAAGACGTACACGAACGCATCTGCGTCGAGGGCCGGATCGTTGCTGCCGTTGTAGATGGTGTCGGCGGGCGTCAGCGTGCCGCTGCCGTCGGTGTCGAGGTAGATAGACGGGGTGGCGGCGGACGGGTCGAAGTTGTCGCCCGCGACCGCGTTGTCGAGCACCAGGGCGAAGGTTTCGGGGCCGTTGCCCGTGTTCGTCACGCGGAAGCGCAGCACCTGCGTGGCCGCACCGGGCGCAACCGGCAGCGCCGCGGCGGGCGCGGTCACGACGACATCGAGAATCTCGGCGACCGTGACGCTGACGGTGGTCGACGTTGCATTCGCATTGACCGCGCCGATGCTGTAACTGACGGACGCAGTACTATCGATATTGGTGCCGGCGGCCACGCCGACGGCGTGCGCGGGAATAGCCAGGGCGCAGGCAAGCACGATCGAGCCGGCGCAAGCCGAAGCCCGTAGGGAAAACACGTTGATTACTCCTCCGAATCCTCGAGTCCCGATCGCGCTTCCACCCGGGACCGACTCCGGATGGAAGCGCCAAACCCATGTCACTCACGGGTTAGGGCTCTCGCTGCCATGCATAATAGGAATGGAAGCCCCTAGGGCCCTGTGATTGGAATCACGCGGACCCTGTCGCCACTGGGATACAGATCACATATAACGACGACGGTCCTCCGGAGACATCCATGGCAGGCAGGAAAAATCGCTCGGGCCGCGAAAAAACAACGGAAATCAGCCCTCGTGGAGCCGATTCGGACGCCGCGGCCGATAGGGAGAGTCAGCCGGAGCTCGAACGAGACGCTGCGACCGACGCCGCCGAACAGATCCTCGGGGCGAATCCCTTGTTAGGGCTGGACCGGGACGAGTTGCTGGATGCCGCCCGCCGGCTGTTGAGACTGATGACGCTGAAACCGCAGGTACTCGTCGAAGAGAACCTGGCTTTCGGTCGCGAGCTCGTGTCCATCGCCCTGGGGAATTCGAAGGTCGCCGCGGATCCGCGCGACCGCCGTTTCAGTCACGCGGTCTGGCAGAAGAGCGGCTACTACAAGCGGCTCATGCAAGGCTTCGTCGCGTGGCGCGACATGCTGAACCGCGTGCTCGATCGCGCGGACACCACCACGGACGATCGCGAGCGCGCGCGGTTCGTGTTGCAACTCTTCACCGAATCGTTCGCGCCGACCAACTCGCCGCTGGGCAATCCCGGCGCCCTGCAGCGCCTCACCGAAACACGCGGCAAGAGTGTGTTGTGGGGCCTGCAGAATTTCGTCGACGACCTGCTGAACAACGCGGGCATGCCGCGCCAGGTGGACGAGCGGAAATTCCAGGTCGGCGGCAATCTCGCGACGACGCCCGGCGCCGTCGTTCATCGCGGCGAAGTGTTCGAGCTCATCCAGTACGCGCCGCAAACCCCCAACGTCCAGCGCCGCCCGCTGATCATCGTGCCGCCGCAGATCAACAAGTTCTACGCGACGGACCTGGCGCCGGGGCGCAGCTTCGCCGAGTTCGCCGTGCAGCATGGCATCCAGACGTTCTGCATCAGCTGGCGCAATCCGACCGCCGCGCAGCGCGACTGGAACATGGAAACGTACCTCACGGCCTGCAAGCAGGCGATCGACATCGCCTGCGAAATCACCGGCGCCGACCGGGTCAACACGATGGCGGCCTGCGCGGGCGGGTTCACGCTCGCGACGCTGCTCGGACACCTCGCCGCCACCGGCGAAACGAAAGTCGCGAGCGCCACCCTGCTCGTCACCGTGCTCGACACCTCGGCGCCCACCTTGTTAGGCCAGTTCGCGTCGCGTTCGGGCGTCGCGGCGACGATCAAGAAATCCCGCCACGTCGGCGTGCTCGAGGGCAGCGAGATGGCGCGCGTGTTCGCCTGGCTGCGTCCCAACGACCTCGTGTGGCTGTTCGTCGCGAACAACTGGGTCATGGGAAACCGGCCTCCGGCCTTCGACATCCTCTACTGGAATTCGGATACCACGCGGCTCCCCGCGGAATTCCATGCGGACCTGCTGAAGATGTTCATGGACAATCCGCTCGCGCAACCCGATGGCATCGAGGCGCTCGGCACCCGCATCGACATGTCGAAGGTGGACGTGCCCGCGTACGTCGTCGCCGGCGTGACCGA
Organism: Pseudomonadota bacterium; assembly: GCA_023457495.1. Classification (GTDB taxonomy): domain Bacteria; phylum Pseudomonadota; class Gammaproteobacteria; order Steroidobacterales; family Steroidobacteraceae; genus CADEED01. The sequence continues at coordinate 154,719 of JAEWLQ010000113.1, forward strand.
CCACATCACCCCGTGGCAGGCCTGTTACCAGTCGAAGAACGTCCTCAAGGGAAAGATCGATTTCGTGTTGTCCTCGAGCGGCCACATCCAGAGCATCGTTAACCCGCCCACCAATCCGAAGGCGAAGTATTTCCTCAATGCCGAACTACCCGAGGATGCGGAGGCGTGGCGGGCCGGCGCCACCGAACACGCGGGCAGCTGGTGGGATCACTGGAGCGCGTGGTATCGGCAGCATGGCGATGGCGAAGTGCCGGCGCCGCAATCGTTGGGCAGTGCGCGGCATCCGGCCGGTGATCCGGCGCCGGGGCGATTCGTCCATCAACGATGAGTGCTCCCCAGGTCGAATACGTCGAGGTCGATGGCGTGCATCTGCGAGTCGCGACCCAGCCGGGCCGCGCGGAGCCGCCCCTGCTGCTGTTCAATGGGATCGGCGCGAATCTCGAATTGTGCTTTCCGTTCATGGAAGCCATGGCCGGGCGCGAGATCGTGATCTTCGACGTGCCGGGCGTGGGCCGATCGCAGATGAGCTGGCGACCGCGCCGCTTTTCCGGGCTCGCGCGGCTCGCGCGCAAGCTACTCGACCGTCTCGGTTACCGCGTCGTGGACGTCATCGGTGTTTCCTGGGGCGGCGCGCTCGCGCAGCAGTTCGCGCGGCAGTATCCGGATCGATGCCGGCGGCTGGTCCTGGCGGCGACCTCGCCGGGCGCGGTCATGGTGCCGGGCCGGCCCTCGGCGTTGTCGAAGATGATCACGCCCAGGCGTTACCTTTCTCCCACCTACATGCAGAAGGCGGCCGGCGACATCTACGGGGGCGAGGCGCGCCGCGATCCCAAGCTGATGTCCGCGCACACGGCGCGCATCATCGCGCCGCAGTTCATGGGGTACGTGTATCAGCTCATGGCCGGCATGGGCTGGACCAGCATTCACTGGCTCCACAAGATCCGCCAGCCGACGCTGGTCATGGCGGGCGCCGACGATCCGCTGGTACCACCCGTGAACTCACGGATCATCTCGCTGCTGATCCCTAACAATCGGCTATTCGTCGTGCCCGGCGGCGGACACCTGTTCATGCTCCATTCGCTCGACAAGGTCGTTCCCGTCATCCGCCGCTTCCTGGATTCGGAAGCCCCTCTGGATGGGCCGCTCCCTGATTGACTCCGCGCGGAACCCGTCGTTATGCTGCGCCGCGTCATTGCTGCAGAGCAGCACAGGAGAGTCCATGAATTTTCAGGAAAAAGTGCTCGAAGTCGCCACGGATCTGGGATCGCGCTCGCTCGCCCTCGCTCAATTGGCCCTGGACGCCGGCCGGGTTCGGGCCCGGGACGCCGCCCGGCGCGCCGCCATCGTGCAGGGTTCGCTCGGCGTGAGCGGACGCGAGCTCAACAAGGTCGTCCGACGTCATGCCGCGCGCTTCGTGAAGGAAAACGTCACGATCGCGCGCGCCGCCGGCAACGATGTCTCGGCGATCGCGCGGGACACCTACGCGAGCTTCACGAAGTCTGGTGACAAGAAACAGGTTTCGCCGACCCGCAAATCCGCGACCTCCCGCAAGCGCAGCCGCGCGAAGATTTCCCGGTAATTCTGGGCGCGCCCCGGCATGGGGCGCGCTTTTTCGCGCCTAACAGCCCCGGAATTTCAGATATGACAGGCTGTTAGCGTTAACACCGATTCCACGGACGATCGCGAGTTCGCCGCTATACTCCATTGTCTCGCCCGGACAGGCAGACAATCTGAGGACTGCAATGGCAACAGCGCCGATCTCGTTCGCTGGACTTCCCGATATTTCCCCATCGGTTGCCGAGTGGGTCGAATCGGTGCGGCGCCTGACGACTCCCGACAAGGTTCACTGGTGCGACGGCTCGCCCGCCGAACTCAATCGCCTCAAGCGGTCGCTAGAGAAGACCGGCGAGCTCAAGCCGCTCAACCCCGATACCTTCCCTAACTGCCACATCGCCTACTCGCACCCGTCGGACGTCGCGCGTGTCGAGCACCTGACCTTCATCTGCACCCGCAATCGCGAGGATGCGGGCCCTAACAACAACTGGATGGCTCCGGACGAAGCGCACGCCCGGATGCGCGAGCTGTTCAAGGGCTGCATGAAGGGTCGCACGCTGTACGTGGTCCCGTATTGCATGGGCCCCATCGATTCGCCCTATTCGCGCTGCGGCGTCGAAATCACCGACAGCGCCTACGTGGTGGTCAACATGGCCATCATGACGCGCATGGGGCGGCCGGCGCTGGAACGCATCGCACGCGAGGGCGGGAAGTTCGTCAAGGGACTGCACTCGGTCGGCGAGCTCGATCCGGACCGCCGCTTCATCATGCATTTCCCCGAAGAGCTCTCGATCGAGAGTTTCGGGTCCGGCTATGGCGGCAACGCCCTGCTCGGCAAGAAATGCCACGCACTGCGCATCGCGAGCTGGCAGGCACGCAACGAGGGCTGGCTCGCGGAACACATGCTCATCGTCGGCCTCGAGAGTCCGCAGGGGGAAACGCATTACGTCGCCGCCGCGTTCCCGTCCGCCTGCGGCAAGACGAATCTCGCGATGCTGATTCCGCCGGATTCGATGCCGGGGTGGAAGGTCTGGACGGTGGGCGACGACATCGCCTGGCTGCATCCGGGACCGGACGGACGCCTGTACGCGATCAATCCGGAGGCGGGATATTTCGGCGTGGCGCCCGGCACCAATCGCGCCACGAATCGCAACGCGTTCGACATGATCCATCGCGACACGCTGTTCACCAATGTCGCGCTGACCGCGGACAACGAGCCGTGGTGGGAGGGTCGCAGGCTCAACAAGCCCGTCCTCGACTGGCAAGGCAAGCCGTATGACCCCGCCAGCGGCGTCTCCGCGCACCCGAACTCGCGCTTCACGGTGTCCGCGAAGGTCAATCCTATCTACTCGCCGCATTCCGAGGATCCGCAGGGGGTACCGATCTCCGCGTTGATCTTCGGCGGGCGACGCCGGGAAGTCGCGCCGCTCGTGTACGAGGCCCGCAGCTGGCAACACGGCGTGCTGGTCGGCGCCTCCGTCGCATCCGAGACCACCGCGGCGGCCACCGGCGCCGTCGGCGTCGTGCGCCGGGATCCGATGGCGATGAAACCGTTCGCCGGCTACAACTTCGGCGACTACTGGCGGCATTGGCTCGAGGTGGGCAGTCGCCTGAAGCATCCGCCGCGCGTGTTCCACGTGAACTGGTTCAGGCGCGACGCCGCGGGCAAGTTCCTGTGGCCGGGCTTCGGCGACAACCTGCGCGTCATGGAGTGGATCATCAAGCGCTGCACGGGGCGGATCGACGCCGCGGAATCGGCCATCGGCTATCTACCCCGGCCGCAGGACCTCAACCTCGAAGGCGTCGACGTGAGCGAGGCCACGATGCGCGAACTGCTCGCGGTGCCGGAGGCCGCGTGGCGCAACGAGATCCAGGAGATGCGCGAGTACCTGAAGGAGTTCGGCGACCGCGCGCCGGCGGAAATGACCGCCGAGCTCGACGCCGTCGAGCGTCGCCTCGGTCAGTAAGGAAAATTCAGGCTTCTTCGCAGTAGAAGCGGATCGTCAGCGGGGAATCGCGCTCGGGCACACGCCCGAGGCCGATGAGTCCCTCGCCCTTGATCTGCACGCTGTCGCGGCGCACGAACAGCTCTTCGCCGCCCTCGGCCTGCACGAACGTGCCGTTCGTGCTCTGGTCGATGAGCACGAACTTGTTGCGGTTGATCTCGATGCGGGCATGCAGGCGCGAGATCAGGTTGCCGCGGATCACGAGATCGTTGTCGTCCGCGCGGCCGATCGCGACGTTGGGGCGCTGCTCGGTGAGCATGACCTCGCCGCCGTCGAACGTGAGCCGCAGGCGCATGGCGCGGCGCCCTTCGTGCGCGGAGATCGACACCGACGGCAACATGCTGGTGATGTCGTCCGTCTGCCAGAGCACTTCGAACAGGGTGACTTCGGCGCCCTGCCCCTTGAGCGTCGCGACGTCGATCTGGCGCACCGCGGACTGCCACTCCGGCGACAGCAAGGCCACCATGGCTTCGGTCGTGATGATCTGCCCGGCCTTCGCCTGGCTCGTCATGCGGTTCGCGGTATGCACGGTCGAACCGAACACGTCCCGATTCTCGACCACCACCGGACCCGCGTGGCAGCCGATGCGGATGGCGACGTGATGGCCCTCCGCGGTCAGGTCCGGATTGCCCGTGATGGACTTCTGCATCTTCGCCGCGGCATTGAGCGCATCGTTCGCGATCGGGAAGGTGGACATCACCTCGTCGCCCATCGTCTTGATCACGGTGCCGTGATGTTCCTCGGTGGCCTGCCGCATGATGTCGATGCAGATCGCCACCACTTCGCGGGCGCGCTGGTCCCCGAGCTCTTCATAGAGCCGCGTCGAGCCGACGACGTCGGCGAACACGATGGCGAGTTCGATGTCTTTGGCCATTGAGGGTCTGAAGGATGAACGCGGGGAATTATACGCATATGACCTAGAATGACAGCCCATTCCCTAGGGCGAAGACAAAACCACCCCATGCGTAGACATCTCTACCCGATTTTCGCGTCCAGCCTTCTCACCCTCTGCATCACGGCCGCCGCGGCCGACAAACCCCCGGCGTACTCGCGCGCCGACCTGGCGCAGACGACGACGCTGCGAAAAGCGGCGCTCACGGACGAGACGGCCTATGAGCTGGTGAAGTCCCTCACCACCGAGGTGGGTCCGCGTCCGGCGGGTTCGCCGGGCGACAAGGCGGCGGTCGCCTGGGCACTGCGCGCCATGGAGCGGCTGGGGTTCGCGAACGTGCATACCGTCGAGGCCACCGTGCCGCACTGGGTGCGTGGAGAGGCCGAATTCTCGGTGATTTCCCCGTTTCCACAGTCCATGCCGACGATCGCCCTCGGCGGCAGCATCGGCACCTCGACCGAAGGCATCGAGGCGGACGCGATCATGGTGAAGGACCTCGACGCACTCGCGGCGCTGCCGCCCGACGCGGTGAAGGATCGGATCGTCTTCTTCAGCCAGCGCATGGATCGCACGCGTGATGGCTCGGGATATGGCCGCGCGGTGCGAGTGCGCGCCCTTGGACCTTCGGCGGCGGCCAAGCTGGGCGCCCTCGGCATCGTGATCCGCTCGATCAGCACCACCGATCATAGGTTCGCGCACACCGGCGCTCTGCGTTACGCGACCGATGCACCACGAATCCCGGCGCTGGCGATTTCCAATCCGGATGCCGATGCCCTCGTGCGCCAGTTCGAAAGCGGCAAGCCGGTGCGGCTGAAGGTTCGCTCGAGCTCGCGCGACCTTCCCAACGCTACCTCCGCCAATGTCATCGGCGAAATTCCGGGCGGCGATCTCGCGAACGAAATCGTGCTCCTCGGTGCCCATCTCGATTCCTGGGATCCGGGCGTCGGCGCGATCGACAACGCCGCGGGCGTCGCGATCGTCATGAACGCGGCCCGGCTCATCGGGCAACTCGAGACGAAACCCCGCCGCACGATCCGCGTCGTGCTGTTCGCGAACGAGGAATTCGGCACCACCGGCTCGCTCGCCTATCTCGCCGCCAAGGAAGCCGAAATGGACCGCCACGTGCTCGGGTTCGAATCGGATTTCGGCGCCGGTCCAGTCTGGCGGCTGTCGAGCCGGGTGAATCCCGCGCAGCTGCCCGCGGTCGATTCGATCTTCAAGGCGCTCGCGCCGCTGAAACTCGAACGGGGTGGCAACGAGGCCGGCGGCGGCGCTGACCTCAATGCACTGGTCCGGCGCGGCATGCCGATCCTCTCGCCCGATCTCGACGGGACCGACTATTTCGATGCGCATCACAATGCGGATGACACGCTGGCGCGCGTCGCGCCGGAAGCGCTGCGGCAGAGCGTCGCGGCGTTCGCCATCAGCGCCTGGCTCGGCGCCCAATATCCGGGTAGCTGGGAGCGTGTGCCGGCGCCGGATCCCGCGACGCCCCGTCGCTGAACGTGAATTCCGCCGCGGAGCTCGTGCAGGCCCTGAATCTCGAGGCTCATCCCGAGGGCGGCTGGTTCCGCGAGATCTTTCGTTCGGCGCAGAACGTCACGACGGCACGCGGTCCACGGTCGGCGCTCACCTGCATCGACTATCTTCTCGAAGCCGGCCAGGTGAGCCGCTGGCACGTGGTTGAGTCGGACGAGATCTGGCACTACCACGGCGGCGCGCCCCTCGAGCTGCTCGTGTTCCAGCCCGCCGAAGGGGTGTTTTCGCGGCGGGTGCTCGGGCCACCGGCCGCTGGCCAACATCCGACCGGCATCGTGCGCGCCGGCGAATGGCAGGCCGCGCGCAGTCTCGGCGAGTGGACGCTGGTGGGATGCGATGTCGGCCCGGGCTTCGATTTCACCGACTTCGCGCTGATCGCATCGCTTACCGATCACGAGCGGCATTTCCGCGGCGCGCTCGCGCCGTACACCAACCTTCTGTAGTCAGGCTTCTCCGGCGACCGCGCCTTCGAGTCGCTCGCAGGCTTCGCCCGCTTCGAGCAGCAACGCGGGATCCGCATCCGCGGCACGCGAACCCTCCGAGAGCCGCCGACGGAATTCCTTCGCGCCCGGCTGTCCCGCGTAGAGGCCCAGCATGTGCCGCGCGATCCAGGACAGGCGCTCGCCGCGCGCGACTTCGCGCCGCGCATACGCGGTCATGCGTTCGAGCATGTCGATCCGGGTCGGCGCGCTCCACGCGGGCGTCAGTGCGTGGGCCACGTCGGCGAGCACCATCGGCCGGTGATACGCCTCGCGGCCCAGCATCGCGCCGTGCGCCCAGTCGAGCGAGCTAACTACCTGCTCCGCGGTGCGCAGGCCGCCATTGACAACGACGGTCGCCGCCGGAAACGCCGAGCGGAGCTCGCGCACCACGTCGTGCCGCAGCGGCGGTATTTCACGGTTGTCGCGCGGCGACCAGGCGCCGAGCACCGCCTTGCGCGCGTGCACGATGACCGCATGGGCCCCGGCCGCGAGGACGCCACCGACGAATTCGTCCAAGGCATCGCGCTCGCGGTCACCGAAGCGCGCCGCGGCCTCGCGCGCCGATTCGCGCCGCGATAGCCCCTCGCCCGCGAGCTCCGTCGCATCGACCACGCCGATGCGCAGCTTGACCGTCACCGGCACATCGACCACGGCGCGCATCGCGGCCACGCAGTCCGCGACCAGCTTCGGCCGCAGCATGAGACAGGCCCCGAACGCGCCCGAGTGCACGCGATCGCTGGGGCAGCCGCAGTTGAGATTGATCTCGTCGTAACCCATCGCCGCGCCGATGCGCGCGGACTCGGCGAGGTCGTTGGGATCGCTGCCGCCGAGTTGCAGCGCGACCGGGTGTTCGTCGGGATCGAAGCCCAGCAGCCGCTGGCGGTCTCCTCTCAGGACGGCGCCCGTGGTGACCATCTCCGTATATAGAAGAGTGTCCGGGGAGAAGCCGCGCAGGAAGTAGCGGCAGTGCCGGTCCGTCCAATCCATCATGGGCGCGACGCTGACGCGCCGCTCGATATCGTTCATCGCGCGCATCCTTTTCGCGATTGGGGGTCCCGTCAAGTGCCGGACCCGAGGGCGTGGGCGATACAATGCCTGCCACCTCGCCCCATGAACCGCCCACCCACATCGAAAGACAACGCCGACCACCCGCGCCTCTCCAAGCGCATGGGCGAACTCGGCCTGTGCTCGCGGCGCGAGGCCGAGCGCTGGATCACGAACGGCTGGGTCAAGGTGGATGGCCAGATCGTCGACCAACTCGGCACGCGCGTGTCGCCCGACGCGCGCATCGAGATCGACCCGGCCGCGCGCGAACACCAGAGCGAACAGGTCACCATCCTGCTGAACAAACCCGTCGGCTATGTCTCCGGCCAGGCGGAAGACGGCTACGAACCCGCCATCGTGCTGATCCGTCCGGAGAATCGCTGGGCGGCGGATCCGTCTCCCATCCAGTTCAAGCAGGAACATCTTCGGGGACTCGCGCCCGCGGGGCGGCTGGACATCGACTCCACCGGACTGCTCGTGCTCACGCAGGATGGCCGCGTCGCGAAGCAGCTGATCGGCGAAGACTCCTCCGTCGAGAAGGAATATCTCGTGCGCATCGAGGGTGAACTTTCGCCCGAGGGTTTGAAGCGCCTGCAGTACGGCCTGACGCTCGACGGCGTGAAGCTCAAACCCGCGCTGGTGTCCTGGCAGAACGAACACCAGCTGCGCTTCGTGCTGCGCCAGGGCCGCAAGCGCCAGATCCGCCGCATGTGCGAGATGGTGGGCTTGTTCGTCACCGGATTGAAACGCGTGCGCAGCGGCAACGTGCCATTGGGTGGTTTGCCGCTGGGCAAATGGCGCTACCTGCGCCCGGACGAGAAATTCTGAACGTCAGCGCGCCGCGAGCCGCCACAGCGATGTGACTTCCGCCGCGCGTGCGGCGTGCAGCGCATCGGACTGGTCCGCGGCGCGCGGATGTCGTGGCCGCACATCGTGGCGCTCCACGACGCGCAATCCCGCGGCCGCGAACTCTTCGAGCAACTGCGCCCGCGTACGAAGGCCCAGGTGCTCGGCCAGGTCCGAGAGGATCAACCAGCCTTCCCCGCCGGCAACCAGGTGATCCGGCAGCGCGGCGAGAAATCCGCGCAGCATCCGGCTTTCGGGATCGTAGATTCCGTGCTCCGTCGCCGAGCTCGGCCGCGCGGGAATCCACGGCGGATTGCAGACCACGAGCGCGGCGCGGCCTTCGGGAAACAGGTCCGCGCGCAAAACCTCGATGCGTGGCGCGAGACCGAGCCGGTCCACGTTCTCACGCGCACAGATCAGCGCGCGCGGATCGAGATCGGTGGCGATGACGCGTTCGATGCCACGTCGCGCGAGAACCGCGGCAAGCACTCCGGTGCCCGTGCCGACGTCGAACGCGAGGCTCGTCGCGGCGCACGCCTCCGGCAGCGGCGTCGTGCTGACGAGATCGACGTACTCGCGGCGGATCGGCGCGAAGACGCCATAGTGCGGATGGATCCTTCCACCCGCCTCCGGAATCTCGATGCCTTTCGTCCGCCACTCGTGCGCACCGATCGCGCCCAGCAACGCCCGCAACGAGGTGACCGATGCCGTCTCCGCGGGACCAAAAGCCTCGACGCAGGCCTGCCGCATATCCGGCGCGCGCCGCAGCGGGATCGCATAGTCAGGCTCGAGGGGGACCAGCAAGGCGTTGAGCGTCCGGGCCCGTTGTGCCTGGCCCTGCCGATGGAGATGAAAGACTTGCGCGAGCGCACTGTCCGCCTCGGCGCCGCGGCTTCGCGAACGAGTAGTTCGCTGCCGCCGGCGGTCCGCGCGTCTTCCGAGCGCATTCAGGAGCTGGCGCGCTTCCTGAAAATCGCCGCGCCACAGCAGCGCGGTCCCCTGGCAGGCGAGACCGTAGGCCTCGTCCGCCTTCATTTTTCCATCGGCGACGACGACGCGCGTGGGCGGCGGCATCCCGCCCGGCGAGAGCCACCGCGCCTCGAATGCCTGGCCGTCTTCTATCCAGTGAATGAGCGGAACCGCGTCGGGGCCAGTCACATGGGACGTTTGGCCCATCGCCAGTCCGGGTTCAATAGTTGGAAGCTCGCCGTCATGAATGTGAACGTGAATGGATTCTGGGGCCTGCTCGTCCTCATCGCGGACGTGTGGGCCATCGTGAGCATTTTCTCGAGCACCGCGACGACGGGACGCAAGGTCCTGTGGACCGTGCTGGTCATCCTCTTGCCCGTGGTCGGATTCATCATCTGGCTTCTCTTGGGGCCCAAGAAGCCGAAGTAGCTCAGGGGCTGGCCGGGGATTCTGACACGCTCGCGGCGTCGGTGTGCTGGCAGCGCGGATCGTCCTTCCAGCGCGTGTTCGCGCGGAACGCCGCGCAGCTGCAGACCCATTGGGACTCGTGACCCCAGTCGAGCAGGCCGATTTCGTATCCGTCCGGGGTTCGGCGCACTTCCACCGCGCCAATCGCTCGCAGGTTCATGGCCGACACGTTACGCGGCCGTCCCGCGGAAAACGTGTCGCAACCCGCGGAATGTCGACGCGACCGTGCGTCGCGAATCGCCGTCACCGCACGGGGCGAACCCTAGTCGTTACACAGCAGTTCCATCTTGCGGACCGCGAGATCCGCGGCTTCCTGCGTCGTCGCGCTGGCCAGTTCCTGCTTCGCGGCATCGCATTTCAATGCTTCGTCGCGCACGTCGTCGTCGACGGCTCTCAGGGCCGTGGCGTACGAGGGCTCGCAATGACCCGGTGAAGCGCGCCGGATGTTCGCCCGCTGGCCCACGCGTTCGACCGCCACGCAGTCGCCGACACGGATCTCGCGCTGGTCGGTCACGATGCGCGTCGTCGAGCCGCTCGACATCTGTACGGTGTACGCCCAGCCGGTGCGATCTCCACCGGCCGCGGCGCCCGCGGCGGTACCGAGCGCGGCGCCGGCGATCGCCGTGCCGACCCGGTTGCGATTGTCGCCGGCCATCAGTCCAACCGTGCCGCCGATGAGCGCGCCCTGTGCCGCCGTCGAGTTCAGTTCAACCTGCTCGGCATTGCGGACGATTCCGAAATCGACCGTGGCGCTCTGTCCCACCCGATGCGTCGTGGATTCACATCCCATGACGATCAGGCCGACGAAAGCAGTTAGTGCCGCAAAGACGTTTCTGTTGGTCATGTCGAACCTCGCTTAAGGCCATTCTCCGCGCGACGGCCGTCATGACGATCAGACCAAGGGGCAATGATGTGAGACGCAACCACGGGCGACCGCGGCCGCGCAGCGCGCGTCCGCGGTGTCATTCGACACTAGCTGCAAGCGGGCGTCCTACGCCGGCTTGCCACTCGTGTGATCGTGATGATCGTGTTCGGCCGCGGCGATCCCGAGCCGCGTGGCGCGCAGCTCGAGTTCCTCCTTGGTATTGCGCTTCTTGATGCCATGCAGCCGCATCGCGAACGCGCACCACAGCGCGCCGAACACGATGGAATACATGCCGATCAGCCAGACCACGGCCATCGCGCCCGCGCGGGGCTGCGCGAACAACATGATGCCGAAGGCCATCGAGACCAGGCCGGTCAGGCCGAGCCAGAACTCGTTGGCGATCTCCTTGCGCAGCCGGATCGCGGCCACGAGCAGCAATACACCGCCGATCAATGCCCAGGCGGCGACCAGGAACAGCAGGACCAGCGCGGTCAGGTGCGGCTGCAGGAACGTCACGGCCGCCGCGGCGAGTGCCACCGCGCCTTCGAGCGCGAGGCTCCACCGCGGCCCGGTCGGCGCACCGGATACCGCGGCCACGATCGCGATGATGCCGCTGATGAGTGCGTAGAAGCCCCATAAGACCACGAGCGTCGTGAGCGTCGCTTCCGGCAGGGTCAATGCAATGACGCCGAACAGGATTGCCACGACGCCGCGCCCCAGCATCGCCCACCAGTTGTTTGCCAGCTCTCGCAACATGGTAGTTACCCCCGAATGAAACGGGCTCGAGGCCGGCGAGCGAGGTACTGACCGTTCACCTCGAAGTCCGATTGGCCATTGACGCTAGTCCCACGCGCCGGCCGTGGGCATTGGACTTTGTCCGTATCCCTAAGCCCATCGGCCGATGTACTCCCCTACGCGCTCGTCGCAGGCTCACGCCGATGCGAGTCCCTGCGCCCTGCCACGCCGCTCTCCTGGCGCTCACGCTGGCGCTGGCTTCTCGCGGCGCCGTCGCGCAGGAGCTGGAGCCGCGCTCTTACGCGGCGAGCCCGACCGGTTTGAACCTCATCGTGGGAGGATTCGCGCGTTCGAGCGGCGACGTGTTGCCCGATCCGAGCGCGCCCATCGAAGACATCGAGGCGGAGATCAACGCCGCCATCCTCGGTTACGCGCGCACCTTCGGTTTCCTCGGCCGCTCGTCCAGCGTCGCCCTCGCGGTGCCCTACGTGAACGCGGATGTGACCGGGCTGGTGTTCGGCACCACGCGCGGCCACGTCGAAAGAACGGGACTCGGCGACACGCGAATCCGGTTCGCGGTGAACCTGTACGGATCGCCGGCGCGCAGTCCCGGCGAATTCGCGCGTGAAAAGCCGGGCGCAACGTTTGGCGCGAGTCTCATCGTGGCCGCGCCGACCGGCCAGTACGACCCCGCCCGCCTGATCAACATCGGCGCGCACCGCTGGGCCTTCAAACCGGAGATCGGATTCGCCTGCCCGTACGGCAAGTGGATCTTCGAAGGTTACGCGGGCGTGTGGCTGTTCACGGACAACGGCAACTACTTCGGCGGCCAGTTGCGCGAGCAGGATCCGCTGACCAGCCTGCAGGCGCACGTGAGTTACACCTTCCGTCCGCGCCTGTGGCTCGCGGCCAACTCGACCTGGTATGACGGCGGCGCCACCACGATCAACGGCGTGCCACGTCTCGACCGGCAATCGAACACGCGTTTCGGCGTCACGCTTTCGCTGCCCATGACGGCGCGCCAGTCCCTCAAGCTCGCCTGGAGCGACGGGGTATCGACCCGTATCGGCAGCGACTTCAGCACCTGGGGCGTGTTCTGGACCTACGCCTGGGCCGACGGCGCGATGTAGTTAGCCCATCACATGACGCGCGAGACCAGGTCGCCGGCATCGTCCGCGCCCTGCTGGACGAGCCACGCGCGCATCACCGGCACGAACTTCGCGGCCGCGGCGCCGGGAATGCCGATCCGGTCGAACACCGCGGCGAGATCGTCCTTGTCGTCGATCGGCCGCGTTACCACGCCCTGCGCCGCCGCGGCTTCCGCGAGTTGTTCGGCCTCGGGCACCGCCGCCACGATCACCTGGTAGTCCTGGTCCGTGAGAAATCCGCGCGCCATCGCGAGCACCGCGCCCACGCCGCGCCCCGCCTGCATCTTCGATATCCCGAGACGCGTGGACAATGTCTCGAGCAGCGGATTCGCCGCGACGTATTGTACGCGAGTCACCGAGGGCGCGGCATCGCGGCCCGGCCCCGCGTCCAGTACCGGTTGCGCATGGCCCCGCCACGGCACGGCGAACAGGGCCGTCAGCATCAGCGCACGCAATCGCGCCAGGCGCATGGCGCCTCCTCGTGACTAACTACCAGGGTACCGGAGAATCTTAGGCGCGATTCCGGTCCGGACAATCGGACCAATTGCCGATCCAGCCCGCGCGGCGGGCGCCGGGCGCTCAGGTCGAGGGCAACACCACGCGGAACGCGGAACCGCCGGCCGCTCCGGACGTCAGGGAGATCTTGCCCCCGTGCGCATCAACTATCGCGCGGCAGATCGCAAGCCCGAGTCCCACTCCCCGCGGCTTCGTGCTGAAGAACGGATCGAAGATACGCGCCACGTGTTCGGGAAGGATTCCCGTCCCCGAATCCTCGACGCTGATCGCGACGCCGGTGGCGCCATTACGCATCGAGCGCACGCGCAGCCGGCGCGCCCGGTTGGTGACTGCCTGCATGGATTCGAGCGCATTCATTTCCAGGTTCACGAGCACCTGCAGCAGGCGCCCGCGATCGCCCGTCACCGCGGGCAGGTTCGGATCGGCCTCGAGTTGCAGCGAGACGTGATGCGCTTCGAGCTCGGCATGCAACAGCAGCAGCGATTCTTTCACCAGCTCGTCCACCGACACCGGCGCCGCATCGTGGGATCCGGCGAGCACCTGTCGCATGGAGTCGATGATCTGGCCGGCGCGATGACCTTCGCTCGAGATGTCCTCGAGCGCCGCGCGCACCTCTTCCAGGTCGGCGGGGTCCTTCTGAAGCAGCCGCAGCGCGGCGTCGCCGTTGACGATCACCGCACTCAGCGGCTGGTGCAGCTCGTGCGCGATCGATTCGATCAATACCTCGAGCGTCATGCGTTTGCCTTCGCGGTCACGCGCGCGCCCCGCGGCGGCGATCGCGAGCCGGGTGTAGGTCTTGGTCGATTCGGTGATCAGCAGCGCCAGCACCACGCTCGACGCCAGCAGCCCGATAAGGCGCCCGACATACCACGCGACGGTGAAACGGTTGTCCGCGACGGCGAGCAGGATGATTTCCACGACGCAGCCCGCGATGACGACCATGAGCCACGATTCGATCATGGAGCCGCGGCCGCGCCGCACCGCGAGGATCGCCACGACGCTCACGGCCACGACCACCATTGCAACGCCGCCCGCGACATCGGGGTTCACCCTCAGCTCGTCGATCATCAACTCCGGCAGAAACGGCCCCGCGGCGATGACCGCCCAGGTGAACGCGACGACCAGCAGCAACGTCACGACGGCCGAATGCAGGATCGCCGAGCGCACCGCGGCGGGCTCGGCCGGCAACCTGCCGCGCCGGTCACGCAGCAATACGTATGCGATCGTCGCGGCCGGCACACCGAGGTGCAGCAGCCCGGAGAGCCAGGCAGCGGTGTCGATCTGTCCGCCTAACAACCCGGATTCGGAGAACGCGCCGGGAAACGTCAGCACGTGCGAAACGAGAGTGCCGGCCGTGAACAGGAAGCCGCATGCCAGCACGAGCAGCGCACGGGATTGCGTGATGGCGACCTGCGCGAAGAGCAAGATGGCCGTGATGAGGCCGATCAGGAACAGCAGCGTGTTGATGATCGGGACGAACGCGTCGGCGCGCGCCCATTGCACGTCGCGAAACGGCAGCGCCAACACGAACGCCGCAAGCAGTACCACCAGGAACATCCTGATGAAGCGCTGCTGCGCGGAAGTGGGAGGAAGAGCGGAGAATAGGTATGCGTGTTCCCTTAACACGTCGCCTCCTCGTGAATCCGAACCACTGAACTGGCGCGAATACCGACGCGCAGTCATTGTAAGAGTGTTTCGGGATCAGGAATACATGGCACAACGCAGATTGTTAATGAGCCTTTCGTGCATCGGACGCCGACCAACGCATTTGTGAGACAAATGCGAAACATGCGCGCAGGTGTTCGGCCGTCGTCGCAGATTCAGGCCCGGTTCAGCTTGGGCGCTTCGAAGCGAAACGTCGCGCCTCGTCCCGGATTGTTGACCACGTTGAGGTGACCGCCATGCTCCTCGGCGATCGAACGCGCGATCGCGAGGCCGAGCCCGACGCCCTCCTTGCGTGTCGTGAAGAATGCTTCGAACACTTTCGGCAGGTATTCCGCAGAGATGCCGCAACCATTGTCGGTGACCGTGAGCACGGGCGTGCCGGCATCCAGACTGGTTCTCAACACCACCTGGCAATTGTCATCGCCGGTCTCTTCCGCGGCATCGATGGCGTTGGCGACGAGATTCGTGACCAATTGCTGCAGTGAAACACGATCACCGCTCACCTCGAGCTTGCCGGCATACAGGTCCTCGCGCAGCGCGACGTTGCGCCGGCGCGCTTCGGCCGCGAGCATGCGCAGCGTGTCGCGCGCGATGTCGTTCAGATCGAGCATCACCCGTTCACGTGGGCGCTGCATCGTGAGTGCGCGCAGCCGGTCCACGATGTCCGCCGCGGAGGCGCTCGCTTCCTGGATGTCCTGCAGGATGGACTTGAGCTCGACCAGATCGAGTTTGTCGCCGCGCTCCAAGGTCAGGGTGGCCGCGCTCACGTTGGCGAAGATGGCCGCGAGGGGCTGCTTGACCTCGTGAACGATCATCGCCGAGAGCTCGCCGAGCAACGCGAGCCGTCCCGCGTGGGCGAGCCGCTGGCGCGTGATCGCGAGCTCGCGCTCCGCCTGCTTGAGCTCGGTGACGTCGCGGCAGGTGCACAACATGGAGCCACCCTGGATCGACACGTGCTTCAGGTGGATCAGCAGGACGCGTGGGTCGCCGGACTTCGAGACGACTTCGCGTTCGACGTTGCGGATTTCTCCGCGCGCGACGAGCTCCTCCAGGTCGCAAACGCGGCCGCCGAGAAAGCGGTCGATGCTGCGCATCGCGCGCACTTCATCGGGTGAGTAGCCGAAGATAACATCGACGTTCGGACAGACGTAGGTGAATACGCCCTGGTCGTCCGTCATGAACACGGCGTCGGAGATGCTGCCGAGCGTCGCGCGATGCAGCTCTTCCGAATCCCGCAGTGCCTGGTAACTGCTCGATCTGCCGCCGTTGATAGGGTTCATCCGGGGAGATTGCCGCAATACGGTGCGGCATGCACCTGTTAGGCCTGACCGCCCCATATCGGTGCATGGCGCCGCGCAATCGAAACCCGCAGAAAAATCGTCCGGACAACGCGGCGCGGTAGAGAGTCCGCGCACCGCCGCCCCCCAGCCTCGCTTTCCGGAGAACGGCGGCACGCGGACGGGGCAACTAACTACATGCGGCGCATCCAGCGACGCGTCGTGAGACCCGCGCCGAGTGCGATCAACATCGAACCGAGCAGTCCGAGCAGCGGCAGCGTCCCGGCCGTGCGCGGCAGATCCGAATAGGTATCACTCGTCTGCGCGACCTGTTCGGCCGGGCGCGTGGTCACCGGAACGATCACCGCGACCGCCACCGGTGTCGCGGAGGGGGTGTCTTCCGTGTAGAAATTCGCGGCAAGGCGGTCTTCCGGTATGTAGAACGTGAGCTGGTCTCCGGGGCTCAGCCGGGCAATGGCCGTCTTGCGGCCATCGACTTCTATTTCCATGCCCGCCGGCGGATTCAGCCGGACCGGATCGGTGCCGCGCTGGAATCGCACGTCGAGCTCTTCGCCGCGCCGTCCGACTCGCGTCACCTCGCCCTGGAACTTCACGAATGTCTTGCCGTCCTTCTTCACGACTTCGCGGCACGCGACGGCGATGCGCGGAAATCGCTCGAGCGTTTCCTGCGACCAGACAATCTGCGTGCAGTTCTCGGCATTGTCGGCGGTGAATGCCTTGGCGAGCGAACCCTGCTGTGCAAGTGCGCCGCCGCCCACCGCGAGGGCGATTACGGCCGCGATCGACGTGGCGTAACGTTTCATGGCTGTCTCCAATTGTTGACCTGTAGTGATTCACCGTCGCGGGAACTCTTGCTCCTGCCCGCGTCGTCGAGTTCCGCGCGAACGATGAATCGTTGCGGCGCGGAGCCGACGAAATAGAACGGGTAACACGTCACCAGCGTGACGGTCGGTACGCGCGTGGGCGCGAGTACGCTGTTGTCCTCGGAATCGACGATCCGCAGGTCGACGATGCGATATCGCTTCGTCTGTCCGCGGAAGTCGAGGTACAACTCGCCCTCGACCGCGACATCCTTGAGCGCGCGAAAGTAGCCATCGCGATGCGCCGCGATGCCGACGTTGCCGCCCTGCATCAGCGGCCGCACGCCATCGATGAGCCCGGCGCCTCGATTGAGGTTCACCTCGCTCACGGACCCATAAACCGGCACTTCTAGGGATATGGAAGGAATGCGCAGCAGCGCCTCGGGACTGCCCACTTCCCTTTGCGCGTTCACATAGGCCGCCACACGCTGGTGGGACCACAATGACTGGTCGGCAGGCCTGTGTGCCTCAACCTGGGCATCGGCCAACCGCATCTCGGCGCGAATTTCCGCGACGCCGGCCGCGTGGGCCTGCGCGGTCCACAACCGCAATCCCAGGTAGCTCGCGAGCAGCACACCACCCGCGATCCAGGCGATTGTCTCCAGCGAGGTGCGTCCGTGGCTCAAGGTTCACTCCGCCACGAGATCGCCGGGCTTCCAGCTCTTGCTGAAGAAGGACTCGAGCGGATTGACGAAGCGCAACAAGGCAAACCAGCCGATGCCGGGCGTCGTGCGGATCCAGCACGCGTGGCGGTACGCCGGACGCTTCGGTCCGAAGTAAATTTCCACGCCGTCGCGGATGGGACACTCCCCGGGTGTGGCGTCCTCGTCGAGCTCGAACTTGTGCTCCATGCGCACCAGCGGCCAGGTCCGCCCATCGCAGGCCGCGATCGAGACGCAGCGCCCGACCGGGATTCCGCCCGGCAGCTCGAGGCGATAGGACCGGGCCCCGTCGAGCATTTCCCGGCGGTCGTCCTGCATGGACAGGAGGTAACAGGAGTCGAAGCTCGAGAAAGCCCATTCCCAGCGCCGATCGGCATACGCCAGCCGGGCGGCGTCGCAGCGCATGAACAGCGGCTTGCCGGCACGGGCGCCTTGCAGCTCCGCGAGCGGCGGCTGTCCGCGCGACACTTGAGTCGAGATCACCTGTGCTTCCCGTTCCATGCTTAGGCCATCCGTGATTTCAGGCAAATCTTCGCGTTTGGGCGCGGGGCGGCAATGGGCCCTTCGTCCCATACGTCGCCTCACGGGTGATCGGGAAGCTAGCAAGCACCGGCCGACTCCGCGGCCACGGCGCCGCGCCACCCCCCCTAGGACCCGAACGCCATGCGTGCTAACTACCTACCATGCCGGCTGCTGGCGGCATGCCTTGTGCTCCTGCTCTGCGCGCCGGGTTTCGGCGCGGCTCCCGACCCACTGCCGTCCTGGAACGCGACCGCTCCGAAGCGCGCCGTCATCGCGTTCGTGGAGCGGGTCACGACCGAAGGATCGAAGGATTTCGTACCCCCTGCCGAGCGAATCGCCGCGTTCGACAACGACGGCACGTTGTGGGTCGAGCAGCCTATCTACACGCAGATGACATTCGCGATCGACCAGGTGAAACTGATGGCGCCGCTGCATCCGGACTGGAAGGGCAAGGAGCCGTTCTCGTCGATCATCGACGGCCGCCCGCAGGACGCGCTCGCGGGCGGCGAACACGCGGCGGCGCAGATCGTCGCGGCGACGCACTCCGGCATGACGACCGACGCCTTCGAGAACACGGTGAAGCAGTGGATCCGCACCGCGCAGCATCCGCGCTTCCGCCGCACGTACGACCGCTGCGCCTATCAACCCATGCTCGAACTGCTCGCGTACCTGCGCGCCAACGGATTCAAGACCTTCATCGTGTCGGGCGGCGGTGTGGAGTTCATGCGCGCCTTCTCGGAGAAGACCTACGGCATCCCGCCCGAGCAGGTGATCGGCAGCGTGGGCAAGCAGAAGTACCAGATGCGCGGCACGGAGCCCGTGTTGCTCAAGATGGCCGAAGTGGAATTCATCGACGATGGCCCGGGTAAGCCCGCGGGCATCCAGCGTTTCATCGGGCGACGCCCGATCGCGGCCTTCGGCAACTCGGATGGCGATCGCGAGATGCTCGAGTGGACCACCGCAGGCCCGGGGGCGCGCTTCGCGCTGCTCGTGCACCACACCGACGGCGAACGCGAATACGCCTACGACCGGGATTCGAAGATCGGCAAATTGTCCGCGGCGCTCGACCAGGCCCGCCAGAGGGGCTGGACGGTCGTGAGCATGAAGGACGACTGGAACACGATCCTGCCGCCCTGAGTCACTGAGCCTCCGGAACTACTTCTCTCCGGCCGGCGGGTCCCCGGCGCTCACGGGTCGATCGTGCTCGACGTGCTGCGGAAACAGCAGCTGGCGCATCTGTGGATGCCAGTTGCGCGTCATCGTCCGGTACGCGTCCAGCTCCCCATCCGAGGGAGGACGCGGCCGAAACGGGATCACGTTGTCTTTCGTCATGGTAGCCACCGCGAGTGGAAGCTGAAGCCGGAATGGATGCTCACTCCATCCGGGATTCCGCTCCGTGCTGCGCATCGCAAATACGGTGGGCTGCGAAATGGACCTAGGGCGTATGGAACGCCGGCTACCGCGCGGTCATCGTTGCGGACGCGAAAATGAGACTTCGAGGACGAACCCGCATGTCGAAGAAAGAGCCCGACGCATCCTCGCGGATTGCCGCCGGGCCGAAGGCGATTCCGGGCGTTGATTCACCTGACTGGCTGCCCGCGCCCGTGGGCGAGCCACCTCCCTAACTAACCCGCGTTGAGGAGCGCCGCGTTGAGCTCATCGGCCGAGAAAGGTTTCTTGAGGTACGCGACGCAGCCGAGCCCGATCGCCCGCTCGCGCACGGCGGGATCGTCCGACGCTGTCATGAAAATGATGGGGACGGGCCGCCGCTCCGCGCGCGCCAGTGTTTCGCCGAGCGCGATGCCCGACATGCCGTCGCCGAGATGGACGTCCAGGATCAGGCAAGACGCGGACTGCGCGGCGGAGCACGAGAGAAAGCGTTCCGCCGACTCGTACACGAGGACCTCGTATCCGCACGCGGCCAGGAGCCGCCGGAACGCCTTGCGCGCGCCGGGGTCGTCGTCCACGAATGCAACAATTCTGGATGTGCCTGCCATTGCGGCGCGCAGGTTACGGGCCGGCGGCATCTCCTGCCTTGTCAGGCGTGGCCAGAATGTTTTCCGAGCCGGCCATCGACACTCCGACCAGGAACACGACATGCAAAGTGGAATCCCCTACGCCAAAGGAACCATCGCGCGCCTGGCCTGTGACCACGCGCGCAAATCCGGCGTCGCGCTGCCGGCGCTGCTGCGGCAGGCCAACCTGACTCCGCAACTGATCGACGACACCCGCGCGCGGCTCCCGGTACGCGACCAGGTCCGCCTGCTGAATCTCATCGCCGACGAGCTCGACGACGAACTACTGGGCTTTCACCTTGCGCAGAATTGCGAGCTGCGCGAGTTCGGCCTCCTCTACTACGTCGGCGCCTCGTCGCCGACGCTGTTCGACGCGGTGCGCCGCACCGCGCGCTACAGCGGACTCGGCAACGAAGGCATCGCCCAGGAATGCATCGATGGCCGGGACTTCGGCATCAACCTCCGCTACATCGGCGTGAGCCGCCACATCGACCGGCACCAGGCGGAGTTCTGGTTCACCGCCGCGTCCCGCATCCTGTGGCAGTTGTCCGGTCAGCGCTTCACACCGCGCCGCGTGCGCTTCATGCATCCGCGCGCATCCCAGCCACCGGAATTGCGCCGCTTCTTCGGCCCCGAGCTCGAGTTCGGCGCGGTTGGCGACGACATGATCTTCGCGAAGTCTGTGGGCGAATCGCCTGTGGTGAGCGCGGACCCGTACCTCAACGAATTGCTGGTGCGTTATTGCGAGGAGGCGATGGCGCGGCGGAAGGCGGCGCGCACGACCTTTCGCTCGACCGTCGAGAACGCGATCGTGCCGCTGTTGCCGCACGGCGAGGTGCGCGCCGCGCAGATCGCGCGCCAGCTCGGCATGAGCCAGCGCACCTTCACGCGCCGGCTCGCCGCCGATGGCTTGGGCTTCTCGACGCTGATGGACCAGCTGCGCCTGGACCTCGCGCAACGCTATTTCGCCGATGGTGAGGCCACCATTTCGCAGATCGCGTGGTTGCTCGGGTACCAGGACGTCTCCGCGTTTTCCAAGGCATTTCGCCGCTGGACCGGAAAGTCTCCGCGCGAAGCTCGTGACGGCGGCGCACGGCGGCAGCCGCGGCGATGAACGGCAGTCCGCTGCCTTCCTGGAATGACGGACGCGCGCGCTCCGCGATCCTCGGTTTCCTCGATCGCGTCACGAGTGAGGGAAGCGGCGACTTCGTGCCGCCGGCCGAACGCATCGCGGTCTTCGACAACGACGGCACGTTGTGGTGCGAGCAACCCGTGCCCGTGCAGGCGTTTTTCCTCTTCGACCGCATCAAGCAGCTCGCGACGCAGGACAACAGCCTCTATCGGCAGCAGCCCTTCAAGGCCTTCCTCGAGCACGACAACGCCGGCATCCTGAGCCTCGGCAAGCGCGGTCTCTCGGACGTGTTCTTCGCGACGCATGCCGGCATGAGCGAGGAGGAATTCGAGCGGGCCGCTCACCAGTGGTTCGAACGCGCGCGTCATCCGAAATTCGGCCGCCGCTTCCTCGATTGCGTCTATCAACCGCAGCTCGAGTTGCTCGAGCTGCTGCGCGCGCACGATTTCCGCACGTTCATCGTGACGGGCGGTGGAGTCGACTTCGTGCGCGCGTTTGCGGAAAGCGCGTACGGCATCCTGCGCGAGCGCGTGGTCGGGTCGAGCGTGAAGCTGCACTTCGAGCTGCGGCCGGGCCGCGCGTTGCTCTGGAAGAGCAACTCGCTCAACAGTTTCGACGACCGCGAGGCGAAACCCGAGAACATCGGCCTGCACATTGGCCGGCGCCCGCTGCTCGCCTTCGGCAATTCCGACGGTGACCTGGCGATGATGCTGTATTCGCGCAATGGTCCGGGGCCGCGGCTCGCGCTGCTGCTGCATCACGACGACTCCGAACGGGAGTTCGCCTACGACCGCGACTTCCACGTGAGTCCGCTGGCGGATGCGCTCGACCGCGCCGAGGAACTCGGCATGACCGTGGTGAGCATGAAGCAGGACTGGAAAAAGGTGTTCCGATGAAAGAAGCACTGCTGCACGCCACCGAATGGTCGATCCTGCTGATCGACTCGATCGCGCTCGCGCTGGTACTGCTGGGAACCCTGGAGGCCGTCGTCAACGGCCTGCGGATGATGCTGTCCTCGCCCAACGGCCATCGCAAGCGCGATGCCTGGCTGCGTTACGCCCGCTGGCTCGTGGCCGCCCTCACCTTCCAGCTGGCCGCGGACATCGTCGAAACCTCGATCACCACCGACTGGATGGCGATCGGGCGCGTCGGCGCCGTCGCCGTGATCCGCACGTTCCTCAACTACTTCCTCGAGAAGGATCTCGAGCAGCGCCAGGACGAGAACACGGCCAAGAGTTAGCCGCATCGGTAGCCACCACCATTGCGGAGGGTCGCCGGGATCAGTGCGCCTGGTCGCGGATGATCCGTTCATGGCGCTTCCTGCGCCACTGCGTGTAGGGGATCGTCGCGATCGTCGCCACGATCAAATACAGCAGCACCGCAACGGCGATCAATTTCTTCTGATCGGGATACAGCGATGCGCCGAGCGCGATGGCGACGCCCGGGTGGCGTGACGCGTTCGACAGCGCGAGCACGGTGCGATCGTCGCCGCGCGGCCCGCCCAGCAGATGACCGGCGCCGAGCGCCACCACCGTGAGCGCGACGAACGCGAGCAACGTGCCGTCTCCGACGAGGGCGGCGAACCCGCGCCAGCCGAACGCCAGGATCGCCACCAGCGAAACGAGCAGCAAGAGGTTGCCGAAGATGCTCAGCGGTCCCGAAACACGATTGGCGAATCCCGGAAAGAAGTGCCGCAGCAGCAGCCCAGCGCCCAGTGGCAGCAGTACCGAGCTCGCGACCGACCGCGCGACGAGCGCCGCGTCGACGTGCACCGCGTGCCGCGTGATGCTGCTGATGATCGCCAGCGACGCCGGAATCAGCACGATCGCGAGCAACGAGGTCGCCACCAGCAGTCCGTAGACGTAGTCGTCACGCGTCACCAGCTTGATGAGCTTCGGTGGAAGGATGGGCGGCACGGGGGAAACCGCCAGCGCGACCAGCGCCACCTTCACCGGCGGCTTCAAGTCGAACGAAGTCGCCATCAACAGGGCTGCGATCGGCACCACGACGCTCATCGAGAGCAACGAGCGCGCGAGCAGCGCGGGTTCGTGGAAGAGGAACATCGTGTCGGTCCACGTACACCGCAGACCCAGCGTGAGCACGATGAGCATGAGGCTCAGCGGCAACGCGGCATTCACCAGTTCGATGACTTGCATGACCTTCAGCTCACAGGAAAGGAGTTCGGATGAACAGGCCGACCAGCGCGACGATGCCGATCATCGCCACGAGGCCCGCGATGACGCCGACCGGCATGTGGCCCGCGGGCTTGTCGATCTTCATGTCGAGCGCCCGCATGGCGTGACGGAATTCCCACAGACCGACGATCAGCGAAACGAGCCCGAGCACCACGAGCATGGGCGGCAGCAGGCTGCCGTGCGTCGGCGCCAACTGCTCCGGCTGCTCGTGCAAGTACTGCAGGAACTTTCCGATCGTGAAGCCGAAGCTGATCATCGAGAATGCCGTGCGGATCCAGGCCATCAACGTGCGCTCGACGGCCAGCTGGGTGCGTTGCACGCTGAGCCGAGTACCCTCGTCGAGACGCGGCTTCGCGGGATCGTGTTTGCCGGCGGCCGCGGAGGCCATTCAGCGCTCCACGCCACGCACGATGCAGCGGAATCCGAGATGACAGGTCGCGGTGTCGATCATCTGCGCGTGCCGAGCCGCCGGGCGATAACGTCGACAGTAGTTCGGCGCGCACAGGAAACTGCCGCCCTTGATCACCTTGCGCGGAATGCGAGTCTTCGGCATGCACGGGTCGAAGCTGTGTTCGATCGATGGACCGTGCGGGTTCTGTGGAATGCAGCAGTCTTTTTTCGCGGGCTGCTTGTGACGGTCGCGATACCAGTCCGTGGTCCACTCCCAGACGTTTCCGGTCATCTCGTAGAGCCCGAAGCCGTTCGGCGGGAACGAGCGCACCGGCGCGACGCCCGCGAAGCCGTCGAGCTCGAGGTTCTGCCAGGGGAATTCGCCCTGCCAGGTATTGGCCATCTGCTTCCCCGCCGGCGCGAACTCGCCACCCCAGGCGAACTCCGCCGCGTCGAGACCGCCGCGCGCGGCGCATTCCCATTCCGCCTCGGTGGGCAGCGCCTTGCCGGCCCAGCGCGCATAGGCCTCGGCGTCCTCGAATGAGATCTGCACCACCGGATGGTCGAGCCGCCCGGCGATGGAGCTCGCGGGACCTTCCGGGTGACGCCAGCTCGCGCCCGGTAGATAGTCCCACCAGTTGCGGAAGTCGCGCAGGTCGACCGGACCGCGCGCGCGCCGGAACACGAGGCCGCCCGGTTTCAGCAACGCGGCGTCGGCCCCCGGATACAGGGCCGGATCGAGCGGCCGTTCGGCGAGCGTCACGTAGCCCGTGGCCGCGACGAACGCGGCGAACTGCGCATTGGTCACGGCCGTCGCATCCATCCAGAACGGCGAAACCGTCACCGGGTGCGCGGGTGCTTCCTCGGGGTAGTGAACGTCCGAGCCCATCGTGAACGTGCCGCCGGGCACGAACACCGCATCTTCCCGTTCGATCGCCCATGACAAATCCATACTTGCTCCTCGAGTTCAGCGGCGCCGCCCGCCGCCGCGCATGGCGCCCATCGAACGCTGGTGCCCTTCGAAACGGCGCGCGCCTTCCATGCGCGCCTGGCGCTCGCGGTCGAGGCGCTGGCGCTGCTCCATCTGCTGTCGGTCGATCTGGCTGCGATCGACCTGGCCGCGCTCGACCTGACTCCGATCGACCTGTTCGCGCGCGATGTCGTCGGCGCGATTCTGTGTCGGTCCCTGTCCGCGATTGAGCTGCTCCCAGCCGTCGTCGGTGTGACGGTAGACGTTGCCGCCCTGCCCGGCGTAGATGTCGCCATCCACGTTGGCGATCCGGCCGTTGTCGCCGCCGACACCGGAGATTCGGGTGGTGTCACCGGTGTTGGGGTTGTAGATAGCCCCGGCGCCGCCGGAGATTTCGCGGCCCGTGTACGCGTTGCCGACCGTGCCGCCGCGCCCGCCCGCGACGACGCCGCTGTTGGTGTCGCGCGCGACGCCCCGGCCGCTCGAGGCGTAGTTGCCGGTGTACGCGTTCTGCACCGTGCCGCGCTGGCCCGCGGACGCCACGCCGGTACGCGAGTTGTAGGATGCGCCCGCGCGGCCTGCCCACGCATTGCCCGTCCACGCGTTGTAGCCGGCCGAAGCATGCGACACCCGGGCCTTGTCGCCCCATTGCGTGTAGACGTTGTTGGTTCGCGCGGCCCATCCACCCGGACCCCAGACCGCGGCTCCGCGGTAACCCGCGGCCGCGCCGCCCCAGTAGACAGGCGGTCCCCACGCGTAACCCCAGCCGTAGGGTCCCCACCACGGATAACATCCCCATCCCCAGCCGCTGTACACCGTGGCCGCGCCCCAGGCCCAGCCGATTCCGAACGCCAGTCCCCAACCCGCCCAGGGCGTATACGTGGTCGCGACGCCGAAGCCATACGTGACCGGCGGCCCGTACCACGCCGTGCCGACCCACGGCGTGTAGTAATAACCCGTGCCGTAGACGACCACGTTGGAGACCGGATCGACGTATTCGCCGTGATAACCGGGCGTGTATCCCACGTACACGGTCGAATCCGCTGCGGAGTACGTCTTCACGTAGGTCACGTAGTGCAGCGGTGAGGTCGCGGGAATCGTGTAAATGACGGCCGGCACCGTCGTCGCGACCACCCATGGGCCCCGCACCGAACTACCGACGAACCACACCCCGTTCTCCACCGCGTACCAGCTGTCCGCATCCACCTGGATGATCGGCGTCGCGGTGTTCTTCACGTAGTGCAAGGTCGTGCCTTCGATCGGCGCCAGGGCGGGCTCACCGTCGATGACGGGCGGCGTGAGTTTGGCCTCCTTCGCCTTCACCGCGGCGGTCGAGGGAATGCCCGCGGCGATCGCGGCCTCGCGCGACTGCGGAGTTCCGGACACCGAGGCCTTCACGTTTTCATACTTGCTATCGTCGGGAATGGCGCTGAAGTCCTTCGCGAGCGTGTTCGCCGCGACGAACTGCCAGGGACCTGCGGTATCCGCGGCGCGAAACCACCGGCCCGAGACGAGCACGTAGGTCTTCTGATCGGAGAGCAGCTTGAACACGCGCCCCGTCGTGTTCTCCGCCGCCAGCAACTGCGTGCCGGCGATCGGCGCCCACTTCGGTTCGCCCTCGAACACGATGAGTTCTGTTGGACGGGTCGCCACCTTGATCGCCGGAGCGCGCGACGTCTTGAGAGAAGGCGCCGGCTGCTCCGGATCGCCCTCGCCGGTCAACATGTCGGCCGACCGCGAATCGATCGCCGCCTTCGCGATCTTCTCGAGCTCGGCGGGCGGCTGATTCGTCACGCTCCACTTTCCGTCGATCGCCGCGGCGGTCATCCACCCGTCGAACACATGTAGATAGTGCGCTCCCTTTGCCTGCCGCACGAGCAGCGGTCGGGTATTCACCACGCGCTCCCACGACATGCCGGGGATCGCACGGAACTGCG
Source organism: Pseudomonadota bacterium (assembly GCA_023457495.1). Classification (GTDB taxonomy): domain Bacteria; phylum Pseudomonadota; class Gammaproteobacteria; order Steroidobacterales; family Steroidobacteraceae; genus CADEED01. Next base: position 181,429 of record JAEWLQ010000113.1, read on the forward strand.
GCGTGCCGTCGATGTAGACGAGCATCGCGGGCACGGTCGAGAAGATGATGTCCGGTGGATCGTTGCGCAGTTTGAGCGGCGCGCGCTCCGCCGCGTCCACGATCGCGACATTGGCCTCGAGTCGGTCGAGCGCGATCGTGCGCTCGCGCTTCGCCGCATCGTCGCGGATGATCTGCGTCCAGGCGGACGCGCGATCCGCCGCCGTCGGAAAATCGGCCTTCAATACCTGGTAGCGGTCGAGCGTCACCAGGCGCGCGTTCTTGTCGACCAGCGTGCGCGCCGAAAGGTCGATCACGCCGAAGTTCGACTTCGCGTTCTTGTCATCCTTCGGACCTTCCTTCACCGCCACCGCGGCGCGCGCCCGCAGGGTCATGCCATCCCAGCTGTCGATCTGCGGCTGATACACCGCGATCAGCGTGTTGCCGCTCGTGATCTCGTAGGGCCAGGAAGTTTCGTCGGGGCCGGAAGGGTCCGCGATCGGGCTCGCGGTGTTCGGGCCGGTTCCGGGCCGGGGCTGCGGCGCCTGGCTCTGCGCCACCGCACCGAGCGTGAGCGACACCGCCACGGCGCCCCAGATCGCAGGCATGAAACTGCGTTTCCTCACGGGGGCGCCCTCCGCCAATAGTTAGCCGAACCAGAATCGTGCGCGGTGCACCATCGAGCCATCGGACCTAGGTCCTACCGCATGGAAACCCGCCCAGGCGTACAAAGAACTCGCGCCGCAGCCGCTCCTCTGACCGGAATCCAAGCATCGTCAAAATCCCTCCCTGCGATGCCAGTACCTGCACGAATTCCGAATCATGGCGCTGCGGCCGTTTTAACCACCTGCGATACGAGTCCGCGGCGGAGCCGACACCGCCAGGCATACCCCGGTGATGTTCCAGTACGAACTCGAAGGGCCTGCAAACAAGAAGCCGCGAACATGCTCAACAAACTCTCGCTCACGATCCTGCTGTTCGCGCTCGGCGCGCTGTATTCGAACTGCGCGAATGCCGAGGCCGGCGATCCACTCACCGATCGATTTTCACTTAGCCTCGGTGGCTTCCTCCTGAACACCAAAACCGAAGTGCGTGTCGACGGCGAGAGCAGCCAGGGCACCGTCATCGACCTCGAGAACGAGTTCGGCTTCGACGACATCGACCGCTTCCGCATCGACGGCTACTGGCGATTCACGCCGCGTCAGAAGATCCGCGTGATGTACTTCGACACCAAACGCACCGAGAACACGTCGATCGATCGTGACATCGTGTTCCGGGACCAGGTTTATACGGTCAACACCGACATCCGCACGACCTTCGATACGACGGTAGCCGAGCTCGCCTATGAGTTCGCGATCCTGCGCGGTGAGAACTACGAGGTCGGCGCGTCGATCGGTATCCACAATCTCAAGTTCCGGCTGGGACTCGATGTCACGGGAAACAACGTGAATCTGTCGGAATCGCGTACCGCGGAGGCGAACGGTCCGTTGCCGATGATCGGACTCAGCGGCACCTGGAAGATCAACGACAAGTTCTATTTCCAGGCATTGGCGCAGTTCTTTCGTATCAACTACGACCCGTACGACGGCAGGCTCAGCGATCTCAGCGCATCATTCATCTGGCAGGCATTCCAGCATGTCGGCTTCGGCGTGGGTTACAACGACTTCACCACGCGCGTCGACGTGGACGACGACAATTTCACTGGCAGGCTGAAGTGGCGTTACGGCGGCGCCCGCATCTTTCTCACCGCGTCGTTCTGACGTGCCCTCGATCAATCGCCCTTAGGTCCCACTGCGAGCTCGCGCATGGCCGCCGCAAGGTGCTGACATGCGTCCGCGGGCCACCTTCGTCGCGGTGTCGCTCGCCCTGCTCATCACCGGCAGATCCGCGGCTTCCGGATTCGCGCTCGAGATAAACGGCCTCGGAGAGGAGTTCGAACAGACCGCGCGTGCGAACGTCACGCTCGAACAGTTCGTCGGCCGCGAGGTGAGCGAAGCACAGGCGCGGCGCCTGCTCGCATCCGGCGAGAAGCAGATCCGGCATTCGCTCGAGGCTCATGGCTTCTACGACGTGGAAGTAACAAGCCGGCTCGAAACGCAATCCGGGTTGCGCGCGATCTACGACGTCACGCCGGGCAGACCCGTGCTCGTGTCATCGAGCGACGTACGTGTCGCGGGCGATGCGGAGCGTCTGCCCGCGGTGCAACGTGCGCTCCGTGAATTCGTGCCGCGACTTCGTCAGCGGCTCGATCACGAGTCGTACGAATCGAGCAAGGCCGCGATCCAGAATGCGCTGGCGGATCACGGCTTCCTCGGCGCGGAGCTCGCGACTCATCGTGTCGAAGTCACGACCGCGACGCACAGCGCGGCGATCGACCTTTCCTGGAACAGTGGTCCGCGCTACCGGTTCGGCGATGCGGTCTTCTCCGAAGCGCAGCTTCCCGCCGAGTTCCTGCAGCGCTTCGTGGGATGGGAACCGGACGACTATTTCTCGAGTGAGAAGCTGATCGACCTGCAGCGCCAGCTCGTGCAGGCCGACTACTTCTCGAGCGTGATCGTGCAGCCCCGCGTCACCAAGGGCGAGACGACGGTGCCCGTGGACATCGAGCTCACGCCCGCCAAACGCAACATTTACACCGGCAGCGTTTATGCCAGTACGGATACCGGCATCGGCGTGAAGCTCGGCCTCGAGCGGCGCTGGCTCAACGCGCGCGGTCACAAGTTCCGCGGCACACTCGACATCGCGCAACGATTGCAGGCGGCCGAGCTCGCCTACGTCGTCCCGCTGCCGGGCCGGGACCGGCACAGTTTCAATTTCGGCGGCACGTATCGCGACGAAACCACGGACACGAGCGTGTCGCGCACGCAGCAACTCGTGGCCGGCGAATCGCGCGAGTGGCTGGGTTTCACGCGCACGCTGAGCCTGAACTTCCTCTCGGGCGATTTCGAGATCGGCAGCGAACGCGGAAATTCGACTCTCCTCTATGCGGAAGGCGGACTCGCCCGCAGCCGTTCCAACGATCCGGCCTTCCCCACGCGCGGATATTCCGTGTTCCTGGGCGCGCGCGTCGCGCCGACCTCCAGCGTCGCCAGCACGACGTTCGCGGGCATCGGTTTGCGCGCGCGGTGGTTGCGTGGCCTCGGCGATCGTTCTCGCATCCTGCTGCGTGCGGCCGCCGGCGCGATGCAGGTGGATGACTTCGACGAGCTGCCGCCGGACCTGCGCCTCTTCTGCGGCGGCGATCGCTCCATTCGCGGCTTCGACTACCAGGCGATCGGCAGCGTCAACTCCTCCGGCGACGTCATCGGCGGCAACAACAAGATCGAAGGCAGCGTGGAATTCGAGCACTACTTCCGCAAGGACTGGGGCGCGGCCGCCTTCGTGGACGCCGGCGATGCATTTCGCGGCAGCGACTTCGCGGTGAACGTGGGCGCCGGCATCGGATTGCGCTGGAAGTCGCCGGTCGGCGTGTTGCGGCTGGATTTCGCGTATCCCGTGCACACCGACCTCGAGCATTCCTTCCGCATCCACCTCACCATGGGTCCCGACCTGTGAAGGCGCTGCGCCGCATCCTCCTGTCGGTCGGGGCGCTGCTCGCGCTCGTCCTGCTCGCATTCGCCTGGCTGTTGCACACGCAAAGCGGCGCGCGTTTCGCCGTCGACCTGGCCACTCGCTTCCTCGACGGAAAATTGTCGAGCGGAGCGGTATCGGGCTCGATCGCGCGGGGCCTGTACGTGACGCAGCTGCGATGGCGCGACGCCGCGGCCGGCATCGACGCGCACGCGGCGCAGGTGCGCGTCGAACTATCGCCCGCGCAACTGCTGGCGAAGACGTTGCGGCTGAAGGCGCTCGCGCTGCGCGACGTGACGGTCGAACTCACGAGCGTGGCGCCCCGCGAATCCACGCCAACCACATCGCTCGAAGCACCGCTCGACATCGTGATCGATGCGTTCCTGCTCGAACGCGGTGAGTTGCGACGTGACGGCACGACGGCGCTCGTGATCCAGCGCGCGGCATTGGCGGGAAAATGGACCGACGCGGGCATCGAGGTCGACAAGATGCGCGTGGTCGGCCCGCGAGGCCGGATCAGCCTGCGGGCCCGGCTCGGACTGCACGCGCCCTGGCTCGAGCATGCCACCGGCACGTTCGAATGGCGCGACGGCGAACGGCGCTGGGCCGGTTCACTCGCCACCCTCGGCGAAGCGAATGGCATCTCGCTGCGAGGCGCGCTGGATTCGCCCTTCCCGCTGAAGCTCGCGGGCGGAATTTCGGACCAGCCGGAGCGGCCGTGGCAGCTGCGCATCCAACTACCGCGTTTCGATCCGCGCGAAGGGCTTCTGCCCGACGGCGGCCTCGAAGCGCTCGCGGCGGAGCTCGAAGCGCACGGTTCCGGACGGCGCGTGAACGTCAGTGGCAGCATCGATCTCAACGACGAGCGCCTGTCCCTGCGCGAACTGGCCATGGACGTGTCCCCGAGCGAGGTATCGATCGACTCGCTGCGCGTCGGCGTCGCGAACACACGGGGCGAGGTGCGCGGCTCGGGTCGTCTGCGACTGGATCAGCCCGCCGCCACGGCATTCGCGCACCTGCAATGGGATGCTCTCGATCTGCCGGCACGCTGGGTCGGGACGCCCCTCGCGACATCCGGGCAGGTTTTCGTCGACGGCAATCTCGAGCAGTTCGAATCGCATGGCGCGCTCGACCTCGTGCGCCGCGATGTGCGCTCGTCCATCAACTGGAAGGCCGACGGCTCGAGACGCAAGATTTACCTGCGCGAAGCGCGCGTTTCCCAGGCGCATGGCGAACTGACGGTCGAAGGCGAGCTCGGCCTCGCAAGTCCCCTGAGCTGGCGCCTGGCGGCCGCCGCGCGGGGATTCAACCCGTCAGGCCTCGCGCCCGCCTGGCCCGGGTCACTGGATTTCAGGATCGACTCGCAGGGCGAGATCGTGGCGGACGAGCCGCGCGGACAACTCGAGCTTCGCGACCTGCGCGGTCGCCTGCGCGACCGTCCGATCTCCGGCGGCGGCTCGCTCTCCCTCGCCCCCGGCATGCGTCTCAACGGACGGTTGGGCCTGCACTCCGGCGCCATCTCGCTCGCGATCGAGGGCACGAATGACCACAGCGCGCGGGTCGACGCGAAGCTCGACATCGAATCGCTGGCCGACTGGAACTCGCAGTTGAAGGGTCGCGCGCATCTGAGCGTCGAGGCGACGGGACGCTGGCCGGACATGACACTGGTCGCGGCGGCGAACGCGCAGGGTTTCGAATTCGCCGGGCAATCCGTCGACGACGCCCTCCTCGAACTCACCGTTCGCTCGCCGCGCGCGCCCCGTTTCGAGCTGACGGCCAAGGCGCGCGGCGCGGCGCTGTCGGGTATGCGCTTCGAGACCCTGTCCATCGAGGCGTCGGGCACCGAGTCCGCCCACCAACTGATGGTGGATGCGGATGGCCGTCCGCTGGACCTCGTCCTGCGACTGAATGGCGCGTACTCCCAACGAAGCTGGAGTGGCAGCCTCGACGCACTGGAGTTCGATCTCGACGAAGTTCCGCCGCTCGCGCTCGAGTCGCCCGTACAGCTGCGTCTCACGCCCGATGCGTTCGATGTCGGACAAACCTGCCTGTCGGGCGGTGAAATCCACCTGTGCGTCGCGGCCAGCGGCAGTGCGGATGGCCGCCGCTCCGCCAACTACTCGCTGCGCGCGCTTCCCCTGGAACTGCTCGCGCGCCTCGCGCACCCGGCAAACGATCTGAAGATCGCCGGCCACCTCGATGGCGAAGGCCACGTGAGCCGCGAGCCCGACGGTACGCTCTCCGGCGAAGCAACGCTTGCTTCCGCATCCGGTTCCGTGGAGCAACGCGGTCAGGGCCCGGAGCTGCGGCTGGGATACGAGGCATTCGAGCTCGAGGCCCGATTCGCGGGCGACAGCGCGAACGCGCGCGTCGCGGCGAACCTGGAACCCGACGGCAGCATCTCGGGCGCCGCGTCGGTCGACGACCTGCTGGGCGCCGAGCCCGCGCTGAAGGGCAATCTGACCATCGCATTGCGGGACCTCGCCCCGTTCGAATGGATACTTCCCCAGCTCATGCGCGTGGGCGGCACCGGAGAGCTCACGGCGACGCTCGCCGGTTCGCTGCACGAACCCGCCATCTCGGCGCTGCTCGCGATCCGGGACTTCCACTGCGACGTGCCCTCACTCGGCATACAGCTCGAAAAGGGTGAACTTCTCGCGAACGTCGCGGACGACGGTTCCCTCGAGACACGAGCAAAGGTGAGCTCCGGCGATGGCGTCCTCGAGCTCAGCGGCACGAGCGCCTCGCTGCGTGAGCTCGACCTCGCGATACGCGGCGAAGGTTTCCTCGCGGCCAACTTCCCCGCGGCGCATCTGGTCGTCAGCCCGCAGATCACGCTCACCGGGAGCCCGGAGAATCTCGCGCTCGGTGGTTCGATCGACATCCCGCGGGCCAGCGTCGACCTCGACAAGCTGACCAACCAGGGCGGCGCGCAGATTTCACCCGACGTGGTCGTCATCGACCGGCCCGAGCGCCAGGCGCGTCGCCGGCTCGCGATGCATACAGACGTGCGCGTGATCCTCGGCCGCGATGTGAAGCTGACGGGCTTCGGCCTCGACGCGACCGTCGGCGGCCAGTTGCGGATCATCGAGCGGCCCGGCAGTCCGAGCACGGGCTCCGGCGAGATCCGCCTCGATGGCACGTACGAGGCTTTCGGCCGCACGCTCGCCATCGAACGTGGACAGATGCTGTTCGCCAATTCGCCACTCGACAATCCGCAGCTCGACGTCCTCGCGACGCGGCGGATGCCGGACATCACCGCCAAGCTGCAGGTGACGGGCAGCGCGCGCCGACCGCAGCTCGACGTGTCCACGGATCCGGCCACTTCTCCGACCGAGGCGATGTCCTATCTTCTCACCGGCAAGTCGATGAGTGACCTGCGCGGCACCGAGGGCGAACGCGTGGAAGCGGCGGCCCAGTCGTTGGGCGGCGTACTGGGCGACCGGCTGGCGCGCGGGATCGGGAGCAAACTCGGGATCGACGCCGTCGGCGTCGAGCAGAGCGATGAGCTCGGCAGCAGCGCGTTCACCGTCGGCAAGTACCTGTCTCCCGGATTCTTCGTGAGCTACGGTGTGGGCCTGTTCGAACCGGGCACCGTCATCACGCTGCGTTACGCGATCTCCGAGCGTTGGTCGCTCGAGGCCGTGGACTCACCCAACGACCAGCGCGGGGGCATCAACTTCCGCATCGAGCGCTGAGCCTGCCTACTGCGCCGGCCGCACTCCGACGGCGACGGCTTCGGTGAACGCGATCTCCACCTCGTCCCCGGCGCGCAGGCCGCGGATGAAACGTTGCCCCTCCTCCCTAACTACGCTCAGGGTGCGCGTGCGGCCATCCGGGCTGCGCACGGTGATCGTGTTCGCGCGCGTGTCGATCGCGACGACGTTCACCGTGGTACGCACCTGCGCGCCGGGCGAAGGGGCCGCCCCGGATGCGCGAGGCTCGCCCGGGCCATTGCCGGGCTTCTTCACTTCGGCCGCAACGCCCTGGTAGTAACTGACCACCACGCGATCGCCGACCTCGATCCTGTCGATGTTCTTTACAGTCGGGTCGAGCATCACGTCGGACCGTGTGCCATCCGCCGTCGTCACGGCCAGGCGGCGGGCCGGCAGGTCGATAGCGGTAACAGTGGCCGGACTCTCGATCAACCGCTGGCTCGTGACAGGCTCCGGTAGTTTGGTACTGCATGCGACTGCGCACAGGAGCGCCAGGAGCGCCAGGAGCGAGTGTGCAGCGCACCGTGCGAGACTCCGAATGCCTGCCATGCAGATCTCCCCGCGTTGCGCTGGGCCAACGGCGGCCCGCCTCGTGAAAATGCGCGCCCTAGGAAAAAGGTGCAGCCGGCGCCGCACCAGCACTCGCAGCATGCCGCCCGAGCCAGCGGGCTCGCGGCCGGGCCGCCGGACTATCCCATCTGCCTCTAACTAAGTCATCGGACCTTGGTCTGATCCGGGCAACGGCAAATGCCCTGCTGGCGGGTCTTAGGGCGAGACGCCATAATCCGCCCCGGTTGCTCGCTCTGACCCCCACGCGGAACTGTAAGGGACGGCTCCGGATGCGCGTGTGCCGACATGCACGCGAGGGTCAGCTTTTTGGTCGCCCATGTCCTGATGCTTGGTCCTTACGCAGGTTCTGGTGCAGGGAGTGCTTCCGATGCTCGGATTCCGTCGGGAAGTTCTGCGATCTCCAGTTGCCGCCCGTGAATTCACGGGCGCATCCGCCGCTCGGCCATCGCATGAAGGTGGTTAGTTTGCCGCGCCACTTCATCGGGCAGCTGGTCGCGCCGGCGGGCGTCGGCATGGCTTACGTGCTCGCCGCGCATCTCGGCGAACTGCTGGCGTTTCCGTCCGCGCCGGTTTCGGCGCTGTGGGCGCCAAACGCCATCCTCATGGCGGCGCTGCTCGTCACGCCCCGCCAGCGCTGGTGGGTCTATCTACTGATTCTGGTTCCGTTCCACTTCGCCGCGCAGTTCCCGGCGTTCCCTTTGCCGCGCGTCGCCATCCAGTACCTGGCCAACTGCCTGCTGGCCGTGCTGGGAGCCTTGTCGGTACAAGCCTTCTCCGCCGCGCCGCTCTCGTTCAACCGGATCCGTACCGCCTTCACGCTGATCCTGTTCGGCGGCCTGCTCGCGCCGCTCGTCACCAGCATGGGGCTCGCGGCGGGTTTCGCGTTGCTCGGAGTGTCCAGCGAGTTCTGGCTCACGGTAGTCGTGCGCACGCTCACGAACGCCTTCGCCGTGGTCGCGCTCGTCCCGCTGATCGTGAACGCGGTGAGCCGGCTGCGGCGCGGTGACCTGCATTTTTCCCTCACCCGCGCCGTCGAAGCCGCGACGCTCGGCGTTCCCTTCGCGGCGATCTGCGTCATGGTCTTCGCGATGCCGGTGAGCGTTCCCGACCACACGCCGATGCTGCTGTACGCGCCCCTGCCGCTGCTGGCCTGGGCCGCGATGCGCTTCGGCGTTTCCGGCGCGTGCGGGTCCGCGCTGCTGGTCGGGGCCGTGGCGACCTACGGAATGGTCAACGGCTTCGGACCTTTCGTCGGCCGCACTCCGCTCGAGAATGCGCTCGGTCTCGTTTCGTTCAACGTCGTCGTGTGCTGCACCGTGGTCACGTTCGCGGCGCTGCTCGAGGAGTGGCGCAACGCGGGTCGCGCGTTGCTCGTCAGCCGCGCACGGTTCCGCAGCATCTTCGAGAACAACATCATCCCCACCGCCATCTGGCGCGACGACCTGCGCATCAGCGAGGCGAACGACGCGTTCCTGCGGCTCACCGGGCTGAGCTGGGCCGACATCGAGGGCGGCAAGCTGCGCGTCGACCAGCTGGCGCCGGAGACCGGCGCGCCGACCGCGCAGACGAGCGAGTTGTTCGGCAAGCTCGACAGCTCCGAGCACGAGCTCGCGTTGTCGGACGGCCGCCGCGTACCGGTGATCCTCGGGCATTGCCGCTTCCCCGCCGACGAAGGCGGCGTGATCTACGTGCTCGACCTGTCCGCCTTCCACCGCGCCGAAACCCAGCGCAAGCACGCCGAATCGCTGCATTCCGCCGTGCTCGCATCGCTGCACGACCAGATCGCCGTGATCGACAGCGCCGGCGTCGTGATCGAGGTCAACGACTCGTGGCGGCGCGCGGTCGAATCGACGCACAACTCGCGCTTCGACCGGGTCTGCGCCGGCGACAACATGATCGAGACCTGCGCGCGCGCCGCCGAGCGCGGCGAACGCGGCGCGGCCGAACAGCTGCGCGCGCTGCGCACCATCCTCGACGGCACGGGCGTGCGCTGCCAGCTCGAGTATCGCGAGGCCAACGGGACCGAGCCCGCGTGGATCGAGGTTTCGATCGAGCGGCTGCGGCGTCCCGAAGGCGGGGCGATCATCACGCGCACCGACGTCAGTGCGCGCAAGCTCGCGGAGATCGAGGCGCGCAACCAGCGTCAGCAGGTCACGCACCTGGCCCGCGCGGCGGTGCTCGGCCAGTTGTCCGGCGCCTTCGCGCACGAGCTCAACCAGCCGCTGACGTCCATCCTCGGCAACGCCGAGGCGGCGCTCAGCATGCTGGAGAAAGGCACCGAGAACCCGGCCGAGCTGTGCGAGATCCTGCACGACATCGTGCAGGATGATGAACGCGCCGCGCAGGTCATCCAGCGCCTGCGCGCATTGCTCGGCAAGGGCGAGACCGAGCGCAAGCCCGTCGACGTCAACGCGGTGGTGAGGGATTCGCTCGACCTCACCCACAGCGAATGCGTATCGCGCAACGTCTCCGTGCACGTCGAACTCGATGGAGAACTGCCGCTCGTGATGGGGGATCGCATCCAGATCCAGCAGGTGGTCCTCAACCTGATCATGAATGCCTGCGAAGCGATCGCCGGAACGGCCGGCAACGTGCGCCAGATCGATGTCTCGACCCGCCTGCTGACGCACGAAGCCGCCGTCGAGATCATCGTGCGCGACAGTGGCGGCGGTATTCCGGAGGGCGAGCTGGAGCGGATCTTTCAACCCTTCGTCACGACGAAGGCGAACGGCCTGGGACTGGGCCTCGCCATCTGCCGATCCGTCGCGGAATCCCACCGCGGCAGGTTGTGGGCGGAGAGCGTGCCGGACCGCGGCGCCGAACTACACATGAAACTACCTATCGATCGAGGTTTGCCATGAACACTGCTCTGAACAGAAGCGAAGGCGTACAAACGGTCTTCCTCGTGGACGACGACACCTCGGTGCGCACGGCGCTCACCCGCGGCCTCACGGCCGAAGGATTCGTGGTGCGTTCATGGGATTCCGCCGACGCATTCCTCGCGGATCATGATCCCGAGGCGCCGGGTTGCCTGGTCGCCGACGTCACGATGCCCGGCACGAACGGCCTCGAGCTGCAGTCGGTCCTCACCCGTAGTGGCTGCATCCGGCCGATCGTCTTCATCACCGCGAACGGCAACATTCCGATGAGCGTGCACGCAATGCGCGCCGGAGCCGTGACGTTCCTGCCGAAGCCGGTGCGCCTGGCAGAACTCGTCAATGCGATTCGCGAAGCGTTCGAACGTGACACCAACATGCGCCGTTCGCGCGCGAGCCGTGCGCTGGTCGAATCGCGCCTCACCGCCCTTACGGCCCGCGAGCGCGAGGTCCTTAATCTCGTCGTCGCGGGCAAGATGAACAAACAAATCGCCGCCGAGCTCGGCGCCGCGGAGAAGACGGTGAAGGTTCATCGCGGACGCGTGATGACGAAGATGCAGGTGCGTTCGGTCGCGGAGCTCGTGCGCCTCGCCGCGCAGATCGGCGAATCGTCGCGGCCCGAATGAGACGTAAGTCCACTGTTGTCTAACCTCGTGCAGCCGCCTACTGAGCCTTGCATGGAAAAGAAACGCCCTTTCGTCGCAGTGGTCGACGACGAGGAATCCGTGCGACGGGCCCTGGTTCGCCTGCTGCGCGCCTCGGAAATGGACGTCGAGGCTTTTGCCTCGGGACAGGCATTCCTCAAATCACTCGAGGAGAGCCGCCCCGACTGCGTCGTTCTCGATCTGCAGATGACCGGCATCACGGGGCGTGAAGTGCAGCGTCGGCTCGCGGCGGCCAACGTCTACCTACCCATCGTGATCGTGACCGCCCACGACGAGTCGAGCATGCGCGACCAGTGCATCGCCGACGGCGCGAGCACCTACCTGCGCAAGCCGTTGCGCGGCGACATCCTGATCCGCTCCATCCGCGACGCGATCGGCTACGCCTGAAGTTCCGCGCCGGCGCCGCAGCGTAGCGCGCCCCCACGCACCCTGTCGGACCAAGGTTGGATTGGCGATGCGCGGACCTGCCGCTAGCGTCGCCGCCATGCGCGCATTCCGTCCGCGTTCTTCCCGCGTGAAGTTAGTCGCCCTCGCCGTGGGCTGCTTGCTGTCGCTGGCGGCTTGCAACCGTCCGACGCCCACCACGACCGCGGCTCCGCCACCGGCGCCCGCGCAGGCCGCGCCTGCCGACGGCGCGCAGGCGGATCCGGCCGTGACCCAGGCGGCGCTCGCGGCGCAAACG
>JAEWLQ010000114.1 GCA_023457495.1 Pseudomonadota bacterium
GCGCGCCCTCCGTGTTTTTGTTGGACAACAACACCACCGCGAGCTTCGACTCGGGATACAGGTCGGTGAAACCCGCAAAGCCGAACGTCGTCCCCGAGAACTGCAGGCGTCGGCCGAGCGGCGAGTCGCCCACGATCCAGAAGAATCCGACGGACGAGCGGCCATCGGGCGTCGACCACAACGGCTGGTGCGCGAGCTTCACCGAGGCGTCGCGTTCGACCAGCTGCCAGGACGCGTAGCGCAGCAGGTCCTCCGCGCTGTAACGCAGCGAGTTCACGGCGAACTGCGAGGTCGCGCCGTACGGCGGCAGCACCTCGTTGTCCCGTGTGTAGCCCTTCGCCAGTAGTTTGGCCGAAGGGTTAGTGCCGCTGCCCATGCGCAGCGGCCTCTCGATCTCGCGCGCGACGATGCTCTCGAACGGCTCGCCGTAGATCTTCTCCAGCACGACGCCGAGCAGCATGCTGCTGACGTTCGAAGTGCCGGGCGCCTCCCCGGGCGGGCGTGGCAGCCCGACGCGCTCGAGCTGGCGCAGGAACTCCTTGGTCGAATAGTTGCTGAATATCCGCATCCGCGTGACCGCGAACGGCTCGTGATCGAGTTTGCGCAGCTGGGTCACGTCCGGAATGTTGTCCACGAGCTGCGAGGTCATGCTCGCCAGGTGCTTGAGCTGGATGCGCTGCCCATCATGCGCGAGGTTCTTGTATTCACCGTCGAGGTATTTCGCGACGTCGTCTTCGAGCGTCGCGCGGCCCTCGACGACGGCGCGGGCCAGCAACTGCCCGGTCATGGTCTTGCTGATGGGGCCGATGTCGTAGATGGTGTCCTTGGTCGGCACGGCGTTGCCGTCGATCTGCGTGGTGCCGTAGTTGTGGAAGCGCCGCTGGCCATTGTCGTACACGCCGATCGAAAGCCCGACGCCTTCGTTGCGGATCAGCCAGGCGCGCGCCAGTGCGTCGATGGCGGCTGCGTCGGGAGCCGCGGTGCCCGCGGCTGCGGCGCAGGCTCCCGCCAGAAGCGTCGGCAAGAGCGCAAGGCCAGTTTTAATCGATCGGCGCGAGGTTGCCTTCATGCGCGGGCGAGTTGAGCAGATGAGCCGCGAACTGCGCAAGCGGTTCGCGCACGGCGCGGCCCGGGCAGGCGCGCCCTGAAGGGATTCAGCGCAGGTACGGCGCGTGATTGCCTTCGATGGCGCGGAACTCCGCATCGGTCAGCGGTAGTTTGCGGAAGGCTTCGAGCATCGCCTTCGGCGGCGGATCGGTAGGATCGCCGCCGTCCGAGCCGTACAGGATCCGCTGCAGCCCGAGGTCGCGGATGCTCTTCACGACGAACTGCGTTCGCTCGGGCGAAAGATCCGCGGGCGCGACCAATGCGACGTCGAAGTACAGGTTGCGGACCTTTGGATCCTGGCGCGCGATCGCTGCGATGAACGTCGCGAGCGCCTCGTCGGAGGGTGGATCGTTGGCCGCTCCGCCGCCCGCGAAATGAGCGATCTGCACGGGCACGTCCGGCGCGGCCGCCAGTAGTTCGTCGATGAAGGTCTGCGCCTGCGCGGCGCCGTACGGATGCGCACGCCGGCCGCGCATGTGGACCACGATGGCGAGCCGCGAGTCGTTCGCGGCCTGGAAAACCCGCTTCACCTGCGCCACGTGGGCGGCGTCGGCGAGATTGACGGCCGACATGCCGAACTGCAGCTTGATGCCGCGCCCGAAACGCTGGTCGGCCGCGCAGCGCGCGAGCTCCTCGAGCGCGTAGTCCGCGAGTGGATTGAAGCCGCAGAAGGCGACGAGCCGCTCCGGATACTTCGCCGCTTCGTCCGCGGTCCAGTCGTTCTCGGCCTTCACCTGCGCCGGATCGATGTAGCGGTAGGCGTTCGAGAGCAACACCGCACGCTCGATGCCGGCCTCGTCGAGCATCGTGATCATCGCCGCCGCGTCGATGGGTTTCTGGCCCTCCGCGGCCATCGCCGGCGTGAGCAGGTGCTGGTGATGATCGACGCGCGGCGCGGCAATAGCGGCGGCGACGACACAGGGAACGAACAACAGGAGAAGCGGCCGGAAGCGCATGACACCGATGTTAGCGCAGGCATCGGCGGCGGGCCGCGCCATCCCGGTAGTGAGGGCCGCAGCGTGGGCCCTGCCGGGCGACCGGCCTGCGCAATTGTGAGGGTATTGCGCAAGTGCCGGCCGCCGGCCGGGGAAAACTCAGCTGCTGGAGTGGACCGCGCAGGTGGACAGTGATGAGTCGTTATAGAACGCCGGCGGCCGCGTGCCTCCACCTCCTCCATTGATTCTGCCTATGGGCGGCCCTTCGGCCTCAGGCGGCCGCCTCGACCCGCAGCGCGGCCTCGCGTTCCTGCTGGACCGCGTCATGCACGAAACGCAACTTGTCGAGCACCCGCTGGGACAGCACGAAGGGATACGCATCCTCCATGCCCATGCTGCGATTCAGGCTGTTGAGCGCCAGGGTTACCGCCGTCCACCCCGTCGATAGTGACTCGAAATCGAAGAAGGCCAGGCGGTCCGTCACGACGCGCTCGCCGGGCCGGTCCGCCGCGGGCGAACGCACCGTGAGGCCGTGACTCTTGGCCGTTTCGAGCGTGTCCAGCGTGTGCAGGTAATGCGCCCAGGTCTCGGCCCAGTCCTCCCAGGGATGCATGCTGGCGTACGCGCTCACGAAGGATTCGCCCCAGCCGAAGGGCGGGCCGAATTCGTAGTGGCGCTCGAGGGCTTCCTCGTAGTTAGCCCGCTCGTCGCCGAACATGTCGCGGAAGGCGGAGAGCCGGTCGGTGTCCCGCACCAGGCGGTCCCAGTAGAAGTGGCCGCATTCGTGGCGCAGGTGTCCGAGCACGGTGCGGTAACCCTCGCCCATCTTCGCGCGCATGTTCTCGCGGAACGCGAAGTCGGCTTCGTCGATGTTGAGCGTGATCACGCCGTCTTCGTGGCGCGTGATCACGGGCTCGTTCTCGGTGCCCTTGAGGAAGTGGAACGCGAGGCCGTCCACCGGCAGGCGCAGCGCGAAAAACGTGTACAGCAACCGACGTTTCGCGGCTTCGACACGGCGCCAGGCCCGCTCGTTGGCCGTATAGGAAAGATCCGGAATGATCCGCGACAGGCGGCAGGAGCGGCAGTAGTCGTCGCGGTCTTCGGCGGCGACCAGCCAGTTGCAGGCCTCGTACTCGCGGAAGTTGCGGCAGGCGCGGTAGCGACGCGGTTCCTTGTTAGGCAGCGCGATATCGAATTCGTCGGCGGGTCCCGCGTTGGCCGGGAACGCGGCGAGACGCGCGGCTTCGGGGCAGTAACCGACGGTGACGCCGCAGGCGAGACAACGGCTGTTCTCGAAATACAGGGTCTGCTGGCAGTTGTCGCAGGAGAAGAGCTTCATGGCTCATCGTCCGCGATGCCGGGGCGCGATTCCGTCGGTCGCCACGCACCTGCCGCGGTATCGCCTCCTACCGGTCCGTGGTGACGAGACGCCATTGTCGGGCGAACGGCCGTTGGCGCCCGTCGGCGCACCTTCAAGGTGCCCTCATCCCGCCACGCCCTTCCCGTTACTGCCCAGGCGTGGAGCGACGAGCGGCACGGTCAGCATGGTCGAGCCGAGCGCCATCAGGAGCAGCGCGGTGAACGTGCCGTTCGTGATGAGCTTCTGGTCGAGCAGCACGTTGGCGAACACGATCATGATCAGGCCCTTGGTCTGCAGCAGCCAGCCGATGATCGAGGCTTCGCCGCGCTGCCATCCGAGGAAGCGCCCGGCGAGGTGCGTGCCGGCGAGTTTGCCGATGGTCGAGATGAGCAGCAGCGCGGCGGCGACTAGCAACACGGTCGCGCCACCCACGGCGAAATCCGTGCGCAGTCCGGTGCTGAGGAAGTACACCGGCATGCCGATGACGAGCAGGTTGCGGCGCATCGAATCGATGGCTTCTTCGCCGAACCACGCGGCGTCGAGCACCGCACCCGAGAGGAACGCGCCGACCATGAAGTGCAGACCGCACCAGTCGGCGCCGAGCGCGCAGGCGGCGAGCCAGATGATGCCGACGTACCAGCGGTCGGTCTGCGGCAGGCGCGCCATGAGTTTGCGGACCAGCCAGGCGGCGAGCGCGAAGGCCGCGAGGAACGCGAGCTGCCGGCCGACGCGCGTCCAGTCGAGCATGATCAGCGCGAGGACGGTCCAGATGGCGATGTCGTCCAGGCTCGCGTATCGGAGAATGCGCTGGCCGAGTGGTTTGCGCAGCATGTCTAGCTTGTCCATCAGCAGGACCAGGATCGGCAGCGCGGTCACCGCGCACGACATGCCCACCGCGATCACGAATTGCCAGGGCTGGGCGGCGCTGCCCATCCACGCGGGGCTGACGAGGAACAGCGCCGCGAGGCAGCCGAGGATCATCGGGCTGCCGAGCGCCGCGCCCGCGGCAAACAGCGTTTCGCGGCGTTGGCGCCACGCCGCGCCGATGTCGAGCTCGACGCCCGCGATCCACACGAACAGGGTCACCGCCCAGAGCGCGAGCCCGTTCAGCGCCTGGACCACCGGCGGCCGGAACACGAAGTCGTAGTAGTCAGGGAAGGCGGCGCCCAGCACGCCCGGCCCCAACAGGATGCCCGCGAAGGTCTGCACCACCACCAGCGGCGCGTAATAGTCCGTGCGTAATCCCCGCCAGATCAGATACGGCACGGTGAAGATGATCACCATGGCGATCAGGAACACTTCGGACGTTGTCATTGTTGTTGGGTTGTTGGTGCCGGGTGAGAAATCGCTGAGTTAGCTCTGACGCTACCTCGCTCTCGCAGGCATTCGAGCTAACTCAGCGATTTCTCACCCGGCACCGACGCTCGAGCTAACTCAGCGATTTCTCACCCGGCACCAACCAAGCCTGGGGGACATATAGATGAGTGAAACGACGATCGGCCGGCGGGCGTTGCTGAAGGGCGCGGGGGTTGCGGCGGTGGGGTTGGCGGCCAGCACGTATGCGGCGGGGCGCAAGCGCAAGTTCGTGATCGTGGGCGTGGGGTCGCGCTCGCGGATGTACATGACGGCGATCACGAAAACCTTCGCGGCGGGCAATGAGCTGGTTGGTGTCTGCGATACGAATCCGGGGCGTCTGGACGTCGCGCTGAAATTCGTCGCTCCCGATCTTTCAAAGACGGGCGTCAAGGCGCCGAAGAAATACCTCGCGGCGGACTTCGACAAGATGATCCGGGATCTCAAGCCGGACTGCGTGATCGTCACGACGCCCGACGCCTTCCACGACGATTACATCGTGCGCTCGCTCGACGCCGGCATGGACTGCATCACCGAAAAACCGCTGACGACCACGCCCGAGAAGGCGCAGCGCATCGTCGACGCCTGCAAGCGCAACAACCGCCACGTCCGTGTGTTGTTCAACTACCGCTATTCGCCGCCGCGCACGCAGATCAAGGATCTGCTCATGAACGGCGTCATCGGCGACGTGATGTCGGTGGATTTCCACTGGCTGCTGAACACACTGCACGGCGCGGACTATTTCCGCCGCTGGCACAGCCAGAAGGAGATCTCCGGCGGACTCATGGTCCACAAGGCGACGCACCACTTCGATCTCGTGAACTGGTGGCTGGGCTCGGATCCGGAGCTCGTGCTCGCCAACGGCAAACACGAGTACTACACGCCGAAGATGGCGCGCCGCATGGGACTAACCAGTCACCACGAGCGCTGCCGCACCTGCCCCGAAAAGGACAAGTGCACGTTCTACCTGGACATCGGCGCGGACAAGAACTTCCGCGAGCTGTATCTCGAGAACGAACATCACGACGGCTATTTCCGCGACCGCTGCGTGTGGCGGCCCGACATCAACATCGAAGACACGATGAACGTGATCGTGAAGTACAAGATGGGCGCGACGCTCTCATACTCGCTGAACGCGTTCAACTCCTGGGAAGGCTACACGATCGCGTTCAACGGCACGAAGGGCCGCATCGAACACGAGATCGTCGAGGGCGGCGCCATCTCGGCCGGCGCCACTAACTACCAAGGCCAGGAGAAGGACATCATCCGCACGCGCGTGATCCCGCTGCGCGGCCAGGCCCAGGAGCTCGAGGTGTGGACCGGCACGGGCGGCCACGGCGGCGGCGACAACGTGATGCTCACGGAGGTCTTCGGCACGGCCGAGCCCGACAAGTACAAACGCGCCGCCGACGAGCGCAGCGGTTTGTATTCGATCCTGATCGGCGCCGCGGCGAACAAGTGCTTCGTCTCGGGAAACGCCGTGAAGATCGAGGAGCTCGTCACCGGCCTGACCTCCCCGGTCACCGCCCCCATGCCCACCCGCGACATGCCCGTCCCCATGCCCGCGCGGGCGTGAAAATGGGGACAGTCCCCATTTGCTAGGAAAAGGGGAGTGTCCCCATTTCCCGGCAAAAGGGGGCGGACCTCGGTTCAATACAGTGGCGCGGTGCGCGCACCAACTGTTATGGCCGCCCGGCCCGGCGCGGGCGTAGGGTTGCGCCATGGATCTCAACGTATTCCTGCTCTACCTCACCGCGTGGACGCTGCTCGCGTTGTCGCCCGGCCCCGCGGTGTTTTTCACCATGGGCCTCGCCGCCCGCCATGGCATGCGCGGGGCGATCGCGGGCACCGTTGGCATCAGCATCGGCCATGTCTGCGTATTCGTCGCGATTGCATTCGGCCTGCTCGCGGTGCTCGCGAGCTTCAGCGGCGCGATGACGGTGATCCGCATCGTCGGCGCTATCTACCTGATGTACCTCGGCGCCCGCATGGTGCTGAACAAGACGTCCGTCGGTGCGCCCGTCGCCGCGGCTCCGGCGGCGCCCGCCCCGCCCGCCCACCACGGTGGAATCATCCTGCAGGGCATGCTCGTGCAGCTCACCAACCCGAAGCTGCTGCTGTTCATGCTCGCGCTGCTGCCGCAGTTCATCCGGTCGGATCATCCCCTGCTGCTGCAGCTCGCTATCATGATGACGGTCACGATCGTGATCGACGCCATCGCGCTGCTGGCCTACGCGAATCTCGCCGCGCACGGCGCGCGGGCGCTCAAGGGTTCGCGGATCATCGCGTGGATCGAGCGTGTGTTCGGCGGCGCGCTCATCCTCTTCGGCGTCAAACTACTCCTGGACAAGCGCTGATCGGACGGCCGGGGTCTACGCCCCCGCCGCCTCCACGAACGCGCGCAGCTCGAGCGGATCCGGGCCCCCGTTCGCGCGCACGCCGCCGCAGATGCCGATGCCGATTCCGATGCCATGCGGCCGCATCGCGCACACCGAATCCGCGACATTGCCAGCATTCAATCCCCCGGCCAGGTACAGCGGGTTCGCAACCGCATCGCGAATCCGCCGGGCTGATGCGGTCGCCCCCGCCTCGAGGGCCATCCGCGCTTCCGCGTAACTCTTGATGCCGCAGATCTCGATGAAGGACTTCACGGCCGGGACAGATCAATTCAATGACGCTATCTTTGCACGGTCATCAACGGCTCCCGATTCCATGATCCGCAACGTCGTGTTCGATGCCGGTGGGGTACTGCTGCAATGGGACCCGCCGAGCTTCATCGCCAAACTGCACCCTGACGCCGAAGTCCAGGCACTGATCCGCCGCGAAATCTTCGAACACGCGGACTGGCACGAATTCGACCGCGGCGCGCTCGATGTGGAGACCGCCGCCGAAGTCTTCGGCAAACGCGTGGGCCTCACCCCCGACGACATGCGAAAAATTTTCGCGACCGCCAACGCGTCCTTGAGCCCCATCCCCGGCACCATCGAGCTGCTCGAGGAACTGGCCGCCGGCGGAATTCAGCTCTTCCTGCTCTCCAACATGCCGGTGAGCACGTACGAATACCTGGTCAGGCACCACGGCTTCTTCCGCCACTTCAAGCAGCTCGTGATCTCCGGCGCCATCCTGATGATCAAGCCCGACCCGGCTATCTATAAACACCTGGTGGAGAAAACCGGCATCGTGCCGGCCGAGAGCGTGTTCATCGACGACCTGACGCGCAACGTGATCGCCGCGCGCGAATGCGGCCTGCACGCCATCCAGTTCCGCGGCGCGGAGGCTTGCCGCGCGGAGCTGCGTAACTATCTACCGAACCTCGGGTTATAGTAGCCGGCATGCGACCCACCAGACGCGACTTCGTCGGACTCTCCATCGCCGCGGCCGCCGCCGCGCAGGCCACCACGCCGGCGGACCCGAAAGACAATCCGAAGCTCGTCCCACGCGCCGGCGGCGACCTGCTGACCCGTATGAGCTGGTTCAATCCGCCGGCCAACGAACACTACGCCGACGGCACGCTCAACGCGCGCAGCAAGGCCAAGACCGATTTCTGGCGCAAGACCTTCTACGGCTACGTCACCGACAACGGTCACTTCCTGCACCTGCCCGTGACCGGCGAGTTCAAGTTCACGGCCCGCATCGGCGGCAATTACGCCGCGCTCTACGATCAGGCCGGCCTCATGGTGCGGCTCGACGAAAAACGCTGGATGAAGTGCGGCTCAGAGCTCTTCGAAGGCAAACGCTGGGCCAGCGTCGTCTTCACGCACGACTTCTCCGACTGGTCGACACTGGACGACCTGACCCAAGTGGGGCCCGTGTACTGGCGCGTGGTGCGCACCCGCGACTCGATCGAAGCCCAGTGCTCGAAGGACGGCGAAAAATTCCTGACGGTCCGCCAGGGCTATTTCCCGCCCGCGGTCGAGGTCAAGGTCGGCCTGATGTGCGCGGCGCCGGAAGGCCCCGGCTTCGATTGCGTATTCGATCAGATCAGTCTCGACAACATCTGATAGCGCAATCTTGGGGCTTCGACGCGCGACGCTTTGCCGCTCGTGTGAACTGATTCGCCCCGCCCACCCGTAAGGGTGCGAGCCGCTCAAGTTCCGCGGGTTGTTCGCCGTTAGCGGGATAACCGTCCAACCCTTGCGGGATCTGCCCGTGACCCGTTCTCCAATCATGAATTTCAAAGACGCCGATGCCCTGCTCGATGCGAGCCCCACGATGGAGCGCCGCAATCTCGCCGATGCCCTCGCCCACGAGCGCAACGTCCTGCGCACGATGATCGACATGATCCCCGCCTGCATCTACGCGAAGGATGCGAAGAGCCGCTTCACCGCCGCCAACAAGCTGGTCGCGAACCGCATGGGTGTCGAGCCCGCCGATCTCATCGGCAGGACGGACTTCGATTTCTTCCCGCGCGAGATGGCGGAAAAGTTCTTCAAGGACGAGCAGGCGCTGATCCAGTCGGGCCAACCTCTCATCGACTACGAGGAGATCGCGTTCGACCAGACCAGCGGCTTGAACCGCGTGATGCTCACCTCGAAGGTTCCGCTGCGCGATGCCGGCGGCAAGCTCACCGGCGTCGTCGGCATCGGGTTCG
This sequence comes from Pseudomonadota bacterium, assembly GCA_023457495.1. GTDB lineage: Bacteria > Pseudomonadota > Gammaproteobacteria > Steroidobacterales > Steroidobacteraceae > CADEED01. The sequence continues at coordinate 9,347 of JAEWLQ010000114.1, forward strand.
ACATCACCGAGCGCAAGTCCGCCGAAGAGCGCATGGCCTCGAGCGACCGGCTCGAATCGATCGGCCGGCTCGCGGCCGGCGTCGCGCACGAGATCAACACGCCGATCCAGTATCTCAACGACAGCGTCAACTTCATCCGCGAAGGCGTCGGCGAGCTGCTCGCGCACATCGACAAACTACAGGCGTCGCCGTCGCAAAAACCCGAGGAAAGCGAGGACATCGAATACCTGCGCGAGGAGCTGCCGCCGGCGCTGTCGCGGGTCGCCGAAGGATTGCAGCGCATCGCGGAGATCGTGCGTTCGATGAAGGATTTCTCGCACAACGATCAGAGCGAGATGAGCGCGGTCGACCTCAATCGCGCGATCGCGAGCACGCTCGTCATCGCGCGCAGCGAATACAAGGACGTCGCGGATCTCGACACCGACTACGGCGAGCTTCCACCCGTGATGTGTCATGGCGGCCAGGTGAACCAGGTCGTGCTCAACCTGGTGGTCAATTCCGCGCACGCCATCGCCGACCGCATGAAGAAGACGGGCGAACGCGGGCGGATCAGCGTGCGCACGCGCGCGGAAGGCGACGACGTCCTCATCGCGATCGAAGACACGGGCGGGGGAATCCCCGAGGCGATTCGCGCGCGCATCTTCGATCCATTCTTCACGACGAAGGAAGTGGGCCGCGGAACGGGCCAGGGCCTTTCGATCGTGCGCAGCGTCATCGTGAAAGGCCACGGCGGCCAGCTCGATTTCGAAACCGAGATGGGCAAGGGCACGACGTTCTACGTGAGGCTGCCCGTACGGCGTCACGAATAAAGAAGGGCCATGGATGAATCGACGGTTGTCCGTGGCAAGATGGGCGCCGGTCTGAAGGGGTTTTGAAGGTGGATTTCATTCCAGGGGGTGACCTGTCGCGCCGCATCCGGGCGGGTGACGGGTCGGCTGAAAGCGAGCTCGTGCGGCAATTCCAGCCGGGCCTGCGCGTTTTGCTGCGCCGCAGAACGGGCGGCAATACCGCGCTCATGGAAGACCTCGTACAGGAAACCCTGCTCATCGTGCTGCGCCGCCTGCGCGGCGATGGCATCGAAGATCCCGAGAAACTGGCCGCCTTCGCGGCACAAACCGCAAGAAATCTCGCCATCGCGTCACTGCGGAAGGCTGAGCGACAGAAGACCGATATCGACAGTGATGCGACGGACCGCAATCCTGATCCGGGCAACAGTGTCGAGGGAATGGCGGGCGACCAGGAGGCAGCGCTCGCGGTCCGCGCCCTGCTGCGCGAACTGCCACATGCCCGCGATCGCCTGATGCTCAAGCGCTTCTATCTAGATGAACATGACAAGCAGGAGATTTGTGAGGAGTTCGAACTGACGGAGACCGCGTTCAACCAGGCGCTGAGCCGCGCACGCAAGCGGTTCCGGCAGATCCTGGAAGAACGGGGTTTCACGAAGCGAGACCTCTTGAGCACCTCTTTATGAACCAGGAGCGGATCGAACAATATCTCGCAGGCAAGCTCGGCCCCGCCGATGCCGAAGCCTTCGAGACGTATTGCGTCGCGAATCCTGAGTTCGCGAGGCAGGTCGAATTCGAGCAGCGCCTGCGCGCCGGGATGGCGGAAGTGGCGCGTGGTTCGACCGCCGAATTCGTACGCGACGACTCCTCGGCCTTCCGCCGTTTCGCGATCGCCGCGACGGTCCTGCTCGCGCTCGGCGCCGGATTCATCGGCTGGGGATCGTGGAATCCCGCAACCCGGCCCTACCTCAGCGCGGCGAGCGACGCGCGCGGCAACGTTTCTACGCTGCGCCTGGCGCAGGTGCGCGGCACGGTGGAGACCGCGACGCTGCGCAACGACGCAACCCTGGTCGAAATCGTCGGACTCTTCGATGCGAATTACGACTACTCCGTCGAACTGACGCGCCTGACCAGCGAGAACCACACCGAAAATATCGCGACGCTTTACGGACAACGCCCCACCTCGTCCGTGAAGCTCGAAGTCCTGCTCAATGCCGAGCGGCTGCAGTCGGGGACCTATCAGCTCCGCGTTCGCAAACAAGCCAGCGAAGAAGAGCCGCTCGAGATCGATTTCGTCAAAAACTGACGCCTCCTGTCACCGCTGCCCGACTCGTTGCAGAGGTCTCTGCAACTGAACACCCTTCACCGGGTAACGGAAGGAATTCATGACGATGGCCGAGGCCGCAGCAGGCCGATTCGGCACTGCATTCCAATGGCTTGGGGTTGAGAGGGCATGGACGCGCACTCGCGGCAACCCCACGGTCCTCATTGGCATTATCGATCACGGCGTGCAGGTCGATCACCCGCTCATCCGGCCTAACATCCATCCGGTGCCCGGCCACCCGGCCGAATCCGCGGGTGAACACGAAATCCTCGGCACCCACGCCGCGGGCATCGCCGCGGGGCGGCAATGCGAGACGTCGAGCTTTTCCGGCGTGGCTCCCGAGGCACGCATCCTCCCGATCCGATTCAGCAGCTCGGCGGACACGGCCGCGCTCGACCTGGCGCACGCGATCGAATACGCCGCGGAGATGGGCGCCAGCATCATCAACGTCTCCCACGCGGCGGATCTCGAGCAGGCCGCGGTGCGCCGCGCGATGCAGTACGCCGCCGCGCGCAACGCGCTCATCGTGAGTCCCGCCACCAGCGGTCTCGCCGAAGGCGAGCACCATTCCGTGCCCAATCGGCTCGCGGTGATGTCCATCAACGAGCGCCTCGAACCGCTCGTGAATCATGTTTCGGACGCTGCGCACCTTGCCGCTCCCGGCTTCGGTCGTGTGCCCGACTGGCGTGCGAATGGTCACATCGTTCGCGAGCACGTCACCATCGGACCGTCGTACGTCAGCGGCTGCGCCGCGTTGCTCAAGGCGCAGAATCCCGCGTGGGGCTATCTCGAGATCAAGGAGCACCTGCTCGCGAGCTCGCTCGCCCAGTCGCTCGTGGAGAGCCGTGAGAAACCGGTGCGCTCACTCGACATCGCGCGCGCGGTGCTCGGGCCGCTCGAGGTCGAGCGCGACACGCATTCGCTCACCTGGTCGGCGCTCTCGGATGCGACGCTCAAGTGGAAGATGGGCTATCGCTCGCCTTATTGCGTGAACGTCGCGGCGCTGTATCGCCCGCATGGCGATGAACACTGGCGTGAGCTCGCGTATGCGCGCGCGAGCGCGCAGACGATGGTGATCCCGGCCGCCGCGTTGCGCCGCTCATCGGGTGTGTTGCGCATCGCGAGCCGCGAGTCGAACTTCCACAGCGACGAGATCGCGCTGACGATCCGCTGATCGCGGCGCGTTAGAAGCCTGTCAGGCGGGCTGGCGCGACTCCGCGCGATCGCGCATCTGCGTCACGCCTGAATGGCTCGCGCAATGCGCGCAGCAGTAATACTCGCCGCCCGCTTCCATGCCGTGACCGACGATGCGGCATTCGCAGTGGCTGCACACGGGAGCCATCGCGTGAATCGCGCATTCGAAGCTGTCGAAGACGTGTGACTCGGAACCGCGGGTCACCGTGAAGGCCTTGTCGTAATCGTTGCCGCAGACTTCGCATGTGGGCATGTCGGTGCTCCTCGGCGTAATGGGCGACCCCGCATTCTGCGCGCCTTACGGCGGCACATGCGCCCGTTCCCCATCGACTTACACAGAGCCGGGACATCTTCCGATGGGGTGTCTCCCCGCCTCGTCCGTATGGTGGGTGGGACTGGTACTGAGAAACTTACGGAGGAGACAGATGCCCACCGCAACTGGACATACGGAAGCGATCCGCGCGAAGAAAGTCATCGGAACGGTGGTGAAGAACACCGCTGGCCAGAGAATCGGCGAGATCGAAGACATCGTGCTCGAGAAGACCTCGAACAAGATCCTGTTCGCGGTCGTCGGGTTCGGTGGCTTCCTCGGCATGAAGGAAAAGTTCCATCCCGTGCCGTGGAGCGCGCTCGACTACAACGAGGCGGAAGGCAGCTACGTCGTGCCGTTCTCCAAGGAACAGCTCGAGGCAGCCCCGGCCGATTCGCTCGACATGCTCACTCGCAACGATGGCGCGGGCTCATATGCCACGCGCGCGGATGACTATTACAAGATGAGGCATTGACCGCCTCGGACCTGAAGGGGCGGCTCGCGCCGCCCCGCTCCGCGGCCTCGAACGATCGCGCACTGCAATAGCCTGGACGCCGGATTTTTCCGACGTCATCAGGCCATGAATCCCTCACGAAGTCTGTGATTAGATAGGAACATGAAGCGCACTGCGTCGGCCGACCTGGTGCCTCTGGAGCCACGCCCCAGCCGGCTCCGGAGCCGTGTCGTGCAACTGTTCGCCGACTGCGGCATCGAGATCAACGGCGCCAATCCCTGGGACATCCAGGTCTCCAACGAAGACTTCTTCTCGCGCGTCATGGCTGACGGATCGCTGGGTCTGGGAGAGTCATACGTCGACGGCTGGTGGGAGGCACGCGATCTGGATGGTTTCGTGTATCGCCTGCTCGCGGGCGGCGCGCGCGAGAAGGTCGGCACGTGGCGCGACGTGCTCGCGTGGCTGCACGCAGGATTGTTCAACCTGCAGCGCAAGGCGCGCGCGTTCGAAGTGGGCAAGCGGCATTACGATCTCGGCAACGAGCTCTACGAAGGGATGCTCGACGAGCGGATGATCTATAGCTGCGCTTACTGGGAAAACGCGCGCACGCTCGCGGAGGCCCAGGTGAACAAGCTCGATCTCGTGTTCGACAAACTCGAACTGCACCCCGGTCAACGCGTGCTCGATGTCGGCTGCGGCTGGGGCGGCGCGTTGAAGTTCGCTGCGGAGAAACATGGGATCACAGGCGTCGGCGTGACGATCGCGCGCGAACAGGCCGAATATGCGCGGCGCAACTGCGCCGGATTGCCGATCACGATCCGCCTGCAGGATTACCGCGAACTGCCCGAGCGCGCGGCGAAGGAGCCATTCGACCACATCTGGTCGATCGGCATGTTCGAGCACGTCGGCGTTCGCAACTATCGCCGGTACATGGAAGTAGTCAGGCGCTGCCTGAAGGACGGCGGGCGATTCCTGCTGCACACCATCGGCGGTCATCGCTCGACGAATCACACCGATCCGTGGATCAACCGGTACATCTTCCCGAACTCGATGCTGCCCTCGCAGCGGCAGATCGTGCGTGGGGTGGAAGGACTCTTCACCGTGATCGGCTGGCAGTCCATCGGACCCCACTACGACCGGACACTCATCGCGTGGCGCGCGAACTTCGAGGCGTACTGGGCGCGCATCGGCGGGCGCGACGAGCGCTTCCGGCGGATGTGGAACTACTACCTGAGCGCCAGCGCCGCGGCGTTCCGCGCGAAGCGCATCGACGTTTGGCAGGTGCTGCTGGCGCCTTTGTGAGCCCGCTAGCTGACGGCGACGCCGAATAGTTTGCCGATGCCGGCCGTTACGGCGAGGGCGAGCGCACCCCAGAAGAGTACGCGCGCGGCGCCTTTCGACTTGCTCGCGCCGCCCGCATGCGCCGCTAGCGCGCCGGAACCGGCGAGCAGCAGCAGGGTCGCGGCGCCAACTACCGGGATCAACATCGCGCGCGGCGTCAGCAAGACCACCAGCAGCGGCACGGCCGCACCGATCGTGAAGCTCAGGGCGGAGGACAGCGCGGCCTGGATGGGACGCGGCGCCGTTTGCTCCGTGATGCCGAGCTCGTCGCGCGCGTGTGCGCCGAGCGCGTCGTGCGCCGTCAGTTGTTCGGCCACCTGTTTGGCGAGATCGGACTTCAGTCCCCGCTTCACGTAGATGGATTGCAGCTCGCGCAGCTCCGCGCCCGGATCTTCGGCGAGCTCCTGCTTCTCTTTCTTCAGGTCCGCATCGGTGGCGTCGACCTGCGAATGCACCGAGACATATTCGCCCGCCGCCATGGACATCGCGCCGGCGACCAGGCCCGCGATGCCGCTGATCAGGATCGTCTGCTTGTCGGTACCGGCCGCGGCCACACCGACGATCAGGGCGCCGGTCGACACGATGCCGTCGTTCGCGCCCAGCACCGCGGCTCGTAACCATCCAACTCGATTGGTGCTGTGGAATTCGGCGTGACGTCGGCGCGCGCGTGGCATGTTCTATCTCCCCAGAAGTGGATCGCGGCGCCAGGCACCACGATGCAAGACTAACTCACGCGCGGGTAGCTCGCTGGGGTCAGAGGTATTCGAGTTTTTCGAGCGCGGAGTAGCGCTCGTTGAGGCCATCGAGCGCCGCCATCTCGCGGTCGTCGAGCTCGAAGTCGAAGACGTCGATGTTTTCGCGCTGGTGGTCTTCGCGATAGGCCTTCGGGATGGGCGTCACGCCGTGCTGCAGGTCCCAGCGCAGGATTATCTGTGCAGGTGACTTGTCGTGATCGCGCGCGATGTCGTCGAGACGCTCGTCGCGCAGCCGTTTGCCGCGGGTCAACGGGCTATAGGCCTGGACCGCGACGCCATTGGCCTCGCAGAAGTTCAGCATGTCCAGGCTATGACCGAACGGGCTCCACTCGATCTGGTGCACGGCGGGCATCTCGCCCGATTCCTGTGCAAGGCTCTCTAACTGATCGATGCGGTAACTGCACACGCCGATGTTGCGCGTGAAGCCTTCGTCCCGGGCGCGTATGAGTCCGCGCCATTCGGCCTCGCCGACGCCCTTGTCCGGTGCGCGATGGATCAGCACGAGGTCCGCGTATTCGAGTCCCATCTCTTTGAGATTCGCGCGCGTGGCCTCGTAGGTGTCCGTGCCGGGCTCGACCTTCGTGACGACAAACAACTCGTCGCGCGGAATCGAGCTCGCGCGGATCGCATGGCCGATACCGTTCTGCGTGTGATAGTCGCCGGACGTGTCGATCATGCGGTAGCCGAGATCGATGGCCCGCCCAACCGCATCACGGGTGTGCGAGGTGAGCATCCACGACCCGAGACCCAGCGCCGGCATCCTGTCGCCGGAGCGCAATCCGATCGCACCGGGCGCGGACATGTGTCTAGAACGGCGCGCCGGGAGCGATATCGGAATCGAAACGGTCGTCGAGGACCGTCTGGACGAAGCCCCCGCGGCCGGCGTATCTGACGATGAGCGTGGCCAGCACGGCGCCTAGTGCGATCTTGAAGAGTGAGCTGAGTTTCATGGGGCCACCGTACGCCCCGCCATGGGGCCCTTCCATTGGATACGGGCACGGAGCGCATGAGACGACGCCCACGGCGGGGCGGGAGATGTCCGACGTCCCATCTACGAAGGTCTTCGTTGACTCTACGAAGTGCTTCGTAGTAGCGTGTGCCCCATGAAGCAGGAACCGCGAATCAACCCCACTCCGTCCGAGCTCGAGATCCTCCAGATCCTGTGGTCGCGCGGCCCCTCTACGGTGCGCGAGATCCACGAAGTCCTGTCGCAGGAAAAGGAAGTCGGCTACACCAGCGCGCTCAAGCTGCTGCAGATCATGACCACCAAGGGACTGGTGCAACGTTCGGAGGATCAGCGCGCGCACGTTTACACCGCCGCGCTCCCGGCGGAGAAGACCAAGCAGCAATTCGCGGCCGATGTCTTGCAGAGAGTGTTCCGCGGTTCCACCAGTCAGCTCATGCAGCATGCGCTCTCGGGCCGTCGCAGCTCGAAGAAGGAGATCGACGAGATCCGCCGCATGCTCGATGAATACGAGAGGAAACTTCCATGATCGACTCATCCGGATTCATGCAGACCCTCGCCTGGTCGCTGCTGCATTTCCTGTGGCAGGGCGCGGCGATCGCGGCACTGGCTGCCGCGGCGATGTATGTGTTTCGCTCGCCCTCGGCGCGGTACCTGGTCGGGCTCGGGGCGTTGGTGCTGATGCTGGTGTCGTTCGCTGCAACGTTTGCGCTGTTGAGCGGAACGCCGGACGTGGCCGAACTACTGGTCGCGCGCGAAGCGCCTGCCGTTCTGCTCGGCTCTGTCTTCGAGGCCCCTGCTGGCGTCGCCGCTCCGCTTCTGGCGGGCGCGCCGGCGGGCAGCGAACTCGACGCGGCCTTTCTATGGGTCGCGCGGATCTGGCTGATCGGCGTGTGCGTGCTCGCGCTACGCGTCGCGTTCGGGTTGCTGCTCCTTGAACACCTGCGCCGGCGCAATCTCGTGTCGCTGCCCGCGGAGCTCGTAGCGAAGTTCCGTGCGCTGCAGGAGAAACTCGGCATCACGCGCGTCGTCCGGTATTGCGAGTGCCGCCAGGTCAATGCGCCGGCGGTGATCGGCTTCCTCCGTCCCATCGTGCTGCTGCCGATGCGTGCCTTGACTGGCTTGAGCGAAGCCCAGCTCGAAGCCGTCATTGCCCACGAACTCGGGCACATCAAGCGCTTCGACGTCGCCGTGAACTTTTTCCAGGTGATCGCCGAGACGCTGTTCTTCTTCCATCCGGCCGTGTGGTGGCTCAACAATCGCATCCGCGCGGATCGCGAGGACTGCTGCGATGACATCGCGGTGGCCGCGAGTGGTGAGTCCGTGGGTTATGCCCGCGCGCTCGCCACGATGACGGGCTGGCGCGATGCCCCCGCGTTCGCGATGGCCGTCACGGGCGGGCCGGTGGCGACACGCATCGCGCGGTTGTTAGGCGTGAGCACGGGCGAGAACGGCGGGCGTCATGCCGGAGTCTTCACCGCGTCGCTGGTGCTGATGGCGGCGTTGCTGGCCGGCGCCGTGTCGCTCGGCGTCGCGAAGCCGGCGCTGGCGGCGGCCGCGGATGCGCTGGTCGCGCAGGCCGATCCGCCGGTGCCGGTGAATCCATCCTCGCCGGTGAATCCACCCTCGCCTGTGAACCCGCCCGCGATAGTGACCGTTGCGCAGGCGGTTCCGGCCGCGAAGCCCGCGCAGAAGGCCAAGCCCGTGCCGGCTCCGCAGACAGCGGCGCCACGCGCATCGAGCGAACCGCGCGGCCCTTCCTACATCGACCAGTTGAAGAGCGTCGGCATCGAGAACCTCGACGTCGACAACCTGGTGGCGATGAAGATCCACGACGTCACGCCTGACTACGTGCGCGGCATACGCGCGTCGGGCCTGAATCCCGATGTCGAGCAGCTCATCGCGATGAAGGTGCATGACGTGTCGCCCGAGTACGTGAAGGAAATGCGCGGACTCGGCTTCGAGGCGGATCTCGACGAGGTCGTCGCGATGAAGGTGCACGGCATCGACGCCGCGTACGTGAAGGGCATTCGCGCGCAGGGCGAAAATCCCGACGCCGATCAGATCATCGGCATGAAGGTGCACGACGTGACGCCGGAGTATCGGCGCATGCTCGAGTCCGCCGGCTTCAAGGCCGATCTCGAGGAAGTCATCCACGCCAAGGTCATGGACATCACGCCCGAGTTCATCGCGAAGGCGCGATCGCATGGATTCAAGGACCTGGACCTCGATCGGCTGATCCAGCTCAAGAACGCAGACGTCCTGTAATTCGCGGGGCGACCGCCCCGCAATTAGGAGATTCCCATGAAAGCGAGATTCACGGCGCTCGCCGCCGGGCTGTTGTGCGCCTCCGTTTTGTCCCTCGCCCAGGCCGCGGAGCCCTTCAAGGGCAACTGGACGCTGTCGACGTCCGAGCAAGCCGGCATGGTGCACTTCGCGCTGAGCCACCGGATGAATGGCGGGCACTCTAACCACTCCACCGACTGGCCGGCTGGGGAGTTCCTCGGCCTCGATCTGGCCGCCACCGGCAAACGCGCCGTGACGTTCCACATCACGCGCGATGCGGGCCGGTTCGATTGCGAGGGTTATCTCAACAACGCCGAGGGCGCGGGGTTGTTCGTCTTCACCGCGAACCCGCAGTATCCGAAGGACATGGAGGCAATTGGCTTTGGCGGTATCGACGCGGACAAGCAGTTCGCGATGGCGGTAACGGATGTGACCGTGGATTTCGCACGGCAGATCAAGCGCGAGAACCTCATCGGGCTCGACACCGACAAGCTCATCGCATTCCGGATCTTCCGGGTGGACTCACAGTACATCCACGGTCTGCGCGCCGAGGGTTTGCCCGCGACCAGCGCCGATCGGCTCATAGCCTTCCGCGTCCATGGCGTGACGCCGGCCTTCGCCCGCGCGGTGCGCAACGCGGGTCTCGAGACCAGCGAGGATCAGCTCATCGCCTTCCGCGTGCACGGCGTGTCGCCCGAGTTCATCGACCAGGTGCGCGGTTTGGGCTTCGACAAGCCCAGCTCGAATCAGCTCGTGGCGATGCGCGTGCACGGCGTGACACCCGATTTCATCTCCCGCATGCAATCGCGCGGCATCAAGGATCTGACCGTCGACAAGATGATCGACCTGCGAGTCCATGGAATCGACTGAAGGCGGTGGTGCCGCGGTAGGTGCCGGGTGAGAAAAGACTG
>JAEWLQ010000115.1 GCA_023457495.1 Pseudomonadota bacterium
GGTGGCGCGCGCGCGATCGCGGCGCGCGGCGGCCGCGCGGATCGTGGTCTGCAGCGGGCCGCTCTTGAGCTCCGCGAAACGTTCCTCGGCTTCGGCCAGCTGCGCACGCGCGGCGTCTACCTCGGCGCCCGACAACACGCGATCCTGCACGACGATGATGTCGCCCGCCTTCACGCTGGCACCTTCGGAGAAGGGTAGTTCGACGATGGATTCGTTGGCTTCCGCGGCGAGCTCGACGCGGTCGCGTTCGACCGTGCCGGGCAGTGAGTCGGTGTCGTGGCGCGCGCAGCCCGCCGCCAGCAATGCGATGGCGGCCAGCGATGCGGCGCGCCGCGGACTCACGCGACGAACTCGAAGCGCATCGAAAGATCGACGGCCTGCACGTGTTTGGTGATGCCGCCGATGGAGATGTAGTCGACGCCGGTCAGCGCGATGTCGCGCACGGTGTTCAGGGTGACGCCGCCCGACGCCTCGAGCTTCGTCTTGCCACCACGCTCGCGATTGCGTTGTACCGCGACGCGCATGTCATCGAGGGTGAGCTCGTCGAGCATGATCACGTCCGCGCCGGCGGCGAGCGCCTCGTCGAGCTCGACCAGCGATTCCACTTCGACTTCGACGGGCACGTTCGGCGAAAGCCTGCGCGCTGTCGTGATGGCGGCGGTGATCGAACCGGCCGCGATGATGTGGTTTTCCTTGAGCAGCACCATGTCATGCAGCCCCATGCGATGGTTGCGCGCGCCGCCGCAGCGTACGGCGTATTTCTGCGCGAGCCTCAGGCCCGGCAGCGTCTTGCGCGTGTCGAGAATCTGGCATTGCGTGCCCGCCACGGCGTCCACGTAGCGGCTCGCGGCGGTGGCCGTGGCCGACAAGGTCTGCAGGAAATTCAGCGCGGTGCGTTCGCCCGTGAGGATCGGCCGGGCATATCCAATCACGCGCAACACGGTCGTGTCGGGAAGGATGCGCTCGCCATCGCGGGCCAGCCATTCGATGCGGATGTTGGGATCGAGCTCGCGGAAGGTGGCATCGACCCAGTCGGCGCCGCACAGGATGGCGGGCTCGCGCGCGACGACCGACGCGCGTACTTGCTGGGAGGCGGGAACCAGGGCGGCGGTGACATCACCGCCGCCCATATCTTCAGAAAGCGCGGCCGAGACCTGCCGCGCAATGATTTCCGGTGGGACCTTCTCGATCAGAAGGGCAGGCCGTGGGACGTGGCGCCCATGCACAGCAGCATCGGGATCGAGAGGATGAAGTTGGTGCGTGAGGCATACAGCGCGGTCTTGCGCGCCTTGGCCTTCTCTTCATCCGACGCCGGGACGATGCCGAGCACTCGCTTCTGGTTGGGCCAGATGATGCCCCACACGTTGAGGAACATGATCGTGCCCAGCCATGCACCGATGCCGATGACGATGGTCTGGTAGTCGTGCGAGCCATTCGAGAAGCCGAATGTGAACGCGGGCACGAAACGCTCCGACAGCAGCCACGCGCCCGCGACCCAGGTGACCAGAGCGGCCCAGCGGAACCAGAACAGCGCGCGCGGCGCGACGTATTTGCCGATGGCCGCGGGGCCGGGGCCGCCCTTGTCTTCGGTGGCGGAGGCCATCGCGGGAACCTGTACGGCATTCAGGTAATACAGCAGGCCGATCCAGAACACGCCCGCGACGATGTGCACCCAGCGCGCGAGGGCGAGATGATTGAACTCGGCCTCCGGAACGAGCGTGACATGCAGGATGTAAGAGAGCACCACCGCGAGAACGATGCCGGTGATGAGGGCATAACGATGATTCGTGAATATTTTCATTGACTTGATCTCCCCGGTGAGCGGTTTGAAGGATAGGGGACGAACCCTCATAATTCAACGCGCTCCGCGCGGCCAGCCATGATTGAACGCCCGCAATCCCCCTGCATCAAAGTCTGCGTACTCACCGAAGATGGTCGCTGCTCGGGTTGTTTGCGGACGCTCGGGGAAATCGCGGCCTGGTCGTCGATGAGCGCGGAGGCACAGTGGGCACTCATCCGGGTGCTCGAGCAAAGGAGAATCAAGGTGGCAGAAGACGTCGTCAGCCGGATCAAGACTCACATCGGCACCAGCCCGGCGGTGCTTTTCATGAAGGGCACACCGGATTTTCCGCAGTGCGGCTTTTCGGCCCAGGCGGTCGCGGCATTACGCGCCAATGGCGTCAATTCGTTCCATTCCGTGAACATCTTCGAGGATCCCGAGCTGCGCGAAGCGCTCAAGAAGTTCTCGAATTGGCCTACCTACCCGCAGCTCTACGTGAACGGCGAACTGGTCGGCGGCTGCGACATCGTGCTCGACATGCACCGCAGCGGCGAGCTGAAGAAGCTCCTGGCGGAAGCCGGCGCGACGGGTGGATGAAGAGGTCGGTGCCGACCACCGCTAACTCAGCTATTTCTCACCCGGCACCGACACCGGGAATGGTGGGCTGACGGGCTGGTCGAGGTCGCGGAGGGTTCGGGCGCGGGCTTCGGCGCGGCGCCAGACGTGATCGAGGGCGTTGCAGACTTCGCAGAAGATGTCGGCGGTGCGTTCGGCGTCGTAGCGCGCGGAATGCGCTTCGCTCGAGTCCCAGTCGAGGCCGCAGACCTGCGCGGCCTTCGCGAGCACGGTCTGGCCGAAGGCGGCGCCCGCGAGCGTCGCGGTGTCGAAGCAGGAAAACGGGTGGAAAGGATTGCGCTTGATGTCGGCGCGCGCGACGGCCGCATTGAGGAATCCAAGGTCGAACGCGGCGTTGTGGCCCACCAGAACCGCGCGTTTGCAGTCCGCCGCCTTCATCGCCGCGCGCACCTCGGTGAAGATGCGCCCGAGCGCGTCCTTCTCCGGCAGCGCGGGGCGCAGCGGGTGATAAGGATCGATCCCGTTGACCGCGAGCGAGGCGGCTTCGATGTTCGAGCCTTCGAACGGGCGCACGTGATAGGTGTGCGTTTCGCCGCGCTGCAGCCGGCCATCCGGGCCGAACTGGACCATGACCGCCGCGATTTCCAGCAGCGCGTCGGTGGCGCAATTGAATCCGCCGGTCTCGACGTCGATCACCACGGGCAGGAACGAGCGGAAGCGTCGGCTCATCAGCGGCGGCCCGCTGAAACTGCCTTCTTCGACCGGTGGCAGGAACTGTTCCATCAGGTCACCAGCTCGAAGCGGATGACTTCATTCGCGCGCATCGGCACGAGCCGGGTTTCCCGCCCGCCATCCATCGTATAGGGATAGTTAGCCGGCGGACGCCAGTCGCGCTGCGCCAGCGTGATGTATTCGCTGTTGCGCGGCAGGCCGTAGAAATCCGCGCCGAAGTCCGAGGCGAATCCCTCGAGCTTGTCGAGCTTGCCGACGGCGGCGAACGCCTCGGCATACAGCTCGATGCCCGCGTGCGCGGAGAACATGCCGGCGCATCCGCAGGCGTTTTCCTTCGTGTGCTGCGCGTGCGGCGCGCTGTCGGTGCCGAGGAAGAAGCGCGGATTGCCGCTGGTCACGGCCTCGATCAGCGCCGCGCGATCCGGCTCGGTCTTGAGGATGGGCAGGCAGTAGTAGTGAGGCCGTATGCCGCCCTCGAAGAGCGCATTGCGATTGTGGAGCAGGTGCTGCGGCGTGATGGTCGCGCCCACGCCCGGGCGCGCGGCTTTCACGAATTCGGCGGCGCGCTTCGTGGTGATGTGTTCGAAAACGACCCGCAACTTCGGATGCCTTTCGAGCGTCGGCCCCAGCACCTCGTCGATGAAACGCGATTCGCGATCGAACACGTCGACGTCATGCGCCGTGACCTCGCCGTGCACCAAAAGAGGCATGCCGACTTCGCTCATGCGCGCGAGCACGGCATCCGTGTGTCTTATGTCCGTCACGCCCGAATCCGAATTCGTGGTCGCGCCGGCCGGGTACAGCTTGACGCCATGCACCGCGCCGCTGGCCTTGGCGCGGTCGATCTCGGCGCTGTCGGTGCGATCCGTCAGATAAAGCGTCATCAGTGGTGTGAATCGCGCGCGTCCGCCATCGGTCGGGGGCAGGGCGGCGATGATGCGTTCGCGATACGCGAGCGCCGCGGCCGTGGTGGTGACCGGGGGCTTGAGGTTCGGCATCACGATCGCGCGCGCGAAACGCGCCGCCGTGAACGGCAATACGGCCGCGAGCGCCGCGCCATCGCGCAGGTGCAGATGCCAGTCGTCCGGGCGGCGTATCCTGATTTCCATCGCGTTTCGCCGCTACTTGAAAATGACTCGGAAATGTCCTGGTGGGGGCGCGCAAAACGCGCCGTAAGCTGCTGTCCGGATTGAGGTTTGCTTGACCCGGGCGGCTCAAGAAACGATCATAGCGCCCCTTGTTTTCCCAGCCCCTCTACCTCGCTGACAACGCGGCGCATGCTATCACAGCGCGCGCTGCACTCTTTGCTTTGGCGTGCATCGGAATTGGACCTGTATGACGGAAATCATGAAGCTCGAAGATGTCGATCCGATCGAAACACGTGAGTGGATCGAATCGATCGACTCGGTGTTGAAGACGCAGGGCGCAGGCCGTGCGCATTTTCTGCTCGAGCAACTGATCGATTACACGCGCCGCTCCGGCGCCTACCTGCCGTTCCGGCCGAACACCGCGTATCTCAACACCATCACACCGGGGCAGGAGCCCTCGTACCCGGGCAACCGCGAGATGGAGAAACGCATCGAGGCGTGCATCCGCTGGAACGCGCTCGCGATGGTGCTCAACGCGAACAAGCAGTCGAGCGAATACGGCGGACACCTTTCCACCTACGCCTCGTCGGCGACGCTGTACGAAGTCGGTTTCAATCATTTCTGGCGCGCGGCCTCGGCCGAGCATCCCGGCGACATGGTGTTCGTGCAGGGCCACGCATCCCCCGGCATCTACGCGCGCGCGTTCCTCGAAGGAAGACTCTCCGAGGATCAACTCAAGCATTTCCGCCAGGAAGTCGGCGGCCACGGGATCTCGTCGTATCCGCATCCCTGGCTGATGCCTAACTTCTGGCAGTTCCCGACCGTTTCGATGGGCCTGGGCCCGATGATGGCCATCTACCAGGCGCGCTTCCAGCGCTACATGGAAAACCGCGGCATGGTGCCGGAGTCCGATCGCAAGGTCTGGGCATTCCTCGGCGACGGCGAGATGGACGAGCCCGAGAGCATGGGCGCGCTCACGCTGCCGGTGCGCGAGAAGCTCGACAATCTCGTGTTCGTCGTCAACTGCAACCTGCAGCGTCTCGACGGCCCGGTGCGCGGCAACGGCAAGATCATCCAGGAACTCGAGGCCGCGTTCATGGGCGCGGGCTGGAACGTCATCAAGGTAGTTTGGGGCTCGCGCTGGGATCCGCTGCTGGCGCGGGACACGCAGGGCCTGCTCAAGCGCGTCATGGAAGAGTGCGTCGACGGCGAGTACCAGAACTTCAAGGCGAAGGGCGGCGCGTACACGCGCGAGCATTTCTTCGGCAAGTATCCCGAGCTCAAGGAAATGGTCGCCAACATGTCGGATGACGACATCTGGCGTCTGAATCGCGGCGGCCACGACGCCGGCAAGGTGTTCGCGGCCTACGCGGCGGCGAGCGCGCACAAGGGTCAGCCCACCGTCATTCTCGCGAAGACCGTCAAGGGCTTCGGCCTCGGCAAGGCGGCCGAGGGCCAGATGGTCGCGCACCAGCAGAAGAAGCTCGACGAGGAAGCGCTGCGCGCCGTGCGCGACCGCTTCAACATCCCGCTGACCGACGAGCAGGTCTCGAAGCTCGCGCTGGTCAAGCCGACCGACGATGCGCCGGAGATGAAGTATCTGCACGAGCGTCGCAAGTCCCTCGGCGGCTATCTACCGGCGCGCAAGATCGTCGCGCAGCCGCTCGTGATCCCCGAGCTCGCCTCCTTCAGCGCCATGCTCGAAGGCACCGGCGACCGCGAGATCTCGACGACGATGGCCTTCGTGCGCATCCTCACGCAGCTGCTCAAGGACAAGAACATCGGCAAGAACGTCGTGCCCATCGTTCCTGACGAAGCGCGCACCTTCGGCATGGAAGGCCTGTTCCGCCAGATCGGTATCTACAGTTCGGCGGGCCAGCTGTACTCGCCCGTGGATTCCGACCAGCTCATGTTCTACAAAGAGGACAAGAAGGGTCAGATGCTCGAAGAGGGCATCAACGAGGCGGGCTCGACCTGCTCGTGGATCGCGGCGGGCACGGCCTACGCGAACCATGGCACGCACATGGTGCCTTTCTACATCTACTACTCGATGTTCGGCTTCCAGCGCGTCGGCGACTTCTACTGGGCCGCCGGCGACCTGCGCACGCGCGGCTTCCTGATGGGCGCCACCGCGGGTCGCACCACGCTCGCGGGCGAAGGCCTGCAGCACCAGGACGGCCATAGCCTGCTGCACGCGGCCACGGTCCCGAACTGCGTCGCCTACGACCCGACCTACGCCTACGAGCTCGCCGTGATCATCCACGACGGCATGAAGCGCATGTTCGCCAACGACGAGAGCGTCTTCTATTACATCGCGGTGATGAACGAGAACTACGTTCAGCCGCCGATGCCGAAGGGCGTCGAGGAAGGCATCCTCAAGGGCATGTACCTGCTGCAGACGGGTGGCGCCGGCAAGCTGCGCGTCACGCTGATGGGATCGGGCACGATCCTGCGCGAGGTTCTCGCGGCGGCGGACATCCTCGCGCAGGAATTCAACATTCCGTCCGACATCTACTCCGCGCCGAGTTTCTCGGAGCTGCGGCGCGAGGCGCTGGCGATCGAACGCTGGAACCGCCTGCATCCGGGCGAGACCGCCAAGGTGCCGTACGTCGCGCAGGCGCTGTCGAAGGCCACGGGCCCGTTCATCGCGGCCACCGACTACATGCGCGCCTGGCCGGACATGATCCGGCAGTGGGTTCCCGGCCGCTTCGTCACGCTCGGCACGGACGGCTTCGGCCGCTCCGATGGGCGCGCCGCGCTACGCGGTCATTTCGAGGTGGACGCGAAGAACATCGTGTACGCCTCGCTGCAGGCGCTCGCCGAGGAAGGCGCGCTCGACAAGGGAACGCTCAAGGCGGCGCTCAACAAGCTCGGCCTCGACCCTAACAAGCTGGATCCGCAGAAAGCATGAGCACGGTGGAAGTACGCGTCCCCGACATGGGGAGTTTCGAATCGGTGACCGTCATCGACGTGCTCGTGAAGCCGGGCGACTCGATCGACATCGACACGCCGCTCGCGACGCTCGAGACCGACAAGGCGACGATGGACATTCCGTCGACCGCCAAGGGCATCGTCGAGAAGGTGCACATCGCCAAGGGCGGTTCGGTGTCGGCGGGATCGGTGGTCGTCACAGTGAAGAGTGACGCTCCCGCAGCTGCCCCCGCGAAATCCGCGGCGCCCGCGCAACCAGCCGCCGCCGCGAAAGCAGCGCCCGCCGCCGCGCCGGCTCCGGCCCCCGTCAAGGAAGGGCCGGTCGAAGTGCGCGTGCCCGACATGGGCAGTTTCGATTCCGTTTCCGTCATCGACGTCATGGTCAAGCCCGGCGACACCATCGACTTCGACACGCCGCTCGCCACGCTCGAGACCGACAAGGCGACCATGGACGTGCCGTCCACCGCCAAGGGCGTCGTCGAGAAGGTCCACGTAGCCAAGGGTGGGACGGTGGGTCCGGGTGCGCTCGTCGTCACCGTGAAGGGAATCGCCGCCACGGCCGCGGCGCCGGCCGCCGCGGCACCCGCGCCGGCCAAACCGGCTGCGCCGACTGCCGCGCCC
>JAEWLQ010000116.1 GCA_023457495.1 Pseudomonadota bacterium
GAGTTAGCTCGGCGAACCCGGATTTCCCGCGCGACCTCGCGCTAACTCAGCGATCTCTCACCCGGCACCGACCGCGAGCTCCGACACGGAGTCGACGGCGGGGTGATCGGCGTGCTCGCGGCGCGAGCCTTTGGTATCCCAGTGGCGGATGCCGTAGACCCAGCGGATTCCGGCGTCGCGCGCGGCGACGAGCATGTGCGAGTTGTCGTCGGCGAACAGCGTGCGCGCGGGATCGAAACCGAATCGCTCCACGGCCGCGCGCCAGAAGCGCCGATCTTCCTTGGGTGCGCCGAACTGGTGAGAGGTGATCGCGTCATCCAGATGATCGAGCACACCGGTCTGTTCGTGTTTTACCGCGAGCGCGATCGGATGCGAGTTCGTCAGCAGCAGCAGGCGCTTGCCAGCCCCGCGCATGCGCGCCAGGAATTCCCGAGCACCAGGCAGCCAGGCGACGTGCGAGCGCGCCTCGCGGTGCAGGGCGCCGATGTCCACGCCGAGCTCACGGCTCCAGTATTCGATGCAATACCAGTCGAGCGTCCCGCTGCGCGCCTCGAACCGCCGCGCCATCTCGGCGTAGGCCGCCTGCACATCGATGCCGCGCGCGGCGGCGAAGCGCTCGGGCACGAGATCGCGCCAGACGTGATTGTCGTAAGCCTGGTCGAGCAGCGTGCCGTCGAGATCCAGGCAGACGGTGTCGATGACCGGCCAATCGGGGCGCGGCTGCGGGTTTGGTGACATGCGGGCGTATCATACGGACCCCCGATGAACACGGCCGCCGAACCCCTCGTCGATTTCCACACGCACAGCCACTATTCGGATGGCGTGCTCTCCCCGGCCGAGCTCGTCGAACGCGCGCGGCAACGGAATGTCGGCACGCTGGCGCTCACCGATCACGACACCGTGGCGGGCCTCGACGAGGCGCGCGTCGCGTGCGCGGCCGCGGGCATCCGCTTCATCGACGGAGCCGAGCTCTCCGCGAGCTGGCGCGGCCAAACTATTCACGTGGTCGGTCTCGAGATCGACGCCAGCCACGCCGGCCTCGCAGGACATCTCGCGCGCGTGCTCGAGCGGCGCCGCACGCGCCTAAGGGAAATCGGCGAACGCCTCGAAAAGCGCGGCCGACTCCCCGGCCGCGAGCTCGCCGAACAGGCCGCGGCGGTCACCGCGCCGACGCGTCTGCACCTGGCGCGCGCGCTGGTCGCCCGCGGACATGCCCGCGACACGCAAGACGCTTTCGATCGCTGGCTCAACAAGGACAAGGCCGGCCACGTCCCCGCGCAATGGCCGGAGTTCGCGGACGTCATGACGGTATTGCGCGACAGTGGCGCCGTGGCGGTGCTCGCGCATCCCCACCGCTATCGCCTCTCATCGGGCGGCCTGCGGGAGCTGACGGCGGCCTTCGTCCAGGAAGGCGGCGCCGCCCTCGAAGCCAGCATGGCCGGGATGAGTCCGAACGACGCGGACCGCATCGCTTCGTTATGTCGCCGTTTCGGCCTGCACGCGTCGCTCGGATCAGATTTCCACGATCCGTCGGTGCCGTGGAATCCCCTTGGCCGCTGGCTTAAGCTTGCGCCCGGTCTGACGCCGGTCACTGAGCGACTGTCGCTTGTGGAACACTGAGCACACAAACCCGCAGATGAGCGATATCGAAGACCAGGACAACGTCAATCGAGAGCTTTTCAAGAACGTTGAAAAGCTCAGGGAGCTGCGGATCGCGCATCGCGATCTGGACGAGGTCATCGCGCGCCTGTCGCTCGACTTCCAATCCGACCAACTCCAGATCAAGCGCCTCAAGAAGCGCAAGCTGATCCTCAAAGATCAGATCACCCGGCTCGAAAGCGAGCTGATTCCCGATCTGAACGCCTGACCGCCGGCCCCTCGCTACGTGAAGAACCTCTTCGAGCAACTCACCACACCGGAAATCCTGGCCGAAGTGATCGCCGTGATCATGGCGATCATTCTCGCCGTGGGCATCGCCATCTACCTCAAGCGCTGGATGCGGCCGCTCGCCGCGCGCACGGACCTCGGCCGCTGGCCGCGTCAGCTCGTCATCGCCGGGATGGTGCTCGCGCCCCCGTTCCTGGCGGTCGTGCTGATCCTCGGGATCCGCCTGGTGTTCGGCAGTCTCAGGCTGCCGACCGAATTCATCGATCTAGCGCTGGATCTGGCGACGGTGCTGGTGCTGGTGCGCATCGGCGTGCACGTGCTGTCCGTATCGCTCGGTCCCAACAGCTGGATCCGCTCCTGGGAGCTGCGCATCACGTTCGTGATCTGGGCCGCGATCGCCTTCCAGGTGCTCGGCTGGTTCGACGGACTCGAGCGCACGCTGGACAGCGTCGATCTCGTGCCCGGCCGCGCGAAGTTCAGCCTCTGGCAGCTGCTCAAGGGAGTCGTCGTCCTCGCCGGCTTCCTGATCGTCACGAGCCTCGTCGCGCGCACCATCGAGCGGCGCGTGATGAAGCTCGAAGGCATCGCGATCTCGACGCGCATCGGCATCTCCAAGTTCTCGACCTTCTCGCTGCTCACCATCGGCGTCCTGCTCGGCATCAACGCCTCGGGTGTGGACCTAACGACGCTGACCGTGCTCACCGGCGCGATTGGTCTCGGCCTCGGTTTCGGCCTGCAGGCCATCACGAGCAACTTCGTCTCCGGCTTCGTGCTGCTGCTCGACAAGTCGATCAAGCCGGGCGACGTGATCAGCTTCACCGGCACGACCGGCACCAGCACCGAAAATTTCGGGTGGGTGCAGGAGCTGCGTGGCCGGTACATCGTCGTGCGCGACCGCGACGGCGTCGAAACGCTGGTGCCCAACCAGAACCTCATCACGAACTCGGTCATCAACTGGAGCTATTCGGATCAGCGCGTGCGCATCCGCCTCCCGGTGATGGTGAGCTACCAGGACGATCCGGAAGTCGCGCTGCAGGTGCTGCTCGACGCGGCCGCGCACCACCCGCGCATCCTCAAGGATCCGGGCCCCGTCTCGCGCCTGATGAGCTTCGAGAATTACGGCATGCGCGTGGAAGTCCGCTTCTGGATCCGCGATCCGATGAACGGCGTGAACAACGTGCGCTCGGACGTGAACCGCGAGATCTGGCGATTGTTCAAGAAGCACGGCATCACGATCCCCGTGCAGCAGCACGACGTGCGGATCGTTCCCGCCGCCGAGTGAGCCTGGCCGGATGAGCCTGCAGGTGAAGCCAGGTCTCGAGATTCCGGATTCCGACCTCGAAGTCGCGTTCATCCGCTCCGCCGGCCCGGGCGGCCAGAACGTCAACAAGGTCGCGTCGGCCGTACAACTGCGCTTCGCGCTCGAGCGGAACCGGACGCTCTCGCCCGACGTGAAATCGCGTTTGCGCCAGCTCGCGGGTCAGCGAGTCACCGACGCCGGCGAGCTGCTCATCGTGGCGCGCACGTCGCGCAGTCAGGAACACAACCGCCGCGATGCCGAATCGCGCCTGCTCGACCTCGTGCGCCGCGCGCTGGTGCCGCCCAAGAAGCGGCATGCGACGAAACCCACGCGCGCCTCGAAGGAGCGCCGCCTGTCATCGAAGGCGCGCTCGCAGAGAACCAAGCGGCTCAGAGGAGCGGTACGCTTCGATGATTGAAACGGTGAGAGTCATGAACGTCTGGCGTGAAAAGCTGGTCGCCTGCGGGATTCATTTCCTCGCGACCCTGTTGCTCGCGGCCATCGCCGCGGCGTTGATCTTCGTCGTGTGGTATCCGCCTCCGTACACCCGGATGCTCGGCGGGATGGAGCTGTTCATGCTGGTCGTCGGCATCGACCTCGCGCTCGGCCCGCTGATGTCGCTGGTGATCTACAACAGCCGCAAGTCCCGCCGCGAACTGATCACCGACTACTCCATCGTCGGCGCGATCCAGATCGCGGCGCTCGCGTATGGCGTGTGGATCATGGCCGGCGCAAGGCCGGTTTACATGGCCTTCACGGTGGACCGGTTCGAGGTCGTGCAGGCCGCGGACCTGACCCCCGACGAGCTCGCCGCGGCGCGGGATCCGCAATATGCCTCGCGGCCGCTGTCCGGCGCGCGCTTCGTCTCGGTGGTCGTGCCGGAGGAAGATAAGCAGGAGGCGCTGTTCAAGGCGATCGACGGCAAGGACGTCCAGATGCGTCCGCGCTTCTATGTGCCCTATGAGACCAATATGCCGAACATCCTGAAGCGGGCCGGCAGGATGGAGGATCTCATCGCGAAGCATGCCGCCGCGAAACCCGCCATCGAGGCGGCGCAGCGCGAGGCGGGTATTCCCGAGGAATACCAGCGCTGGCTGCCGATCCACTACAGCACGGGATTCTGGACGGCGGTGATCGATACACGCACGGGTCTGCCCGTGAGCTACATCGAGCTCGATCCCTACGGGTAGCTAGCTCGAGATCCGCGAGGTGAGCGCGAGACCGGCCCATTCGGCGCCGCTCTCGAACACGATGCGCAGCGTCGAGGCGTCGGGAATGAGACCGAGGTAGCCCTCGAGCGTGATGCCGTCCTGGCCGTCGAGCGTGAGCACCTGCAGTGAGTCGTCGACGCGCCGCAGGGCGACGTTGTCCCCGTCGATTCCGGAGCCGAGGCGCAGCGTGACGCTGCCGCTCGTCCACCAGTCCTGGATCGACGCGTTGCCCGAGCCGCGGCGCAATGAATAGTCGTTGCTGGCCGGCGGTTCGCCGGGTTCGCCATCGTCGTTTTCCGCTTCGACGCCGATGCGAAACTGGCCGCTGCGCTCGAGCTCGTCGAGATATTGCTCAGCCTCCGGAAGATAGGGGAGGTCGAGCATCTGGGTGGCCTTGTTCGAATTCTTCATTCTGTTCCCGCGCGCGCGGTGAAAAACGCGACGTCGCGTGGACTTTCACCAGCGCGCGCCCTCCTGTCCATAGGACGGCGACGGATCGTGGCCCGCATCTGTGCGAAAAGCCCACGATGAAGCGCGTTATGTCGCACCGGAATCGCGCAACTGGTTAGATGAGCAGGGGTTTCCACCAAGAGCTCAACGCTTGCGGCGTTTTTCCAAGGCCAGCTTCTGGTCGACATAGGCACGGCCTATCCACTGGGCCGCGTTGAAGGACGGGCCGCCGTATTTCTCTTCGAAATCCCGGGTCGGCCGGGCCTCGACCACCTGCTCCTGCGTCTTGCCCGCCTTGACCAGCTTCGCGATGCGATCGCGCACCGTGGCCAGCATGTCGTGATAGGCCTGGAGCTCCGCCTTGTTGCCGAGCGGACCGTGTCCGCGGATGACCTTCGTCTGATCGTCGATCATGCCGAGCACTTTCGCCTGGCCCGCGATCATTCCGTCGAGCGTGCCGCCCGTGTTGCCGTCGATGAACGGGAACCCCGCGGTGAAGCAGTCGCCCATGTGCAGGACGTTGGCCTTGCGGAAGCGGATCACGATGTCCGTCTCGGTGTGCGCGTTCGGCAGGTGCGTGAACTCGAGATCGTCGTCGTTGAAATGCAGCGTTGCGGTATCCGCGAACGTGACCACCGGCAGCGCTTCGCGCGCGCGCGCCGGAGTCGACTGGTTCGTCGCGGGATTCACCTGCGGATTGCCGAGACGCTTGCGTACGTTCTCGTGCGCGATGATCACGGCGCCGGCCTTGCCGAACGCGTCGTTGCCGCCGGTGTGATCGCCGTGCAGGTGCGTGTTGATCACGAAGCTCACGGGCTTCTCGGACAGCATCGCGACCGCCGCGCGGATCTTCGGCGCCATGTCCGCGAACTGGTCATCGATGATCGCCGCGCCGTCGGCGCCGACCGTGAGTCCGATGTTGCCGCCGCGACCGAACAGCACATAGATGCCGGGCGTGACTTCGACCGTTTCGATCTTCACGTCCGTCGGTGACGTCTGCTGGGCCCATGCGCCTGCGGCGCAGGCCATCGCGACCAGGCCGAGAACCCATCGATCGATCGAAAGCTTCATGATGTTCTTCTCCCGCTCCCGCAATGGACGGCGCGCCGCGCCGTATCCGCTACTTCGAGGTCGCTGCGGTCGTACGCTGCATGAGATTCCACAGGCCTTCGACGTGTTCGTGTTCGGTCGCGGCGGAGCCGAGCGAGACGCGCACCGCCCAGCGCCCGTCGATGAGCGCGGGCGTGAGACAGGCCTCGCCCGAATCGTTGATTGCCTGCGCCCATGCGCGGTTGTGCGCGTCGATGGCCGCATCGTCGAGGCCGGGAGGCGCGTGGCGCACGGCAAGCGTCTGCAGGCGCACCGGCGCCACCAGCTTCCAGTGCGGCGCCCGCTGGATCTCATCGGCCAGCCAGCGCGCCTCGGCGAGATCGCGGCGAATGCGCGCCTGCAATCCCTCGACGCCCTGGTCGCGGATCACGAACCACATCTTGAGCGCGCGCATGCGGCGGCCGAGCGGCACACCCCAGTCGCGGTAGTTCTTCACCTGGCCGTCCGCCGCGGTCTGTAGATAGCTAGGGTTGGTGGACATCACGCGCACCAGGAACTGGGTATCGCGCACGTAGTAGGTCGAGCAGTCCATCGACACGCCCAGCCACTTGTGCGGGTTCACGACCAGCGAGTCGGCGCCCTCGATGCCTTCCCACAGCCCGCGGCACTCGGGCAGGATCATCGCGCTGCCGGCCATCGCGGCGTCCACGTGCAGCCACAGCTCCTCGCTGCGCGCCACCTGCGCGATCGCGGCGAGCGGATCGAAGGCGGTCGTGGCGGTGGTGCCGCAGGTGGCGACGATGGCGCAGGGCTCGCGGCCCGCCGCGCGGTCTTCGATGATGGCCGCGGCCAACGCCTCGGTGCGCATGTCGAAGTTGCCGTCGACCGCCACCACGCGCAGGTTTTCGCGGCCGAAACCCGCGAGCATCGCGGCTTTCTCGACCGAGCTGTGCGCCTGGCTGGTGACGTAGATCATCAGCGGCCGTCGTTCTCCCTGCAGGCCGCCGCGCGTGGCGGCATGGTTCGACGCGCGCTCGCGCGCGCACACCAGCGCGACGAAGGTCGCGGCCGAGGCCGTGTCCTGGATGACGCCGGACCAGCGCTCCGAGAGCCCGAGCATCTGCCGCCACCAGTCGAGGCAGACTTCCTCGAGCTCGGTCAGCGCGGGGCTCGATTGCCAGTTGAGGCCTAACTGCCCGAGCCCCGTGCTCACGAAGTCGCCGAGCACGGCCGCGGGCAATCCATTCGACGGGAAATACCCGAAGAAGCGCGGATCCTGCCAATGCGTACAGGCGGGCAGGATCAGCGCATCGAGATCTCGCCGGATGGCCGCGAAGTCTTCCGCGGCGCGCGGTGGCGAGCGCGGCAGCGCATCTCGCAACGCGCCCGGCGCGCCGCGCGCCACCACCGGGAACTCGCCGCGCGCGACGCGCTCGCGGTAATCCGCGATCCAGTCGACCAGCTCATGGCCGGCCCGGCGGAATTCCTCCGGAGTCATGGGGTCAGACCCCATTTCCTGGCAAACGGTGTCAGACCTCGAGTAGATGGGTGGGTGATCATGGAGCGGGAGTTTGAGCTCTGGCACCGTTTGCTGGGAAACGGGGTCTGACCCCATAAGCCCAGGCGGCCAGTGCGGGTAGCAGGATGATCGCGCCGAGCATGTTCACGAAGAACATGAACGTGAGCATGATGCCGATGTCGGCCTGGAACTGCAGCGGGGAGAACACCCAGGTCACGACGCCGATGGCGAGCGTGATGCCGGTGAAGATGATCGAGGCGCCGGTCACCTTCATGGTGTTGCGATACGCCTCGTGCACGCCCTGCCCCGCGCGCAGGAATTCCTGCATGCGGCTCCAGAGATAGATGCCGTAATCGACGCCGATGCCGGCGCCCAGCGCCACCATCGGCAGCGTGCTCAGCTTCAAGCCGATGCCGACGATCGCCATCACCGCGTAGACCAGGATCGACACCAGCGCGAGCGGCAGGAACACGAGCACGGCGCCGAGCACCGAGCGGAACGTGAGCAGGCACATGAGGATCACGGCGGCGAACACCCAGCCGAGGATGAGGTACTCCTTCGCCTTCACCGTCTCGTTGGTGGCCGCCATGACACCGACGTTGCCCGTCGCGAGATTGAACGAGGCGTTCGCCTGCGGGTTCTGCTCGCGCCAGTCCTTCACCGCGTCGACCACGCGCTCGATGGTCTCCGCCTTGTGATCGCGCAGGAACAGCATCACGGGCACGACGTCGCAGTCCGCATTCAGCAGGCCGGTGCTCGTCTCGATGTAACGCGTCGATTGCGTGAGCTGGTTGGACTCGCGCGGGATGTTTCGCCACTTCAAACTACCTTCGTTCCAGCCGGCGATCGCGATCTTCGCGACCAGCGGCAGCGACATCGCTTCCTGCACGCCGTCGACGTTGCGCATCGTCCAGGTGAAGTCGTCGACCGCCATCATCAGTCCGTGGCTGGTGCACACCGGCTCGGTGGCTTCGACGATGACCGTCAGGATGTCGACGCCGATCGAGAACTTGTCCGTGATGATGTTGCTGTCGCGGTTGTAACGCGAATCCGGCCGCAGCTCCGGCACACCCGACTGTGTGTCGCCGATGGGCGTCTGCCGGCCCTTCCAGGCCCCGAGCACGCCGAGCACGATGGACACCGCGATGATGATCGCGGCCGGCCCCTTGTTCGTGATGTTGGCGAGCTTGTCCCAGAACTCCGAGAGTTTCTGCTGCCGCGCCTCGACGCGCGCGCGGTACTTGTCGTCCCACTTCACCCACGACACGAGCACGGGCAGCAGGATCAGGTCCGTGAGGATCACGATGGCGACGCCGATGCTCGCGGTGATCGCCATTTCCTGCACCACCCGCACCGGGATCAGCAGGATGGTGATGAATCCGACCAGGTCGGCGAGCAGCGCGATGATCGCGGGCATCAACAGCTGCCGGAAGGTCTGGCGCGCGGCGTCCTCGCTGCCGAGCCCCGCGACCGCGGCTTCCTTGACCGCGCTGATCTTCTGCACGCCGTGCGAGACGCCGATCGCGAAGATCAGGAACGGCACCAGCAGGCCGAGTGGATCGATGCCGAACCCGAGCAGCACCAGCGTGCCGAGCTGCCAGACGACCGCGATGATCGAGCAGACGATGGGCACCAGCGCCACCTTCAGCGACTGCACGTAGTACCAGACCGCCAGCAGCGTGAGCAGGATCGTGATCACCGCGAACAACACCACCGACGTCGCGCCATCGGCGATGTCGCCGACGACCTTGGCGAAGCCGATCATGTGGACGTCTATGCCTGCGCCCGTTGCCGTCGAAGAATGGGCCTGCACCAGGACCTTGTTGCCCTGGATCTTGTCGCGCACGCGCTCTTCGAGCTCGCGCGCGACGCGAATCGGATCGACGGGATTTCCCGCCGCGTCGTGCTCCAGCACGATGGCCGAGATCAGCGCGCCCGAGAAATCGTTTGCGACCAGCCGGCCGCGGATGCCGGCCTTCAGGATGTTCTCGCGAACCCGCGCCAGCGCTTCGGGCGTCGGCACGAACTCCGAGTCGACGACGTTGCCGGCCTCGATGCCGTCCTCGACCACCTCCATGTAGCGCACGTTGGGCGTGAACAGCGACTGCACGCGCGCGCGGTCGATGCCGTCCATCACCAGCACTTCGTCGGTCGCGAGCTTGAGCGCGTCGAAGAAGCCCGGCTGGAACATGTTGCCGTCTTCGGCGAGCAGCGCGATGAGTACGCGGTTCGCGCCGCCGAACTCCGCCTGGTGCTTGACGAAGGTCTGCATGTACTCGTGACGCAGCGGCAGTTGCTTGGTGAACGACGCGTCGATGCGCAACCCTTGCACCGCCACCACGAGCATCGCGGCGGTGACGAGGGCGAACAGGATGAGGATCATGCGGCGATGGCCGAAGATCACCCGCTCGAGCGTGCCCGCCAGTTTCGAATCCGCTCCCGATGAGCCCGCGCCGGCCATGCTAACTACCTGCCCCCGCGTCCAGCCGGATGATGCGCACGCCGCCTTCGCCCGCCACGATGACCGAGCCCGCGGCGCCCGGCAGCAGCGCCGAGACACCCTTGCGGTCGTCCTGCTGCGTGAGCCTGAACGTTTCGCCCGCGTCGGAGGAGATCAGCAACACGCCGGCGAGTCCGCCGATGATCACGCGCAGATCGTTCACGGCGATTCCATCCGTCAGCATTGCGGTGGTGTGCGACTGCAGCTCGTGCCAGGTTTCCCCGCCGTCCGCGGACCGGAACAGGTGGCCGCGCAGTCCGAACGCGAGCAGGCCTTCGCCGCGGATCGGCACGAGACCGAACAGGCTGCCTTCATAGGGCGACGGCAACGCGCGCCAGTTCGCGCCACGATCGTCGGAGCGATAGAGCCGTCCGCCCTCGGCCGCGATGTACAGCCGCGCGCCCACACCCACGATGCGGTTGAGGTGGTAGTCGGGCGGCAGCTCGCCTTCCTCGAGAGGCGGCGCTTTCGGATCCGGCGGCGGCGAGAACTTGCTCACCTGCCAGGTGCGGCCGCCGTCGTTGGTCGTGAGGTACGCGCCATACGCGCCCACGGCGATGCCGCTCACGCGGTTCGCGAACCACAGGTCGAGGAGCGGTTGCTGCGCCTCGGGGGCGAAGTGCGTGCGAGTCCAGGTCTCGCCGCCATCGACCGTGTTGAGGATGGTTTCGTCGTGGCCGACCGCCCAGCCGTACTCGCCATCCGCGAAGTAGACCGCGGTGAGCATGGCGCGGGTCGGTACGCTCTTCGCCTGGCGCCAGGAGGCGCCCTGGTCGTCGGACAGCAGCACGTGACCGCGCTCCCCGACGGCGACGATGCGCTTGCCGGCCTGCGCGAGATCCAGCAGCAGCGACGCGCTCGCGAGCGGCTCGATCCGCGCGGGTTTGTTGGCCGCGTCGTCGGCGTCGAGCCCCGGAGGGTCCTGCGCATGCGCGCCGCCGCCGGCCGCCAGCGCCGCGATCAGTGCGAGGCCGAGCCACTGCCTCATCCGCCATCCCCTCGCCGGTGTTTTCGTTGCCTAAAAGTAAACGGGCCGGGTGGTGCAAGTCCACCCGGCCCGCGACGTTTCCTAACTAACGGTCAGCGCACTCCGCGACGTTGCAAGGCCGCGGGCTGGTAGTCCGCGATGGTGCGCTTCTGCGAGAAGTCGCGGCTGCGCGGCTCCTCGTTGTCGAGACCCAGGGCGAGGTAGCGCCCGTTCGTGAGGTCGTAGACCGTCTCGAGCACCGTCCACAGGGCGGGCACGTCGTAATAGTTGATGACGTGGCCTTCCTGGACGCGGAACAGCTGGCCGCGGCTGTCGTAACAATCGACCGCGAGGATCTGCCAGCTGTCCTCGTCCACGTAGAGCGTGCGGCGGGTGTACAGGTGGCTCTGACCCTGCTTGAGCTTCGAGTCGACGACCCAGACGCGATGCAGCTCGAAACGCGCGAGGTCGGGGTTGATGTGGTTCTTCTTGAGGATGTCGGTGTACTTGATGGCGTTCGAGTGCAGCTTGTAGCTGTTGTACGGCACGAGGATTTCTTTCTTGCCGACCAGCGTCCACTCGTAGCGCTCGGGCGACCCGTTGTACATGTCGAACTGGTCGGAGGTGCGCAGGTTGTCCGAGTTGGTGCCCGGGTTGTCGAAGGCGACGTTCGGCGCGCGGCGCACGCGGCGCTGTCCCGGGTTGTAGACCCAGGCGCGGCGATTTTCGACTGACTGGTCGAGTGTCTCCTGCACCAGCAGCACCTCACCCGCGAGTCGCGCCGGCGCGGTGGTTTCCTGGATGAAGTACGCGATGGTGTTGTCGAGGTTCTCTGACTTCGCGCCCGGCAGACTGTAGGAAACCATGGTCTCGTCGCGGAACTTCACCATGGTGTACGAGCCGCTCGCGGTCACCGGCGCCTGGCCGATGTTGCGCACGATGACGTCGCCGCGATAACGCAGCACGTGATTCCAGAAGACCTCGACGCCGGACTTCGGGATCGGGAACGGGATGCCTTCGCCCGCCTTCACGACGCCGTTGCCGCCCTTGGCGAGCTCCGCGGTGGTGGCGATGCGCTTGGTGGCATCGTAGATGCGCTGCGGCGAGGCGGCACTGCGACGCGTCGGGTACACGACCATCTTGTAGCTGTTGCGATAGGTCTGCAGCAGCTTCTTGTGTCCCTCGGTCAGCTTGTCCGCGTATTGGCCCATGTTCGCCGCGGTGATCGTGTAGAGCGGCTTGTCGTTCGCGAACGGATCCGGGTGATGTTGTCCCGGCTTGAAGTTCGGAAAGCCCGCCTGCGCGGCCGAGGTGAGGCCCCCGTCCCAGGCCGGAATGGAGCCATCCGCATTGCCGGCCTTCTCCGCGCCGAGCGGCGTGAGCTCGGCGCCGAGCTTCGCGGCTTCGGCCGCCGACACCGCCGCCATCACGTTCGCTCCGGAGAGCAGTCCCGCGACCAGCGCGGCGGCGGACATCAAGGATTTCCTGGTCATGATCTTTCCCTCGTCGCGGTCAGAACGAGAACTTGAGCGTGGCCGCGACGAAGTCGCGGTCGTTGAGGTCGTTCCAGCGTCCGGCGCCACCGAACTTGGTCCACGACATATCGATCTCCCATTTCGCCATAAGGTTCGCCGCGACGCCCAGCGTCAAACCATAGCGACCTTCGACGAAATTTCCGCCCGGGCCAGGCGTCGTGCCCTTGACGTCATGCTGCCAGTTGAATCGCGGCAGGATGTTCCAGGGGCCCATGAGGCCGGGGTAGTCGAGTCGGCCGGCGATGCGATAGCCGTACGAGGTCGCGTCCGCGAAGCGGTTCTGCGGCTCGATGAGGTCGAGGGCGAGACATTGCGCCGCCGGCAGCGTCGGACAGTGCCGACCCCGCAGCTCGTAGTTGCCGCTGACGTTGGTCGCCGGGCCGTTGAAGCGCAGACCACGGCCATTCGGTCCGCCGGTGAGCTTGTCGGGCATGTCCTCGACGTGTGTGAGGCCGGCTTCCGCGACCACCACCATCTGCGCGGCCTTGAGCACGTTCGTGAACGTCTTGGTCGCCGTGAATTGCACCTGGTAGGTGTCGTAGACATCCCATCCCGGCACGACACTGTCGAGGCCGAAGCCGCCGAGCTGGCCGCAATGTGTGAGCGTGGAGGCGGCCGCGTTGCCTTCCGGACAGGTCGTCGGCAGCGGCGTTCCGCGCAACACCGCGAGTCCCTGCTCGAACGGAGTCAGCGCGGCGAACAGCAGCTCGACGTCGTCGAACTGCAGCGGCACGTCCTGGCGATAGGCGACCTCGCCCTGCAGCGCGATACCGCCCCATTGCAGCTGCGTGTTGAAGGACAGGCCGATGAGCTTGATGTCCTCGGGATATTCGGTGTAGTAGCCCGCCGTCAGCGCGTACTCGTGCGTCGCGATGTTGGACGCCTGGTTGGTGACGTCGCCCTGCGCGAGGAAGGTGTTCGCGCCGATCGTGGCGTATTGCGTGGCCTGCGCAAGCGAGAGATTGCCGCCGGCGGCCGCCGAACGCGCGACGCCGAGGTTGGCCGCGGTCGCGATTGCGGCGGTCGGCGACAACCCGGCCGCGATGGCCTGCGCCGCGCCACCCACCGCGTTCAGCGCGCCGAAGGCATTGCCCAGTCCCTGCTGCGTGCCCGTGCGGCCGGAGATCAGCGGCAGGCGGCTGTGATAGTTCAGGAAATAGAGACCGAACTCCGTGCCGTTGTTGAAGCCCTGCGCGTAGTACTTGAGGCTCAGGCCGAACTGGCCGCTGTCGTCCGGCTCCTGCGTCGGCAGCCGGTTCACGGTCTGGAAATTCTCGATGTACGGACCGCCGAGCGGACGGAAGTCCACGCCCAGGTCGGAGAACGAACCGAAGCCGAGCACCACCTTGCTGCCGCCGGTGGGCGCGAAATCATTGTTGCTGAAATAGGAGCCGGCCGGCTCGGGTACGGTCGCGTTCCAGTCGGTGATGTAGATAGCCTGCGCCGAGAAGGCATCGGTGAACTGCAGGCTGAAGTTGACCATCTCCTGCGGCAGGAACGCTTCCTTGAGCTCCGCGCCCGGCACGCGCAGGGCCGACACGTCGAAGTGATTGATGACGTTGATGCCCTGCTGGATGAACGTGCTCTCGCCCCAGCTCACCGCCTGGCGGCCGAGGCGCAGCTCGGCCGGCATGCTGCCAAGATCGAACTTGGCGTAGACGAAGGCGTCGAGCAGGCGTGTGTAGCTCTCGACCAGGTCCTTGGATTTTTCGGACAGCGGCGTGCGCTGCGTGTTGCCGGCGGCATCGTCGTAGAGCGCCGAGGCGCGCACGAAGGCGCCGAAGTTGCGGTAGTCGAGCGACAGCTCGGTGAGCACCTTGAGCGCCCGGCTGTACATGTCCGTGCCGTAATTGAGGTTGCCGTCGTCGATGTTCGGCGAGCGGCCGCATCCGCCATTGGCGATCGCGATGAGCCGGCAGTCGCGCTCCTCGATGCGCCAGGCCTGGCCGTAGGTGAACGTGGTGTCCCAGCTTCCGTTGAAGGTGCCTTCATCGTTCTGGAAATCCCACGCGTAGGCGGCGGGCGAGGCGAGAGCCAGCGTCGCGACGATCGGAAGCGAACGTACGACGTAGCGCCGGATCAGATCGTTACTCATTCACTTTCCCCTGAGGACCGCGGAACCGCTGCGAGTCGCGAGGTAAAGGCAGCCATTACCGGTGGCCGTTTTGTCTCGATGTCGCCGCGCCTCTGCTCCCCTCGCGGATGCTCGGTGCGGACTTGTTGCAGGCCAGTATAGCAGCGGCCCGCCCGGCAAAAGCTAGGGCACCCATGCCACGGCCCCACGCCACCGCCCCACGCCACCGCCCATGTCGGGGCCAATAGTTGGGCGGGGTTCTTCCTAGACCTGCGTGACCTGAAGGATGCTGTGCCGGATCTGCTCCGACAGGACGAGCTGGGCATCGGCCGCGACGCGCACCAGGACCTCGTCGAATTCGAGGTTGCCGCCCTCGCCCACCCGGATGACGCGCCGTTCGCGCAGCAGGTCGATGAAGTTCTGAAACAGCGCCTTGTCGAAGAATTCCGGCGAATTGAAGCCGTAGAGAATGTTGATGTGTTGGGCGGCGAGCTGGCACTGCTGCTCGAGCGCCTTCTGGGTGATCACCCCGCTGCCGGCCCGCAGCAGCAGCGAGATGGCGAGGTAATAACGCTCGATGGTCTGGATCGTCGCCTGGCCGAGCATCGAAAGCTGCTGAGCGGCTGGCGATCCGGGCGGCGGACGCTCCCAGACGCTGTGGTCCTCGTTCGGCTGCAGCACACCGAGCTCGCCGAGCGCAGCAAGGACACTGTCGACCACGCGCGCGAGCTCGTCCTCGCTCCAGCGCAGGAAAAGCTCGGAGGCGACGTAGGGATAGATCCGCCAGGCGAGCCGCTGGATGTCTTCGGTGCGCAGCATGGCATTGCCGATGAACGCACAGGCCACCAGCGACGGCAGCGCGAACAGGTGCAGGACGTTGTTGCGATAGTAAGCGATGAGCTGCGCGCTCTCGTCGCTCATCTTGATGATGTCGCCGAGCTTCTGCGGCATGCGCGAGACGATCTTGAGCGAGACGCCGTAGTCGACGATCTCGGCGGCTGTGGCGCCGGTGACGGTGACGCGCGGACCGTAGGGCAAGCCCCGCAGCAGCTCGAGGTACAGGTCCAGCTGGCGCAGCAGCACGCTTTCGGGCAGCGCGCCGCGCGGACTCGCGAGCAACGCGGTGGCCAGCAGGTTGATGGGTGTGACCGCCGCGGCCGCATTGATGCCACGCATGATCCTCAGCGCCAGCTCGCCGACCAGCGCGTTGACGGCCGGCAGCCGCGTGTCGTCGTCGAAACGCTGCTGGCGCCACGTGGGCAGCGCAGTGGCCAGCAGATCGTCGAGCCGGATCGGCTCGCCGACGTTCACGTGGACGGTGCCGAATCGCTCGCGCAGCACGCGCACCGACATAAGCAGGTCCCACCAGCTTTCCTTCTGCTTGGCGGCGCCGGACAGCTCGGAGATGTACGTGTTCGCTTCGACGATGCGCTCGTAACCGAAGTACACCGGCACGAACACCACGGGGCGCACCGGGTCGCGCAGGAAGCTGCGCACGGTCATCGACAACATTCCGGTTTTCGGCTGCAGCAGCCGGCCGGTGCGCGAGCGGCCGCCTTCGATGAAATATTCGATCGAGTGCCCGCGCGCCATGATGGTCGCGAGGTATTTCATGAACACCACGGTGTAGAGCGCGTTGCCCGCGAAACTGCGGCGGATGAAGAACGCACCGCCCTTGCGCAGCAGCCGCCCGACGATCGGGATGTTGAGATTGATGCCCGCCGCGATGTGCGGGATCGCGTAGCCCTGGTGATAGATCACGTAGGAGAGCAGCAGGTAGTCCATGTGGCTGCGGTGGCAGGGCACGTACACGACCTCGTTGCCCTCGGACACCTGCTTGAGAGTCTCGGCGTGATTGAACTTCACGCCGTCGTAGACGCGGTTCCAGACGCGGCCGAGCAGTTTCTCGGCGATCTGCACGAATGCGTGCGAATAGTTAGCCGCGATCTCGAAGGCGTATTTGCGGGCCTGCAGCAGACCGGGCCGGTAGCGGTCGTGTCTGTCGCGGGCATCGGCCGCGACCACGGCGCGGACCGCGCGGGCCCGCAGCACGCGCTGGATGATGGTGCGGCGGTGCGAGAGGTCGGGCCCGATGCGCACCGCGCGCTGCCGGCGCAGGATGCCGCGCAACACGCGGGTCGCCCGGCGCGCCTGGTCGGCGGCGGGCGAGGCGTCGAGCATCGCGCGCAGGCTCAGCGGCTCGCCCATGTCCACCATCACGCTGCGGCCATTGACCAGCACCGAGAAGAACTTGCGGGCCCGCGAGGTCAGCGCCCAGTTCTCGGCGAACAGCAGGCGCAGCCAGGATCCTTCCTTCTGTGGGGCGCGGCCCCAGTAGACGGCGGTGGGCACCAGCAGCACGTCGCGCAGCGGGTCGCCGCGCAACTCTTCGATCAGCGCCAGCAGGTGCGGCGGCGGACGCCGCGAGATGCTCGCGTCCCAGAAACCACGGCGCCTGCCCACGTCGAAGTACGAGCGGCGCTGCTCGACCGGCAGCTTCGCGGAACGCTTCTCGGGGTACGGCAGCCCCTTCTTCTGCGCGACGTTGCACAACACGGCGAGATCGGCCGCCGAATCGCGATCGAGCACGTAGCACACCGGCGTCGTGGGCGTTGCCAGCGACGGCGGCGCCTCGGCCGGCTGCACGGCGGCGCGGACCCAGAGCTTGAAGAATCTGCGTAGCAACCAGCCCATTCACCGGCCGTATGATGTTAGCGATGCGCGAGTGTATCCGAGTCGCGCGGAGACCCCGTCCATGACCACCATCCACCCAAAAACCGCGATCGCTGGCCGCAGGATCGTCCTGACCGGCGCCTCGGAGGGCATCGGTCGCGCGCTGGCGCTGGAGCTGGCGGGGCGCGGCGCACGGCTCGCGCTGGCGGCGCGCGATGCGGCCCGCCTCGAGGAGCTCGCGCGCGAATGCCGCGCGCGCGGCGGCGAGGCGGTGGCCGTGCCCACTGACGTCACGAACGAAGTCGATTGCGGCTGGCTCATCGAGCGATCGCTGCAGGCGCTCGGCGGGATCGACGTGCTCGTGCACAACGCGGGCATCACGATGTGGAGCCGATTCGATGTCATGGCGGATCTCGACGTGTTCGAGCGGATCATGCAGGTGAACTATCTCGCGCCGGTGCGGCTGACCTCGCTCGCGTTGCCGCATCTCAAGCAGTCGCGTGGCCTCATCGTCGCGGTGGCGAGCCTCGCGGGTTTCACGGGCGTGCCCGAGCGCACCGGCTATGCCGCCAGCAAACACGCGATGGTCGGATTCTTCGAATCGTTGCGCATCGAACTCGCCGGCAGCGGCGTCGACGTGAGCATCGTCGCGCCGGATTTCGTCGTGAGCGAGATCCACAAACGCGCGATCGGTGCGGATGGTCAGCCGCTGGGTGAATCGCCGATGGTGCAGTCGAAGATCATGACCGCCGCGGAATGCGCGACCCGCATCGTGCGCGCGATCGAGCGCCGCGAGCGGCAGGTGCTGATGTCGGCGCGCGGAAAATTCGGCCGCTGGCTGAAGCTGATCGCGCCTTCCCTGATCGACCGCATCGCCGCCCGCGCGATTCGCCAGCGTCATTAAATGGGGACATTCCTCGTTTCCTAGCAAACGGGGACAGACCTCAGTTTTCGCGGCCGGCCCGCGGGCTTGAGCGAGTGCTCGATTCCCAGCTCCGCTGCCTTGCCGGCAACCCAGTCAGGTTCGCCGAAAGGCCGCTGACGATTCACGCAGGTGCGGATCTCCGCAAGCTCGGCCGCCGTTTGCGGCTCGTTGACAAGGTATCTCCAGTACGACGGCAGCGGGACGGGACTTTCGATCAGGCTCACCGGCGACCGCTCCGCGGTGCGCCACGCCAGACTTCCCCATTTCCAATCCTCCGCGCGCTCGACGAGCTTGGCGCGCAGCGCATTGCGCTCGACATACCGCATGACGGTGAGCAGGTGATGATCCTGCTGGATCAGGAACGCCTTGAAGCGGCCCTGCCAGAGCCTGCCGTTCGTTGAATACTTCGCGTGGTGCCATCGAACGTGCGTGGTGAAGAGCCACTGCATCCAGCGACCGACATCGTCGGCGTTCGACGGGCGCACCACGAGATGGATGTGGTTCGGCATGAGGCTCGCGGCCAGAATCGGGAGACGCAGCCGCTCTTGCGATCGATGGACCAGAGCCTGGAATTGCTCATAGTCCGACGGCTCATGGAACACGCGGGCTTTCTTGTTCCCGCGATTGATCACGTGGTAGCAGTAATCCGCAACGATGAAGCGACCCGTCCTTGGCATGGGCGGAGCGTAGTGCGGGAATTCGTGGGCGGGATCGCGCATATCCGCCCGATTGCTTCAGTTTCGCGTTCGGCTACGTCGAATCACCCGAGGTCTGTCCCCGTTTGCTAGGAAACGAGGAATGTCCCCATTAATCACGACGCATCAGGGGGCAGGTCGAGGGAGATCAGGAAGTATTCGAACAGGTACTTCAGGAACCGCACCTCGTCCTGCAGGCGGTGATCGCTGTTCAGGATATGCAGCGCGCAACCATAGCGGCGCGCGAACTCGATGCTCTGCTCCACTGGCACGACGTCGTCTTTCCAGCCGTGCACGATGGTCGTCGGGCAGTCGATCACCCTGTCGCGCAGCGGCGGAAGGCCCGGCATCGTGAGCGCCGGCGCCATCAGGAAAACGCCGCGCGCGTGCAGCAGCGATGCCGCGGCGACCGACACGTAGCCGCCGAGGCTCGAACCCACGAGTACGAGATCGCCCTTCAGGTCCTTGCAGAACTCGACCAGCTTGTTGATCCGCGCGCGCGGGTCGTCGATGCCGCGGTAATCGACCGACTCGACCTCATAGCCCTCGCTGCGCGCGTTGCCCGCCAGCGCGGTGATCTTGACGCCCCACGGCCCGGCATCCTTGCCATGGGAGAAAACGACGTATCGCTCCTTCATCCGGGGGTCCTCACATTTTCCATAGCAGTGCATCGAGCGTGCGCGCGGACGAGGCCGCGGGGCGCGGCACCACGCGATTGCCGCGCGCCTTCACGCCCTCACGCGCGAGCCGGCGGATCTGTTCGCGCGCCGCGCGCGAGCCGGCCGGAAACGCGATGCGTCCGCCCGCGCCCGTGACCCGATGCCAGGGCAGCCGTGGCACGTCGCCCGATTCGCGCAATACCGTGCCCACCAGGCGCGCGCGTCCCGGCAATCCCGCGCGGCGCGCGACCTCGCCGTAACTCGCGAAGGTCCCACGCTTGATGGCGCGCACGGCCTGAATGATCGCCGCGGCGCGCTGCTGCGCCGAATCAGATCCGCTCATTGCGATAGGTACCGCGCTGCGATTAGAGTTTCCGTCTCGTTGGCGCTGGATTCGATCACGCGATGGCCCGAGTAGCAACCGACGTTCACACCGCTCGTCCCCAGATGGACTGGTTGACCATGACCGACACCACCACGGCGGGTCCGACTCTGCGCGCCTGGATCCGCGCGCACCGTTCCGCATTCGGTCGCTGGATGTTCGCGCGCACGGTCGCGAAACGCGCGCCCTACTTCGGCACGATCAAACCACGCTTCCTCGACCTGCAGCCCAAGCTCTGCCGCGTGACGATGAAGAAGCGCCGCGCCGTCGAGAACCACATCGGCACGGTGCATGCGCTCGCGATGGGAAATCTCTGCGAGCTCGCCGCCGGCATGTGCACGGAGGTGACGATTCCGGTCGGCATGCGCTGGATTCCGCGCGGCATGACGATCGAATACCTGGCGAAAGCGGAGACGGATGTCATCGCCACCGCGCGTCTCGATAAGACGGAATGGACCGGCGCGGAGAATGTCGGCGTGCCGGTCAGCGTGCAGGACGCGAACGGCAAGGAAGTCGTGCGCGCCGTGATCTCGATGTACGTCTCGCCGCGCAAGGAATCCTGAGCCCTACGCTCGATGCCCGAGGGCGCATGCGGCCTGGAAGGCGCGGCGATTCAACTCCCGTCGTGCAGGATGACGCCGAGCGTGTGACGCTCCCCGCCTGTCACCCGGCTCACGCCGTGCCGGTGTGTCACGCGATATGCGCCTCGCGCGACATGAACCGGCCGCTCGCTCACCGCGAACAGCACCGCATCGCCTTGCGTGAGCGGAACCACCTCGGCGCGCGACTGCATGCGCGGTCGCTGCTCGGTCACGACGAATTCTCCACCGGTGAAGTCGAGGCGCGGCGCGGACAGCAGCACTGCCATCTGGATCGGGAAGACGTGTTCGCCGTACAGGTCG
Organism: Pseudomonadota bacterium; assembly: GCA_023457495.1. GTDB lineage: Bacteria > Pseudomonadota > Gammaproteobacteria > Steroidobacterales > Steroidobacteraceae > CADEED01. The sequence goes on from JAEWLQ010000116.1 coordinate 20,730, forward strand.
CGATGCAGGCAGTTGTAGTCGCCCGAAACGTAACGGAGCAGCAGCGGCGTCGGACGCACCTGCCCGGCCGCGTGGCAGCGCGCCAGGAATTCCGCGTGCGTCGCCGGGAACCGCCCGGGGAATTTCATGAGCTCGTGCCAGCGATTGGCGAGCGGCGCGAGCCTGGCGTACAGCGCCGCGCGCATCGCGGTCAGGTCGAATGGCAATTCCGTTGACGTCGAATACGCGAAGTAGCGGTATTCCCCGCGGCCGAAGCCGTGTTTCGCCATGACGACGCGCGAGCGGAACAACGCGTCGTTCGCGTAGCTGGCGGCGATGGCGCGGCATTCCGCGCGGTTCAACAAGCCGGGCAGAATCGCAGTGCCGCGCTCATCGAGCTCCGCGACGAGACGTGCCCAGTCCGCGGATTCGAGCCGCTGGACAGCCGGTGGCGGCGAGGCCTCCAGCAGCAACGCGCGCTCCGCGCTCATGCGCGTGACTCCCGTGCGAGCAACTTGCGCTTGCGCTCGACTCCCCAGCGATAACCCGACAGGCCGCCGTCATGGCGGACGACGCGATGGCAAGGAATCGCCAGCGCCAGCGGATTCGCGCCGCACGCCTGCGCGACCGCGCGGCAGGACTTCGGCGCATCGATGCGATGAGCGATGTCCGCGTAACTGGCTGTCGCACCCGCGGGTATCTTGCCCAGCTCGCGCCACACGCGACGTTGAAATTCCGTACCGACGGGGTCGAGAGGCAGGTCGAGAGCCGTGCGACGGCCGTCGATCAGCGCGACGACCTGTTGAAGCGCGGCTGCGAGTCGCGAGGCATCCTGCCGCAGATCCGCATGCGGAAAGCGTTCGCGCAGCGAGTGCGCCACCGCCCGCCTGGAATCGCCGAGCAGAATGGCGCAAATGCCCTTCCGGTTGATGGCCACCAGCACCTGTCCGAGCGTGCTGGACCCGATTTCGTAGTGGATGTGAGTATTCATGCGCGCCACGGTACGCGGCCGCGCCCCGGCAATCAGCCCGATTCTTGCGGAGTTGTTCTTGCGGAGGCGCCCTGAATACGGCCGCGTCGTCAGTGCGTCTCGGTCTCGTATTTCAGCGGCGCCTGCGGCAGGCGGACCGTTTCTTCGTCATCGCGATCGGGCGGCACGAGGCCCCGCAGGATCGATGACTCGATCTCCTCGTCCACGCTCGGCGAGTAGTTGGCGAAGCGGTTCACGCTGATCAGCCGCGTGCGCGAGCCGTTCGGCTGATGGGTCACGAGGAACGCGTGGTATTCGCCGGGCTTGCTGGCCGCGAAACCGAACGCCAGGTTGATCCGGCCGGCGCGCACCTGCTCTTCGTTGTTGATGCGCTCGTCGCACACCACAAAGTAGCTCTCCTCGCCCGAGCGCCCGACGAAGGCGCCCTCGGCGTACAGCGACTCGAGAAAGGCTTCGACCTGCGCACGCGCCAGGGTCCAGGTGGATTGCACATTGCGCTCGAACAGCATCCAGCGCGTGCCGCGCTCGACGCTCGTCATGACGAACAGCGCGAGCCGCCGGGCCGACAGATACCGCCAGTCGCTCACGGCAGCGGCGCCCTGCGCCAGCGTGCGCGGGCTCGCCTGGAACTTCGGCGCGATGCGCACCGACTGCAGCAGGTTGATGCCCGCGTTGATGAGCCGCGAGCGATCGGCCTGGTGCACGGTCCATGCAGGACGGTGGCCGGGCCGCAAGATTGCATCGTCGCCTTCGGCGGCGGCCCACACCGGCCAGTTCTCGTCGCAGCGCGCGATCATGCCGGCCGCGACGCCACAGGGCGCGAACATCTCGAAGCGCCCGCGCAGCCGGTCGAACGCCACGATGCGCGGATAGAACATCGCCGCGTCTTCACTGCGAAACGGCCAGTGCCGCATCCCGTCGAGCGC
>JAEWLQ010000117.1 GCA_023457495.1 Pseudomonadota bacterium
CCTTCTCCGCCTGCTGGCGCGCCGCCAGGGCCAGCTGATTGGCCTGGCCCGCGTTGTCGGCGGTCTGCTTGACGGTCGAGGTCATCTGCTCCATCGACGAAGCCGTCTCTTCCAGGCTCGAGGCCTGTTCTTCCGTGCGCTGCGAGAGGTTCGTATTGCCGCGCGAGATCTCCTCGGCGCCGGACTGCATCTGGCCGCTCGCGACCTTGACGCGGTTGACCAGGTCACTCGTGGCCTCGAGCAGGGAATTCACGCCGCGGCACAGCGTTTCGAGGTCGCCGGATTTCCCTTCGAGCGGAATGCGGTGCGTGAGGTCGCCATCGATGGCGAACTTGACGACGCCCTGCGTCTGCTCGACCGCGGCCTGCAACTCGCGCTGCGCGCGCATGATCGCGGTCACTTCGGTCGCGTACTTCACGACCTTGAAGGGGGTGCCGTTCGCATCGGGAATCGGGTTGTACGAAGACTGCAACCAGATTTCGCGTCCACCCTTGGCGATGCGGCGGTACGTGCCCATCACGGCCTCGCCGCGATTGAGCCTGGCCCAATACTCGCGATACTCCGGAGTGGCGGCGAAGCTCTCTTCCACGAACATGCTGTGATGCCGGCCGAGCACTTCGCTCGGCGAATAACCCATGACGCGCGAGAAGTTGTCGTTCAACTTGCGCACGGTGCCGTCCATGTCGAATTCGATGATCGCCTGCGCGCGGCCGATGGCTTCGAGCTGACCGGCGTAGTCCGCGTTGCGCTCCATCTGCGCGGTCACGTCGGAGCCGTACATGACGACCTTGAAAGGTTTGCCATCGGGACCCGAGATCGGGTTGTAGGAAGCCTGCACCCACACCGGCCGGCCGCCCTTCGCGACACGCTGGTAGGTGCCGATGTTCACTTCACCGCGATTGAGCGCGGCCCAGAACGCGCGGTACTCCTGGCTTGCCGCGAACTTCGAATCGACCAATACGCTGTGATGCTTGCCAAGGATCTCCTCGGCCTTGTAGCCCATGCCGCGCGTGCAGTTGGCGTTGACCTTGCGCACGATGCCGTTCATGTCGAATTCCACGACCGCCTGCGAACGGCTCATCGCGGCGATCTGCGCGCGCGAGTCCGCATCCGCGGCATCGCGGGCCTGCAACGCACTCTGCATGTCGGCGAGCGAGCGCATGAGTTGGCTTGCCTCGTCGCTGCCCTGCGCTTCGATGACGTTGTCGAGCCGGCCCTGACGGATGGCGTCCGCGACCGAAACCGCGTTGCGCAGCGGCCGGACGATGCTGCGAGTGAGCACGATCGCGAACCCGAGCCCGAATACGAGCGCCGCGAGGCACGCGAGCCAGATGCTGCGCCGCGCGCTCAGGTAGCTTGCGTGACTGTCGGCGGCGGAAGCGATGAATCCCTGTTGCTGCTGATTGCGCAGCGTGCGAAATGGCGCGATGTACGCCTCGAGCATCGGCGCGAGCTCGGAACTGAACTGCTGCATCGCCAGCTCGCGGGTCTTCGGATCCTTCGCGAGGTCCAGGACCACGGAGCGCTGCGCCAGGTATTGGTCGCGCCTGACGGCCGCCTCGGCGAGCAAAGCCTCGCCCGCCTCGTCTTGCACGAGGGCCTCGAGTTGCGCCAGCCCCTCGGAATTCATCCGGCTGTTGCCGTCCATTTCGCTGCGCAGGCGCTGGACCACCGATTCGTTGCCATTGGCGAGCAGCACCTGCAGGGACTTCGCGAGGTTGTCGCGCGTGCGGGTCTCCATCTCCATCGCGATGCGCGCCTTTTCCCACTGCTGGGTGGACATGTGCGTGACCACCGAGTCGATGTGCGAAAGACGGGAGAAGACGATCGCGCCGATGACCGCCGACGCGACCAGCAGCAGGCCGAAGCCGATGGCGAGCCGCACGGAAACCTTGAGACCGGAAAACCTCATTTACGCGAACTCCACGGAGATCTGAACCAGGCAATCGAAAGAGGACGTCATGCGGCCACCTGCGTGCCGTTGGCGGAATCGGCATCGCGGCCCGACCGCTGCGCGAAGAAATGCGTGATCACGCCGGGCACGTCGAGGATGAGCGCGACCCGGCCATCGCCGAGCATGGTCGCGCCGGCAAGACCCGCCACTGGGCGGAAGTTGGACTCGAGACTCTTGATGACCACCTGCTGCTGCGACATCAGCTCGTCGACGAACAGGCCGACCCGTTTGCCGTCGGCTTCGACCACCATGAGCAGGCCATCGAGCAGGTCCGTGTGCTGCGGCTCGACGCCGAACAACTCGTACATCCGCACGATGGGTAGATAGGCATCGCGCAGCCTGAACACCTCGGTCCGGTTGGCGATCGTGTTGACCATCTCGCGCCGCACCTCGATGGTCTCGACGATGGAGACGATCGGCACGACGTAGACCTCACTGCCGACGCGCGCAAGTTGGCCGTCGAGGATCGCGAGCGTGAGCGGCAGGCGGATGCGCACCGTGCTGCCACGGCCCGGCACCGAGTGGATCTGCACGTGGCCGCCGAGCTCGTTGATGTTGCGTTTGACGACGTCCATGCCGACCCCGCGGCCCGACACGTCGCTGACGACGTCGGCGGTGGAGAAGCCGGGTGCGAAGATGAGATTGAAGATGCGCTCGTCGGACAGCTCCTCATCGATGCCGACGAGCCCGCGATCGCGCGCCTTCGCGAGGATCTTGTCGCGCTTGAGGCCGCCACCGTCGTCGGTGACTTCCACCACGACGTTGCCGCCCTTGTGATAGGCGTTGAGCTCGATCACGCCATGTGCGGCCTTGCCCGCCGCGAGGCGCACGTCCGGCGATTCGATGCCGTGGTCGATGGAGTTCCGCAGCAGGTGCACGAGCGGATCGCCGATCTTCTCGAGCACCGTCTTGTCGAGCTCGGTCTGCTCGCCATTGAGCCGAAGCTCGATCTTCTTCCCCAGCCGCTGGCCGAGGTCGCGCACCAGGCGCGGGAAGCGGTTGAACACGAAGCTGATGGGCAGCATGCGCACGCGCATGACGCTTTCCTGCAGGTTGCGCATGTGCCGCTCGAGCTGCCCGAGCGCGCTGCGCAGCTCTTCGGCCCCTTCCAGCGGCGCCGCAAGCTGGCTCAGAACGGATTGCGTTATCACGAGCTCGCCCACCGAGTTCAGCAGCTCATCTATCTTCTCGATGCTGACGCGTATCGAACCGCCATCCGCCGCAATGGCCGCGACGGAGGCAGTGCCTGCAGCGGCGGTGCCTGGCACGGGAAATCCGGGAGAAGGCGGTGATTCGGGTTTGGGGGCGGAAATGGCCGGCACCGGCGCGGGGGGCGCGGCGACGGGCTCGGGCTGCGAAGCGCCGAACGCTTCGATGTTGAGATCGCATTCGCCCTCGACCCAGTCGAAGACCGCGCGGATGGCGGATTCCTCGACCGCGCCCGTCAACTCGATGCGCCACGAGAGGCGGCATTCCTCAGGATCGAGCTCGGCGAGCAGCGGCACCCACTTGGCGTCCACGCGCACCTCGCAGGGCCCGAGCGAGCCGAGCTCGCGCAGCAGGCGCACCGGATCGTTGCCGTGACGCAGTAGTTTGGGACCGGGAATGAAATGGATGCGCCAGCCGGCAGGACCGGCGCTCACCGGCGCGGGCGCCTGCGACACCGGCGCCGCCACGGGGGCGACATTGCCCACCGGGTCACCGCGGGTCGCGAGGATGCCCTCGATCTCGGCCTGCAGCACTGCCGCGCGCGCGCTGTCCAGAGGTTGTTTGGCCTGGGTCGCGCCCAGCATCTCCCGCATCAGGTCGCCGGCACGCAGCAACGTGTCCACCATCGCGGGGTTCGCGCGGCGATTGCCGCTGCGCAATTCATCGAGCAGCGTTTCGAGCTTGTGCGTGAACGAGGCGATGGCGTTGAAGCCGAAGGTCGCGCTGCCGCCCTTGATCGAATGCGCGACGCGGAAAATCGTGTTGATCAGTTCGAGGTCCGATTCTCCGGCCGACAGCTTGAGCAGCGCGGCCTCCATGGAATCGAGCGCCTCGAAGCTCTCGGCGAAGAACGTCTCGTGGAATTGGGACAGGTCGAGTGACATCGCGACGCCCGCTCAGCCCGGGCACTCGAGCAGTGGACCGACGCCGAGGATGCGCACGGCATCTTCGAACACCGCCGAGCGCGATTTCCAGGTGTATTGCACGTTGCGCTCCAGGCATTCCAGCGCGAACGCGAGGACGAGCTGCACACCAGCCGTGTCGACCTGCTGGACGGCGCCGCCCTCGATCTCGCAGGGACCCGGACGCTCGAGCTGCTCGATCAGGTGGGCCTTCAGCGACTCCGCTTCCTTGATCGTGCAGGAAACCGGCAGCACGACCCGGCCCGTCGCGGGTGCCGCGACAGGCAAAACATCAGCCGGGATCGCCTCGGTCGGCGATGTATCCATGGGTCTCGGGCTCTCCAAAACGGTCTCCTCCACCGTTTGTTTCGGCCGTTTCCTGGCCCGAGTTGATGAGACCCGCTTCACACTGCGAGACCTGGACTTGCTCATGCGGCGTGTTCACTGCCCACCCCCTCACCTCCGTGCAGGCGTTGGAGTAGGCGGGCCTCCGTGTCGGGAACGCCGCTGGTCGCGACGATTTCATCGACGGTGGCCCCGGCGCGCGCCAGGCGGCGGGCGGTTTCATAGCTGCGGATCGCCGCGGGTTCACGACGACGCGGCGCCGGTTCTTCGACGGGCCGCTCGACCCGCGCTGGAACCGCGGCGACCAGCGTCGCGAGCGCGCTGATCTTCTCGGTCAGCGCCTGGATGTCGGCCTGCGCGCGCCGTTGCTCGGCCTGCAGCTGTTCCAGTTGATCGGCCGCCTCGCGCCGCATGCGGCCCAGCGCCCAGGCGAAGGCGCCGAACGCGCAAACGATGGCGACGACGCGCAAGGCGTCGATCAAGTAATCGATGTTTTCCACGAACTCACTCCCGCGTCGGATTTCCGGCGCCTGCAATTGGCCTTGCAGGTAGAGGAGCAGGTTCCGTGCCACGGGCGGCGGCCGGCGCGGCAGGTTGTGTGACGGTGTTCACGGGCGCGTTTTCCGGTTGCGCCAATTCACCCGGAGTGGCGAGAGCGTCGGGAGCTTGCGGAGCTTCCTGGGTCTGGCCGGCGGCGTCCGAAGGCGCCGGTGCGCCCTCGCCCGCGAGGATGACGATGACCACGCGACGATTCGCGTTGCGGCCCGCCACCGTGTCATTCGACTCGCTCGGCCGGTATTCGCCGAAACCGAGCACCGAGAGGCGCGCCGGAGAAATGCCGGCACGCGCGAAGTGATGCACGACACTCGCGGCGCGCGCCGAGGACAGCTCCCAGTTCGACGGGAACGCCACGGTGTTGATCGGCTGGTTGTCGGTGTGGCCCTCGACCCGCACGGGGTTCGGGTACTTCACGAGCGTGGTCGCGAGCGCATCGAGCGCCGGCTTGGCCTTGCCGGACAGCGTGGCGACGCCGCTCGCGAACAGGATGTCGGTGCGCACTTCGACCTCGAGCCAGAACTCGTGGCGGCGCACCGCGACGAGATTCGCTGCAACCAACGCCTGCAGCGCCTGCTCGAGCTCGTCGGCGACGCGTTCGAGCTGCAGCGCGGCGCGATTGTTGAGCGCGTTCGGTTGCGCACGGCCCGTGCGTCCCGCGCCCGGATACGGCGCCGCTCCCGCGCCGGCGTCACCCGTCGTATCGATATGGATGGCCTCGAGCATCTCGCGCGGCTGACCCTCGATCATCGATTGCTTGACGATGGTCATCTGGATGTCGGCGCCGGAGCCGCGGGTCTTCATGCCCACCTGGACGGGTTCCAGCGTCTTCGGTGTGCCGCGGAACGCGGCCTGCAGCGAGTCGGACAACACGCGGAACTTGCCTTCGTTGACCGACGAGATCGCGTACATCACCACGAAGAACGCGAGCAGCAGCGTGATGAGGTCGCCATAGGGGATGGCCCAGGCCTCGTGGTTTGCGTGCTCTTCGTGCTTCTTGTGTCTGCGGGCCATGTAAATGGGGACAGTCCCCAATTTCTAGCAAATGGGGCCGGACCTCCTCCTAAATCATCTCTTGCTCGAAACTCGCTTCACGAGGTCCGGCCCCATTTGCTAGAAATTGGGGACCGTCCCGCTAACTAATGTAGGTAGCCGTTCAATTTCGACTCGATCGCGCGGGGGTTCTCGCCCAGCACGATGGACACCACGCCTTCGATCACCATCTCGCGCACCTGCGTCTGCTCGGCGACGATGCCCTTGAGCTTGCCGGCGATCGGCAGGAAGAACAGGTTCGCGAGACCGATGCCGTACACGGTCGCGGTGAACGCCGCGGCGATGCCCTGCCCGAGCTTCGACGGATCGGCGAGGTTCTGCATGACGGCCATGAGACCGAGCACCGCGCCGATGATGCCGAGCGTCGGCGCGTAGATGCCCATGCCTTCGTAGACTTTCGCGGCGCGCTGGTCGACGTGCTCGCGCACGCCCACCTCGACCTCGAGGATGGCGCGGATCGCATCCGGCTCGCCGCCGTCGACGACGAGCTGCAGTCCGCGCTTCACGAACGGGTCCTCTTCCTTCTCGATGAGCGGCTCGAGACCCAACAAACCCTGCTTGCGCGCGATCGTGCTCCACTCGACGATCTTCTTGATCAGCTCTTCCGCCTGCATTTTCGGCGGCCTGAGCACCCAGGCGAACCGGGCCATCGCGTGTTTGAACACCGGCAGCGGTGTCTGGATGAAAATCGCCGCGAGCGTGCCCACGACCACGATCATGAACGCCGCGGCCGACAGCAATGCCGTGATACCCGCGCCCTTGAGTACGGCGCCCACCAGCACCGCGACCAGCGCGAGGATGAATCCGATGGCGGAAAGTATGTCCACTGGCTACTTACCCGCCGCGACGCTCGCGATGAGCGCGTCGATGTCGTCCTGCCCGTTGAGCGCATCCACGGACGTGGACACGCCCGGGACCTGCGGACCCGCGCCGCGATAGAGATCGGCGACCTCGACCGGCAGCTTCAGCGCCGGCATGCGCCGCGTGTCCTCGCCATTGGCGAGCGCCACGAGCTGCGCGAGTACGGCCTCGAGCTCGCTCACGAGCGCGATGATGCCGCGGATGATCTGGCCGGTGAGATCCTGGTACCCCTGCGCGAGCAGCACTTCCGACAGCAGCCCTCGCACCTGGTCGGCATCCGTCCGCGCGCGACCGAGAAACTCCTGCGCCCGCTCGGGCCAGTCGGAGTCCAGGGCGAGCTGACGCTGCCCGAACGCGTTCCACTCCGTAACCAGCTGCGCCGCGGCGCGCGAAGTGCGCTCGACCAGCGGCCCGGATTGATCGACGAGATCGAGCGTGCGATGCGCCGCCTCGTCGGTGAGCTTGACCACGTGCGAGAGTCGCTTGCGCGCATCCGGCACTTCCTCGGCGAGCGCGTCGATACGCGCCTGCTCGCGAAAACGCCGCAGCGCGGACTTCGCGCTCTCGGTCAGCCGGCGCAGCTCGGGATTGAATTCTTCATTGAGCCCCGCGCGCAGGCGTTCGAACGCGCCGCGAAACGCGGGCTCGTCGTTCGCTTCCAGCGCGGTGGCGAGATCGGCAACCTGCGATCGATAGCGATCGTGCAGCGTGTCGGGTCTGGACATGGTCGACGCCTACGCCGCGGCCTTGCTGGCGAGGATCTTGTCGATCTTTTCCTTGAGCGTCGCCGCCGTGAACGGCTTGATCACGTAGCCGGACACACCAGCCTGCGCCGCTTCGACGATCTGCTCGCGCTTGGCCTCGGCCGTCAGCATGAGCACCGGTAGTTTGGCGAGCTTCGCGTCCGCGCGCACGACCTTGAGCAGCTCGAGTCCGGGCATGCCCGGCATGTTCCAGTCGGTGATGAGGAAATCGAAGTTGCCGTTCCTGAGCAGCGGCAACGCCGTGTTGCCGTCGTCGGCCTCGGTGACGTCCGCGTAACCGAGCTCGTTCAGCAGTCCCTTCACGATCCTGCGCATGGTCGAGAAGTCGTCGACAACCAGGAATTTCATCGTATTGCTCACGTTCAATCTCCTCGCATCAAAGTCGGTCCCGCCAGCCCGAGAGCCGGGCCTGCAATCGCGACAGCGCCTGGCCATGGATCTGGCAGATCCGCGATTCGCTCACCTTCAGTACCGCGCCGATTTCCTTGAGGTTCAACTCATCGTCGTAGTACAGGGACATCACCATGCGCTCGCGCTCCGGCAGCCCCGCGATGGCCTCCGTGAGCGCGGCACGAAACCGCTCGTCGATCACATCGCGAAACGGGTCCGCGTTCGGATCCGTCGCGCTGATCTCGCCTTCTTCCGTCGTGAGGCTCGCGATCTGGCAACCCGCCGCGTCCTCCACGATCTTGTGATACTCCTCGAGGCTCACGCCCATCTTCTGCGCGACGTCCGTGTCACGAGCCTCGCGGCCGATTTCGCCTTCCAGCTCGCGGATCGCCGTCGCGACCGCGCGCGCCTTGCGGTGCACCGAGCGCGGCGCCCAGTCGAGCTTGCGCAAACCGTCGAGCATCGCGCCGCGAATCCGGATGCCGGCGTAGGTCTCGAAACTCGCCCCACGGCCGGTCGAATAGTTGGAGGCCGCCTCCAGCAGGCCGAGCATTCCGGCCTGGATCAGATCGTCCACCTCGACCGAGGCCGGCAGGCGGCCCGCGAGGTGATAGGCGATGCGCTTCACCAGTTCGGCATGACGCATGACCAGCTGCTCGGTTTCCCGAGCGCCGGCGCGCTGGCTGTAGGCGCTCACTCCGGTCATCGAACCACCTCGAGGCGCACCGACGGACGCCGTATCAGTCGCTCGACGAAGAACTCCACGTTTCCGCGGGGTCCCTCTGCCACTGGCCACATATCGGCCCGCAGCGCGAGCGTCTTGAGCGCCATGCTCGCCGGGCACGATGGGTACGCCGTCACAACGGGACGCTGTTCACGGATCGCGCGACGCAGGAACGCGTCCTCGGGAATCTCGCCGACATAATCCAGCTCGACTTCGAGGAATCGCATCGCGACCCTCTCGAAGCGCTCGAACAGGGACTGCCCTAGTCCCTTCCCGCGCGACTGGTTCACGACCACGCGGAACTTCTTCACGCCGTGATCGCGGCTCAATAGTTTGATCAACGCGTAGGCGTCGGTCAGCGATGCCGGCTCGTCGCACAACACGACCAGCACCTGCTGCGCCGCCTGCGAGAACTGCAGCACCGAGCCCGAGATGCCGGCGGCGGTGTCCACCACCAGCGTATCGAGCCGGGTAGATAGATCGCCGAACGCGCGCACCAGCCCCAGGTGGGTCATCGTGTCGAGCTCGGCGAGCTGCGCGATGCCGGAGGCGGCGGGCACGATCTTGAAACCCTGCGGCGCCTCGACGATCACTTCCTCGAGCGTGCAGGTGCCGGCCAGCACGTCCGCGAGCGTGAGCCGCGGCGTGAGACCGAGGAATACATCCACATTGGCGAGACCGAGGTCCCCGTCCAGCAGCATGACCTGCTTGCCGCGCGAGGCCAGCGAGGCCGCGAGGTTCACCGCGACGGTGGTCTTGCCCACACCGCCCTTGCCGCCGGTGACCGCGATCACCTGCACCGGATGTGCGTTCACGGTCATGGGCTTATTGCTTCCGGGCATTCGCCACCCCTGACATCCTTCTCTGCATGACTTCGTCGTCCGCCGTCGCGCCGTTGTGGCTCGCGATCTCGACCGCGCGGCCCACGAGCCCGTGCGCGCGCGCCGGCTCCAGATCTTCGGGAACGCGCTGGCCATCGCTGACATAGGCGGCGGCGAGCTTGTGGCGCACCAGCGCCGAGATCACGCCGCCGAGGCTGACCGCCTCGTCCACTTTCGTGATGACACAGGCCGTGGGTTTGGCGAGCGCGAAGCGCTGCACCACCTCGTCGATGGCGCCGGCCTGCGTGCTCGCGGGCAGCACGAGTGCGGTCTCGACGCTGGCCTGCATGTTCTGCAGCAGCCGCAAGTGCCGCGCCAGTTCCGGATCGCGCGGGCTCGCGCCCGCCGTGTCGATCATCACGAACTTGCAGTGACGCAGCTCGTAGAGCAGCTCGGGCAGTTCGCTGATGTCGAACGCATTGTGCGTGGTCACGCCGAGCAACCGCCCGAGCGTGTGCATCTGTTCGTGCGCGCCGATGCGCACCGAATCGGCGGAAATCATCGCGACCTTGCGCGGCCCATGGCGCAGCACCCAGCGCGCCGCGAGTTTGGCCAGCAGTGTCGTCTTGCCGGCGCCCGCGGGACCGGCGAAGGCGACCACGCCGCCCTGCTCCAGCCAGCGATCGCCGGTGGTTTGAAGCGTGCGCGCGATGGTCGCGAGCGCGAACCGGCGCGCCGCGGCGAAGCTGAGCTCCGGGGGAATCTTGCGGACCAGCGAATTCGCCAGGTCCTGCGTGATGCCGAGCTGCGCGAGCTCCTTGAGCATTGCGGCCTGCATCGGTGAGCGGCGCGACAGGTCGTTCCACGCGAGCGTCGCGAGCTGGGCTTCCAGCATGCGGCGCATGTTCTTCATTTCGTCCGCGAGCCCTTCGGGCGTTGCGCCGGCCGTGTGCGGCAGCGACGCGGGTGCAGCCGCGCTCGCTGGCACCGGCGCAATCTGTTCGGAAATCTGCGATGAAGCCCGGCGGTTGCGGGCAGCCTCGGCGTCACGCATGTCCGTCACGGTGGCCGCGGCTGCCGCGATCTGCGCACGGGGCGAGTCCAGTCTCTGCAGTGCTTCGGCATGCGCGCCATGCACTCGCGGAACAGCCGGCTGCGGCGCGGACTCGACCGCGCGCGCGACTTCGAAGTCCATCGCGGCCACGACTTCGACATCGTTGCCGACCCGACCCGAAGACAGGATCACGGCGTCGGCGCCGAGCGCTTCACGCACCTGGGCCAGCGCGGAGCGCATGTCTTTGGCGATGTATCTCTGAATCTTCATTCGTCACTCCACGTTCATCGGCTGCCCACCGCGGTGACCATGCGCACCTTGCGGTTGTCGGGCAGCTCGTTCCAGGCCAGCACGTGCAGTCCCGGAACACTTACCCGGAAGAACCGCGCCAGTGCGGCGCGCAGTGCCGGCGGGGTCAGCAACACCGCCGGTTCACCGCCACGTTCTTGACGCTGTGCGGCCTCCTGCAGACCTCGTTGCAAGCGGTCTGCCAGCCCGGGCTCGAGGCCAGGACTTGCCGCCGGATTTGCGAGCCCGTTCGTCAACAGGCGCTCCAGATCCGGCTCGAGGGTGATGACGGGCAGCTCTTCGGCGAGGCCCACGATGTCCTGGACGATCTGGCGACCCAGGGCAACCCTGACCTGCGCGATCAGCGCCTGCGTGTCCTGGGTGCGCGGACCCGCCTCCGCCAGCGCTTCGACGATCGCGCGGACGTTGCGGATCGGCACCCGCTCGGCCAGCAGGCCCTGCATGACCCGCACGACGGTCGCGAGCGGCAGCACCTTGGGCACCAGTTCCTCGACCAGCTTGGGCGAGGTCTTCGAAAGGGTTTTCAGCAGCTGCTCGGCCTCTTCGTGACCGAACAACTCGTGCGCGTGTGTCTGGATCAGGTGCGACAGATGCGTGGCGATGACCGTGGCCGCATCGACGACCGTGTAGCCGAGTGATTGCGCGTGCTCGCGCAAGGAAGGCTCTATCCACACGGCTTCCATGCCGAACGCCGGATCGCGCGTCGGCAGACCATTGACGGGACCGAACACGCGTCCCGGATTGATCGCGAGCTCGCGGTCGGGATGCACGACGCTCTCGCCGATGGCGACGCCCGCGAGACGGATGCGATAGGCGTTGGGCCCCAACTCCAGGTTGTCGCGGATGTGCACGGCCTGCACGAGGAAGCCGAGCTCCTGCGTGAGCTTGCGGCGGATGCCGCGGATGCGCGCCAGCAGGTCGCCGCCCTTGGTTCTATCCACCAGCGGCACGAGTCGATAGCCGACTTCCAGACCGACCACGTCGACCGGACGCACGTCCTCCCAGGACAGCTCCTGATTCTCCGGCGCGGGCGCCGGCGGCGGTTCGGGCGGCGCGGCCTCTTCCGCGGCGGCGGCCAGCTTGCGCTTCTGCGAGATGTGCCAGGCGCCCCAGCCGCACAGGCCCGCGATCGACAGGAACACGAGATTCGGCATGCCCGGGATCAGGCCCATGACGCCGAGCACGCCGGCCGCGACGCCGAGCGCCTTCGGCTGGCCGAACAGTTGTTTGCCGAGCTCCTGGCCGATGTCCTGTTCGCGCGAGATACGCGTGACGATGATGGCCACCGCCACCGACAGCAGCAGTCCCGGGATCTGCGCCACCAGGCCGTCGCCGATGGTCAGCAATGCATAGCTGCGCGCGGCGTCGCCCACCGGCAGGTCGTGCATCATCGTGCCGATCAGCAGTCCGCCGACGATGTTGATGACCAGGATCAGGATGCCGGCGATCGCGTCGCCGCGGATGAACTTGCTCGCGCCGTCCATCGAGCCGTAGAAATCGGATTCGGCACGCACTTCGGCGCGGCGGTCGCGCGCCTGCTCCTGTGTGAGAACGCCGGCGTTGAGATCAGCGTCGATCGCCATCTGCTTGCCGGGCATCGCATCCAACGCGAAGCGCGCGGACACTTCCGACACGCGCCCGGCGCCCTTCGTCACCACGACGAAGTTGATGATCGTGAGAATGATGAACACCACCGCGCCGACGGCGTAGTTGCCGCCGATCACGAACTCGCCGAACGCGGCGATGACCTTGCCCGCGGCGTGTGAACCCTCGTGGCCGTGCATGAGCACCACGCGCGTCGAGGCGACGTTGAGCGCCAGGCGCAGGATGGTCACGAGCAACAGCACGGTCGGGAAGATCGCGAACTCGAGCGGCCGCGCGACCTGGAACACCGCCATCACGATGATCAACGACAGCGCGATATTGAACGTGAACAACACGTCCAGCATGAACGGCGGCAGCGGCAGGATCATCATCGCGAGGATCGCGATCAGACCGACCGGCACGCCGATGCCGATGCGCATCATGGCGCCGATACCCGAACCCGCGTTGTCGTTTGCGATGGCCATGAATTACTGGATGGTCGGTGGTGGCGGTGCTACATCGATATTCGGCGCCGCTGGCGGCGCCATGCCGCGCTCACGCGCGGCGCGCAACTGGAACACGTAGGTGAGGACCTGCGCGACGGCGACATAAAGCGCGGCCGGCACTTCGCGGCCCACGTCGACGTTCTTGTGGAGAGCGCGCGCCAGCGGCGGCGCCTCGACGATGGCCACGCCATTCTCGGTGGCGATCTCGCGGATCTTGAGCGCCAGCAACTCGGTGCCCTTCGCGACCACGATGGGCGCGCGCATCTTCGATTCGTCGTAACGCAGCGCCACCGCGAAGTGCGTCGGGTTGGTCACCACGACATCGGCGGTCGGCACTTCCTGCAACATGCGGCCGCGCGACAGCGCGCGTTGCGCCTCGCGGATGCGGCCACGCGTCTCGGGCGAACCTTCGCTTTCCTTGAATTCCTGGCGGATTTCCTCGCGCGTCATGCGCAGTTCCTTCGCGTGCTGCCAGAGCTGGAATGGCACGTCGACGGCCGCGATGATCGCGAGACCGCAGACCAGCACGAGCAGCGAATACGCGGCGAGCGAGGCGGAATGTCCGATCGCGGCATTGACCGGCTCCGCCGACAGGCCCATGAGCTGCGGCGCGAGTCCCTTGAGCAGGATCCAGGCGATGGTCCCGACCACGCACACTTTGGCGATGCCCTTGACCAGTTCGATCAACCCGCGCGACGAAAACATGCGGCCGAAACCCTTCACCGGGCTGAGCCGCGAAAACTGCGGTGCGAGCGCCTTGCCCGAAAGGTTCCAGCCACCGATGGCGAGTGGCGCCGCGAGCGCGGCGACGAACGTCGCGCCGAGGATCGGCAGGATCATCAACAGTGCGCGTGAGCCGGCATTCATCAGCGAAGGCCAGATGGCGTCGTCCGACATGGCATGGGCCGGCGAAAAGCTCAGGGAGTCGTGCATGAAATCGGCGAACTGGCCGGTGGCCATGCGGCCGAGCGAGTAGATGGCCGCGGCGGCCGCGATGCACACCGCCGCCATCGACAGCTCGGCGGAGCGCGGCACCTGGCCTTTCTTGCGCGCCTCCTCGAGGCGCTTCGGTGTCGCTTGTTCTGTCTTTTCCTGCCCGTTCTCGTTCTCGGCCATGGCGTCAGCTCCCGCTCAGCGCGCGCAGGAAGTCGAAGCCCTGCGACAGAAGCCGGGTGACGCCCTCGACCAGCGGACCGATGCCCGCGAGCACGATGAGCAAACCAATGACCAGCGAGAATGGAAAGCCGACCGCGAACAGGTTGAGCGCCGGGGCCGCGCGGCTCACCACGCCGAACGCGAGGTTCACGATGAGCAGCGCCGTGATGCCCGGCAGCGCGATCGACATCGCACCCGAGAACAGCTGTCCGCCCCACAACACCAGGGACCACAGCCCCTCGCGGCCGAGGCCGGACGTGCCGATGGGCATCGTGTCGAATCCGCCGACCAGCACTTCGAGCAGCGCGAGATGGCCGTTCAATGCGAGGAACACGAGCGTCGCGAGAATGATGTAGAGCTGGCCCAACGCCACCGTGCTGCTGCCGCGCAGCGGGTCCACGTTGAACGCGAACGACAGGCCCATGCTGTTTGCGAGCAACTGGCCCGCGAGACCGAGCGAATCGAACACGATCTGCAGCGCGAAACCGAGGGCGACTCCGATCAGCAGCTGTTGCGCCACGACGATGACGCCCTGCGCGGAGAACGGCGCGATGTCGGTAGCCGGCATCAGCGGCGCCACCAGCGCGGTCAGCGCCACCGCCAGCAGGACGCGTGTCCGCGCCGGCACGAACCGGGCGCCGAACATCGGGGCCACCATGAGGCAGGCGCCGATGCGCGCGAACGGGAAGAACGCGTTGGCGACCCACCCTTCGAGCTGTCCGATTGTCAGGGCGATGGGCACGGCGCTATCCGATCATCCCGGGGATGCTCTGGATCAGGTTGCGGGTGTATTCGACCAGCGTACGCAGCATCCACGGTCCGGTGATCGCGAGCACCGCGGCCATGGCCAGTAGTTTGGGGATGAACGACAGCGTCATCTCGTTGATCTGCGTCGCCGCCTGGAAGATGCCAACGATGAGACCGACCGCGAGCGCGGTGAGCAGCAGCGGCGCGGCCAGCGTGAGCGTGAGCTCGAGCGCATGGCGGCCGACGGTGACGACGGTTTCGGGAGTCATCTGAAGAAACTCTGCGCGAGGGTGCCCATGACCAGAGCCCAGCCGTCCACCAGCACGAACAACATGATCTTGAACGGCAGCGAGATCAGCACCGGCGACAGCATCATCATGCCCATCGACATGAGCACGCTCGCGACCACGAGATCGATGATCACGAACGGGATGAACAGCAGGAAGCCGATCTGGAAGGCGGTCTTGAGCTCGCTCGTGACGAAGGCCGGCACGAGGATGTTGAGCGGCACGTCTTCGGGCTTGTCGAAGCCCTTGCCGCCCGAGATGCGCACGAAGGTCGAGATGTCCGATTCACGCGTCTGCTCGAGCATGAACGACTTGAGCGGCACTACCGCGCGCTCGAGCGCGACGGTCGTTTCGATCGTGCCGGCGAGATAGGGCTGCGCGGCCTCAGTGTTGATCTTCTCGATCACCGGCGCCATGACGAACAGCGTGAGGAACAAGGCGAGGCCCACCAGCACCTGGTTGGGCGGCGTCTGTCCCGCGCCGAGCGCCTGCCGCAGGATCGCGAGCACGATCACGATGCGCGTGAACGACGTCATCATGAGCACGATGGCGGGCAGCAGCGTCAGCACCGTCATCAGGATCAGGACCTGAAGCGTCAGCGAATAGGTCTGTCCACCGCCCGGATTGGTCGTCACGGTGACGGCCGGCAGTGCGCCACCCACCCCGCCCGTCGCCGCTTCCGCGAGCATGGGCAGGAATGCGAGCAGCGGCAAAAGGCCTTTCGCGAGCGAACGAATCTTCATTGTCCGGCTCCCCGCTTGCCGAGGCTCTTCATGAGGAGGTCGCGGAAATTGGGTAGCGCCGGTGTCGGCGTTTCGGGCGCCGGCGGCGCGGCCGTGTTGGCGCCCTCGGGAAATACATGCAGCGCACGCACATTGCCCGCGGCGACGCCGATCAGGATGTCGGTCTCGCCGACGCGCACCAGCACGCAGCGCTCTTTCGGTCCCAACGCGCGATCGCTCAGCACCTGGATCCGGTCCTCGCCACCACCGCCGATGCGGCGCATGCGCTTCGCCAGCCAGGCGAGCAGCACGATGACGCCCAGCACCAGCAGCAGCGCGAAGGTGACTTCGAGCGTGCCACCGGCGGCGCTGCCGTGCGCCGCCGCGTCCGGTGCGGCGAAAAGCGTGGGATCCGACATCGTTACTTGAGCTTGCGGATGCGTTCGGCCGGGCTCACGACGTCCGTGATGCGGATGCCGAACTTCTCGTTGACCACGACGACTTCGCCGTGCGCGACCAGCGTGCCGTTGACAAACACGTCGAGCGGCTCACCGGCCGCGCGATCGAGCTCGACGACGCTGCCCTGGTTGAGCTGCAGCAGGTTGCGGATCGGGATGCGGGTGCGGCCCACTTCCATCGACAACGTGACGGGCACGTCGAGGATGACTTCGAGATTGACGTCATTGACGTCGTTCTCGCCCTGCGGCACGGCCGCTTCGGATTTGGCGTTCATGGAGATTCCTCTAGCTATTTCGGTTCAGCAGCGCGGCGTCCATCGCGTTCGTGCCGGGACGTCGGATGCGCTGCTCGTAGCGGACGCACTGCTGTCCGCGGGAGACGCCGAAGGCGCCGCGAAACAGCGGCACACCATCGGCCGAGACCGTGGCCTTGCCGGTGAAGTCACAGGGGAGCACGTCGCCGGGCTGCATGCGCACCAGCTGCTGCAGCGAGATGGTGCCGCCGCCGAGCACGGTGCTTAGTTCCACCTCCGCGTCCTGCAGGCAATCCTTGAGCGCGGCGAGCCAGCGCTCGTCCTGTTCGGCGCGGTCGGACTGCACGCCGGAGTCCAGCACCTCGCGCAGGGGTTCGATCATGGAATACGGCAGCACGACGTGCATGGCGCCGCTGCCGCCCTCGAGCTGGATCTGGAACGGGCAGATGACGACCACTTCCGAGGGCGTCACGATATTCGCGAAGTTGGGATTGATCTCGGAGTTCAGATACTCGACGTCGATGTTCGCGATCGGCGTCCAGGCTTCCTTCATGTCGGAGAATGCGCTGCGCAACAGCATGTGCACGATGCGCATTTCCGTCGGCGTGAATTCGCGGCCTTCGATCTTCGTGTGACGGCCCACGCCGCCGAAGAAGTTGTCGACGATGGCGAACACCAGCTTCGGATCGAGCACGAACAACGCCGTGCCGCGCAGCGGATTGATCTTGACGAGATTGAGATTGATGGGCAGCACCAGCGAGTGGGTGTACTCGCTGAACTTCTTCATCGTGACCTGCCCCACCGACAGCTCCACCGTCTTGCGCAGCAGGCCATAGAGGCTGACGCGCAGCTGGCGGGCGAAACGCTCGTTGACCATCTCGAGCGTCGGCATGCGGCCGCGCACGATGCGCATTTCGCTGCTGAAGTCGTAGACGCGCGTTTCACCGGGCGCGGTGACCGGATCGGTGCTGACCGCGCCGGCGTCGACGCCGTTCAGCAACGCGTCGATTTCATCCTGGTTGAGAACTTCCTGGTTGCTCATGACACGCGCCTCACTGCATCACGAACGAGGTGAAGTACAGCGCTTCGACTTTCTTCGGATCGCCTTTGAATTCGGCGACGATGGCGCGCACGCTTTCGAGACAGCGCGTCCGCAGCGCCTCCTTGCCTTCCGCGCTCGAGACGGTGTCGTAGGTCTGATTGCTCAGGATCATCAGCAGGTCGTTGCGCACGCGCGGATCGTTGTCCTTGATCAGCGTCTCGACGGCCGGATCGCGCGTCATGACGCCGACGGCGACCTGCAGGAAGCGAACGACCGAGTCCGATTCGAAATTCACGACGAACGGCGGATCCACGCTCACGTAGCGCGGCGGCGGCAATGGTTTGGTTGCGGCCTTCTCGGCGCCGCTCTTGCCGGCGAACATGAACCAGGCGCCCGCGCCACCGCCACCCAGCAGCAGCACGAGAATGAGGGTGATGATCAGGCCCTTGCCGCCTTTCTTCTTGCCGCCCCCGTCTTCCGCGCCGTCAAATTCGTCGTTCTCGTTCGCCATGCACGCATTCCTGTCGTTCGGTACAGGGTCTGGTGCAACGCGCGTGCCACGCGGGAAGCGTGAGGGGGATCACGAAATGTCCGCCATCCGCGACGGAATTCTGACGGTTCAGGCGTACAGGTCTAACAGCCCGTTCAGGTGACGGACGGTCACGGGTTCGGCTTCGCTGACGGGATCGAGGCCCGGGCGCGGTACGCCGGCGGATTGGGGCTGATCCTTCTGGGTGAAACCCTGGGAGACGCTGGCGTCGAGCAGGTTGAAGCCCTGCGCGGCCAGCATTTCGCGCAGCTTCGGCAGCGAGGCTTCGATCAAGGCGCGGGTGTCGGCGTTGGCCGCGCCGAAGTGGATAGTCGCCTGCGAGTCGCGCACGGTGACGTTGACGTCGACCGGGCCGAGATCGACGGGCGTCAGTTGCAGCGCGGCCTGGGATTCCCGGGCCCGGACCAGCAGTGTGACGCGGGTGCTGAAATCCTCGGACCAGCGTGGATCGCGCACGTGAGTCGCGACCGTCTGCTCCGTCGCGGCGGTCCGTGAGACCGAGCCTTGAAGCTCGTGCATACGCGGCGCCACGGAGGAATTCGTCTCCGCCGTGCCCCGCGATTCGGATTCGCCGGCCGCGGACGCGTCCTGCTCGACCAGGCCCGCAAGCACCGCGGCGGCGGCGCCGCCGGAGCCCTCGCCGCGGGTTGGCGACCCGGCCGCGGTTGAAATCGTGTTGGCGGAACCCGGCGCGCCGGCCGTGTCCGTCCGCGTCGCTGCCAACGTCAGGAGTCCCGCGAGAAATTCGAGCGAACCTTCCTCGGCCTCATCCTCCACATCCTCGAGCCCCTCGTCCTCGCCGAGCAGCTCGCCGCATTCGATCAGCGCCGCATCGGCGGCCAGGGCCTGCGAATCGGCGGACTGGGCCGCCAGGGTTTCGACCGCCAGGATCAGGTCGAACGGCGCCGACGTCGCGGCATCCGCGTCGCCGGACGTCTGCCCACCGCTGACGATGGAGTCGGCCGGCGTCGAAGTCTTGGGTACTGTGGAAATCATGGGTTTCGATCCTTGTTGCCGCGCTGCTGCTGCGACAGTTCGTCGCTTTCCAGCTGATCGCGGCGGTTCGCCGCACGCAATTCTTCGCCCTGCCAGCGCTCGACCAGTGTTTCGACCACGTGCGTCCGCTGCGCGGCTTCGCGCCATTGCGCACGCTGCGCATCGAGCGTGCCGCGCGCGAGCGCGACCTGTTCGCGCTGCTGGACGAGTGCCTCGCCCAGTCGCGCCATGAATGTCTGATAGTCGCGCATGCCGATCACGTCGACACCCGCGCCCGCGCGGGCTTTGAACCCGTTTTCGTATTCCGAACGGTATTTCTCGAGCGCCGCGAGCTTCTGCTGCATCTCGGCCAGGTGCCGCTCGGCTTCGGCGACCTGTTGCGCGCGTTCCTGTTCGGTACGCGCCGCGGCCTGCTGGACGACATCGAGACGTTCGGATCGCTTCATGCGAACAGGTTCCTCAGGGCATTGACGGCCTCGGCATGCGAAACGCGCTGCTCGATGGGCTGCATCAGGAATTTCTGCATCGCGGGCCACAACTCGATGGCCTTGTCGATGCGCGGATCGGAGCCCTTCTGGTAGGCGCCGATGGAGATGAGATCGCGGTGCTGCTGGTAGATGGCCAGCGTCTGGCGGAACTTGCGCGCGAGCTCGGCGTGTTCGTGCGGGATGATCTCGTGCATGACGCGGCTCACGGAGGCCTCGACGTCGACGGCCGGGTACTGCCCCGCCTCGGCGATGCGCCGCGAGAGAACGACGTGGCCGTCGAGAATGGCGCGCGCCGAATCGGCGATCGGATCCTGCTGGTCGTCGCCCTCGGTGAGCACGGTGTAGAACGCCGTGATGGAACCTTTGCCCTTGTCGCCGTTGCCGGCGCGTTCGACCAGCGCCGGCAGGCGCGCGAACACCGAGGGCGGATATCCCTTGGTCGCGGGCGCTTCACCGATCGCAAGTCCGATCTCGCGCTGCGCCTGGGCGAAACGCGTCAACGAATCCATGATCAGCAGCACGGACAGGCCGCGCTCGCGGAAATATTCGGCGATGGAGGTCGCGAGCCAGGCGCCGTGCAGGCGGATGAGCGGCGGGTTGTCCGCGGGGCACGCGACCACGACGGAACGGCGCCGGCCTTCCGGCCCGAGAATGCGCTCGACGAACTCCTTCACTTCGCGGCCGCGTTCGCCGATCAGACCGACGACGATCACGTCGGCGCTGGTGTAGCGCGCCATCATGCCGAGCAGCACCGACTTGCCGACGCCGGATCCGGCGAAGAGTCCGATGCGTTGGCCACGGCCCACGGTCAGCAGCGAGTTGATGGAACGCACGCCGACATCGAGCGGCGTGTCGATCGGATGACGCGCCAGGGGATTGATGGCCTGCCCGTGTAGCTTGACGCGCTCGCCGGACTCGATCGGCCCAAGCCCATCGAGCGGGACGCCGTTGCCGTCGATGACGCGGCCCAGGAGTCCGGGACCGACGTGCACGCTGCCGGCGCGCTGGCGCGGGATCACCCGGGCCGCGGGCGCGAGACCGTGCACTTCGCCGGTGGGCATGAGATACAGACGGTCGCCCGCGAAGCCGACGACCTCGGCTTCGACGCGCGAGCCGTCGCCATTCAGCAGATCGCACACGTCGCCGACCGCGGCCTGACAGCCAGCGGCTTCGAGTGTGAGCCCGACCATGCGGGTGAGCGAACCTTCGACCGGCGGTGAGGGAAGCTGCTCGGCGCGCGCGACCTGGCGGGCCATGCGCTCGCGCCAGCCCTGCGCGAAGTGCTCGCGCAACTCGGCGGTGCTCATGCGCCCTCCTCCTGACTACCGGCGGCGCGCTCCAGGCGATCATCGCCCAGAAGTCCCGACATCGCCGCGGCGACATTCGCCTCGAAGCGTGCATCGATGCTCGACTGATCGCTGGTGATGCGGCAGCCGCCGCGTGCCATGAGCGGATCCTCGGCGAGTTGCCAGTCCTGCTCGCCGGACGCTCGCGCGAGCTTGTCGCGCACGATGGCGGCATCGTCGGGATGCAGGTGAACACGGATGTTGCGGGTGGCCAGCGGCAACAGGCCCACGGTGTGCCGGATGATGCCGATGACCTGCGTGGGATCGATCTTGAGTTCGCGCCGCACGAGGTGTTTGGCGATCGCGAGCGCGAGGCGCGTCAATTCGTTTTCGACCTGGCCGTCGAGCTCAGCCAGCGGCTTCGCGAGCATGCCGATGATGGCCTCGAGCGCCGCGATCTTCACGTCCACCTCGGCGATGCGTTTGCCGAGCTCCGCCTCGCCCTTGCGCACGCCCTCGACATGACCGTCGCGATAGCCATGATCCCAGGCCTCGCGTTCGATCAGCGTCAGGTGCATGACGTTGACGCCCTTGGCGCCGGCGCGCGGCAGTGGCGCGCCCTCGACCGCGGGCAGATCCCAACGCTGCGCGTCGGCGCGCTGCGCGTCGGACTCAGACATATTCTTCGCCCTTGCCGCCGAGTTGGATCGTTCCCTCGTCGGCGAGCTTGCGGGCCGCGAGCAGGATCTCCTTCTGCGCCGCCTCGACGTCCGAGAGGCGCACCGGCCCCTTCGCTTCGAGATCGGACTTGAGCATCTCCGCCGCGCGTTGCGACATGTTCTTGAAGACCTTCGCCTTGAAGGTCTCGTCCGCGCCCTTGAGCGCGATGAGTAGTTTGTCGGCCGGCACCTGGCGCAGCAGCTCCTGCGTGCCGCGGTCGTCGATCTCGAGCAGATCGTCGAACACGAACATCAGGTCCTGGATCTTCTGCGACAGTCCTTCATCGGCCTTACCGATGTCGTTCATGATGCTCGTCCCGACCGAGGAGTCGAGCAGGTTCACCATCTCGGCGGCGGAGCGCAGTCCACCCATCGACGAGCTCTTGGTGGAGCCGAGCGTGGAGAACTGCTTTTCCATCATGTCGTCGAGCTCGCTCAACGCCGAGGGCTGGATCCCGTCGAGCGTGGCGACGCGCATCACGAGGTCGCTGCGCATGCCCTCGGGCAGGCAGCCCAGGACTTCCGCGGCATGTTCGGTTTCGAGGTACGAGAGCACGATCGCGATGATCTGCGGGTGCTCCAGGCGCACGAGGTCCGCCACGCGGCGTGCGTCCATCCACTTGAGCGCGTCGAGGCCCTTGCGCTGCTCGCCCAGGCTGATGCGTTCCATGAGGCTCGCGGCCTTTTCCTCGCCGAGCGCGCTGATCAGGACCTTGCGCACGAATTCGTCATTGGCGACGCCGAGCGAGGTCTGGCTTTCGATGGTCGTCGTGAAATCGCCGAGCACCTCGCGCACTTCGTCACGCGACACGTTCTTGAGCTCGGCCATGCTGCGCCCGAGGCGCTGCACGTCCTTCGCGCCCAGGTGCTTGAGGATTTCCGCGGCCTCGGTTTCGCCGAGCGTCAGCAGCAGGATGGCCGCGCGCTCGACGCCGTTGCGGCCGGACTTGTTCGCGGGGGTCAGCTCACGACTCATCGGTCGCCACCCACGCTTTCACGACCTGCGCGCCGCGCTTCGGATCGGACGCGACCAGGCCGCGCGCCTGCGCGACCTGTTGTTCATAGGCGATCGCCGGCGGTTCGGCCGCAACGCCTTGCGCGCCCGCGGCGAGGGTCGCGGCGGCCAGTGCACCGGGACGCAACGCAGGCGCGCGCGCCGCGTTGAGCAGCCCACGCGTCAGCGGCTTGAGCACGCTGAAGACGATGATCAGCAACACGATGACCCCGGCGACGACCTTCGCGAGCGTCTGGACCCAGGCCCGTTCCCACAGCGGAATGGACTCGAGCTCGCCCTCGGCCATTGGCTGTTGGCCGAGGAAGGAGGAATTGACCACGTTGACCGTATCGCCGCGCGCGGCATCGAAGCCGACGGCGTCGCGCACCAGCGCCGTGAGGCGCTCCAACTGCTCGGCGGGCATCGGCGTCTCGGTGACCTTGCCTTCGGCGTCGGTGATACGCAGGTTGTCGATGAGCACGGCGACGGACAGGCGCGTGACGCGGCCGGCCGGCTGGCGTGTGTACGCCATCGTGCGGTCGATCTCGAAATTGCGGGTGGACTGGCGCGACGTGGAATCGGGCGTCGTAACGGCCGTGCTCGCGCTGTTGGGCGCGGCAGTGGCGCCCGCGGCGGCGGCGGAAGCCGGAGCATTCGCTCCTGACTGCGCGGTGGCGGGAGCCGCGCCGGGCGGCAGCGCCACGCCGGGCTGCGGCGGCTGGTTGGTGAGCGCGCCGGGCACACCGCCGGCGTTGCCGGCGCCGTTGCGCGCGGCCTCTTCGGCGACGGTTTCACTGCGCACGACCTGGCTCTGCGGGTTGTACTGCTCGCGGGTCTGCTCGGTGGTCGCCATGTCGACCTGCGCGACGACCTGGGCGCGCACGCGTCCCGGGCCGACGAGCGGCGTCAGCAATTCCTGGATGCGCTGCGCGTAGGATTCTTCGAGACGATGCGCGAACTCGAACATCTTGTCGCGCATCGCGAGATCGCTGTCGGCGTTCGGCGCGGACAGCAGGCGGCCCGCCTGGTCGACCACCGTCACCTGCGAGGCCTGCATCTCCGGGATGCTCGAGGCGACCAGGTTCGCGATGGCCTGGACCTGCTCGTCATCGAGACGGCGGCCGGCCTTGAGCTGCAGGAAAACGGAGGCGGAACCGGGACGGCGGTCGCTGACGAACGCCGACTGGCGCGCCATCGCCAGGTGCACGCGCGCGCCCTGCACGTTCTGCAGCGAGGCGATCGTACGTGCGAGTTCGGTTTCGAGCGCGTGTTGGTAGCGGGCGCCTTCCATGAACGCGCTCACGCCGAAACCGGGATCCTTGGTCATCGCACCCACGCCGCCGCTGCTTCCGGGCAGGCCCTGCGAGGCGAGCTTGAGACGGGCCGCGGCGAGTTGCTCGGCCGGCACGCTGATCGATGCGCCGCCGTCCTCGAGCTTGTAGGGAATGCGTGCGCTGTCGAGCGACTGGGTGATCTGCGCGGCGTCTTCACCGCCGAGGTTCGCGTACAGCAGGCTGTATGTCGGACCCACCGACCACAACATCACGCCCACGCCGGCCGCGACCGCGGCGGCGACGCCCACGAGCAGCAGCAGCGGTTTCAATCCGCTCATGACTCGCTGCGGTCCAGGAATGTTGACGGCTTCTGTCGCCACTTCAGTAATCCTCTAACAACTGCCGCTCTTTCTCAGAGCGGCATGTTCATGATTTCACGGTAGGCTTCGACGAACTTGTTGCGCACCTCGGTGAGTGCGCGGAACGACACGTTCGCCTTCTGCATCTCGAGCATCACCTGCGGCAGCTCGACGCCGGGCACGCCACGCTCGAACTTGGTCTGCAGGTCGGTGGCCTTCGCCTGCGTCGAGTTGACGCTGTCGATGCCCTGCTTGAGCAGCTTCGCGAAGCCGTTGTCGGCGCCCGCGACGGCCGTCGGCGCAACGCCGCCCGGCGCCGCGCCCTTGGCGACGTTCTGCAGGCTGCGGATCTGCGCGAGAACCCGATTGATTTCCATCTGGCTCATGGTGGACCTGCCTATCTATCTCAGGCGGCGGGGACGTCGATGCCCGCGCTGCGGATGCGGGCGAGCTTGTAACGCAGCGTGCGCGGGCTGATCCCGAGCTTCTCGGCGACTTCACGGCGGCTGCCGTGGGCCGCGCGCAGCGCCTCGAGGATCACGTCACGCTCGGCGCGCTCCAGCGTCTGGTGCAGCGCCGGCGCGGCGATGCCCGCGACGTCGAGCCGCGTCGACTGTTTCTCGAACAGGATGTGCTGCGCCTCGATCACGGAACCTTCGACCAGCACGAGCGCGCGCTGCAGGAGGTTGTCGAGCTCGCGCACGTTGCCGGGCCACGAATACGTGAGCAGCAGGTGCGCCGCGTCGGCGGACAGCGCTGGAATGCGCATGCCGGGACGCGTGCGCAGCTGCAACAGATGGGTCGCGAGCGGCAGGATGTCGTCGCGGCGGTCGCGCAGCGGCGCGAGCGCGAGGGGGAATACGTTGAGGCGGTAGTAGAGGTCTTCGCGGAAACGGCCGGCAGCGACCTCGGTGCGCAGTGTGCGGTTGGTGGTCGCGATCACGCGCACGTCGAGCGGCACGGGGGCGGTTCCGCCGATGCGCTCGACTTCCCTTTCCTGCAGGACGCGCAGCAGCTTGGCCTGCAGCGCGAGCGGCATCTCGGTGATTTCATCGAGCAGCAGCGTGCCGCCCTGGGCCTGTTCGAACTTGCCGGCGTGCGCGGCATGCGCGCCGGTGAACGAGCCTTTCTCGTAACCAAACAACATGGCTTCGAGCATGTTCTCGGGGATCGCCGCGCAATTGACCGCGACGAAGGGTTTGGCGACGCGCGGACTGGCGCGATGAATGACGCGCGCGAGCACTTCCTTGCCCGTGCCCGACTCGCCGACGATCAGCACCGAACAGTCGGTACCCGCGACACGTCGCGCCAGGTCCAGGACCAACCGGGACGACGCATCGACCGCGACCGGCTCCAGTGACTCGCTCAAACTCGTTTCGGTGCTCATCGCAAACCCCAACACTTCTGGCCATGGCGGCCACGTGTTGCAGCTGCAATTGCCGTGCCCGGCCGTTTCGCGTGAACCCGTTCACATGAACGTCGGTTTTCCGACGCCCGATCGGTGCCTGGCAAGGGAAATCCGGGATGACGGGCGGCAGCGGAGTGCCTCGCACGGCACGCCGGCTCTAGTTAGTCAGGTGATTGGCCGGGGAATCCCCGGGTTCTCCGCACTTATCCCGGCTCTTCCGTGCCAGGCACCCACTCGACTCAGGCGCCGGCCATTCCCAGCTTGCGCAGTTTCTCGACGAGAGTGGTACGGCGCAGCGAGAGCAGGCGCGCGGCGTGCGCGACGGTGCCGCCGGAACGCTGCAGAGCCTGGCTGATGAGGCTGCGCTCGATGTGAGTCAGGTGCGCGCGCAGGTCGACGCCGTTTTCCGGCAGACGCGTGGGCATCTCGGCCTCGCCGCTCCATACGGCCGCGGGCAACACAGTCTCGTCTTCGCCCTCTTCGCTCATCTCGAGGAGCTGCGGGACCAGCGGTTCGATCGCCGGGGCCGGCTCGGTCGCAATCCAGTCCGCGGGCCGGTAGCGCGCGGGCAGATCGCCGATGCCGACGGCGCGATCCGGACACAGGATGGCCAGCCGCTCGATGAGATTCGACAGCTCGCGGATGTTGCCGGGCCAGGCGTAGTTGGCCAGCGCGTCGAGCGTCTCGGGCAGCATTCGCAGCCGCGGACGTCCGCGTCCCGCCGACTGCGCGATGAACGATTCGATCAGCGCCGGCAGGTCCTCGATGCGCGACGCGAGCGTCGGCATCTCGATGGGGAACACGTTGAGCCGGTAGAACAGGTCGCCGCGGAACGTGCCGCGCACGATCGATTCCTCGAGGTTGCGGTGGGTCGCGGCGATGATGCGCACATCGCACTCGGACGAATAGTTGCTGCCGACGCGCTCGTAGATGCGTTCCTGCAGCACGCGCAGCAGCTTCACCTGCATCGGCAGGCTCATGTCGCCGATCTCGTCGAGGAACAGCGTGCCGCCCTCGGCGATCTCGAAACGTCCCTTGCGGGTGGTGATGGCGCCGGTGAAGGAGCCCTTTTCATGACCAAATAGCTCGCTCTCGAGCAGCTCGGCGGGGATGGCGCCGCAGTTCACGGCGACGAACGGACGCTGGCGACGCGGGCTCGCCGCGTGGATCGCGCGGGCGGCGATCTCTTTTCCCGTACCGGATTCCCCTAGAATCAGAACCGTGGAGTCGTATGGCGCGACCTGCTGGATCAGCCGATTGACGGCTGCGACTGCAGGTGACGCTCCTGTCGGCAGGAAAACCCCATCGTTTTCCCTCGGGGTTTCTCCGGCCTTGCGATCTTCTGCACTGCGCGCGAGTCCCTCGCCTGGCGCATTGATGCATTCGATTGTCTGCACGACCTCTCCTCTCTCGCGAACATCTTCACCGCAAACGCCAACGGAAACCGTGACGTGCAATGCAAGTTCTTCGCGTACGCGCAGCGTACACCTAACAAACATGCGCGCGAAAATTTCTGACGCGCGTTGTCAGGGAGAAACCCTTAGTGAATTTTCCGCGTAACGCGGGGCTCAGACTCGATGCTGGCGCGAGCCGGCAATTTTTCGCCGGTGGCGGCGAAACACGAGCTTCTCGATGTGATCGGCGACCGTTTCGCCGATCGCGAGGAAACGCACGCGGGTCTGGCCCGCTTCCGCGCCCAGCACCACTTCCGCGGGCAGGTTGAGCGGCTGGACGATGAGGTCGCGCAGCGTGATCTCGAGGATGCCGAGCGCGCCGATGTCGAGCTTCTCGGCGCTGTTCCACGTGGCGCCCATCGCGTTGAAGCGGATCGGGACCGGACCCACGCGCGGCTGACTGGCGGCGAGCAACTGGCCCGCGAGGTCGAGCAGCAGGTTGAGTTTGAAGTCGAGCCGCATGATGTCGGCCGAGTGCGGAGATTCGTCGTCGGACTTCTCGGTGCCGTGCTCTTCGAGCGCGTCACAGGCCTGCAACACCCGCAGGTTCTTCTCCGCCAGATGCTGCGCGGTAACTTCGTTCACCGGCGCGTCCTGCGGACACCAGCGCACCGGAAGCAGGTCTTCATAGGCCAGCTTCTCGAACATCACGATCGTGTCGCGGCCTTCGTACATGGGCTGATCTTACTGGCGTCTGGAGGCCGTGCCCATCATCGCGCAGGTGATCCTGGAGATGGCGGCCTCGGATTCCCCGGTGGCCTGCTCGAGCGCACGCAGGCAGCCGCGGCCCTCGGCATCGAGTGGCAGGAGAGCAAGTCCCGCCAGCAATTCGCGGCGTTCACGCAGCAACTCGTCCACCCTCACCCAACGCTGATCCAGCAGGTGACGGGCGAGCTCCTGGGTACAGGCGAGCACGGCCGAGGCGACGCGCCGCCAGTCCGCGGCGGGACTGTCGGTGCGATGGGTCGCGAGCGGCGCATGCGAGCCGCGCACGATGGTGAGTCGCGGCCTTCCGCGGGGCGCGAGACATGCGGGATGACTCATGGCTATCGCGCCACCTGCGCGCGGCCCTGCGCCGAAATCTGCAGCCAGGCCGAGCGCACTTCGTTGAGAAGCCGGCTGACTTCGTCCAGTCCTTCCGGCTTGTTGGACGCACTCGCCTGCATGAGGCGCGTGCACATGTATTCGTAGAGCGCATCGAGGTTGGCGGAGATCGTGCCACCGGCCTTGAGGTTCAGGCTGTTGCGCAGCTCGTCGATGATCGCGACCGCGCGGTGCAGCAGCTGCGCCTTCTCGGCGCCGCCGCCGTGCGTCATGAGACCTCGCGCCTTGGCGATGCGCTCGAGCGCGCCGTCCATGAGCATGACGACGAGGCGATGCGGATCGGCCGCGTCCACGCCCGAATGCACCGACGTGCTGCGGTACGCGGCAAGTTTCGCTGAATTCGGTGGGTAGGCCATTATGCTCGCTCCAAACTACTCATGGAGCTTAACGGCCTGCGGGGCGCGGACTTGAGTGTCCGCCGCCGATGACTAGTCGCCTATTTTCGCGATGCGGTCGAGCTGCTGAGACAGGAACGAAGACTGGCTGGACAGGTTCGCGAGCAGGCTGTCGAGGGCGTTGAACTGCGCGTTGTAGCGGCGCGCCACGGCGGCCATACGCGTCTCGAGCGCCGCCTGATCCTTCTGCAGCGAGACACTCTTCGCGTTCAGTGCCTTCGTGCGCGAATTGATCTGCGCATCGACCGACAGGTGCTGGGTCATCGACGCGGCGAGCCGCGCGGCGACGCCGTCCTCGGAACCGAACAGGCGCGCGACCCCGTCGAAGTCCGCATCCAGCGCGCGCCCGAGCTTCTCGGCGTCGAGCGCCAGTGCGCCATTGCGTTGCGTCGTGATGCCGATGCTCGCGAGCGAGCGGTAATTTCCCGTGAGACCGCTGACCGCGTTCGTGAGGCGCGAGCGTGCGTCGGATTCGATGCCGCGCAACATGGCGTCGCCGAGCAGCGGCCCCGCCTTCTTGCTTTCGGGCTCGTAGCCGCGCAGCGAAGCGATCTTCTCCTGCAGGGCGTTGTAGGCTTCGACGAACTTGCGGATGCGCGCGGTGGCGCCAACGGTGTCGTTGGCCACGGTGAGCGTGTGCAGTTCGTCGTCATCCGCCTGGTGGGCGGTGATGGTGATGCCGTCGATGACGTTGGTGAACGTGTTCGACGTGCTGCGATGTTCGTACCCGCCGACGTAGATCACCGCGTCGTGGCCGGCGCGCAGCTCACGGTAGTTGGTGGTGAGATCGGGGTTGAACTCCAGGCTCGCGAGCCCGCCGTCGCCGTCCGCCTGCGATACGGTGATCTGGTTGTCGTCGCCGGCCTGCTGCGCGGAGAGCACCAGGTGCGCGCCGTCGGCCGCATTCACGATGGTCGCGCGGACGATGCCGTCGTTGCCCGTCGCCTGGTTGATCGCGTCGCGGATCTCGGCAAGCGTGCCGCGCGCGGGATCGATCGACACCGAGAAACTCGCCTCGCCCACCGCGATCGTCAGCGTGCCGTTGCCGACCACGTGGGCGGCGCCGTTCGCGAACGTGTTGGAGGAGATCTGGTGCGTGGTCGCAAGATGCTCGATCTCGACGTCGTAGGTGCCCGAGATCGCGGTCGTGCCGGCGATCGCGGTGAATTTCTGCGTGTCGGACGATGCGGCCGACCGCGCTGCGAAGACCTCGGTGGTCTTGAGCGTCGCGAGGGAATCATTGAACGCGCTCATCGCACCCTTGAGGTCCGCGAGCGCCGAAATGGTGGTCACGGCGTTGGTTTGCGCGCGCGTGATCTGGGCCTGGCGCGGCGCCTTTTCGGCCGCCACCAGTTTGGCGACCAGGCCCGGGACGTCGAGTCCGGAGCCGATGCCTTGAGATGTGAGTCCTGCCATGTCGCTTTCCCGCTCTTGCCGTTCGATCAGGCCTTTTCGTCGAGCATCACGCTCAACTGGCCTTCGATGCGCTGCGCGATCCGCAGCGCCTCCTCGCCCGGCACCTGCCGGATGACTTCGCCCGTCTCCGCATCGCAGATGCTCACCACCATCTGGCCGGTGGCATCGTCGAGGCGAAATTGCAGCGACTTGTTGATGCTACGCAGGAAGGAATCGATCTGTCGCGTGACCGATTCGATTTTGGGAATCTCGACCGGTCGCGCGGCAGGACGTTGCCGTGGCGCTTCCGCCGTCGGCGCCGTCGACGCGTCAGCCTTGCGGGGCTGCGCGGCGCGCTGGGCGCGCATTTCGAAATCTGTCGTGGCTTCTCCGATTTTCATGGGACAGCCTCATTCGGTCATCGCGCGCCGAAAGGCCGGACGCCGCGAGTCTTGCGA
>JAEWLQ010000118.1 GCA_023457495.1 Pseudomonadota bacterium
GAGTTAGCGCCGCGCGCGGCGCAAGGGCGTCTTACGGCGCTAACTCAGTCTTTTCTCACCCGGCACCAACATCCTCCCGCGCGATGGCGCGGTAGCCGATATCGCGGCGGCATTGCATCTCGGGCCAGGAAATCACATCAACGAGTGCATAGGCCTGCGACTGCGCCGCCGACACCGTCTCGCCGAGCCCGACGGCGCACAAGACGCGTCCGCCGTTCGTGAGCACCTTGCCGTCCGCCGCGCGGGTGCCCGCGTGGAACACCTTGCCGGGTAGTTTGGCCGCGGCCTCGAGGCCCGCGATCGCATCGCCCTTGCGCACGGTATCCGGATAACCCCCAGCCGCGAGCACAACGCCGAGCGCGGCGCGCGGATCCCACTCGGCGCGCACCCGGTCGAGCCGCTGGTCCAGCGCCGCTTCGCACAGCTCCACGAGATCGCTCGTGAGCCGCATCATGATCGGCTGCGTTTCCGGATCGCCGAAACGGCAGTTGTACTCGAGCACGTTGGGCGTGCCGTCGGGATGCACCATGATCCCGGCGTACAGGAACCCGGTGTACGGCGTGCCGTCCTTCGCGAGCCCGCGAACCGTGGGTTCGATGACCTCGCGCATGATCCGCTCGTGCATCGCACGATCGACCACGGGCGCGGGCGAATACGCGCCCATGCCGCCGGTGTTCGGACCCTCATCCGCGTCGCGCAGGCGCTTGTGGTCCTGCGACGTGGCCATGGTCACGATGTTTCGGCCGTCCGCCATCACGATGAAGCTGGCTTCCTCGCCGGGCAGGAATTCCTCGATCACGACCTGGTCGCCGGAGGCGCCGAACTGGCCCGCGAACATGGCCTGGGCCGTCGCGATCGCCTCGTCGGCCGAGTCCACGATGATCACGCCCTTGCCGGCCGCCAGGCCCGACGCCTTCACGACGATGGGCATGCGCTGGGCGCGTACCCAGGCCGGGTCGAAGGTCTCGCGCGTAAACGTCGCATACGCCGCCGTGGGAATGCCGTGGCGCTTCAGGAACTCCTTGGTGAAGGCCTTGGACCCCTCGAGCTGCGCGGCGGCCTGGCGCGGCCCGAAACAGCGCAGGCCGGCGGCCTGGAATGCGTCTACGACGCCCAGAACCAGCGGCGCCTCGGGCCCGATGATGGTCAGACCGACATTTTCGGCTTTCGCCAGCGCGACCAGGCCAGCGACGTCTTCCGCGGCGACGTCGACATTCCGGACGCGCGGCTCGGTGGCGGTGCCGCCATTGCCGGGCGCGACCAGGACTTCAGTCACCTTCGGCGACTGCGCGCATTTCCACGCCAGCGCGTGTTCGCGCCCGCCGGAGCCGACGATCAGGACTTTCATCAGTGTCGGAAGTGGCGCATGCCCGTGAACACCATGGTCATGCCGTGTTCATTGGCCGCCGCGATGACCTCGTCGTCACGCTTGCTGCCGCCGGGCTGCACGATGGCCTTGATGCCGTATTCGGCGGCGACGTCGAGTCCGTCGCGGAACGGGAAGAACGCGTCCGACGCCATCGAGCTGCCGGCGACTTCCAGGCCTTCGTCCTTCGCCTTGAGCGCGGCGACGCGCGTCGAATACACGCGCGACATCTGGCCCGCGCCCACACCAATCGTCATGCCATCGCGCGCGAACACGATGGCGTTCGACTTGACGTATTTGCACACGCGCCAGGCGAACCACAGGTCCGCGTATTGGGTCGGCGTGGGCTGCTTCTCGGTGACGACCTTGAACGTCTCCGGCAACGCGAGCGCGGTATCGCGGCTCTGCACCAGCAGGCCTCCCACCACGCTGCGGTATTCGAGTTCGGTGGGGCAGGGCTTCGAGAGCGGCCCGGTGATCAACACGCGCACGTTCTGCTTGCCCGCAAGCACCGCGCCGGCGGCAGCGGACACGGACGGCGCGGCGATGACCTCGACGAACTGCCGCTCGGTGATCGCCGCGGCCGTGGCTTCATCGAGCTCGCGATTGAACGCGATGATGCCGCCGAACGCGGACGTCGGATCCGTGCGATAGGCGCGGTCATAAGCGTCGGCCAGCGACACCGAGGTGGCCACGCCGCAAGGATTCGCGTGTTTGACGATCACGCAGGCGGGCTCCGCGAACACGCGCACGCATTCGATCGCGGTGTCGGTGTCGGCGATATTGTTGAACGACAGCTCCTTGCCCTGGAGCATCTTCGCGTTCGCGATGCAGGAGCCCTGCACCTGCGGCTCGCGGTAGAACGCGGCTTTCTGGTGCGGGTTCTCGCCGTAACGCAGGTCCTGGATCTTTTCGTAGACCAGCGGCAGCGTCTGCGGAAACGTCTCGCGTTCGTTGCCTTCGCGGTTCAGCAGGTAATTCGACACCATCGTGTCGTACTTGGCCGTGTGCGCGAACGCCTTGGCGGCGAGCCGCGAGCGGGTGTCGATGCTGGTGGCGCCCGCGTTCGCTTCGAGATCGTCGACGACCACCTTGTAATCGGCCGGGTCCACGATGACCGTCACCGATTCGTGGTTCTTCGACGCCGCGCGCACCATGGCCGGGCCACCGATGTCGATGTTTTCGATGGCG
Source organism: Pseudomonadota bacterium (assembly GCA_023457495.1). Classification (GTDB taxonomy): domain Bacteria; phylum Pseudomonadota; class Gammaproteobacteria; order Steroidobacterales; family Steroidobacteraceae; genus CADEED01. The sequence continues at coordinate 2,558 of JAEWLQ010000118.1, forward strand.
TCGGCATACGTGCAGTCCGGCTTCGCCACCGTCTGCGCGAACGGGTAGAGGTTCACGACCAGCAGGTCGATGGGCGGGATGTCGTGCTTCGCCATGACTGCGTCATCGACGCCGCGCCGGCCCAGCAGGCCCCCGTGCACGCGCGGATGCAGCGTCTTGACGCGGCCGTCCATGATCTCCGGAAAGCCCGTATAGGCGGACACCTCGGTGACCGGGATTCCCGCGTCGATGAGCAGGCGGGCCGTGCCCCCCGTGCTCAGCAACTCGACCTTCCGCGCAACCAGAGTGCGTGCGAAATCAACCAGCCCCGTCTTGTCGGAAACCGACAGCAGGGCCCTGCGAATCGTGACCAGCATGTGTATCGAAGGAGAGTTCAGCCCGAGAGGCCGAATTGTCGCAGCTTCTTGCGAAGAGTGCCCCGGTTGATGCCGAGAATCGCCGCGGCGCGGCACTGGTTGCCGGCCGAATAGTCGAGCACGGCGCGGAACAGGGGTTCTTCGACCTCCCGCAGCACGAGGTCGTACAGGTGCGCCGGCTTGTGGCCGTTGAGGTTCGAGAAGTAGTCGGAGAGGGCGCGCTCGGCGTGGTTCCTGAGGGGCACTTCGAACGTACCGTTACGACCGGAGTCCTTGCGAGTCCGAGAAGTTTTCGCCGTCATTAGCTTTGCCCCATCGTCTGTGCCCGAGCCTGAACACGTTTTATACCGCCGCTGCATCACCTCCCCAGGTAGCAACGCCGTTCCCGTCACTGGTTGCCCAGCGCTCGAGAATTTTTTTCGACAACGCAAACTGCGACGCCGACGTTGCAGCTGCCATCAACTCCCGGCGAACGTCGGGTGCATCCTGCAACTTTTCGAAGTACCAAACGAGGTGTTTGCGTGCGACTCGAAGTCCTGTCTCTTCACCGTAAAAAGCGTAGAGGGATTCGAGATGCGCGAGGATGGTATCGCAAATTTTCCGGAGTGGAAGTGCGGGCGCATTTTTTCCGTGAGATAAAAAATAATTGACATCACGGAAGATCCACGGCGCGCCATGCGCCGCGCGGCCGAGCATTACTCCTTCTGCGCGTGTGAAATCAAGCACCGCGCGTGCTTTTTGCGGCGAGTCAATATCACCGTTCGCTATGAGCGGAATTTTTATTCGCGATCTGATTTCGCGAATGGTTTCGTACTCCGCTGTGCCGTCATAAAAATCTTCGCGCGTGCGTCCGTGCACCGCGAGCGCTGCGATGCCACACGATTCAGCGAGTTGCGCGATGCGCACTCCGTTCTTCTGATCGCGACTCCATCCAGTGCGAGTCTTGAGCGTTACCGGCACGTTCACGGCGGACACGACTGCCGAGAGAATCGTCGCCACCAGTTTCTCGTCGGTCAGCAATGCCGAGCCGCACAAGCGGTTGCAGACTTTCTTCGCGGGGCAGCCCATGTTGATGTCGATGATCTGCGCGCCGAGGTCCACGTTGCGCCGCGCCGCCTCGGCGAGCGGTTCCGGATCCGCGCCCGCGAGCTGCACCACGCGCGGTTCGGGCTCGCCGATGTGATCCATCCTGCGCTGCGTCTTTTTCGTACTCCAAAGACGCACATCGCTCGTGATCATCTCCGACGCGGCGAGTCCTGCGCCGAACGAGCGGGCAAGTTGACGGAACGGGCGATCCGTGACGCCCGCCATCGGCGCAAGCAGCACCGCCGAACCGAGCTCATAAGGTCCGATACGCATCGATCGATCCGGGATCAGCCGGCCGGGCGGACCCGCGCGTCGCTGGCGCAGCCGATGGCGCCGTTTTCGGCGCGCAGGCAGGCGTCGATTTCGAAGCCGATCGCGGCGCGACCCGGGTCGATCACGTGCAGCTCGGCGTCGATGCGTTGATCCGGCTCGAGCAGCCGCTGCTGCGCGACGGACGCGGGCAGATATTCGGCCGGTTCCAGGTCGCGCGTGGCGACCGGATTGTCGTAGCGGTCCTTCAGGGTGAGTCGCACGAGCGGCAGCGGCTGCACCCGTTCGCTCGAGTTCTGCACGGACATACGCACGCGCAGCCGCGTGCCCTCGCCACCCTCGGCTTCGGCGCCGAGTTGTTTGACGGTGTAGGCGGTGAGGTCCCAGCGCGGTATCAGCGTGACGCCGAACCAGCCGTACACCGTCGTCACTGCCTTGCCGAACGTGGGATTCAGCACCAGCGCCTGGCGGTGGTGATGCAGGATCTGGCCGATCAGCACGAGCGCGAGGACGGCGACGCCGGCGGCGTATTGCCAGGGCGCGCGCGGCTGGGCGGGCGCGGCCAGCAGCGGCTCGATATTCGGCTCGACCGCCTCGGCGGGTTGCGCAGGAGAGGCAGTGTCGGCGGCGTTGGCGGCGTCGGCGGCGTCGACGGCGTCGGCGGCGCCGGGCTCGGCGTCGCTCGTGGCCTCGACGGTCTCATCGACGAACTCTTCAACCGGCGTTTCTTCGAACGGCGCCGCATGTTCGCCCGTGCGCTGCCGTTCGGCCTCCGCCTCGGCCTCGGCGAACATTTCCTGGACCCAGGCCGGATCGGCGGCAGGGGTCTTTTGCTCGTGAGCTTCTTCGGCCAGCGCGGGCAGCTCCGCGCTCGCTGATTCCTCGTCGAACCGCGGCTCTTCCGGCAGCTCGTCGTCCAGCGACCATTCGCCGCCCGGCGTGTGCGTCTGGATGTGCGCCTCGTCGACAGCAAGTTCGTCGATTGCGGGCTCGTCGACCGCGGGCTCGTCGGTCGCGGGTTCGTCGACTGCGGCCGCCTCGGGCGCGGGCTCTTCCTCGGCGATGAGCTCGATCGGAATTTCCGCGGGCGTTTCTTCCGCCAGGACCACCGTTTCGAAGTTGCCGGAACCCTCTCCATCTACCGGCGGCTCGATGAAGATCTCCGAGACATCCGTCGACGCCGCGTCGAACTCAAGGGATTCCTCGCTGACGAGGATCTCATCGGGTTCCGGCTGAGATTCCGGCACGGGTTCCGGCTCGGGCTCGGGATCCATCGCCACGCCCGATCCGAGCGCGGGTTCGATCGGAGCCTGCGGCTCGGTTTCCGCGAGGCGTTGCTTCGCCGTGTCCGAGGGGCTGTTGGGATCGCCTTCGCGCAGCGCGATCAGCGCATTGAATACGTTCGCGCAGCGGCCGCAGCGCACGTAACCCTGGCCCGCGCGCAGGTCCACGGTCGTGACGACCAGGGTGAGCGTGCATTTGGGGCAGACGGTGAACATGCGGATTCTCGTGCGCGCGCGACGTTATCCAGCGCGGATGCCGGTGAGGGCCGTCCAGCCATCGCGCGTCGCGAAGGGCTCGATATCAAACCACGGCGCGTGAGCCTGTGTCACTTCCTCGGCCTGCGCGGCGAGCAGGCCGGCGAGCACGATGCGGCCACCCGGGCGCGTCAATGCGGCGAACCGCGGCGCCAGCTCGCACAGCGGCCCGCACAGGATGTTAGCCAGCAGCAGGTCCGCGCCCGCCGGCAGCGCGTCGTCCGTTTCGACGACGTGCACGCGGGATTCCACGCCGTTCGCCGTGGCGTTATCACGCGTGGCCGTCAGCGCCTGCGGGTCGATGTCATAGGCATAGGCGGCGCGCGCGCCGAGCTTCACCGCGGCCACCGCGAGCACGCCCGATCCGCAGCCGTAGTCGATCGCGACCTGGCCTTCCGCGACGTTGCGATCCAGCCAGGCGAGACACATGGCGGTCGTGGCGTGCGTGCCCGTGCCGAATGCCAGGCCCGGATCGAGCCGCACGATCACCGCGTCCGGCGTGTGCACGTGCGAATGATGGGGCGCGACCCACAGCCGCTCGCCGAAACACATCGGGTGGAAATCGCGCAACCACTCGCGCTCCCAGGCCCGGTCCGCGAGGGTCTCGATCCGGAGGCGCTCCTCGGGCAGCCGCAACACGTGCGACAGGCCCGCGACGAGCTCCTGCGGCGAGGTGTCGAACGTGAACAGCGCCTGCAGCCGCGCGTGCGGCCACAGGCGGAATTCGCCCGGCGCCGGCTCCAGGATCGGATCGTCGCGCTGATCCGTGTACGACACCGCGACGGCGCCGAACTCGAAGCAGGCCTCCTCGACGCGCTCGGCATCGAGCCCGTCGAGGTCCAGGGTGAGAGCCAGTTGCGGCACGCGGATCCCTAGCTATTTCAGGCCCAGCCGGCGCTCCAGGTAGTGGATGTCCTGCCCGCCCGAGCGGAACGCCTGGTGCGTGAAGATTTCCTGGTGCAACGCCGTGTTCGTCTTGATGCCCTCGACCACCATCTCCGCGAGTGCGTTGCGCATGCGGGCGATCGCGGTCTCGCGCGTGTCGCCGTACGAAATGACCTTGGCGATCAGCGAGTCGTAGTGCGGCGGGACGTTGTATCCCGAGTAGATGTGGCTATCCACCCGGATGCCGGGACCGCCGGGCGCGTGCCACAGCTTGATCGGCCCGGGCGAGGGCATGAAGGTCTTCGCGTCCTCGGCGTTGATGCGGCACTCGATCGCATGGCCCGTGAGCTTGATGTCCTTCTGCGTGTACTGCAGCTTTTCGCCCGAGGCGATCATGAGCTGCGCCTTCACGAGGTCGATGCCCGTGATGAGCTCGGTCACCGGGTGCTCGACCTGGATGCGCGTGTTCATCTCGATGAAGTAGAACTCGTTGTCCTGGTACAGGAACTCGAGCGTGCCCGCGCTGCGGTATCCCACGGCCTTGCAGGCCGCGACCACGCGCTCGCCCATCATCTCGCGCTGCTTGTCGGTGATGCCCGGAGCCGGGGCTTCCTCGACCACCTTCTGGTGGCGGCGCTGCATGGAGCAGTCGCGCTCGCCGAGATGGATCACGTTGCCGTGATGATCCGCGAGCACCTGGAATTCGATGTGACGCGGGCGCTCCAGGAATTTCTCCATGTAGACCTGGTCGTTGTTGAACGCCGCCAGCGCCTCGCCCTTGGTCACGGAGATCGCGTTGAGCAACGCGGCCTCGCTATGCACGACGCGCATGCCGCGGCCGCCGCCACCGCCGGAGGCCTTGATGATCACCGGGTAACCGATGTCCTTGGCGATCTTGAAATTCTCTTCCGGCACGTCGCCCAACGGGCCGCCGGAGCCGGGCACGCAGGGCACGCCGGCCTTTTTCATCACGTTGATGGCCGAAACCTTGTCGCCCATCATGCGGATCACGTCGGCGCGCGGGCCGATGAACGTAAAGCCGCTCTTCTCCACTCGCTCCGCGAAATCCGCGTTCTCCGACAGGAAGCCGTAGCCCGGATGGATGGCCACCGCGTCGGTCACCTCGGCCGCGCTGATGATGGCGGGCATGTTGAGGTAGCTCTTCTGCGACTGCGGCGGGCCGATGCACACCGATTCGTCGGCGAGCAGCACGTGCTTGAGGTTGTAGTCGGCCGTGGAATGCACGGCGACCGTCTTGATGCCGAGCTCGCGGCAGGCGCGCAGGATCCGGAGCGCGATCTCGCCGCGGTTGGCGATGACTATCTTGTCGAGCATGGCGGGCCGGTTACTCGATCACGAACAGCGGCTGGCCGAATTCCACCGGGTCGCCGTTGGTCGCCATGATGGCGGTGATCCTCCCGGCCTTGTCGCTTTCGATCTGGATCATCATCTTCATCGCTTCGATGATGCAGAGGACCTGGCCTTCCTTGACCTCCGTGCCGATCTCCACGAAGGGCTTCGCGCCCGGCGTGGCGGCTGCGTAAAACGTGCCCACCATCGGTGCGGCGACGACGTGCTCATTCGCGCGGCGCGCGGGCTCGGCGGTGGCGACCGGCAGGGCGGCGATGGGGGCGGCGGCGGGCGCTGCCATCGGCGCGGGCGCAAGGGCCGGCGCGTACTGCGTGACGACTGGACCCGTCGGCATGCGGCTGATGCGCACCGCCTCTTCGCCTTCCTTGATCTCGATTTCGGCGATCCCCGACTCTTCGAGTAGTTCGATCAGCTTTTTTACTTTGCGAATGTCCAATGTCGTTATCCCTTGGAATGGAACTGTTTTACTTGGCGACACGCGCCGCGGCGGCCTGGACGGCGAGCTCGTAGCCGAGCGCGCCCAGGCCGACGATGCAGCCGACGGCGATGTCCGAGAAATAGGAGTGATGGCGGAATTTCTCCCGCGCGAACGTGTTCGAGAGGTGCAGCTCGATGAAGGGCAGCTTCACGCCCAACAACGCATCACGCAGCGCCACGCTGGTGTGCGTGAAGGCGCCGGGATTGATGATGGCGAAGGAAATGCCGTTCGCTTTCGCGGTCTGTACGCGGTCGATGAGCTCGTGTTCGGCATTGCTCTGGAAGGCGACGAGCTCATGCCCGAGCTTTCCGGCCGCGTTTTTTGCACGTTCTTCGATCGAAGCGAGGGTGTCCGAGCCGTAAACGTCGGGCTCCCGCTGGCCCAGGAGGTTGAGATTCGGTCCGTTCAGTAATAAGAATCGAGCCATACCGCCGTCGTGCGACGCCCCCTGGGGTCGTTGAAGGCGGCGAATTTACCGTAAGCCGTAGGTAACTTGCGCGGTTTCCTTCAATCTCCCGCGATCCGGTAGCTAATTGGCACTAGCGGGCGCGGCGGCCTCGGACTGGGCTCGGGCGGCGGCCATGTCGCGGAAGGCATCGGCCACCAGGGTCTGGGCGGCCTCGCGGGTCAGGATGCCATTGTCGATGTCGCGGATCCGATCGAACGCGAAATTGGCCTCATCTTCGTGCAACTCGCCAATCTTGACGGTCAGGATTCGATTCTGGCTGTCCACGAACACCGAAAACGGGAAGGCCATACCCATTCCGAAGGCCTCCGAGGCGGCCAGACCGTCCTCTTCGCCCATCAGGAGCGGATAATCGATGGGGACTTTCTCCACGAACTTGAGTACATCGTCCTTGAAGTCGACGGCTATTCCGACGATCTCGGCGTTTTGAGCCTTCCGCTCCGCCCGCAACCGGTTGAGTAGCGGGATCTCCCGCCGGCAGGGCGCGCACCACGTCGCCCAGAAATTCACCATCAGCGGGCGGCCGCCAAAGCTCGACAGTTTCGTGGGCTTGCCGTCGCGGTCGGCGAGGGTGATCTCGGGAAGCGTGTCCGGCACCGACTTCTTGGGAGCGGCGGGCTCCGGCGGAAGCGGGCTTGCGGATTCGTCGGGCGCCGACCGGTCGACGGCGACCGGCGCGTTCAGGTTATCCGGCCGGCTCTCGAACAGGCCACTCGAATACAGCGCGTACCCCAGGCCGAAGGCGCCCAGCACGACGATGACCGCGCCGATCAGGCGCGGTGCGGATGACTTGGGTTCATTCACTAGGGGCGTGTGCAGCGTCCCGACAGCGCGATCTCCGCCTGCCGGGCAAAACTCTCCGCGTCCTTGAAGCCGACGACGCGCAAGTCTCGCTGTTCGACGCCCTCGACGCTATAGAAAGCGATCGTCGGCGGTCCGAAAATCCCGAAGTGCTGCAGCAGCTCGCGATCCTGCGCGTCGTTGGCCGTGACGTCGGCCTGCAGCAGCACGCTGTTGCCCAGCGCCTCCTTCACGTCCGCGTCGGTGAAGGTGTAGTGCTCCATCTCTTTGCAGGACACACACCAGTCCGCGTAGAAGTCGAGCATCACCGTGCGGCCTTCCGCCTTCGCGGCGGCGAGCTCGCGTTCCAGATCCGCCAACGTCTTGATGCGCTTGAACTCGAGCGGCGTCTTGGCGGCCGCGAGCTGCGGGATGGGTGACAACGGATCGGAGCCGCCGAGCGCGGCGCCAACCAGGAACGTCACGCCCAGCAGACCCGACAGCACCGACGCGACGCGCAGCGCGTGGCCGGTGGCCGTCGGCTTCTTCACGCCGCGCCACAACACCCACGCGAGCGCGAAGGCCGGCACCGCCCACAGCGGCAGGATGGCCCAGTCGGGCGCGATGCGCGACAGCATCCAGGCGGCCACCGCGAGGAACAACACGCCGAAGACGTTCTTCACCGTCTCCATCCAGGCGCCGGCCTTCGGCAGTAGTTTGCCGGCCGAGGCGCCGACCAGCAGCAGGGGCGTGCCCATGCCGAGGCTCATCGCGAACAGCGCCAATCCACCGCGTGCGATCTCGCCCGTCTGGCTGATCACCGTCAGCGCCGCGATCAACGGCGGCGCGACGCAGGCCGAGACGATGAGCGCGGACAACGCGCCCATGGCCGCGACGCCCGCGTACGTGCCGGCCTGCTGCTTGTTGCTGGAGTTGCTGAGCCGCGTCTGGATGAAATTGGGCATCTCGATCGTGAACAGGCCGAACATCGAGGCCGCGAGCACCACGAACAGTCCGCTGAACAGCATCAGGATCCACGGCTGGTTGAACGTGGCCTGCAGGTTGAATCCCTTGCCGATTGCGCCCGCGGCGATGCCGGCGGCGGTGTAGGTGAGCGCCATGCCGAGCACGTACGCCACCGACAACATGAACGAGCGGCGCGTCGAGACGTTTTCGCCGCTGCCCGCGATGATGCCCGAGAGGATCGGCACCATTGGCAGCACGCAGGGCGTGAAGGCCAGGAGGAGTCCCGTGCCGAAGAATCCGAGCAACACGAGGAACAGGTTTCCGGTGCGGATCTTCTCGGCCAGGCTGTCCTGCTCCGAGGGCAGGCAATCCGGATCGAGCGCCGTGGCGCTGCCCGAGCTCGTGTCCGCCGGCGGCGCGAAACTCGCCATCGCGCCTTCCGCGGCGGCGACGGTCACCTGGCCATCGGCGCTGATCGTCACGGTCTTGGTGATCGGCGGATAACACAGGCCCGCGTCCGCGCAGCCCTGGTAGGTCACCTTCACGTCGACCGCTTTGCCGCCCGTGGGCGGCAGCGAGAACGAGGCGTCCAGGCTCTGGCGAAACACCTCTTGTTCGCCGAAATATTCATCGCTGTGCGCTTCGCCCTTCGGCAGCACGATGCTCCCGACCGTCTGCGCCGGATCGGCCGGCTGCAGCGCGATGCGATTCTTGTAGAGGTAGTAGCCGTCGGCGATGCGCCAATTGAGCTGGATGTTGTTGGGCGTCTGCGCCTCGCCGGTGAGCACGAACGCGACTTCCGGATCGAGGAACTCGTCGTCTCCGGAAAGCATCGCGGCGGCCGGCTTGGCCTTTTCGAAGACCTTGTCGACGGTAGTTTGGCCGCCGCCCACCTTCACCGTGGCGTCCCACTCGCTCGGCGGATAACACAGGCCCGCGTCCGCGCAGCCCTGCCACTTGAGTTTGAGGGCGACCGTGTCGCCCGCCTTCGCGCCGCTGATGGGCGCCGTCACCTTGAAGGTGTCGCGGAAGATCTCCTGCTCGCCGAAGTATTCGTCCTTGTGGACCTGGCCTTTCGGGTAGACCGGTTCGCCGATCGTCACCCCCGGGGTCGCCGAGGCGATGCCCATGCGCTTCTTATAGAGGTAGTAGCCCTTGGTCACCCGCCACTCGACCGTGAGGGTCTCGGCGTCCGCGGTCGCCGTGTATGCGAAGGCCTGTTCCGGCGGCAAGAACTCGTCTTCCCCGATCGCGAAGGCAGGCCGGCCTGCTGCGAAGCACAACAAGGAGAAGACGGAAATCAGCAGGTTCTTGAAAGGCACTCGGCACCTCGGAGCACGGGGCAGCAATCCTATTCGACTTATCAACGGGTCAATCCGGCAAAACAGCGGCCAGCCTGAGCCAGTCCACCTCGATTCGACCCGGAATCCTGTCTCGATATTGCAGATTGGGGGAAATGGGAATTGGGAATAGGGAATCCCGGGCGGAAAGGACGCCATTCCCCATTTCAAGGCTTGAAATGAAAAGGTCGGTCAATACAATTAGCAGCCACTTGGGGGGAGTGCTAATAGCAAACCGCCCCCCGGTTAAAACCAGTTTCCACTCATCATTTTAAGGAGCGAACCCATGAAGATTCGTCCTCTTCATGACCGCGTGATCGTGAAGCGTCTCGAGAGCGAGACGCGCAGCGCCGGCGGCATCGTGATTCCGGACTCGGCCGCCGAGAAGCCCGTTCAGGGCAAGGTCGTCGCGGTAGGCAAGGGCAAGATTTTGGAAGACGGCCAGGTCCGTCCGCTCGACGTGAAGGTCGGCGACAAGATCCTGTTCGGAAAGTACTCCGGCACCGAAGTGAAGGTGGACGGGGATGAACTCGTGGTCATGCGTGAAGAAGACGTCATGGCCGTCATTGAGGGCAAATAATCATGGCAGCTAAAGAAGTACGTTTTGGCGATGACGCACGCGTGAAGATGTTCCGCGGCGTCAACATCCTCGCCAACGCCGTCAAGGCGACGCTCGGCCCCAAGGGCCGCAACGCGGTGCTCGACAAGAGCTTCGGCGCCCCCACCGTCACGAAGGACGGTGTCTCGGTCGCGAAGGAGATCGAGCTCAAGGACAAGTTCGAGAACATGGGCGCGCAGATGGTGAAGGAAGTCGCTTCCAACACGTCTGACGAAGCCGGCGACGGTACGACCACCGCCACCGTGCTCGCGCAAGCCATCATCCGCGAAGGCCTGAAGGCCGTTTCCTCGGGCCGCAACCCGATGGACATCAAGCGCGGCATCGACAAGGCCGTCATCGCGGCCACCGAAGAGATCAAGAAGCTGTCCAAGCCCTGCAAGGACAACAAGGCGATCGCGCAGGTCGGCACCATCTCCGCCAACTCCGACGAGTCGATCGGCAAGACCATCGCGGAAGCGATGGAAAAGGTCGGCAAGGAAGGCGTGATCACCGTTGAAGAAGGCTCGGGCCTGCAGAACGAACTCGACGTCGTCGAGGGCATGCAGTTCGACCGCGGCTATCTGTCGCCGTACTTCATCAACCAGCAGGCGAATCAGACGGTCGAGCTCGAGAAGCCGCTGATCCTCCTGGTCGACAAGAAGATCTCCAACATCCGCGAAATGCTGCCGCTGCTCGAAGGCGTCGCGAAGGCCGGCCGTCCGCTGCTGGTCATCTCCGAAGACGTCGAAGGCGAAGCGCTCGCGACCCTCGTCGTGAACAACATCCGCGGCATCCTCAAGGTTGCCGCCGTGAAGGCCCCGGGCTTCGGCGATCGTCGCAAGGCCATGCTGCAGGACATCGCGGTCCTCACGGGCGGCACGGTCATCTCCGATGAAGTCGGTCTGCAGCTCGAGAAGGCCACGCTGAACGATCTCGGCGATGCCAAGAAGGTTGTCGTGGAGAAAGAGAACACCACGATCATCGACGGCGCCGGCAAGGCCGCCGACATCAAGGCGCGCATCGAGTCGATCCGTCAGCAGGCTGAAGAAGCCACGTCGGACTACGACAAGGAGAAGCTCCAGGAGCGTGTTGCCAAGCTCTCCGGCGGTGTCGCGGTGATCAAGGTCGGCGCTGCCACCGAGATCGAGATGAAAGAGAAGAAGGCCCGCGTCGAAGACGCGCTGCACGCCACGCGTGCCGCCGTT
>JAEWLQ010000119.1 GCA_023457495.1 Pseudomonadota bacterium
GTCGGCGAGGAAGCGCAGATGACCCGCGCGCACGAGGAATACGCGTTGCGGTTGTACGTGGCCGGACAGACGCCCAAGGCGGCGCGCGCGTTCGCGAACCTGCGCAAGATCTGCGACGAGCATCTCGCGGGCCGTTACAGCATCGAGGTCATCGACCTCATCGAGAATCCCGCGCTCGGGCGCGGCGACCAGATCCTCGCGCTACCGACGCTCGTGCGGCGTCTGCCGACCCCGATCAAGAAGATCATCGGGGATCTGTCCAATACGGAGCGTGTGCTCGTGGGGCTGGACCTGCGTCCGCGCAGGGCCAGTGCGTGACGGCGGGTGATCCTTATGTCCTGCGCCTGTACGTCACGGGCATGACGCCCCGTTCCACCCGCGCGATCAACGTGGTCCGCGAGGTCTGTGACCAGCACCTCGCGGGCCGCTACACACTCGAGATCATCGACGTGTACCAGCAGCCGGGACGCATCAGCGAGGACCAGGTCGTCGCGATCCCGACGCTCGTGAAGTGCGGACCGTCGCCATTGCGGCGGATCGTCGGGGACATGTCGGACCGCGATCGCCTGCTGCTCGGACTGGGGCTCCACGCATGAGCCACATCGACGACATGAACATCGAAGAATTGCGCGCGCGGCTCGCGGAAGTCGAGGGAAACCTGCACGCCATCTACTGCGGCGAGATCGATGCGCTGCTGCTCAACGACGAAACAGGCCAGCGGCGCGTGTTCTCGCTGCGCAGCGCGGATGCGCCTTATCGCGCGCTGGTCGAACGCATGCAGGAAGGGGCCGCCACGCTCACGGTGGGCGGCGACATCATCTACTGCAATCAACGCTTCGCCGACCTCGTCCGCCTGCCGCTCGAGCAGGTGTTCGGCGCATCGATCGGCCGGTTCCTGCCCGCGACCGAGGATGAAATCCTGCGGACCCTGCTCACCCACGGCTCGGGACGCTACCAGACGCGATTGATGCTCGACGGACGCGAGGAGACGGAAGTCCAGGTCACGCTCTCTTCCATACTCCTGGACGACGTCGAGCACCGCACGCTGATCCTCTCGGACATCAGCTCGCTGGCCCGCGCGCAGCGCGAGAGCCGCTCGAAGGACGAATTCCTCGCGATGCTCGCGCACGAGCTGCGCAATCCGCTGGGCGCGATCCAGGGCGCGGTGCACGCGCTGTCGCTGATGAACCGGGGTGAGCCGGTGGCGCTGCATGCCACGAGCATCATCAAGCGCCAGGTGCTGCACATGGCGCGGCTCGTGGACGACCTGCTGGATGTCGGCCGCGCCGTCACCGGCAAGATCGTACTCAAGCGGGGTGACGTGAATTTCGCCGACTCGGTGCGCGCCTCGGTGGGCGCGCTCACGGGCAATGGTCACCAGGGCCGCGTCCAGCTGGTGAGTGAGCCCGTCTGGGTGAGCGGCGATACCGTGCGGCTCGAACAGATCGTCGGCAACCTCGTGTCGAACGCGCTCAAGTTCACTCGCCCCGGAAGCGTGGTCGACGTATCGGTCGTCCGAGAGGGCAACGAAGCCGTACTGCGCGTGGCGGACCAGGGAGTCGGCATTTCAAAGGAGATGCTGCCGAAGATCTTCGACCTGTTCGTGCAGGCGCATCAGACCATCGACCGCACGCGCGGCGGACTTGGCATCGGCCTCACGCTCGTGAAGCGGCTCGCCGAACTGCACGGCGGCAGCGTGCATGCCGCGAGCGAAGGCGAAGGTCGCGGCGCGACGTTCATCGTGCGGCTGCCCGCGATCCCCGCGCCGGCTGCCGAGGACCCGGCGGCGCCGAGCGACCGCAATGGCGGGGCCCGTCCACGGGCGATCGAAGCGCGCCGCGTCCTGCTGGTGGACGACAACCACGATTCGCGCGAGATGTACCGCGCCGTGTTGCGCGCGCACGGTCACGCGGTCTGCGAAGCCGGCGATGCCGAGTGCGCCCTCAATCTGCTCGAGGATGGCGCGCTGGGAGGACCCATCGACGTAGCGTTCATCGACATCGGATTGCCGGGCGGGATGGACGGCTATGAGCTCGCGCGCCGCATCCGCAGTCATCCCCGGGGCCGCGAGGTGCGGCTCGTCGCCCTCACCGGCTACGGCTTTCCGGAAGACCGCGCGCTGTCACGCCAGGCGGGCTTCGTGCGCCATCTCGTGAAACCGGTGGATCCCGAGGCCCTGCACCTGGAGCTGCGCGCCGCGGCGCCGCGCGTCAACTGAGTTCAGGAGTTGTCGAAGCGATAGCTGAACTTGATCAGCAGCTGTTCGTCGTCGCGCAATTCGAAGCCGCGGTTGATGAGGCTCGCGGTGTCGTCGTAGACGCTCTCCTGCTGGTACCCACCGCGGCCGTAGACGATGTATAGATAGGACAGCGGTTTGAACTCGTAGCGATACCGCAGCTGGACGCCGAGATTCTGCACGGTGAAATCGTCGACCGGCTCGGCCGATGCGACCGCGTTGCCGTTCTCGACGCGGTACGCCTGGCGCAGCTTCGCGTTGAGCGCGATGACCTGGAGCTTGAGCCTGAGCTCGTGGCGGTTGGTCATGATCCAGTTGAAGCCCGCGTTGAAGTTCGTCTGGCGCTCCTCGAAGCTGCCGATCAGGTTTTCGCGCTGCCAGATCAGCCAGTCGGGCGTGTAGTCGTGCAACACGCCGACGTAGAGATTGAACTCGTCGCTGATGAAGTAGCGCGGCTCGACGCTCACGGTGTAGCCGATCTCATCGTTGCCCGACAGGCCCCCGCTGAACAGGTTGGCCTCGACCTCGTACCCCCAACGGCCCATGCGCGGACGGTCGTAGTCGAAATAGCTGTTGAAGTTGGGTGGTAACCAGAGGTTGCCGTTGCCGCGCGTCAACATGTCGTCGTAACCGGCGCTGTTGACGTTGACCTGTCCGTATTCGTACGCGCCGTTGCGCAGGCGGCTCTCGCGGCTGATGCGGAACTGGTGATTCCCGAGGTCGCCGTGATCGTTGTAGAAGCTGCTGACGCGCCAGCGCCAGTCCTTCGAGCTGTAGCGTGATTCCGCCGGCAGCTCCGTGAAGCGCTTGTTCAACTGGTAGTGCAGGTAGTTGGTGTTGTTGCGCTGCAGATAGCCCGCGTCGTTGATCTCTAGCTCGTCGCCGAAGTGCATGGCGATCACCTGCTGGCGCCAACCACGGTCCATCTCGTAGTCGGCCCACAGCGTGGCGCCGGTATCGCGGCTCTCGTTGCCGGCTTCGTCGACGTCGCTGGCGAAGATGCGCGTGCGCACGTTCCAGCGCGAGGTCGGGCGCCAGTTGTGGTCGACGCCGACCACGCTGGCCTGCCGCTCGAGCCAGGGCCGATCCACCCAGGTCGCCATCAGGCCGATGTTCTGCTTGCTGAAGTCGCGCACCAGTCGTCCGGCGGCGAAGGTCCGGCCCGCCGAATCCGCTTCATCCGCGCCGAACAGGCCGTACTTGGTGTCACCCACGCTGCCGTTGAGCTTGAGGGCCGCGGTGATGTCGCCCGCGCCCACGCCATCGTCGGCCGGCCCGCCCACGCGGCGCGTGTACAGGAGCTGGCTGAAGTCCGATGGCGTGGTGAATTCGAAAATGCCCTGGTTCTCGGTGAAGAAGGGGCGCTTGTCGCTGATGAAGGTTTCCGTGGCGCTGAAATTCACCACGAGATCGTCGCTCTCCACCTGCCCGAAGTCGGGATTGACGGTCGCGGTGAGCTGCATCTGCCCGTTGGGCTTCCAGAAAAAGTCCGCGCCGGCATCACCATCGCCGCTGGCGCCGACGTTGTCGTACAGGCCGGATACGTATGGCGTGATCGCGAGCAGTGACTGGCTGTAGTTGCCCACTTCGATGGACGAGAAGTCGGAAAGGAAGCGCGGTCGCTCGAAGCTCGCCTGCGGCCATGCGACGCGTTCGCCGGTGGAACCGATGATGCGGGCAACGTAGATGCCGAGCTTGCGATTGCCATTCGCATGCCGCATGGGCGCGATGTACCAGGGGATCAGGACCTCGACGGTCCAGCCGTCCCCATCCCGCGCCACCGCCTGTCGCCAGTTTCCATCCCAGTCCGAATTGAAGTTGTTTTCGTTGGTGATGATCGCGTCGCTGATGCCGCCGGTGCAGCTCACGGTGAAGTCGTAGCCGGTGCGATGGTCACCGTCGAAATCGACCATCACGTTGATGCGGTCGACCTCATCCTCGAAATCGCGCTGCACGCGCTGCAGCGTCATCGGCACCGATGCGGGCTGGGTATTGCGGAACGCGACGGCCAGACCCTCGGGCGTGGCAAGGATCCACGCCTCGGTCGCAAGTGTCGCAGGCTCGCCGTTGAGCGGCTGGGTCTTGCGAAAATCGGTGATGTGCTGCGCATCGCGCCATTCGTCCAGGCCGATGCGCCCGTCGACCTCGATCGCGCCGGCGGGAAGCGCCCAGCCGAGGAACAGCGCAACCACGGCGCATCCGGCCAGGTAACGGGCCGGCCGGTCCATCTCGTGTCTCACTACAGCTTCTCCGAAGGCGCGCGGGCGCGCGCGTCAGGTGAGACGATTCGAACCCTTGTGGGGTTGCATTGCCGCGCGAAATGACGGACTTCCCTGTCCGCCCGTTCAGATCTTCGCCAGCGCCTGCTCCAGGTCCGCGATCAGGTCATCCGCATTTTCGATACCCACGGAGATGCGGATCATGGCGTCGGTGATCCCCAGCCGGTCGCGTGTCTCTTTCGGGACACCCGAATGCGTCGTCGAGGCCGGGTGCGAGATCAGGGTTTCCGTGCCGCCGAGACTGACCGCGAGCTTCATCACCTGCAGCGCGTCCAGCATCCGGAAGGCTTCGGCCTCACCGCCGCGGATCGAGAAGGCGAACGTCGACCCGGCGCTCTTGCACTGACGCTCGAATACCGCGATGCGCGGATCGCCGGGTTTGAGGTGACCGAGATAATTGACGCTCGCGACCTTGGGATGCTGCGCGAGGAAACCGGCCACCCGCGCCGCATTGTCCGAGGCGGCCCGCATGCGCAGGCTCAACGTCTCCATCGAACGCATGATCATCCACGAGGTATTCGGGTCGAGCTGCGTGCCCAGGCTGCTGCGCAGGCCGCGCACCGGCATCACGAGCGACTTCGGTCCCACGACGCCGCCCGCCACCAGGTCCGAATGCCCGCCCACGTACTTCGTGAGCGAATAGATGACGAGATCCGCCCCGTGCTCAAGCGGCTTCTGGAACACCGGGCCCAGGAACGTATTGTCGACGGCCACCGGCGGACGCGAGCCGCCCTGCTGGCTGGCTATCCACTCGGACACCTCGCGCCACAGCGCAAGATCGACGAGCCCGTTGGTGGGATTCGCCGGCGTTTCGGTGACCAGCAATCCCACCTTGCCGCCGCGCGCCTTCGCCTTCTCGAGCGCGGAGCGCGCGCCGTTCATGACCGCGTCGCGGTTGATCGCGTCGGCCACGGCGACCGCGCCGATGCCGAACGCCGGCATGGTGCGGTCGATGAGGGTTTCGGTGCCGCCGTACAGCGGCTGGCTCATCAGTAGATAGTCGTTGGGCTTGAGGAACGCCCACAACGTGGTCGAGATCGCCGACATGCCGCTCGAGAAGACGGCGGCGGATTCGCCACCCTCCCACAACGCGAGCCGGTCCTCGAGCACTTCGAGATTGGGATTGTTGAAGCGCGAGTACACGAGGCCCGCGGCCTGTCCGGGTGGCGGCTGTCGGCGCCCGGAGGTGTAATCGAAGAAGTCCTTGCCGTCCTGCGCGCTGCGGAAGACGAAGGTCGAGGTCAGGAAGATGGGTGGTTTGAGCGAACCTTCGGACAGGGCCGGATCGAATCCATAACCCATCATCTGCGTTTCGGGATGCAAGACGCGATTCCCGAGCTTGCGCTTGTGGTAGCTGTCGGCGCCCATGGAGAGGCTCCTAAATGTTCAAGATGCCCGATCCTAGCTCGATAACCTTTCCTCCGACGAACACTTCG
Organism: Pseudomonadota bacterium; assembly: GCA_023457495.1. Classification (GTDB taxonomy): domain Bacteria; phylum Pseudomonadota; class Gammaproteobacteria; order Steroidobacterales; family Steroidobacteraceae; genus CADEED01. The sequence goes on from JAEWLQ010000119.1 coordinate 5,952, forward strand.
TTGTCAGTATTCACTTCCAGGTGAAGTGTCGATGGACGACCGACGAACTCACCCTGGCTGATTTCAAAATTCAGCGGCGACCGCCGCCCCATCGCGATGAACCAGGCGCCCAGGTTCGCGCAGGCCGATCCGGTCGCCGGATCCTCGAGGATCGCGCCCCCATCCGGAAAGAAGAACCGGCTGAGGATTTTCTTCCCGCCCACCGAAGCGAAGATGTAGGCCTGTCCCTGGCCGTCGACGCTCTTGAGCCTTTCGAAGATGTCCGGGCGCGGGCGCGCCTTGCGCACGGCGGCCTCACCGGTCAGTGGAATGACGAGTTGCTCCCGGCCCGCCTTGACCCACAGCGGCTGGAAGCCGATGTCGCCGGATTCGAGCCCTAACAACCGCGCGATTTCGGCGGGCTGCGCATCGACGAGCCGCGAACTGCCCGCGATGGCGCGCAGCGTCCAATGATCGCCATTGGAGGTCACCGGGATGATCCCGGCGCGCATCTCGAGCCCGAGCTGATTGCCACCCAGCCCGAGCGCGCGGCACACGTGCGCGGTGCCGAGCGTCGGATGTCCCGCGAACGGCATCTCGTAGGTGGGCGTGTAGATACGCACCAGCGCGGCGGCGCGCTTCGAGGGCAGGATGAACGTGGTCTCCGAGAGATTGAACTGCCGTGCGATCGCCTGCATCTGGTCGGCCTCGAGGCCCTGGCCGTCTTCGATGACCGCGAGTGGATTGCCGGACAGGCGCGCGTCGCCCGCGGTGAATACATTGAGGATGCGGAACTTGAGCTGCATCCACCGATTATTTCACACGCCTAGCAGGCCTGTGACGCAGGGAAACTCGGTAACTGTCATCGCAACCTGGTGGCTGGAAGGGCCCAATCGCCCGAATCCCGCCGCCGGTCGATGAGATTCCGCTCGAAACCCCGACTCGGCCAGGACCTCAGGAGCTGTTTGCCTCACTCGCCGCGAGGTCGGTGAGTGGTCCCATCATCGCAGTGAATGGGATTCCGCGCCGCGTCCTGCGCCGGGCTCTTCAGGCGGACTGCGCGAGATCGGCGAATTGCAGCGCGGCGAGCCGCGCATAGAGCGCGTTGTTCCGCAGTAGTTCGGCGTGACGGCCGATGCCCACGATCCGCCCGCGGTCGATGACCACGATCCGGTCGGAATTGACCGCCGTCGCGAGCCGGTGCGCGATCACGAGCGTGGTGCGGTTGCGCATGAGCTTCTCGAGCGCATCCTGCACCAGCCGTTCGCTCTCCGCATCGAGCGAACTGGTCGCCTCGTCCAGCAGCAGGATGGGCGGATTCTTGAGGATCGCGCGCGCGATCGCGATGCGTTGTTTCTGCCCGCCGGAGAGCCTCGCCCCCTTCTCACCGAGGAAGGTGTCGTAACCATCCGGCAGCTTCGATAAGAACTCGTCGGCGGCGGCGGCCCGCGCGGCCTCGACGATCTCGGCGTCGCTCGCTCCGGGCCGGCCATAGCGGATGTTTTCGCGCGCGCTCGTGCCGAAGATCATCGTGTCCTGCGGCACGAGGCCGATGCGCGCGCGCACCGCGGACGGGTCCGCGCGCGCGATGTCGACGCCGTCGACCAGGATGCGCCCCGCGGTCGGATCCCAGAATCGCAGCAGCAACTGGAAGACCGTGCTCTTGCCGGCGCCCGAAGGACCCACGAACGCGACGTTTTCGCCGGGCGCGATTTCGAGGTCGAAGTCATCGAGCGCGCGCGCCTGCGGACGCGACGGATAGTTGAACGCCAGGCGCTCGAAACGGATCGCCCCGCGCGGCGCGGCGAGCGGCTGCGGATCGGCCGGCGTCTCGATCGTGGGACGCGATTCGAGTAGTTCGACGGTGCGCTCCATCGCGCCAGCGGCGCGCTGCAGCTCACCCCACATCTCCGACAACGCGGCCACCGAGCTCGCCATGAAAATGGCGTAGCTCAGGAATTGCGCGAGTTCGCCGCCGGTCATGCTGCCGTCGAGCACCGAGCGTGCGCCGAGCCACAACACCAGCGTCACGGACGAGAACATGCACACGACCGCGGCCCCGAGCATCCAGGCGCGCACACGCATGCGGCGGATGGCCGTCTCGAAGCTGTCGCGCACGGCGCTGTCGTAGCGTTCGCCGTGCAAAGACTCGAGCGTGTAGGCCTGCACCGTCTGGATGGCATTGAGCGTTTCGCCCGCGAGGCCTGAGGTATCCGCCACCCGGTCCTGCGATTCGCGCGAGAGCTTGCGCACGCGCCGGCCGAAAAGCAGCATCGGCACGAGCACGGTGGGAATCAGCGCGAGGATGATCAGCGCCAGTTTCAGGCTGGTGAAGAGCAGCAGCGCGAGCGAGCCGACGAAGCCGACGGTATTGCGCAGCAGGATCGACAGGCCCGCGCCCGAGATCGACTGGATCAGCGTGGTGTCCGTGGTCAGCCGCGACAGCACCTCGCCGGTCTTCGTCACTTCGAAGAACGCCGGATCCATGCGGATCACGCGCCGGTAGACGGCGCTGCGGATGTCGGCGACCACGCGCTCGCCTATCCACCCGACCAGGTAGAAACGCAGGCTCGCGAACGCCGCGAACACGGCCGCCGCGCCGAGCAACAGCAGGAAGTACCTGTCGATGGCGGCCGCGTTGGCCGCCGTGAATCCCAGATCGATGACGTTGCGCAGCGCCATCGGCAGCGCGAGCATCGCGGCGGCCGCGATCAGCAATGCGAGCAGGGCCAGCACCATGCGCCCGTGGTACGGCGCGAGGAACGGCAGCAGCGCGCGAAGGGGCCTGAGCGACCGGGACTTGGGCCTTTCCGAGGAGTTAGGAGCGGTCACGGAACTTGAGTTTCCCCAGGTTCAGCTCCCACCACATGCGGAAATCGCCCGCGAGACTGTAGAACGGATGACGGAAAGTCGCCGGCCGGTTGCGCTCGAAACGGAAGTGCCCGACCCAGGCGAACGCGTAGCCGCAGATCAGCGCCCCCAGCAACCATCGCGCCTCGCCGGTGAGCGCGGCCGCGAGCAGGCACGACACCGCGCACCAGGTGCCGATGAAATGCAGCACGCGCGACGTCGGGTGACGATGTTCGCTCAGGTAGAACGGATAGAACTCCGCAAAGCTGCGGAAACCCGACTCCTTGGGTGCGGCGGGGAATCCCATGACTGGTGGTAATCATCCGGTACTCTGCAGTCCTTCGGCAATGCCCGCGATGCAGGCGAGCAGCGATTCGAACAGGTCGCGGTCCTGGCGACCCGTTTCCCTCCATCGCCTTAGTAGATCGACCTGCAGCAGGTTGATCGGGTCCACGTAGGGATTGCGCAGTGCGATGGCGCGCTGCAGCGTCGGATCGCGATCCAGCAGCGCCTCGGTCTGCTTGACCAGGAGTACCTGCTCACGCACCTGCTGGAATTCCTCGCGCAGACGCGCCGCGAAGCGGCCCTGGCCCGCGGGCGCGAGCTCCTCGTAGGCGGCCGCGATGTCGAGGTCCGCGCGCGCCAGAGACGCTTCGAGATCATCGATCAGCGTGGTGAAGAAGTTCCAGGTGCTGTAGGCGGATTGCGCGGTAGCTAGTCCGCATTCGTCGATCGCAACCTGCAGGCCGACGCCCGCGCCGTACCACGCCGGCAACATGTGCCGGGACTGCGTCCAGGCGAACACCCATGGGACGGCACGCAGCGCTTCGAATCCCTCTTTTCCGGGCCGAACCGCGGGGCGCGAGCCGATCTGCATGCGTGTGATCACGTCGAAGGGGGTCACGGCCTGGAACCACGGGAAGAACTCGCCATCGCCGTGCACCAGCCGCCGGTAATGCTGCCGGCTGACCGCGGCCAGCCGGGCCGCGAAGTGGGCCTGCTCCGCGGTCGGGTTCATTCCCTGCGAGACGCCGCCCAGGCTGCTGGTGAGCGCGTTGAATGCGCGCTCGAGCGTGCGCATCGCGATGGGCCGCAGGCCATAACCCTGGTTGATGACCTCGCCCTGCTCCGTGAGCCGCAGCACGCCGTTGATGGTGCCGGTCGGCGCCGTGCGCACCAGCGAGTCGATCCGCGATCCGCCGCGAGCGATGCTGCCGCCGCGCGCGTGAAAGATGACGTGGCGTTCATTCGCGGCGGCGAGCGCCGCCGACAGATCCGCCTGCGCGCGATACGCGGCGAAACGCGCGGCGCAGATGCCGGCCTCCTTGTTCGTGTCCGAGTAACCGATCAGCGCGCACTGCGTGCTGCCGCGCGCCTCGAGGTGGCGGCGATACAGCGGATCGCCGAGCAACGTGCGCATGACTTCGCCGCAGCGCTCGAGCGATTCGACGGATTCGAACATCGGCGCGATGTCCACGGCGATCTCGCCGCTCGCGCGGTCGTAAGCCTCCGCCCAGCGCGCGAGCAGCAGCGGCGCGAGCACGTCGTCCGCGCCCTGGGTGCCGCTCACGACGTAGTAGCCGATCGCATCCTTGCCGTAGCGATGCCGTGCCTGGAGGATCGCCTCGAACACGCCGAGCGTGCGGCGCCCGAGCGCGTCGAGCTCCACCTTCACGCCGGTGTCGCGCTCGATCGCCTGCACCAGCAGGTCGTGCCGCTCGGCGGCCGTGCGCGTGAGCCATTGCGGGTCGTCCAGGCCCTGCCCGATCACGCGGTGATGCACCTCGGCCTGCTGGCGCAGGTCGAGTCCGGCGAGATGAAAGCCGAAAGTCTCCACGCGCCGGATCAGCCGCTGCACGTTGCCCCATCCGGCGTAGAAGCCGCGGTTCGCGCGCAGCGAGGCCGCGATGATCTTGAGATCGCGCAGGAACTGCTGCGGACTTTCGTAGCCGTTCGGCCGCTGGTCGTAGGTCAGCCGCAGCCGCTCGCCCACCTGCCCGAGGAACACGCGATACGGCATGCGATCGTGGCGCATGGGCGTGATGCCGAGCGCGCCGGGAATGAGCGTGGAATACAGCTCGATTCGCTGGGTGAGCTCGGGCGAGACGGCGCTGCGGCTCGCGCTCTGCGACAGCAGCTGCGCGAGCGCCTGGCATTCGGTGAAGTAGGCGTTGACGATGACCTGTTGCTGGCGCGCGAGCGTTTGGCGGATGGTCTTGGCGTGCACGTCCGGGTTGCCGTCCATGTCGCCGCCCACCCACGTACCGAAGCGGATGATGTTCGGTAGTTCGAGCAACTCCGGCGCGACGCCGTACAGCTTGCCCAGCACGTCGGCGAGCTCGTCGTAGAACTCCGGAACGATGCGATACAGGATCTCGGCGAGATAGAACACCACGTGCTCGCGCTCGTCCGCGACGGTGAGCCGTTCGCGCGGATGATCCTCGGTCTGCCAGGCGGTCGTGATCTCGGTGCGCACCCGGCTCCAGTTCTGCCGCAGCTCCTGCGGCGCGAGCGTCGGGTCGAGCCGGTCGAGCAGTAGTTCGGCGATGCGCTGGTTCTTGCGTAACATCGTGCGCCGCGCGCTTTCCGTGGGATGCGCCGTGAAGACCGGCTCGATGCTGATCCGGCGCAGCAGGTCCAGCACCTGCGGCAGCGTCAGGCCGCGAGCCTTGAGGTCGATCAGCGCGGCTTCGACGCCGCCCGGCTGCGCGCGCTCGCTCGCTTCGAGAAAGTAGCCGCGGCGCCGCCGGATGCGATGCACCTTCTCGGCGAGATTGACCGCGCGGAACCACATCGAGAATGCCCGCGCCAGGTTGCGCGCGACCTGCGGCGCGCGTCCGCGCAACTGCACCGAGAGCTCGGCCGCCGCTTCCTTGTCGCCGGAGCGCCGGAGGATCGACAGCCGCCGATCCTTTTCCACGAGGTCGAACAGCGTGTCGCCCCCCTGGTCCTTGAGCACGTCGCCAACGAGCGCGCCCAGCACGTGCACATCGTCGCGCAACGCCGAATGCTTGGCCGGAAACTGGATGTCGTCGCGCCTCACGAAGCGCGCGATTCTACAGGGAATGCCCGACCTCGCGTATCGTCAGGCCCGAGGTAATCGCCATTTGACCGACCCCACACGCGACCGGATTGGAATGCTCTTCGTGGCCGCGGCCGCCATGTTGTTCGCCAGCAAGGGCTTGTTCGCCAAGGCGCTGTATCAGCGTGGGGTGGGGTTCGAACTGCTGGTCACGGTGCGGGCGGTGCTCGCGATGCCGCTGTTCGCGTGGGTGGCGTGGCGCGGCGGGCCGGGCGCGGCCTCCAGTGACGCTCAACCGCTGCGTGCGCGCGCGGTGTGGGCGGCGGTGATCGCCGGCGCGGTGTGCTACTACGTGGGCGCGCTGGTGGACTTCTGGGCGCTCACCCTGATCGACGCCTCCATCGAGCGGGTATTGCTCTTCAGCTACCCCGCCCTCGTCGTGCTCATCGATTCCTGCCTGCGGCGGCGCGCGCCGCAGCGCGGCGTCGTCGCGGCCATGCTGGTCACGTATGTCGGCATCTTCTTCGCGATGGGCGGCGTCGATTTCGCCGAGCTGCGCGCCAACCTGTTCGGCGCGGCGCTGGTGCTGGTCGCCGCGCTCACGACGGCTATCTACTTTCTGATCGGCGCGCGCTACACGCACGAGCTCGGCAGCGCGCGCTTCGCGGCCATCGCGATGGGATCGGCGGCGCTGATGCTGGCGCTGCACTTCGCGCTGTTCCGGCCGGCCGGAGAACCCGCGGCGCTGGACGAGCTCGCCGCATTGGGCACGCCCGACTGGATCCTGCTCACCATTCTCGCGCTCGCCTGCATGTTCCTGCCGGGATTACTGCAGGCCGAGGGCATGCGCCGCGTCGGCGCGCAGCGCGCGGCCATCGGCAGCACCGTCGGCCCACCGACGACCATCGTGCTCGCCGCGCTGTTCTTCGACGAACGACTCACCGCCTGGCAGCTTGCGGGCAGCGCGATGATCGTCGGCAGCGTGATGCTGCTCAGCGTGAGCAAGACTCCGCCCGCCGGCGACTGACCCGGTTCAGCCGGCGAGCAGCACGGCCTCGGCGTGCTCCAGCTGCTCGGGCGTGCCGTAGATCACCACCACGTCGCCATCCTCGAACGCCGTGTCGCCCGTGGGCTCGCGACCGAGGATGCCTTGGCGCCGGATGCCGGTGAACGCAACCGCCGCGCCCGCGTTGCGGGCGTCGTCGACGCATTTGCCGATGCACCAGGAACCGGGCGGCAGCACCACCGAGCGCACCTGCTCGGCAAATTCCGCGTCGTTCTCCGAGCCGTCGCCGCGCGCGATGACGTTACGCAGCATCTCGTAACGATTGCCGCGCAGCTCGGCGACCGAACGCATGACGACCGGCGCCGGCACCCGCAGCGACATCAACACGTGCGAGGCGAGCATGAGGCTGGCCTCGAACGCCTCGGGCACGACCTCGGTGGCGCCCGCGGCCTTGAGCTCTTGCAGCCGCGAATCGTCCGGCGTGCGCACCAGCACCGGCACGTCGGCCCGCAGACGGCGCAGCGCGCGCAGGATGCCGAGCGAGGTGCGCGTATCGGAGAACGAGATCACCACGGCGTTGGCATTCGCGAGACCACACTCCTCGAGCACCTGCTCGTCCGCGGAGTCGCCGTAGACGACGGGCTGGCCCATCTGCCGCGCGGCGCGCACGCGCACGGCGTCGAGATCGATCGCGATGTATTCGAATCCCTGGCTTTCGAGCACGCGCGCCACGTTCTGCCCCACGCGGCCGAAGCCGCACAGGATCACGTGCTCGCGCTTGGCGACGGCCAGCGTCGCGGCGTCCTCACGTTCGATCGCGGTCTTCGGCGGTCCGCGTTCCGCGAGCAACAGGCGCGCGACGCGTTTGTTGTTCGCGAGCACGACGGGCGCGAGCACCATGCCGAGCACGATCGCGACCAGCAGCGGCTGCGCGATCGCCGGGTCGAGCGCGCGGTTCTGCATCATCAGCGTGATCAACGCGATGCCGAACTCGCCACACACCGCGAGCGTGATGCCGGTGCGGAGGGCCTTGAAGTTGGAATCGACAAACAGCCGCGTCGCCAGCGCCGCGACCGTGGCCTTCACGATCAGGATGGCCGCCAGCAGCGCGGCGATGAGGCCGAACTCGCGCCACAGCGCGTCGAAGTCGAGCAGCATGCCGACCGAGATGAAGAACAGGCCGAGCAGGATGTCGCGGAAGGGTCGGATCACACTTTCGACCTGGTGACTGTATTCGGTCTCGGCCAGCATCATTCCCGCAAGGAAAGCGCCGAGGGCCATCGACAGTCCCGCCAGGTGCGAGGCCCAGGCCGACGCCAGCGCGACCAGCAATACCGCCAGCGTGAACAGCTCGCGCAGCCGGCTGTTGGCGATCACGTACAGCAGCGGGCGCAGCAGCCAACGTCCCGCGGCCAGCACGACCAGCACGGCAGCGGTGCCCGCCATCACCAGGCTCACCGCGGTCTTCATGCTGAATTCCCCGGCGCCCGGCGCAAGCGCGGCGGCGAGCGCCAGGAACGGGACGACCGCGATGTCCTGGAACAAGACGACGCTGAAGGCCAACCGGCCATGCGTGCGGTTGAGCTCCGCGCGCTCGGCGAGCTGTTGCACGATGAGCACCGTGGAGCTCATCGCGACCGCACCGCCGATGACGATGCTCGGCGCCCAATCGAGGCCGAACAGGCGTGCGATCAGCGCCACGGCGCCGGCGGTGCCGGCGACCTGCAACGTGCCGAGGCCGAACACTTCGCGGCGCAGCGCCACCATGCGCGGCCAGGAGAACTCGAGCCCCAGCGTGAACAGCAGGAAGACCACGCCGAGCTCCGCCAGCAGGTGCGTGGTGTCGGATTCCGGAAACACGCGCAGCGCGTACGGGCCCAGCGCGAGACCGACCGTCACGTACCCCAGGATCGAAGGAAGACCCAACCGCCGCGCCAGGGTGACGACGAAAACCGAGGCGGCCAGCAGGACAATGATCAGCGGCAGCGGCGAAGCGGTCATTCGCCCCGGAAGTTAGCATGGGGTCAGACCCCATTTCCTAGCTAAAGGGGGCCGGACCTCAATCCTGGAATCCGCTCAGACGTGGCCTGACCCCGCTCGATTGAACATGCCTGGCCGGTAGTCGCCAGCCGGCGTGCGAAAGCCGATGTTCAACCGGTTCCAGCCGTTGATCGCGATGATGGCCAGCGTCAGGCGGGTCAGCTCCGCGTCGTTGAACTGCGCGTGCGCCTGCTCGTAAGCCGCATCCGGGGCATGTCCCTCCGTGATCAGCGTCAGGGCCTCGGTCCAGGCCAGCGCCGCGCGTTCGCGCTCGGTATACAGCTGCCCGGCCTCGCGCCATGCGTCGAGAAGATAGAGGCGCTGCTCGGTTTCGCCGGCGGCGCGCGCATCCTTGGAGTGCATGTCCAGGCAGTAGGCACAGCCGTTGAGCTGCGAAGCCCGCATCTTCACGAGTTCGAGCAAGGGGTGCTCGAGGCCGGATTCGTTGACGACCTTCTGCAGGGCGAACAGGGCCTGCCCCACCTGAGGCGCGGCTTTCAGCCAGTCGAGACGTTCCATGGTGACTCCTTTCGTTTCGATGACGCTGAAGACGTCCGGCGCCGCCGGGCTGTGACAGCCTCGGTGAAGTTCAGCGCGTGGGGCCGGGCACGAAGGCCCGCAGCTTGTCGGGATTCAGGATGCTGTACACGCCGAGGATGCGCTGACCGTCCGTGCGTATGCTGATCACGGAAATCAGCCGGCCGTTGAACAGCGCGGCGATGCCTGCTTCTCCGTTGATCACGATGTCGCGGAATTCCATCTGCCCGAGGTAGCGGTGAAACACCCCCGTTGCGAACCGGGCCACGTGTTGCGCGCCGATGATGACTTTCTTGGCGGCCTTGGTCTTGCCGCCGCCGTCGGAGGTCCAGGTGGCATCGCTCGCCAGGACCTGGATCAACGACCCGGGATCCTGCGCCTGGACGGCCGCGACCAGCCGGTGCAGCAGTTTCGTGCGGGCTTCGTTGCTCACCTGCACGCGCGGCTGATCCGCGCGCACGCGCTTGCGCGCGCGGGTGACGATCTGCCGGCAGGCCACCTCGCTCTTGCCGAGGATCTCCGCGATGGCGCCATAGTCCGAGTCGAACAGGTCGTGCAGCAGGAAGGCCGCACGTTCTTCCGGCGCGAGCCGCTCGAGCACGGCGAGGAATGCCACCGAGAGGTCCGAGGCGAGTTCCGCGGCGCGATCCGCCGGCGGCGCGGTGTCCAGCGTCAGCGGCTCCGGCAGCCAGGGACCGACGTAGGTTTCCCGTTCGGTGCGCAACTGGCGCAGGCGATCGATGCACAGCCGCGTCGTCGCGGTGACCAGCCAGGCCTCCGGCGCGCGGATGTCGTGGCCCGCGCGATCCCAACGCAGCCAGGCCTCCTGCACGATGTCCTCCGCCTCCGCACGCGAGCCCAGCATGCGGTAGGCGATGCCGTACAGGCGTCCGCGGTGCTGCTCGAAGGTTTCGGTGCTTTCCATCCCACTCAGACGATTGGCGCGGATGGTTGTGACAGCGGCGGTGCCCCGCCCGCCCTAGGAGAGGAAAACGGTGGTGTCGTAACGATCGAAGTTCTGTAGCGCGCGCCGGTAGGAGTTGTGGACCATGCGCTCGGCTATCTTGTCCGCGCGAGGGGACAGCAGCATGCGCAGCACGACGTCGTCGGCCGGGCGCGCCTTGTCGTCGCCGAGGTACTGCTCGATGAGCTTGGTCACCCGGGCGGCCATTTCATTCGTGAACCGCAGCCGGGCGCCGTCATGAACCGAATCCAGCGCCGGACCGTAGGTGGCGCGGGCTTCGGTGGTGAGCTCGCAGAGAAAACTCGCCATGAGCCTTGCCTTGTCCGCCAACCCCATCTCGCTGAAATAGGTGATTTCGGACTGCAGGTTCATGGCGGTGCGCTCAGGCGGCCGGGAAGAAGTCGATCGGCTTGCTGACGGTCAGTGGCTCGACGTCGGCGGCCTTGAAGCGGATCTGGCGCACGCGCGCCACGATCTTCTTCTCGAGCTCCGGATCGTTGAGCTCGCTCGACACCACGCGGCACATCGTGATCTCGCCCGTCGGCGCGATGGTGAATTCCAGCACCACCTTGCCCGCGAGCTCCGGCTGCTCACGCAGCGCGCGGCCATAGAGCGCATACAGCGCGCCCTTGTTGCGATCGAACACGATCTCGACTTCCTCGCGCGCGCGCGAGCCCTTGCCGCTCGTACCCGTGCGTTGCACGCGTCCGCCAGCGCTCGGATCGAGACCCTGCCCATGCGAGACCTGCGTCGATGTGTGCGTGCCGATGGCGCCGGCGCCACCGCCGAAACCACGCGCCATGTTCGAGGTGTTGATGCCCCCCGAGGTGCGCCCCGCGGCCGAGGTGATGAGATTGCGCTCCGAGCGCGCATCCTCCACCGGCGTCTTCATCTGCGGATCCTGCAGGTCGAGATTCTGGTCGCGCAGATCGGCGAGTTCGTCGGCGAGCGCGAGCATGCCCTGGTTGCGCACGTTCGGCTTCGGCTTTTCGACCGGCTTCTGCTGCTCCGGCTTCGGCTTGTCGGGTTCCGGCTGCTTCTCCGGCTCCGGCGGCGGAGGCGGCGGCGGCTTCTCGACGATGAGCTGCACTTCGCGCTTGGGCAGATCTTCGGCCGTGTATTTCGGACGCTCGGGCTGCGGCAGCAGCCAGATGATGATGGCCAGCACCGTCGCGAGCAGGATCATCACGCGCAGGAGCTTCAGGAACTTGCGTTCGTTCTCCTCCTCGCGCGACCACGGGAGCTCGAAACTGCGGAAGAAAGGCGCCAGGCCGAGGTTCATGCGCCGGCCCCCGATGCGACTTCGCGCTGGATCACGGCGAGCGAAACCTTGCCGAAGTCCGCCGCGGTCGCCGTTGCCATGACGCGCTTGAGCACCGCGAACGGCGTGCCCTTGTCGCCCATGATCGTCACTTCGCGCTCGGCGAGATCTTCCTGCGCGGCCTGGCGCAGGCTGGTGTCGGCCTGCTCCTTGAGCGCGGCGCGCAGCGGCTCGATGACGAGCTGCGCATCGTCACGCGAGACGTCGGCGACCTTCGCGACGACGCGGCCGTTCACGAGCAAATCTTCCGTGGTGACCATCACCACCACGGTTTCGCGCGGTTTGATCTCCGCGATCGACTGCGGAATGGTGATGTTCTTGGTGTTCGGCAGGATCTCGACGTCCGAGCTGTGCAGCAGCAGGAACACGACGAGCATGGTCAGCATGTCGATGAACGGCACGAGCGCCATGTGGCTGCCGCCATGCGAACGCTGGCGGTGCTTCTTGATGCGGTAGGAGATCATTTGCGACCTCCGGCGGCCGCGCCGACCAGCGGCGCGTCACCCACCGAGATGTCCGGGAACAGCTCCACGTTCTGCATGCCGATGCCGGCGCGGTTCTGCCACACGCGCACGTTGTCCATGGTCTGCACCAGCACGTCGTACGGGATGTTCGGCTCGAGCAACACGCTCGCCGCGAGCACGGTCGGATACTTCGCCTTCACTTCCTGCAGGAAGGTAGATAGACCCTGGTAGTCATAGTCTCCATCCACCTTCTGCAGCGTTTTCAGCACGCCCGAATTGCGATCGGCGACTGCGATCTCGTTCTGCCGCACGATGATCTCGAGATTGAGCCCTTTCGGAAGCTCCGGCACCGAGGAGTTGGGCGCCGGGAGATTCAGCTCGAGAATGTTCGTGTGCGAGAACACCGCGGTGAACAGCAGGAAGAACACGAGGATCACCATCATGTCGATCATCGGCACGATGTTGAGATCGTGGCGGCCCTTGTACTTCGCATGGTTGCGAATGGAACGGGCGGCGAGCTTTGATGCGGCCATCGTTGTTCCTCTGCGCGTTTACCGGAGTCGTCGTTCAGCGGGTAGTTTGGACGATCAGGCCGGACGCGGCGCCGGGGCGCGCGGCGGCATGCCGTGTTGCGGCGACGGCGCGGCCGGCTCCGAATAACGCTCGGTGATGGAGTTGAGGAACTTCACCACGGCGATCTCGAGACTGTCGATCAGCGCGGTCGTCTTCGCCTCGAGGAACATGTGCGAGAGCAGCAGCACGATCGCGACGAACAGGCCCGACGCCGTGGCGTTCATCGCCTCGGAGATGGCCGCGGCGAGCAATCCCGCCTTTTCAGCAGGATTCGCCTGCGACACCGCGCCGAACGCGTGGATCAGCGCGATGATGGTGCCCAGAAGACCGATGAGCATGCCGATGTTGGCGAGCGCCGCCAGGTACGGCGTGCGCTTCTCGAGACGCGGAACGATCTCGAGCAGCGACTCTTCCATCGCCTGCTGGATGTCGTCGCGGCGACGCGCGGTCGCGAGACGGGCCAGGCCGTACTTGAGCACGGTGCCGATCTGCGCCTGCGAGTTGTTGGCGAGCGTGATCGCCTGCTTGAAGTTGCCGGCGCCGAGGTGCGGCGAGACATCGTCCCACAGGTTGCGGTTTTTCATGGTTTCCCTCGTCAGGTAGAACCAGCGCTCGATGGCGATGGAAACACCCACGACGAAGATGATGGCCAGCGGGAACAGTACGAGACCGCCGTCCTTGAAGAAATTGATGATGGTGTTGAGCCAGGTCACGGTGAACTCTCCTCAGAGTCGAGACTGCAGAAACGCGCCCCGGCAATTACCAGGGCAAGGGCGCGACAAGATTGCGTTACATAAGCGACGAAAACTGTTAATCACTTCTCGCTCTTGCCGGCGGGCGCGGCCTCGTTAGGCTGCAACGCTTCGAAGTAGCGATTCTGTCGGCGAAACACGTCGCGATCGACGGGCTCGAGTACCTCGTCGAGCAGGCTGTTCACGGGACGCCCCACGAGATCGCCGAGCTCTGCACTGCGCCAGGGCACGATGTACAACACCTTCGGCAGTTCGCGGTTGCCCGTGATCTGGGTCGCATCGAGATCCAGGTAGTCCTTCGCGCCGGGCCTGGCGGCCGGCTTGTTAGCCGGAGCCGCGGGCTTCGCGGCGGGAGCGGACTGCGGCGCGGCCGTGGCCGGTGGCGGCGGTGGCGCGGCACCCGGAGCGGAGGTGTTCACGCCCGGCTCCATCGCGTCGTTCGGCGGAGCGGCGCCCGGCGTCGCATCCGCGGGCGGCGGCGTCTGCGCGAGCGCGCTGGCGGCGAGCAGCAGGAGCGCGAGTCCCAGTAGTTTGTTCATGTCAGCTTCCTTCCGGCTTCGGCTGGGCCGGCGCCTTGTTGCGCGCGCGTAGTTCGGCGAGCCAGCTCGTCACGGGCTTGTCCTCGCCCGTCAGTTCTTTGTAGGTCTCGAGCTCGGCCTGTGCAGTGACCGGATCATCGAGATAAAGGTCGAGGAGGACACCCAGATTGCGGTGCGCCGGCGCGTAGGACGGATTCGCCTTGATCGCGCTCTCGTACGCGGCGCGCGCCTCGGCGAATTTGCCCGCCTGGCGCAGCGTGAGGCCGTATTCGTTCCAGGTCTGCGCGTCCCAGGCCGCGAGTTGCGTCGCCTTCGCGAGCGCGGCTTCCGACTCGGGCAGCTGGTTCGCGTTGCGGTGGAGGATGCCGAGGTTCGCGTATGGACCCGGCAGATCCGGGTACGACTGCGTCATCAGCTGGAACTCGAGGCTGGCCTGCGTGGGATCCGTGCGCATCAGTTGCAGCGCGCGACCGAAATCGGTGGTGGCGGCCGCGGGCGCCTTCGGAATCACGGGCGCGGCCGCGACCGGCGCGGCCTGCGGATTCGTCACGGGCGGCGCGGTGGGATCGGCGGGCGTCGCCATCGGCGGATCCGGCAACGCGGGCGGCGGCGGCGCGGCGGGCACGACCGCATCGACCGACGCGCTGATCATCTCGCTCTTGCCGTAGCGGCCGGGCTTGAGCTCGGCGAGCGCCGCGAAACTCTTCTTCACGCCTTCGTCGTAGACGTTGTCGCGCGTGCGCTTGGTGTTGATTTCGTGCGTCGAGATGGCCTGCTCTTCGAACGGGAACGCCTGTTCCTCGAGCAGCGAGTTGTATTCGTCGAGCTGATCGCCCTGGATGTTCTTCGGCCGCTGCGACGCCATGATGTCCTGGCCGAGCTTGCGGTAGATCTCCGCGATCTCGTACGTCGCCATGGTCGTCACTTCCGCCACGCGGTAGTCAGCCGCGGACTTGTATCCGCCGAGCGCCGCTTCCATCGCCTTGCGCTTCTTCGCGAGCGACGCCTTGAGCGGCAGCAGCAGCGCGATGCTGCGGTATTCGTCGCGCGCCGGCGCGGCGAGCGCGAGCTGCGCTTTCGCGGCGAGATATTGCGTGCGGTCGGTGCGCGCGGCGCCCGCGTTGCGGTCCGCCGCAACGATCTCGCGCTGCCAGCGCCGCTGGCCTTCGAGGTTGCCGGCGTTGCCCGCGATATCGGCGAGCTTCTGGCGCGCCTCGATCGAATCGCTCACCGGCGTGGGGTACGTGACGACGAAGCGCTCGAGCATGCCGACGGCCTTCGTCGTATTGCCGGCTTTCGCGTACAGGTCGGCGGCCTGCAGGTTCGCCTCGCGCTGGATGTCCTTCGATTCGGCCGGGTTCAGCGCGATGCGCTCGAACTCGAGCGCCGCCTGCCCCGCCTGCCCCGTCTCGCCATACGCCACCGCGAGCTTGCGCGTCACGTCGGCGGTGTATTCGCTCTTCGGGTTGCTCGCGCGGAAGCGCTCGAGCACCTGGATCGCGCGCGGCCAGTCCTTGAGGATGATGAGCTGCGCGCCGGCATCGTATTCGGCCTGCGCCGCGATCTTCGAGCTGCCGGCCACCGCCGCGATGCGCAGGAAGTCGTCGACCGCGCCGAGGTTGTCGCCGGACTGCTGCTTGGCTTCGGCCTGGCGATAGACCGCCGAGGCGATGCGCTCGGTGAGATCGGCGCGCATCTTGTCGTTCGGCGGCGTGAGCTCGCGCGCCGCGATGAAACCCTTCTCCGCCTCGGCGAATTGCATGAGGTCGAAGTTCGCCTGGCCGATGATCGTGTACGCGATGCGCCGCTTCGGCCCGTCGGCCGGCGGCTGATGCGCCAGCACGAGGTTCGCGACCTCGATCGAGCGCTGCATGTCCTTCGTCGCGAAGATGTCCTCGGCGGCGCGCGTCAGCACGCCGGACGCGTCGGGATGCTCGGGGAAGCTGGTGCCGAACTTGATGCCGAGATCGACCGTCTGCCGATGCCACTCCGCCTTGTCGGCTTCCGGCAGCCGGGCCTCGTGTTTGGCGAGCGAGCCCAGGGCGGCGTAGGCCGCGGCGGCGGAGCGCTCGTTGCGCGGGTAGTTATACGCGGTGCGCGTGAACTCGGCGGCGGCATTGCTGAAATCGCCCGCCTCGTACAGCGTCTCGGCGAGCAGGTAGTTGGTGCCGAAGGATTCCGGATCGTCCGGGAAGGAATCGAGGTAGGTGCGATACCAGCGCGCGGCCTCGAGGTATTCGTCCGCCTTCTTCGACTTCTGCGCGTTCGCGTGGAAGTAGGTGGCGACGTCCTTGAGATTGATCTTCAGTTCTTTCGCGATGTTCGGATAGTCGGCGCGGTTGCGGCCCTGCCAGAACGTCGTGCCGTAGTTGTACAGCGCCACGTATTCGCGCTTGCCGTCCAGGACCAGCTCGGTGAAGCCGCCCTTGCGGTAGGCCTCGATGGCCTGCATCGAAAGTCCCGGCGAGAACTCGCTGTTCGGCTCGCGCGTCGCATACGCGCGGTAGACGGCGGCGGCGTCCTGGTAACGCTCCTTCTCGACGTACAGGTCGCCGAGCCGCGAGTAGATCACGGGCGCATAGGCGGGGTTGCCGTGTCCGGAAATGAACCGCTCCATCGCGGCCACCGAGTCGTCGTCGTACGAGAACGTGACGGCCATGACGCGCAACGTGTCGTCGGCGAGCTCGCGGCTCGCGCGCGGCAGCTTGTCGAGCGGCACGAGCTTCTTGTCCGACTTCGTGAGCATCGTGCGGTCGAGCACGCCCGCGAACTGCGGCAGGCTCTCGTCGTTGAGCCCCTGCTTGAACAGCGACCAGCCGCTCTTGTAGAGGCTCTGGGTGAGAAAGGCGGACTTCTCGCCCTGCGAGACGACGTATTGATAGGCGTCCTGCGCGGCGCGGTAGTTGCGCGCGGAGAACAGCAGTTCGCCGCGGCGGAACTGCACCTCGTCCATCTGCGACGTGCGCGGATAACGACGCAGGATGTCGTCGAGCGAGGCCAGCGCCTTCTCGGGCTGGCCCGTGGTCTCGTACGCGCGCGCGAGCTGGTAGAGCACCTGGTCGTTGCGCGGGTAGTCGGGATAGGACTTGAGAAGGCTCGAATAGAGCTTGATCGCCTCGGCGCCCTGCAGGTCGAGCGTGCTCGCCTCGCCCTGCATGCGCTCGCCCTCGCCCGCCTCCATGTTGAGGTCGGCGAGACGGCGCAATGCCTCGGCGCGCAGCTGCGGATCCGTCTTCTGCAGCTCGAGGAAGCGGCGGTAGTTGTCCATCGCACGCGCGGCGCTGGCTTCCACCTTCTGGTCCTGCTGGATCACCACCGGCCGGCTCTGCAGATCGCCGATGGTCTTTTCCTTCTTCTTGGGCGCGGCCGCGGCGTTCAGCGCGACACCCGCGCACAGCGCCGAAATGGCGACGGCGAGTAGTTTGCGCTTCACGGCGCTTCCTCCGCGGGGGGCGCGGGCTGCGGCGCGGACGGATCGACCGGTGGCGATTCCGTGGCGGGCGTTTCCTGGTCCGGCGTCACCTGCTCGAGCTCGCCCTGCGACTCGCTCGGCCGCTCACCGGCGGGCGCGCTCACCGCGCCGCCGCCGAGCGCGGCGCGGTCGTAGATGGACGCCAGCGCGAAACGCGCCTGGATCTGGTAGGTCCCGATGCGTTCCTTCTGCTGCTCGAGCTCGCCGCGCGCGAGCGTTTCGAGCAATTCGTTCTGCTGCTTCGCGACCTCGGCGAGACGCACCTGCGCGCCTTCGAGACGCGCGCGCAGCGCCGCGACACGCGCCGCGAATTCGCCGGTGTTGTTGGGCATCGAGCCGCGCGCCTTCTCCACCCGGACCCAGCGGTTCTGGGCTTCGCGCAAGGCCTGATCGAGATCCTTCAACGTGCGCCGTTCGTTCCACACGCGCGCCTTGAAGGATTCGGCGAGGCGCCAGTACAGGACGCCCTTGGCGAGGCGCGTCTTCTCGCGGATCGCGTTGGTCTCGTCGTCGTCCGGCGCGGTCAGCAGCGCGGCCTCGAGGCGCATGATGCGCGCCCACTGATCGCGTTCTTCGGCGGTGCCGAGCGCGGCGACATCCTGGGTGCTCTCGACCTGGTCGAGCACGCCGCCCGCGGTGGCGCGGTCCGCGCCGTACTGGTCGAGGCGGCCCGAGGCGAGCACGGCGTCGGCCTGCGGCACACGTTCCGCGTAGGCGCGCTCGCGCGTGTCGAGCATGTCGTCGAATGCGACGATGCTGTCCTGCCAGGTGGACAGCGTGCTGCCGAGAAATGCGAGGTCGCGGTAGTTCTTGAGGCCTTCCTGGAAATCGTGACCGGCCAGCAGGTGATAGAGATAACGGGACTCGGGCGCGTTCGGCAGCTCGCGCAGCTGCCAGAACCAGCCGTATTGATCCTTCGAATCACGCTGCAGCAGCCGGTCCAGCATGGTGCCGTCGTCGATCTCGGCGATCGACGAGTCGATGTTCGCGGTTTCCGTGTCGAAGGAGCGAATGGCGCTCTCGTAGTTCTCCGCGGCCTGCGCGTTCGCATTCAGCTTGGCGAAGGCATACGGAATCGCGAGATAGGCTTCCTGCACGGCCGAATCGAGCAGATTGCGATCGCGCAATTCCATCCACGGCGTCAGCGCCTCCTGGAACTGCCCGCTCGCCGCATCGGCCCAGCCGACGCCGAGCAGCGCCTTGTTCGAGTATGGCCCGTCGAGGCGCACACGCTGCAGCACGGGCTTGGCGAGATCCGGCTGGTTGTTCTGTAGATAGGCGTAACCGAGCGCGAGGTTCGCGCGGTCCTTGAGAGAGCGCAGCTCGCGGCGGCCGGACTCGAGGGTGCCGACCGACGTCAGGAACGGGTCCGCCTCGGCGATGAGCCCCTTGCGCACCAGTGCGACGCCCAGGTTGTACTGCGCGTAGGCCAGCCAGTCGGACTGGTCCTTGCGGCCGCGCCAGGAATCGAGCAGCGCGATGGCCTCGTCGAAACGCTGCTGGCGCAGCAGGATGTTCGACAGCAGGTGCATGCGCTCGGCTTCGAGGTCCGGCGTGAGCCGGCCCTGCACTTCCTTGATGGCGCGCTCCGCGCGATCGAGATAGCCGCGCGCGTACCAGACCTTGCCGAGATAGAACCACGCGCGGTTGCGCACGCCTTCGGGCACCGAGCGCGTCAGCAGCGTTTCGAAGCGTTCGCCCGCCTCGTTGTGCAGGCCCAGCGATAGATAGAGTCCGCCGAGCAGCAGGTTGGTTTCCGCGTCGTGGTGCGGCATGCGCTCCCACTGCTGGTAGGCCAGCAGCCGGGTGATCGCGTCGAGATCCTTGCCCTGGTAGTAATAGAAGAGTGCGTCGCCGAAATGCAGGTCGCGCACCACCGTGGGCGACAGCTTGTCGACATCGGGTTTGGCAGCGAGCGCGGGCGGCGCCGATACGGCCAGGCATGCCACCGCCGGGATGGCCACCGCTGCGAGCTGTCGGAGACGGTTCAAGGTCTCACTCCAACCTTATTCCCAGTCCTTTATCGCGAACTCGGGTTGCGCGCGGCGCTGGCGGTCGGTGATCTTGAGCTCGAGATACTTGGCGCCGACGCCCTTCTCGAACTTGAGATTGGCGCCGCGCTTGTAGTCGCGCTCGTTCGGGCCCTTGCCGCTGAAGAACGCCACGAGCTCGTGTTCGCCCACCTTGAGGTTGCCCAGGTAGACGCGGTGCACGCCGCCCTTGAGCAGCGCCTCCGCCTCGCGCGGCGTGTACAGGTAGTTGGCGACTTCCTTGTTGTCGATCTTGAGCGTGAGGGAATCGAGCGCGAAGAACTCGCCGATGTCCATCGAGACGAACACCGCGACCTGCGTGTTCGCCGGGAACAGCAGTTCTTCTTCGAGCACGAACAACTCGCGGTTGAGATCGACCACGTCCTTCTTGAGGTCCTGCACGGTCTCGTCCAGCGAACGCGTGTCGGCGGGTGGTTCGCCGGATTCCGGGGCTGCCGGCGCCGCGCCGTCGACCGGATCGGCCAGCAGCGTGCCCACGGGCGCATCGGAGATCGCCGCGTCCGCGGACGGAGCCTCTTCCGTCTGCGCCGGCGGCTCGGCGGGCGGATCCTGCGCCACGGCCTGTGTCGCCAGCACTGCGAAGGCGAGCCATGCGGCGACGCGGGCTAACTTGGTGGGTTTCGGCATAGGTTGACTCGGATTACTCGTCCAGGAGGGTGCGCAGCTCGCGCACGTAGGTTGCTTCATCACGGGATTTGAATTCGCGATGCGCGACGCGCAGCACGCCCGCGCGGTCCACGAACACGACCATCGGCAGCCGGTCCACCGCGTAATCGCGCCCGGTATTGCGCGGCGTCGACACCAGCAAGGGGAACTGCACGTCCTGGGCGCGCGCGAATTTTTCCGCGCGGGCCAGGTTCTCATCCAGGTTGACGCCGATCACGACCAGGCCGGCGCTCTTGTAGGTGCGCGCGATGCGGTCGAGCGCCTCGAGCTGATCGCGGCAGGTGCTGCAGCTGCCGCTCCAGAAGCTAACTACGACGACTTCGCCGCGATGCTCGGAGATGCGCACGTTCTCACCGGAGATGCCGCGCGCCACGAGATCGGGCGCCGGCTTGCCGACCAGCGCCGGGGGCTCCGCGGCTCCCGCCGCCATCGTGAAGATCAGCGCCAGCGAGAACAGGCATGCGGACGCAAGTGCAGCAATACGCGCACGCGGAGCATCCACGGTTCTCACTAACAAACAAGCGCTCACGGTCGGTCCAACGGTTGGTTCGAGCCTGCGGTCACCGGACAAGCGAACCGGAATTCCCGCGAAATGACGCGGGAAACCCTCGCATAGCCTACTTAACAATGTCAACGAAACATCCCGCCCTTTGCGAAACGCATCGCGAAGCTTCGGGGCCGCAAAAAACCAGGGAGCGTCGGCAACCTGCGACAGCTGCCCGACGCTCCCTCGGGATCTCGCGTCCGTGCGCGCCGCCTTTACACCGGGTTGGTGATCGTGCCGTTGCACACCGGGGCGAAGATCGTCAACGCGTCGCGTGACGAGCTACTGCCCAAACCATGGCGCGGGAAGAATGCGGGCTGATCAAACATGCCTTCCTCGCCATGCAGCGCCATGTAGTTGAGCAGCACCGTCTCGACGAGCAGGTTGACCGCATTCGCCGCGGGGCTGGACGTGGTGACCACCGAACCGCCCGCATTCATCGCGCCTATCTGCAGCTGGCGACCGGGACGAACCTCCACCCTGCCTGCGGGGCGATACACCAGCACGATGGACGCGGCCGTGGACTGATTGTCGCTGGCCCAGTCGAGCTTGCCGCGGCCGGCGGCGGAATTGTTGACCACTCCGTTGGCCGACAGCGCGCCGTCGCTGAAGACGTAGATCATCAGTGGCTTGTTCATGCGCCGCGCGTATTCGAGGCAGGCCCCTATGCAGCGGCCCGCGCGGAAGTTGCGCGTCTCTCCGGTGTTACGACCCTGGCCGTGATAGTCGTAGCCGCCCATGGTGATCGTGCCGGCGCCGGCGTAGCCGTTGACCACCATCTTCATGACGGCCGCGGTCTTGCGGAATTCACCATCGCTGTATTCAGCCTGCGTGAAGATGCCGGCCGGACCGACGATGTCCGGATCGAGATCCGGATTCAGCGCCGCCGGTGTACGGAAGCGGTCCGCCAGGTAGGTGGACTTCACGTAACCGCATTTCACCAGCTGGCGCAGCGCCTGATCGTCGGTGGCGTTCGCGAGTTTCGGCTCGACACGATCCGTCTTGCGATGTCCAAGTCGTGTCATCGATTCGAGCACCGCGATGGCATCGTCGGAGTTCGAGAACAGCGTCGACAACTCGCCGGTATCGACCAGGCCGGTGACGTCACTCGCGCGATCGACTTTGGTCGGGCGCGCTGCCGGGTTGATCATCGCGGCGGGCGCCATCGAGTTACCGCCGGAGTCAGAGTTCTGCGAACCGATGAGCGTCAGCAACTGGCCGTCCGCGCCGATGCGGTTGATGCCGTACATCGGGTTGTGCGGGTTGTTGCTCGTATCGTTCTCCGAGCGGGCCGCGATGCCGAAGGCATTGGTGTTCGCGCGCGTCTCCACCTGGGTGGAGGCCTGCATGCCGCGCAGGATCGCGCCATCTGAATGCCAGGGAGCGCCGAATTCGGTGTTGATGAAGTTAGTGCCGGCACCCGCGCTCGGCGAGTTGGGCGTCATGTTGCCCGGCAGGCCGAGCGTGGCGTAACCCTGCGTCGACAGGAAATTGAGCGGATTGCCACCCTGGCCGATGAGTATCTCCGAGGCGTGCAGGTTCGCACCGCCAGCAAGGTCGAAGGCGATGAATGGCACCTTGCCCGCACCCGGAGAAATGTTGCAGATGGCCGAGGCGTAATCCTCGAGCGGCTGGCTCATCGCGCCTCGCGCCTGCCTGCCGATGAGCAGGCTCAGTAGCGAGCTGCCGGCCACGATCGCCGGGCCCGTGCGGAAGCCCTGCGCAATGAAGTCACGCCGCGTCACGGGACGCTTGTGGCTCTCGTGCCGGATGGGCTCGTCGAGTGCCAGGGTGCGCGGGCTCTTCTTGAGGATGTACATGCTCTTCTCCCTACTGAATCAGGATCGCGCCGCTGCCGAGCACAGCTCCGCAGGCCGCTTTCATCACCGTGCGTCCGCCCGTCGAGCTGGCGCCCGTGGGACCGGAGACAAGCCGGTTGACGAGACCGGGGGTGACGTAACCGCCGTCGGTCACGCCGTTCAGGATCTCATTGCGAATGTCCGTCTCGTTGATCTGGAACTGCTGGCTGGAGCCCACCACGTTGATGAGCGCGGTGACCAGCAACTCGCGGTTCGCGTTGTTGGGTGCAGCCGAGCTGCCGAACACCCCCGTCGCGGTGGCGGAGCCATTGACCAGGCCGCTGAGCGTGCTGCCGAAGAACGCCGAACGCAGGGCAGCGTCGTCGACCATCACGTTGCAGTACTGCATCGCGATCTGAGCCAGCGCCGTCTGCTGCGCGGGTCCAAAGGTGCCGAATTTCTCGATCGCCGGCAGCGCCTGCTTGACCAGTGCGTAGGTGTCACGCACCCGCGCGTTGGTCTGCGGCACTCCAGTGAGCTGCGACAGTGTCGCGTTGATCTCATCGAAGGTGCGAAGGCCAACGTCGGACTCGGGCGGAAGATTCGCGGGCTCGGCCGGCGTCGGAACCGGCGGCTCCGGCGGCGTATGGCTGAGCGCGCCGATGCGCTCGAAGGACAGGAAGTACACGTCGTCAGGCGGACCTTTGTCGAGCGCCGCGACCGTGCCCACCGGCGATAGCAACTGGCCGGTCCCCGCCGTGTAACCCGTGCCGGTGACCGTTTCGTCCAGCGGAACGTACGCCTGTCCGGCGTGCAGCTCCGCGCCGTTCACGCCGATACGGACACCCGCGATCGGCACGTTCGACGGCGAATAGTTCGGATCCAGGCTGATGAACGTCGGCTTGGTGAATTGCAGGCCATAGCTGTCGAGCTGGCTGGCCTCCAGCATGATGTAGGCCTGCGGTGAATCCGGCAGCAGGTGGCTGACGCTGAACAGCATGAAGTACTTCTCGCCGACGCCGGCCTCGAAGTTCTGCTGGATCTGCGCCTGCGTAAGCGTGCGGTTGTGGATGGCCACCATGCGCAGCACGCCCTGCCACTGACGCATCGTCGAGGTCTCGTTGCCGAGCACCAATGCGAAGGTGTCGTCCCATTCGGCCAGACTGCCGCCGCCCTGCGCGTCGACGTCGCCGGTGAATTCTCCGTTCACATAGATACGACGGCCATCGACCGGGTTGTAGGTCAGCACGACGTGCTGCAGGGCCGCTTGCGCGTCCTGGTCGGCCGCGCGCGTAAGCAGCACCGGATTGCCATTGGCGCCGGTCCGGTCGCTGCGCGTATAGGCCTCGTACTGATACATGCGCTGCGCGAGCGTGAAGTTGCGTGCGTTGTTGCCCGCGGAGTAGGAGACCAGGAACGCGTCTTCCTGCGCGACGTTGGCGTTGTTGGCCCAGACTTCGATGCTGAACTCACCCGTCGACTTGATCATGTCGGAGAGCTTCTTCGAAGCGGCCGCCGTGCCCTGGGCCTTGCCGCCCTGCCTGAACACGATTCCCCAGCCACCGACCCAGGATTGATCTCCCGACAGCGTGAGGTTCAGCGCCGGCTCCACGCCACTGGTGTCGTAGGCGATGCTGCCCGCGCCGGTCTTGAATTCGTACTTGGCGATCGTCGCGGATTCGTAGCGGTTGCCGCCGGCGGCCACGGTGCCGTCGTACAGCGTGAGTCCCTTGGAAATGAGCAGGTTCGGATCGACTTCCGTGATCGGGATGGCATTGGCGAAGGCTTCCACCGCAGACAGCATGGTCTGCGCATTGGCGGAGCAGCCCGCATTGCCCCAGCAGTTGTGGAACTCGTCGCGCAGGCGCACGACCAGGCGCGACGACGCAGGATTGTCGAGATTGATCTTCGACCGGATGGCCGCGTACGCGGCATCGACATCCGCGTCGGCAAACAGCGGCTGCTGCTGGACGGCGGCGCTCGAGGAATGGCAGCGCACACAGTTGGCGCTGGCGACGTTGCGCACGAGCGCATACAAGTCAGAGCTGGCGAAGGCAGCCGAGGATGTCGGGAAGCTGCGGCTGCCGCCGACTTCACGAATCGTCGGGGGCAGGAGCTGGATCTCCGTGCCGCCCGTCGCGGCCGAACCTGCCCAATTGCGGATCCACACCGTCATCAGGTCGGCGCAAGCGGAGGCAGCAGGCAACCAGCAGTTGTGACCGCCCGCCACCTTGGTCACCAGGCGCGACTGATCTGGCTGCTGCAGGTCCACGACACCGTTCGCCGCCTGGTAGGCGAGATTCACGTCGTCATTGCGCGCGAAGTTCGGCGTCTGACCGTTTGCGTTGTGGCACGAGCCGCAGCGGTTGTTGCCCTTGATGTTCTCCCACAGGTTGATGCGGAAGGCCTGCACGTCCGAGTTCTGCGCGGCGGGTCCGACATAGTCGGAGACCGGAGGCGCCTGCGTTACCGGATTTTCGACCGTGGACGCTCCGCCACCCGAGCAACCGGCGAGCACCACCAGCGCGGCGGCCGCCGCGAACCAGCGCGTGAGATTCGTTTTCCGCATAGAGTTCATTTGGTGCTCCCTCAATCGCCCATGCAGTACACGGCGGTCTCGGCGAAGACCTGTTTGAGCCGGTAACCGTTGTTTCTGAATCGGTTGGTCATCGCGGCGACTTCGGCACGGTCGGCATTGTTGCCAGGCGCGCGCAGGCACACGGTCTTGAACACCTTTTCGACCTGGCATTGAGCAAAGGCCGCGCTGGCCGCGAGCTCCTGGCCCATCGACTTGGCGCCGGTACCTGAGCCGGGCAGTCCGCTGCTCCAGCCGAGCAACGAGTTCTGACCCTTGCGCCAGCGGTTCTCCCACGCCTCGTTCGTCGTGACGAAGCCGGGCGCGAAGTTGGTGGCGTTGTTGAAGTACTTCGGGTGTACCGCGGACGAGTCGTAGACCAGGCGCATGGTGCCCGGCGCTTCCTCCGAGCCGTTGTCGAAGTCGTAGTGCGCAAACG
Organism: Pseudomonadota bacterium; assembly: GCA_023457495.1. Classification (GTDB taxonomy): domain Bacteria; phylum Pseudomonadota; class Gammaproteobacteria; order Steroidobacterales; family Steroidobacteraceae; genus CADEED01. Next base: position 31,545 of record JAEWLQ010000119.1, read on the forward strand.
CCTGCGCGAGCGGATCCATGCCGGTGTGACATCCGGCGCAGTTGTTCAGGAAGATGCGGCTGTCGCCACCGGGGCTGCGGCTCACGTCCTGGCGGATGCGATCCACCGGCAGCGAGGTGTCCATCACCTGCTCGAGGTCGCGGCACAAGTGGTTCATCAGGGTGAATCGGAACATCGCGCGGTTGGTACCGTCGATGAAGAACGCCTCGGACGACGCGCGCGATGTGATGAAGCCCGCGGTCGCGGCGGGCGGAATTCCGAGGACGGAAGACTGGGTCGTCGCCTGCAGCGCGGTGTAGAGATTCACCGCGTTGTTCTCCGCAGCCTCGTAGTGCGCGTTGCTCGTCGCCGAGGCGGCCGGCGTCACGCCCTGCACGGTATAGGTGAGATCGGCAGACAGCGCGGTGCTGAAGTCGACGTTGTCGCGCACCATGCCGATGTAGGTGGCGACGTAGTCATTCAACGGGGCGAACACTGTCTGGTCGCGGTTGGTCCACGGCACTGCCATGTTCTTGAGGGTGACGTTGTAGAAAGCCGGATTCTCGACGGCATACTCCGTCGCGGCCTGCAGGGCCTGACCATTGGCGACCAGGGTCGTCATCGCATTGAGCGTCGCCTCCGTCGGCGGCACGCCCGCGATGCGGTCGTGGATGCGCTTGGCCTTGTCGCGATCGTTCGCGGACGCCGCGCTTGCCAGGCATCCGAGCACGCAGGCAAGACCGAAGACCTTCAGTTTCGAGACCTGTTGGTTATCCATTTGTGTCATCCACATCCCATTTGACGGGCGCAGTATCGCCCCGTCCGCCGGCAACCTTGTTTGTCTCAGCTTGTGTACGTCTCCAAGCTGCGACAGGCACAATAATCACGTGATCCAAGTAGTCTTTGGCCCAAGGATTGCGAACCGCGTCACGGCGGCGAACGCCCCTGGTCTCTAACTACAAGGACTGACAAGAAAACCGCGTCGGCGGAACGGCTGCTGTGACGTCGTCGGCAGATCGCTGCGGGCACACGCGGGATGATCGCATTACGTCACATGTGTGTGCGGCAGCGCACACGCGTGTGGAGCTGGAGGACGCAGTGAATCGATCTTTGAGAAATGCGAATTGGATCACGCTCGGCTATGCCCTGAGGGCCATGGGCGGTCGCGGGATCGTCCCCGGCCTGGTCCTGGGATTGTCGGCGCTGCTGGCCGCCTGCACTCAGGGCCCCGGCGGCGGTGGCATCGGCCTCGCGAGCGGGCAGGACCCCGATCCGGCCACGGTCGATTTTCCGATCTTCTACCTCCGGCACCCGGTTCCCGAGCAGCAGGACAACATCACGCGCCTGCGTCCCTACGTCGAAGACGACGAATACTCCGTGACGCTGTGGAAGCGCGACCGCGCCTCTCCTGGCTCGCCCGAGACCGAGATCACCGCGCGGCTGCGGACCGAGGAATTCGGCGGAGAGGCCGAGGACCGTTACGACATCAAGGATCTCGCGGTTTCGCCGACCGGGCTCAAGGTGGCATTCGCCATGCGCGGGCCGCTCGACCAACTGGACGAGGAAGAGGACCCGCCTACCTGGAACATCTGGGAATACAACATCGAGACCGACACGCTGCGCCGGGTCATAAGCTCGAACATCCTCGCCGAGGAAGGCCAGGACGTTTCCCCCGCCTATCTACCCGACGGCCGCATCGTGTTCTCCTCGACGCGCCAGCGCCAGTCCAAGGCCATCCTGCTCGACGAAGGCAGGCCGCAGTACGAGGCGCGCGCCGTGCCGGGCAACGAATCCGCCTTCGTGCTGCACGTCATGAACGCGGATGGCACTGACATCCACCAGATCACGTTCAACCGTTCGAGCGACATGGATGCGACCGTTCTGCAGAATGGCCGCGTCGTGTTCACGCGTTGGGAGAACAGCAGCTCCGGCAACGGCCTGCACTTGTACATCACCAATCCGGACGGGACGGACACGCAGCTGCTGTACGGCGCGCTGTCGCACAACACCGGCACGCCGCAGGCGGCAGATCCGGCCAATCCAGGGCAGACGACCGGCCCGGCGGTCGAGTTCACGCGAGCGCGCGAGATGAGCGACGGCCGCCTGATGGTCCTGGCGCGCGCGCGCACCAACGTCGACTTCGGCGGCAACCTCATCATCATCGACACCAACCGCTTCGTCGACAACCGGCAGGGTGTGCCCACCGACGTCACGGCGAACGTCGGCCCCGCGCAGACAAACGCGACGCTCAACGACGTGCGTACGGTTCGCGGGCCCTCGCCCGGCGGCCGCTTCGAGTCCGGCTTTCCGCTGTGGGACGGAACCAACCGCCTTCTGGTGAGCTGGTCTCAGTGCCGACTGATCGACGCCACGGATCCGTCGCGCATCGTGCCATGCACCGCGGACCGGCTAGCCATTCCCGATGCGCAGACCGCACCGCCGCTGTACAGCATCTGGATGTTCGATCCTTCCCAGAACACCATCTTGCCGGTCATGGCGCCAGTCGAGGGCGTCATGGTCACCGAGGCCATCGCCGCGCAGCCGCGCACGCCGCTGCCCGCCGTGATCCTTGACAAGCAGGCACCCGGCGAGCTCGACCCCGACCTGGTCGCCGAAGGCGCGGGCATCCTCGCGATTCGCAGCGTCTACGATTTCATGGGCGTCGACAACGCACGCACCACCACCGGTCCGTCGACGATTGCGAACGTCTCGAATCCGGCCAACGCCGCCTACGCGAATCGCCAGATGCGCTTCATCCGCATCGAGAGAGTCATTCCGTTGCCGGATGACGATGATGTGGCCGATCCGGCCAATGCCGCGTTCGGGCGCTCCAACGAAATGCGCCAGATCCTGGCCTATGCACCCATCGAGCCCGATGGCTCGGTGTACATGAAGGTGCCCGCCAACGTCGCGTTCCAGCTCACCCTGCTCGACCGCGATGCACGGCGCGTCGGCGCGGCGCGGCACAACGCGTTTCTGTCGGTACGACCTGGCGAAGTACTCGAATGTAATGGCTGTCACGTGCGCACGGCCGACAACCCGCGCGTGCACGGACGCAAGGGCCTGTTCGATTCCGTGTACGCGGGCGCGGCCGGCGCAGGTTCGCCGTTCCATCCCGGAACGGTGAACACGATTTCGCCGGAGCCAGGCGACACCATGGCGCGGGCGCGTTCGCGCAACGCGTCGGTGTGCATCGATCCGACGACGCTGATCGACAATTGCGGATTCTCCTCGGCGACGCCCAGCGCGAACGTCATCTACAACGAGATCTGGACGCCCGCCGCACCGCCCACCGCATCGTTCGCCTATAACTACTCGGCCGTGCCGGTGAGTCCGGCGAGCGCGGGCTGCTTCCCGGTATGGAGCCCGTCATGCCGCATCACCATTCATTACACGGGCGTGGGCGATCCGCCGCGCGCCGGCCACATCGCGCCAATCTGGACGGCCGAGCGTGTCGCGCAAGGCGCCGGCCTCGATACCAACGAGGATGGTGTGCCGGAACCGACATACACCTGTACCGGCTGCCACAACCGCATCGACGTGCTCGACGTTGCACGGCTGCCTGCGGCATCGCTCGAGCTCACTCCCGATCAGTGCAACCAGCAGGACATGTACCTGCTCTCGTACTGCCAGTTGTTCCTGCAGCGGGACGAGCTGGAGCTGGTGGACGGCGCCGTGCAACCGCGTCAGGTGGAGGGCCCGCCGGACGATATGGGCAACCCTACCTTCTTCACACCTCAGCTCAATCCATCGATGGCGGGAGGCAATGCTCGCGGGTCGCGATTCTTCACCGTGATGAACAATCCGAGACACCAAGGTATGCTCACACCCGCCGAATTGCGCTTGATTTCGGAGTGGCTGGATATTGGAGCCCAGTATTACAACGACCCGTTCCCGCCCACTCCGCAGAATTAGCGCGCTCGCATTCGTCCTCGCATGTCTTCTCTCGGTAAACGTCCTGGCCCGGCAGACGCCCGAGCAGAAGGCCGAGCAGAGAGACGAAAAGGCGGCCGCGAAGCTGGCCGCGGAGAAGGAAAAACTCCTCCAGGTGTTCGTCAGCGAGCCGTATCTCGAGCTCGCGACGGGGCCCGGTCGCGGCTATCCCGTATTCCACGTGATCGAGCGCGAGGCCTCCGTCGACGTGCTCTATCGGCGTACCGACTGGTTCAAGGTGCGCGACGAACAGGGTGTGGAAGGCTGGGCGCGCGCGGGCGACATGCGCCGAACGAAGCTCGCCGACGGTTCGCCGTTCGTGTTCAACCTGGGCGACCGCGCGGGTTTCACCTCGCACGACTGGGAGCTCGGGATCGGCGGTGGCGACTACGGCGGCGCGAATCTCATCGGTGCGTTTGCCGCGTACTCGCTCACCGACAACATGAAGGTCGAGGCGCATGTCTCGCAGTACCTCGGCAACTTCTCGAACGGCTGGAAGGCCGAGATCGGGATCAATCACGTGATCTTTCCGGAATGGCGCTGGTCGCCGTTCCTCGAACTCGGCACCGGCGTCGTCTACGTCGAGCCGGCCGCGACCATCATCCTGCCCGACGACCGCACGGACCAGACGGCGTATGTGGGCGCGGGCATGCGTTTTTATCTCACCCGGCGCTTTTATCTCCGCGCCGACTATCGCTGGCACACGGTGTTCACGAGCCGCGATGAAAATCAGGAGTTGGAAGAATGGAAAGTTTTAATCGCCTGCTTCTTCTAGCAGCCCTCTCGATCGGCGCCGTGCTCGCCACGGGCTGCGCGTCCCAGCGCGCGCTCGAGCAGCAGCAGACCGAGGAACAGGCCGCGGCCGAAGAAGCCGCGGAAGACGCGGACTCGACGCCGCCGCGCGTCATCGAGCCCAACGTCGCGCGCCGCAAGATCAAGACGCCGAAGATCGACAACGAGAACTGGGAGATCGGCGCGGGCGCCGGCTTCCTGTCGATCGAGGATTTCGGCACCAACCAGACCTATGCCGCGCAGCTCACCTACCATGTGACAGAAGACTTCTTCTTCCGCGGCGACCTCGGCCAATCCACCGCCGGGCGCACGAGTTTCGAGACCCTCGGCGGCAACATCGAGCTTCTGACGGGAGATGAGAGGCGCTTCACGTATTACAGCCTCTCGCTGGGCTACAACTTTCTGCCTGGCGAGATCTTTTTAGGTCGCAAGACCGCCATGAACAGTAGTTTCTATGTTTTGGCGGGCATCGGAAGTGTTGATTTCGGTGGTAACGATCACCTGACCATCAACTTCGGCGCGGGATTCCGCGTGTTGCCCACCGACTGGCTGGCCATCCATATCGGAGTGCAGGACCGCGTGTTCGACTCCGATCTGCTGGGCGAGACCAAGGTCACCAACAACATCGAAATGCTGCTGAGCGCGACCGTCTTCTTCTGACGGAGTGAGTCATGACGGCAGTCAACGTGAAAGCCAATAAAGTCGGAAAGATATTCAAGGGTCTGGCGCTCGCCGCGGTGTGCGTCTCGGCCGCGCTGGCCTCGAATTCTTCCGGCCCTGCTCCGGGCTTCAGCCTGGCTGGCCGCGATGGCAAGAAAATCGACCTTTCCCAGTTCAAGGGTCAGGTCGTCATGATCAACTTCTGGGCGACCTGGTGTGGCCCGTGCCGTCAGGAAATGCCGCTGCTCGAGGACATCTACAAGAAGTACAAGCCGATGGGCTTTACGATGCTCGCCGTGAACGTCGAGCCGGATACCAAGGCGGCCGAAGCCTGGCTGGGCAAACTCTCGAAGCCGGTCACCTTCCCGGTCGCGTTCGACGTGGATAGCAAGGTCAGCAAGATGTACAAGGTCGCCGGCATGCCGAGCACGGTGTTCGTCGACCGCAAGGGCAACGTCCGGGTCATGCACAAGGGCTACAAGCCCGGCGACGAGAACTTCTATCTCACGCAGATCCGTTCGATGCTCAAGGAATAGCAAGGAGACATTTCGATGCGAGCCTGCAGTCTGTTGACCCTGGTCGCTCTCGCGTTCGTCGCGACGGGCTGCAGTTCCATCGAGCCGTGGGTGAAGCCCTACGATCGCGAGAATCTCGCCGATCCCATCATGGGCGGCCGCGCCGCGGTGTCACAGGACTTCCTCGACCACGTGTTCGAGGCGCGCGAGGGATCGCGTGGGGCCACCGGCGGCGCCGGCGGCGGTTGCGGCTGTAACTAACTACCGTAAATGCCCCACATGATGCGCACAGGTCTCGCCCGATACGTCTTAACCTGCCTCGCCCTCGCTGCGGCGGGCGCGTCCGCGGGCGTGTTGCCCGAGGATCGCGCCGACGTCCTGTACTTCCGCTACGACGGCGGCGGCGTGGTGATCTCCGGACCTTCGATGCTGGTGCGCAAGAGCATCGGCGAGAACGTCTCGGTCCAGGCCAACTACTACATCGACATGGTGTCGTCGGCGTCGATCGACGTCGAGACCTCGGCCAGCCCGTACGAGGACGAGCGCACGCAGTACAGCCTCTCGGCCGACTTCCTGCACGGCAAGAGCACCTACAGCATCGGCTACGTCAACAGCGACGAGAGCGACTACAAGGCCAAGACGATGTTCGCGGGTGTCAGCCACGACATGTTCGGCGACCTGACGACCATTTCGTTCTCGTACAAGACGGGCGAGAACGAGGTGTTCCGCAACATCAAGATCGATGACGTGAAGCAGAACGACCCGGCGTTCTTCGATGAGATGGAGTCGCAGAGTTACAGCGTCGGACTGTCGCAGATCGTCACGAAGAACCTGGTGATCTCGGGTCAGTACGAAGTGATCACCGACGAGGGATTCCTGCGCAGCCCGTATCGCTCGGTGCGCTACTTCGTCGATCCCATCTCCGGCACCCAGGCCACGCAATCGGAAATCTATCCGAACACGCGCTCGAGCAACGCCGCGTCGATCCGCGCCAAGTACTTCCTGCCCTACCGCGCCGCGGTCGATACGATGTACCGCTTCTACACCGACACCTGGGGCGTCGCCGGCCAGACCGCGGAGCTCGGCTACGTGCATCCGCTCGACAATCCCATCTGGGGCGGCAACTGGATCTTCGAAGGCCGCGTGCGTTACTACTCGCAGGAAGCCGCGGACTTCTACATGGACATCTTCCCGCGCGCGAACTACTCGAATTTCATGGCGCGCGACAAGGAGCTCGCCACCTACAGCGCCGTCACCGTCGGCGTGGGCGCGACGTACGAGTTCAAGATCGAGCGGTTCCCGTGGTTGTCGAAGGGACAGATCAACTTCCGCTACGACTTCATGACGGTGAACTACGACGACTTCCGCGACGCGCGCCAGAGCGTCGGAAGCTACGGAGTCCTGCCGGAGAATCCTGTCCCCGCCGGCCAGGAAGATCTGTACACGCTCGAAGCGAACATCTTCCAGTTCTACATCTCCGCCTTCTTTTAATGGGGACATTCCTCGTTTCCTAGCAAACGGGGACAGGCCTGGGGCGTGGGTTGTATCGGTAAGAGCTTCGATGAGTCCCTGAAGACGACTGCTCGGGGGGCGCGCGTGGCAAGGCCGCCGCCCACATGATGGGGCGTCGCTCCCGCGGCGCACTCCAGCTGTTGGATGCGCCAGATTTTCAGTCCGCCGGCCGTGCGGGCGGGTTATCTGTCTCTGCCATCCTGAGAAGGCACCTAGCGCAGTCTGAGGGAGTCGTTTGCCGGCTCGGTGCCTTGCGCGAACGCCGGATGCGCCGCGTCCGCGCCACCCCATCATGTGTGCACCGTCCTTGCCAGTCATCGTCCGCGCGGTCGTCTTCAGAGACTCATCGAAGCGCGTAGCGGTACGGTCACCCGCGCGGTGCGTCCATTCGCGAGCGAAGCAGGATCGCCGCACAACGACTGCGGGCGATTGGTTGGGGAAGAGGCGCGAGTTCGTCGCCCGTGCCAATTTCGGCCGAAATAGTTAGCAATCCGTCGTTCAGACACATCTCTGCGGTCTGCACGAGAGGCAAATGGCAGGGCGTGAAAATCCCGCCTCTTCTCTTGCTCTCAGCCATCGGGCCGACATTCCACGTCTAGACATGCGGGACGCGGGCTCTGCGTCCTCGTGCGCAGGCTCGATGAGTCCCGGCGCCGCACACCTTGCACGGCATGGACGGTGCACATGCGATGGGGCTTCGCGTACGCGGCGCATCCGGCGTTCGCGCAAGGCACCGAGCCGGCAAACGACCACCTCAGACCGCGCTAGGCGCCCTCCCAGAATTGCAGAGACAGATAACCCGCCCCCACGGCCGGCGGACTACAACTCTTGCGCTGCCAATAGCTGTAGTGCGCCGCGGGAGCGACACCCCATCGCATGGGCGGCGGCCATGTCGTCCACGCTGACCCATCATCGCCGGGACTCATCGAGCCCCCTCAATGACCCAGGTCTGACCCCGTTTGCTAGGAAACGAGGAATGTCCCCATTTCAGAATTGGAGGCCGCCGTCGTGCACTCCGATGTTCGGGCGCTTGCGCAGCTCGAGCATTTCCGCGCCCGCGAGGAACATCGGGCCGTAGCCGTGCGCCGCGAGCACGTGCACGGGGCGGTACATGTAGAACATCGGATCCCAGCCGACGCCGGTGCCTACGCAGGTGCCTTCCACCTGTCCCTTCGCGTTCACGCGCTGCGCGACCGCATTCCAGCCCAATGAGGTCGCCGGCCCGAAGGCGCGCGCATCCAGCCAGCCGCGATTGATGCCGCGCGCGAGCGCGAACACGAACATGGCGCTGGCCGAGGTCTCTTCGTAGGACTCGGGGCGGTCCAGCAGCTGGTGCCACAGGCCCGCGTGGCCCTGGCGCGCGGTCAGGCCTTCCGCATGCTGTCGGAACAGCGCCAGGATGCGCGGGCGCGCGGGATGATTCTCCGGCAGCACGTCCAGCAATTCGGCCATCGCCATGATGGCCCAGCCATTCGCGCGCGCCCAATGGAACACCGGGTGGGGATCCATCTCCTGCACCCAGGCATGCATGAACAGCTTCCTGTCCTTCACGAACATGCGGTCCGCGAACTGCAGGACCTGCTTCGCCGCGTCGTCGTAATACCGGCCCTCACCCGTGAGCTTCCCGGCCTGCGCGAGGCACGGCACGCTCATGTACAGATCGTCGAGCCACAAGGTGTTCGGCTGCGGACGATTGCGCGCCAGCGTGCCGTCCTTCAGGCGGAACTGGCGCGCGTGTACCCAGTCGAGCCAGTTGTCGATCCACGGCCGCAAGGTCCCCGATCCGAGACCCGCGCGCTCCGCCTTGATCAGCGCGGCGCACATCGCGCCGGCGTCGTCCAGCCGTTCGGGCAACAACATGCCGCGCAACCAGACGCCGTGCGCCGGACGGGGGTAGTTAGCAGCGGTCGTACCGGGCTTCATGTTCGCGCGCGCATGCGCCGCTACTTTCGCCACCGCGGTGAGCCGCTCGTCCGTGTACCGGTCGTACCGCGGATCGCCAGTGACCCGCGACAGCGACATCATGCCCGCGTACGTCACACCCCATTCGTAGGTCACGATCAGCAGATCGGTGCGATCGAGCGCCACCGTGGGCGGAAGCTTCGTCAGATCCCGCACCACCTCGCCGGTATTGCCATCGATCACGCGCACCGGCGCCGCATCGACCACGTAATCGTGAATGCGATCCAGCACCGCGCGGATCTGTTCCGTCGTGGCGAGCTCGTACGGCGTGGGGTAATCGACCTTGAGACGCCCCGAGTAGACGCCGGGATCCTGTTGTGGCGGTGTATCGACTTTCAGAGGCGTCGACTGCCCCGCCGCGACGGCGGTCAATCCAATGCCAAACAAGCAAGCGCGGACGATGCGGCTGAATCGCATGCGAGACCTCGAGTCAATTTGTGAGGCCCGGAGTTCCGCGTACCTCGGGCAGGCGGAGATTAACCCGGAGCCGCGGCTTTTTTAACCCGGCGGCGCCAGGCCTTTCGAGTACAACACGCGCCCATCCGGCGTCACCGCCACCGCATCCACGTCGGGCAACGTGTCGATGAACGCGATGCCCTCCTCCGCGCCCATGATGAACACGCTCTTGGTCAGCGCATCGGTGCGCGTCGCCGTGCCGCTGATGATGGTCACGCTGCGCACTTTGCGCGCGGAGTCGCCGGTCTTGGGATCGATGATGTGGTGGAAGCGCTTGCCGTCTTCGTCGAAGTAACGCTCGTAGTCACCCGAGGTCGAGAACGCGGTGTCGCTCAGCGGCAGGCGCAGGAAGGTCTTCCCCTCGTGATCCGGATCCCGCACGCCCACCACCCACGGCCTGCCGAAGCGGTCGCCGATGATGCGGGTGTCGCCGCCCGCGTTGACCATGGCGCGCGTGATGCCGAGCTTCTGCAGGATCTCGATCCCCTTGTCGACCGAATGGCCCTTGGCGATGCCACCCAGGTCGATGCGCATGCCCGGCCGCTGGAAGAACACCGTGTGCGCCTTGGGATCGAGCACCATGTGGCGCCAGTTGATGCCGGGCAACGCGGCGTCGATCGCCTTCTGATCGGGATGCACGCCTTTCTTGAAATCGTAGAGATATCCCACGCTCGCATACGTGATGTCGAAGGCGCCCTTCGTGAGCTCGGAATACTCGACCGATACCTGCAGCAGCCGGAACAGCTCTTCGCTGACCTTCACCGGATGCTTCGAGGCCTCGCGATTGACCAGCGAGATCTCGGTGTCTTCCTTCCACGTGCTCATGAGACGGTCGATCCGTTTCATGTCGTCGAATACCGACGTTATGGCCGCCTCGCCCTTCGCGCGATCATCGCTCCACAGTTCCACCGAGCAGCGGGTGCCCATGATCGACTCGCTGCGGGAAATCCAATCCGCATGCGCCGCGGCCGGCAACAGCAGCAGCAGGGAACCAATCAGCCGGAAAACGGTATTTAGTGCACGCATGGCGGGATTATGGGGCAAGCTACACGCCGTGCGCCAAACGCCATCGAGCCAAACTCGATCGAGCCAACTCCATCGAGAAGTCGCTAAAGTAGGAGTCACCATGAAGAAACTTCTCCTCGCATCCGTCCTCGCCTCTTTCACCCTGGTCACCCACACCGCGGTCGCCGGCGCGCGCGAAGAAGCGCGCCTCATCGAAGCCTCCGGCGTTCTCGAAGAGCTCGGTGCGCAGCGCGACACCGCCATTCCCGATCGCCTGATGGCGCGCGCCTATGGCATCGCCGTCGTGCCGAACGTCGTGAAGGTCGGCGCGGTGGTCGGCGGTCGCCGTGGCAGCGGCGTGCTGGTGGTGCGCGACGAGAACGGCCGCTTCAGCAATCCGATCCTCATCAATCTGACCGGCGGCAGCATCGGCTGGCAGATCGGCGTGCAATCCACCGACGTCGTGCTCGTGTTCACCACGCGCCGCGGCATCGAAGGCATCGCGGACGGCAAGCTCACGCTGGGCGCGGACGCCTCCGTCGCCGCGGGCCCCGTCGGACGCTCCGCCTCGGCCGGCACCGACCAGGACTTCAAGGCCGAGGTGTATTCCTATTCGCGCAACCGGGGACTCTTCGCCGGCGTCTCCCTCGACGGCAGCGTCATCTCGATCGACAGCCGCTCCAACACGAAGCTCTACGGCAAGTCCGCGCCGGCCAGCGACATCATCGCCGGCCGGGTCACCACGGATGTGGACGCCGCCAAACGCTTCGCGCGCGCGATCGTGACGAGCACGGGCGGCGCCACGCAGGTTGCGGGCGCGCCGAGCTCGGCGACCGCGACTCCCGATGCCGCCGCGAGCGCGGCCGGTACGGATTCGCCGGCGGCCGCCGGCGCCACGACCTTCCCGCTGGAGGATGCGCAGCCGGGCGCGGAACCGCCGCGCTGAGCGATTCCGTCGAAGTTGTTAGTTGATTCATCGCGGCGGCGTGCAAACGACCGCCGCGATGCTTTTCGGGGCTCGTAAACGTCGTATTGCATCGGACGAGGCCCCGCATTACATAATCGGTTCATCTATATAGCCCCACTTCAGGAGCACCGCATGCGCGAGCAATACATCGAATACCGCGACGGCGAAACGCTGCTCGAAGGCTTCCTCTGCTACGACGAGACGCAGCCCGGGCCACGGCCGGCGGTGATGATCTGCCACGCCTGGGGCGGCCGCGACGAGTTCGTGGAACGCAAGGCTCGCCGGCTCGCGTGGCAGGGCTACGCCTGTTTCGCGCTCGACAACTTCGGCAAGGGCAAACGCGGCGCGACACCCGAGGAATGCTCGGCGCTGATGACGCCGTTCATGCAGGACCGCGCGATGTTGCTGAAGCGACTGCAGGCCGGCCATGCGACGGTGCGCGGCATGCCTATCGTCGATGCGCGCCGCGTCGCGGTCATGGGTTTCTGTTTCGGCGGCCTGTGCGCGCTCGATCTCGCGCGCAGCAACGCGGACATCCGTGGCGCGGTGAGCTTCCACGGATTGCTCAAACCTTCGGGCCTCACGGAACCGAGAATCCAGGCGAAGGTACTCATGCTGCATGGCTACGACGATCCGCTGGCGCCGCCCGAGGACGTCGCCGCCGTGGCGCGGGAGTTCACCGCCGCGGGGGCCGACTGGCAGCTGCATGCGTATGGCCAGACAGTGCACGCGTTCACGAATCCGGGCGCGCAGAATCGCGCGGGTGGCATGCAATACGACGAGGCCGCCGACCGGCGCTCGTGGCACGCGCTCGAGGAGTTCCTGGCGGAAATTCTCAAATAACGGCCCGTGCGCCGTGATAGCGTGGCAACCGGTCCCCGGGGAGCGAATCGAATGAAAAAGATTTCGGTCATCGTGCTCGTGATAACTGCGCTGTTGATGGCGGGGCTCGCGGAAGCCGCGCCGAAGAAGAAGCGCACCCGGAATGCGAATCGCGTCGGTCCGTACGCGGGCGTCATGGCGTCCATGACTAGCTACACCAGCGAACAGGACATCAACGAAGCCGGCATCATCAGCTTCTTCGCGCAGCAGAACATCCCGTTCACCAACACGGTCAAGACCACCGACGACAGCGACTTCGGATACGAGGCGGTGTTCGGATACCGGTTCAATCGCTACGTCGCGGCCGAGCTCGGCCTGCTGCAGGTCGGCGAGGTCGAGAACCGGCTGACGGGTGACTTCGGTCCTCCGGGGAACACGCTTCCCGGATACGTTTCGCTGGACTACAAGTTCGGGGGCCCGGTGCTCGCGGCCGTCGGCTTCCTGCCGCTGAACGACAAGTTCGAACTCTTCGCGCGCGGCGGCGTCCTGTTCGCCAGTTCCGACCGGGACGTGATAGTGAACATCGACGGCGAATCGACGAACCTCGGCGGCACCCGGGGTGATTCAACCGAGCTGGTCTACGGCGCCGGGCTGCAGTTCCACGTCAACGTGATGTTCACGGTCCGCGCCGAGTACATGATTTTCAGGGACGTCGGCGATCCGAACACGACCGGAACCGAAAGCCTGAACAACATGAGCCTGGGGCTGATCGTCCGCTTCTAGTCCGCTTCCCGGGGGCTCATCCGACGCGCGGATGCGGCGTAGTGCCGCTGTGCCGCGCAATGCCGGAGACGATACTGACCACATGAAACAGCGAACATTCTCCGTGCTGCTCGCCGCCTCGTTCGCGATGGCCAGCGCCAACTGCAGCGGTGTGGGCGCGGACACTCCCGTGCGGATCGGCAACGCCTTCATCGCCACGCCGGTGGCGCAGTTCCGCGAGCCTTGGGCCATGGTGTTCCTGCCGGACGGGCGTCTGCTCGTCACCGAGAAGAAAGGCGCGCTCAAACTGGTGGACGTGGCGAGCAGAGCATCCGGCGTCATCACCGGTGTGCCGAAGATCGCTTATGGCGGACAGGGTGGTTTGGGCGACGTGATCCTGCATCCGCGTTTCGCCGAGAACCAGGTCGTCTACCTGAGTTATTCGGAGCCGGGTGAAGGCAGCAAAAACGGCGCGGCGGTGGCGCGCGCGAAGCTCGTGTTGAACGACGGCGGCGGACGCCTCGAAGGCCTGACGGTGATCTGGCGCCAGGAGCCCAAGGTCGAAAGCCGCGGGCATTGGGGACATCGCATGGCGTTCGGGCCGGACGGCAAGCTGTGGATCACGTCCGGCGAGCGTCAGCAGTTCACGCCATCGCAGGACATGAAAGGCAATCTCGGCAAGGTCGTGCGCTTGAACGAGGATGGCTCCGTGCCGGCCGACAATCCGTTCGCATCGACGGGTGGCGTGACGGCGCAGATCTGGTCGCTCGGTCATCGCAATCCGCTCGGCATCGCGTTCGATGCGCAGGGACGGCTCTACGTGCACGAGATGGGGCCACGCGGCGGCGATGAGCTCAACCTCATCGAAAGAGGCGCCAACTACGGATACCCGATCGTCTCGAACGGCGATCACTACGACGGCCGCAATATTCCCGACCACGATACGCGCCCGGAATTCCGCGCGCCGCTGATCACGTGGACGCCGGTGATCTCGCCGGCCGGGTTCATCATCTATTCGGGCAAGATGTTCCCGGACTGGACGGGCAACGGGTTCATCGGCGGGTTGTCGTCACAATCCCTGGTGCGCGTCGAATTCAGTCCCGACGGCCAGTCCGCGCGCGAAGCGCAACGCTTCGACATGGGCAAACGCATCCGCGAAGTCGAGCAAGGCCCCGACGGCGCCATCTGGCTGCTCGAGGACGAACGCAACGGCTCCGGCGGTCGCCTCCTCAAACTCACCGCGGCCGGCGCCGCGGTCGGTGCCGGGTGAGAAAAGACTGAGTTAGCGTGTGCTTCGCGCAAGGTCGCGTCGCATCTCGCTAACTCAGTCTTTTCTCACCCGGCACCGACCCTTCTCGCGATGCGCTTGCGGGCGGCGGGGGTCGCGAGCTGGCGCAGCGCATCTTTTCCGATCCAGCGCGGCGCGGCTTCATCCGAAGCAGCGAGCTTCTGCGCGAGTTTCACCGCGGCCTCGTTCAACGTGAGACTGCGTTCGCCGACGCCGCGTAATGCCCAGTTCACGCCTTTCTTGACGAAGTTGCGCTCGTCGGTCGCGGCCTTTGCGATCAAGGGCAGGCAGCGCGCGAGATTCTTTTCGGAGACATTGCGGTTCTTGAGCGCGACACTCGCGAGCAACGCGAACGCGGCGCGCTTCACGTATTCCTCGCGGCTCGCGGCCCACTTGCGGATTTTCGCCAGCGCGTGCGGCGTACGCACCCACAGTGCGAAACACAGCGTGTCGCAGATCGCCCAGTTGTCGAAGTCGCGCGCCTGCCGGTCCATCTGCGCAGGCGTGACGCGCGCCGGATCGTCGACATACGCGCACAACATACGCGCCTCATAGACGCCGGTTTTCCACAGTTCGAGCGCGAGCGCGTGATCCGGCCCCAGCTCCCTGCCAAGTTTCTGGATGTCCGCCATGCGCACGCCGAGCGCGTGGTCGTTCGGAATCGCGTAACGCGACATCCCGTCGCGGATGGACTTCGAAGAATGCTTCTTCAGCCAGGTGAGTGCGTATTTGACGTTGTCGTTGGCCAAGTCTGAATACCCCGTTGCTAGAGCGGCTTCGCGAAATACACCACGCGCTCGGTCTCGCGAAATCCCAACGCGCGATGCGCGCGCTGGCTCGCTTCGTTTTCGAGCAACGCGTCGGAGGCGAGCTCGAGACAACCCCGCGCCCGGGCCCAGTCGCCGATCGCCGCGAACAACTGCCGGGCGACGCCTTTGCGCCGCATCGATGGAATGACAAAGACGCCCTCGACGAATCCGACGGGCGAGGTTTCGGTGCCGTTCACGTAGTCGTTGCGGATCGAGCCTTCGATGAACCCGATCGGTGTCCGATTCTGGTCGTAAACCATCAGTTGCAGGAAACGCTCGGGCTGGGCCAGTGCGATGGCCATGTAACCTCGATGATCTTCCGCGGTGGCATCGGCCCACAGCGCCATGCGCATCTCGAGCCAACCCGGTTGATCGAGCGACGCGCATCGTTCGATTTGGATATTCAACGACATGGGGAAAGCCTAGCAGGCAGCGGCGATCGACATACAGTGATCCCGCGCGGCGGGCACTGGTTGGACTCCGGAAGGCGCGGCGAAAACAATATCCGCCATGCCCCTGCCCGCCCACACCATCGACAAACTCTCCGACCGTTCAGGCGCTTACGTCATCTGCGTGACCTGCCGCCAATGCCGCCACGAACGAGAAATCCTGCCGAAGTCCCTGGCTAACATCCTCGGCTGGAACGTGACACTCAAACAGGCCTGCACGCGCCTGCGCTGCTCGAAATGCCAGGCACGCAGCTTCGATGTCGGCATCGCCTTCGACCGCAAACCCCGCGGCTGGACCTCCAACCCCAGTTAGAAAATGGGGACATTCCTCGTTTCCTAGCAAACGGGGACAAGGCCGAATCAGGTCTGTCCCCGTTTGCTAGGAAACGAGGAATGTCCCCATTCTTTCGGCTATCTACTGGCGGTGAAGTCCAGGTGCGTGAGGACGGCGCGGGGTGCGGCGGCGCAGTCGACCGAGCCGGTGGTGCCGTCGCGCTGCACGGGGGATGCGCGCACGGCGCAGCCCGTGAGATCGATGGGTGGCACGATGCGCCCATTGAGGACCAGGTAGGGAACGATGTCGGACTGCTCACCGCCTTCCGCCACCGGGACGCGCAACAGCAGGTATTGCGCATCGCTCGTGCCGTACTCGAGCAGCGCGGTACGCACGCCGTTCTCGTACGCGTAGAGACCGGGCGCGACGGAATGCCGCCCCGTGACATCGAGCGGCAACGTGTATTGACGCCCGGCATACGTGAACGTGGCCGACCCCTTGCTGAACGTCCCCTCCTGCCGCCGTGCGCCCTCGCCCATGCGCGCATTGCGCATGCGGCGCTGCGCGGGAACGGTGGCCGATGTGACGCCGCCGGGCAGCTTCGCGAGGGTCAGCACCGCGACCGGCGTGCCCGAGGCGAACCCTATCTTCTGCAGGTAGATGGTGAGCTTCTGCCCGGCAGGGTAGACATCGAAGCCGAGGCCGCCCGGAAGTCCGGCCATGATCCAGTACTTCTTCCCGCCCTGCTCGAACTCGAGCTCGGGCAACTCGCCGCTGAAGAACATCTCCACCTGGTCTGAAGACAGGCCGCGGCTGCTCACCCACGCGCCGACGATGGGACGAAAGCGTCCGGACAGCGGTCGCTTGCGGCCCGTATACGTCGCGGTGGTATGAAACCATTGCCCCGGCGCCGCGAGCTCCGCCTCGTCGTTGTGCGAGCGCGGGCTGCCGCCCATCACCTTTGCGAGGGTGGATGCGGCATAGGCCGCCTCATCCGTGTCGGCCGGCTGCTGGGCCAACGCCACACCGGCGCCAAACGGCGCAACGAGAAGACCCAACGCCGCGATGACCAGCCATTTGCACATGGAGCCGAACCTTAGCCAATTCCGGCCCACGTCCGGGGCGAGTCAGTTCACGTCCGTGAAAATGGCCTCGATTTCGGCGGCATTGCCCGGCCGCACCACCCGTCCGCGTTCCGTGCCCCGCTCCATCAGCACGAGCGTCGGCCACAGCTTGACGCCGAACTGGCGACCCAGCCGCCTGCCCTTGCCGTCCTCGACCTTGATATGCCGGACCGTGGGGTGGCGTTTCAGCACCGACGCAATGTCGGCCTGTGCCGCCTGGCAGTATCCGCACCAGCTGGCACCGAACTCGATCACCGCAGGCTCCGTGAAGGCGCTTATTTCTTCCAGCGAGGGTTCGTCCATCACCGAAGCTTAACCCGGCCGCCGGGAAGCGCCACGGCCGCGGCTGGTGAGGCGCGTAGGAATCGTCCGATCTAACAACATTCGGACGCTGGCCACGCGTCGGAAAATTGCCAACCTAAGCATCTCCCGGAATTCCACCGTTGTAGTTTTGTGTTGAAGTTCCGGGACACTAGTTTGTCGAAACCGCCATGCGAACTAACAACATCGTCCTGATCCACGGCCTCTGGCTGACGCCCCGCTGCCTCGAAGACTGGACGCGGCATTTCCTGGAGCGCGGATTCAACGTCTACGCGCCCGCGTGGCCCGGCATGGATCGAGTCCTGCGCGGGCTGCGCGGCGACCCCCGTCCCTTCGAGCGCATCGGCATCCGGCAGATCGTCGATCACTACGAACGCCTGGTGCTCGAACTCGACTCACCGCCCATCCTGCTCGGTCATTGCCTCGGTGGACTCGTCGTCCAGGCGCTGGTCGCGCGGGGGCTCGGCTCGTGCGGCGTGGCGCTCGCGCCGGCGCCCGCCAAGGGTGTCTGGCGCATGCGCTGGTCGACGCTGCGCGTAATGGCGCCGCAATGGATCGGCCCGCTCAACCGTCGGCGCGGCGCCGCGCTCACGCCCAGTCAGTTCCACTACGCCTTCATGAACGGTTCGACGCGCGAGGAATCCGACCGCGTCTGGCAAAGATTCGCGGTGCCGGCGCCCCGTCACCTGCTCCACCAGGCCGCGCTCGCGAATCTCAATCCCTACGCGGAGACGTTCGACGTGCGCCGTCACAAACGCCCACCCCTGCTGCTGGTGGCGGGCGAGCGCGACCGCGTCGTGCCTCCCTCGATCGTAAAGGCGAACTACCGGCTCTACCGCAAATCGTCGGCCGTCACCGAATACCGGGAATTCGCGGGCCGTACGCATTTCATGATCGGCCAGGATGGCTGGCAGGAGCTCGCCGACCATGCGCTCGGCTGGGCGCGCGACCAGCAACTGCTGCGTGAGCGCGAGCGGCGGCGCGTGGCGCGTGAGCTGCGGGCGCGCCGCGCCGCCTGATCGGCATCGGCCACTCAGCCCGACCCGAACGACAGGCCGATGATGTCGATCAGCACGTGCGCCACGATCAGCGGCCACAGTTGCCGCGTTCGCACGTACGTGTAGCCGTAGAGAAGTCCCATCGGCACGATCGTGATGATGCCGATCGGCCCCTGGTACAGGTGATACAGCATTCGTACGACCGTGCTCACGTTGATCGCGACCCACGCGCCGCGCCGTTCGCTCAACACGGTGATGATGTAACCGGCGACGAACACCTCTTCGAAGATGCCGTTCACCGTGGAAGTCAGGAACACCAGCTCCATGCTCAAGCCGCGCGCCGCCGTCGGATATTGTTCGATTGCGAGCGCGTGATCGATCGGCAGGATGACCTGCGCCAGCGCCTGCGCGCCGATCGTCACCACGTAGGTCAGCGCGAGCAGCGCGAGGCCGAGCGCGGTGCCGCGCCACGTGACCCGAAGGCCCAGCTTCTCGAGCGTCCAGCCGCGGATGCGCAGGAACCACACCAGGAACGCGGCCTGCACGATCTCGAAGACGAGGATCGACAGCAGCGCTTCGTCGTTGAAGATCGCGCGCGGGGATTCGGCGCCAACACCGAGGATGGCGACGATCGAGGAGAAGATGGGCATGCCGAATGCCCAGCTGAGGACGATGAGGAACTCCACGCCGGGCGGCAGCCGGCGAATCCGCTCGTGCAGGGGATTCATCCGGCGCGGACCTGGCCCGCGATGCTCTCCGCGGCCGCTACCAGGAGCCTCGCGCCGGAGACGTGACCGGGCGCGTGTTTCTCCTGCAGCGGGAGTAGTTTGCCCAGGTATTCGTTTACCAGGTCGGGACGCCGCCGCGCGCGCTGCTCGAGCGCGGTCACGAGCAGCATGCGCGGACGCAGCAGCCGCGCGCCGTTCTCGCAGACCTCGAACAATTGATCGAACACCGCACGCTCCGGATTCAGGAACGCATCACCCACGTCCTCGCGAACGGCCAACCAGACCGCGAGCGCCTGCTCGAGCGCCGACAGATAGGCGGACAAACGCCCACTGTCCGGTGCGGCCAGCGACGGTTCGGCGTCCTGACGCTGCAGCGACAGCAGCACGGAGGCCCGCATCATCACGGTCTCGAGCAAGGCGACCACGCCCTGCGCGACGTTGCCGGGATCGATACTCTGGCGGATCGAGATCGCGGCCGCCTCGGGCCGCCGCGGCTGCTCGAGCGTCAGCCGCACATTCCACGGCGACTGCGCCGCCTCGATGTGCGTGAACAGGATGAGCTGCGGCGGCGCCGGATCCGGCGGCAGGGATTCCCGGGTCCAGGGTTGCGGCGAAAGTACGAACCCGCCCTGCTTCATCCACGGCAAAACGAACGAGCTTTTCGCGCGCGTGCCGAGGTACAGCTCCTCGGCCAGGTACATCGGCAGCGCGCGCGTGATCCGGCCGAGGTCCTTGGCGAGCGCCGCGGGCCCCTCGGCGCTCGCGCAGACGACGTGAATGCGCGGCGCCGATTCCGGCTTGTGCGGCAGCAGCGCCTCGAATCCGAATGCCTCGCTCGCCCACACGGGCCGATCGAGTTGCAGGACGATGACGTCGGCCGGCGTCGCGACGGATCCGTAGCGACGGCGCGCGTCGTCCAGCCACTGACGCCAGGCGATCAACTCCTCGCGCCATTCGGCCCGCCGCCCGGCCTCGAGCCGCGCAATCAACTTCTCGGCCTCGCTCAGCCGGCCGAGATCGAGCATTGCTCGCAGCAGGTTGCTACCGACGAAGAGCCCATGAGAGGCATGTTCGTAGTGAGGCTCGAGCAGGCGCACGAGCAGCGCGGACTGGCCGCGGTCCCACAAGTCGGCCGACATCCGCGCGAGCAGATCCGTGGGCGGCGGTGCGACTCGCGCAAGTGCGTCCTGGTACAGACGCGCAGCCTCGTCCAGCTCGCCGCGCGCCAGCGCCGCGCGCGCGAGCGCGAGATTCGCGCGCCAGCTTCCGGGCAACAACGCGGCGCGCGCGTAGCTCGCGAGCAGCGCCGCCTGACCGCCGCTGGCGCCCGCCCGCGCCGCGATCCATTCGAGCGCGGCTTCGTCATTCGGATCGAGACTGAGCGCGCGCCAGATCAGTTCGTCCGCGCGCTCCGACTCGCCGAGCTCCGCGAGCACACGGGCCAGGCTGGCGAGTAGATGGGGATCGTCGCCATGGCGCCCGAGCGCGCGTTCGAGCACGGCGCGCGCGCCCTCGAAATCCCTCAGTTGAAGGAGGACCGCTCCGAGCAGCAACGCGCCCCGGCGCGGCTGCGGATCCGTATCGGCGAGATGGCGCGCGTACTCCAGCACGTCGAGCGCAAAATCATCGCGGAGTGCATCGCCGATGATGCCGTGGAGCGCGTCCGGGTTGTTTCGGGTCGCAGCCAGATTGGGCAGGAGCACATCCCGACGCCAGGCTTCACGGCCCACCTCGATCTTGCGGCCCTGGTGGTCGTAGACGCTGATGGACCGTTCGCCGGCCTGCAGGGTGGCGCCGTCGCGCCGCGGCGGGGTCGGCAGTTCCGTGATCGGCGGCAGCGCATTCGCCCGCGCGGACAGGCGGGGACCGCCCACCGGCGCACGGCCCAGGATACGGTCGATGATGGACATGGGGCGCCGAGCTTACACTGGCGCGTTCCCGGCGGACTTCCATGGTCAACGCGACAAGTGCTTCGCGAATGCCGCGTCCTGCTGGCACTGGTATTCGCGCGTGACTTTCCAGACTTCGCAGCGCTCGCCGGTCTTCACGCTGCAGTTGCGCAGGTTGCCGGGAATGAGCTCGGCATGCTCGTAGCCCCAGGATTCACAGCGGTTTTCCGCGATCCTGACCGCGTGCGCGTCATCCAGGACCGGATCCGTCTCCTTGGCGTACTCGTAGGAGACCCGGACGATGCCCAGGTCGCGGTCGCTGCCGGAGGCGTTCAGGAAATCGGGGGTGCTGGCGCAGCCCGCCGCGGCGAGGAGACTAAGGAGAATGGCTAGACGTCGGATCGTGTGCATGGGCGCATCCTGCTGCTGTGTAGTCAGGATGCGCGCCCGGCACTTAACTCATGCTGAACCCGGAATTAACGCCACCTGAACGGACTCAGTGACGCAGCGTGGAAACCCGGTGGGAGATGGCCTGCTGATCGCGGAAGGACAGCGTCGAGAACTCGTCGGCGAACTGCTGCTGCTCCGTGCTGATGCGGCGCGCGTTGAGCATCGCATCGCAGCGCCACTGGCCGTCGCGGCGCGTGAGCACGAACAGCTCCAGCGTATCGCGGCTCGGCGACGCGTTCGTCTGTCCCGGCAAGGTGGTGGTCCCCCACGCGTGCATCACCGCGAGCGCGGGCCCGAGGAATCGCACGAAGTGGACGCCACCCTCCAGGCGCGTGCCCTTGAGTGCGGTGTCGAACAAGCGCTGGTGAAACTCGATGATCTGGTCGCGCCCCTTGAGGTGCGTGCCATCGAACGCGATGAAATCCGCGTCCTCGGCGAACGCGCTCGCGAAGCCCTGCGCGTCGCCGCGGTTCCAGGCCTCGATCATCAGCATTGGAATGTCCTTGATGGTGGTTTCGTCGTAATCCTGTGGGGTCATGTCGGCCTCCTTGCGTTGCCTTCCCTTTGGGAGGGCATCGTTGCGCGCGGAGTTCCAATAACGCCCGATGCGCGGTGCATTCGGGCAGCCGGGCGCGCCCCCCGCTGACTTCGCCACGATTGTCATCCGCGCAACATCCACGCATGCGAAACCGCGTGCGAACGAAACCAAGGAGCGCCGCATGACCAGCATTCGCAAAGTGATCCACATCGACGCCTCACCCGCCCTGGTGTGGGACGCGTTGCGCGACGTCGGCGCGCTGCACAAGCGCCTCGTGCCCGGTTTCGTGAAAGACACGCACATGGAGGGCAACACGCGCGTCGTCACGTTCGGCAACGGCATGGTGGCGCGCGAGGAGATCGTCGGCATCGATGACGACACCCGGCGCGTCGCGTGGGCCATCGTCGGCGGTCAGTTCCGCCACTACAACGGCGCGGCGCGGGTCACCGACGATGACGACGGCGGGTCGTGGTTCGTGTGGACCGCGGACCTGCTGCCGGATGAACTCGCGGAACAGGTCGATTCGATGATGGCCGCGGGGATCCTGGTGATCAAGAAGACGCTCGACGGGGCGGCCACCAACTAGATTTCGAGGCGCCTTCGGAAAAGGCCGCGATTTTCCTCATCCGCAAGTTCGATCATCAGCCGCGCCCAGATTGCGCGAGCTCGCTGGAATGAGGGAACTCCCGTCATCGCGAAGCGCAACGAATGATTGACCACGAGATCTTCAACGGACGCACGTGTGTCGAAAGGCAGGTGGCTCATACCCAATGCGTCGAGAATGCGCCGACGTCTGGCACACAATTCCGCCGTCAGATCGCCCCGTTGCCGACTTGCAAGCCAGTTCGAAATGAATGAGTAGTCAGCCTTGAGCGCAAAAGACCGAAGCCACCGCGCTGGGTCCGTCGGGTAGTCGCTCAGGTGGTGAACGGAAAAATCCGAAGCATGTTCGAACGTGACTCCACCCGGACGCAGAGCCCGCTCCCAATCATAGATTTCGCCGCGCGGCATGAGTCCAGTCTCGTAGTCGAACCAGACAGGAAACGGCGCAGCTCGCGCAGCCTCGGCAGACACACACAGGCAACCGGTCTTTGGACGTTGCGTCCAGGCTCGAGAGTGGCGAGGATCCAGCGCGTCGATGAGGGCCGGATAGGCTTCGAGAAGCCGCAGCCGAGGGTGGACTTCTCTCTCCAGGTAGCTGCCGAACACGACGGCATTTTTTGCGCCCGACACCAAGCGCGTCTGCGCGAACAGGCAGTCATCGTCAAAACGATAGTAGCTCTCCGCGCCAACGACGACGGCTATCGCCGAACACAGATTCGCGGCGCCGCCGTATGAGCGGTTGTACTCTGCTCGGCCAAACAACGATACGAGACCGCAGTCCGTCAATTGCTCGAAGCCGCGAACCAGCGCAGCGACGGCACCGGAATCAATGAATTTGAGTGAAGGCTCTTCCGGGATTTCTGAATCAGTCCTCTCGGAGGTGCAAACAGCAATTGTGCGTATGCCACTTCGCGCGAAGACCGCACGCGCGGACTCGATCGTGACTCGGGTCGGCGCGCCTTCAATGGTCGGCACGACGATCACTTTCATCTGTCAGTGCGTCATGCCACGGACAATCTCGACCCAGAGCTTGTTCACTTTTTTCATGAAGTGATACTCAAGTACCCCGGCGATGCCCATCAGGGCCGCCGCGGTGATCCCGAGGGCGGCGACCGGATCGAGAGCGTGGCGCAGAACGAACGCGCCACCTAGATCGATGTGAAATACCGGGTGGCTCGCGGCAAACCCACAGGCAAAAAAGATGCCGATCAGCGCGGATAGATACGAGGTGTACGTGAACACCTGCACAACTGTCGAATATGGAAACGACATGTGACTCTTCGACGCAGTAAGCCTGGTTTCCCAGCTGAGAACCTCGCGGGATGCAACGGCGTTGATTCGTTTCTCGAGGTGGCGGAGTGCGCCGCCTGCGCGCACCGATCGGCCGTATTCACCCAGCCACATGAGCAGAAACGCCTTGCAGAGCCAGGGCACCAGGACGTAGGCGGTGAGAAAGACGACGAGCGTGTGCGCCTTCTCCGCCACGAGCCCCGCAATGATGACCGAAAGCGCGCCAAGCGCGACGGTGACTATCTGGTGCCGGGCAGTTATGCCCTGGAGACTTTCTTCACGAAGGGTCCGGTATTCCTCGGACATCACGTCGATCACGTCTCGTGTAGTTAGCGGCGTCTTTGTTCTCATTCTTCGCCTTTCCTGAAGCTTTGCGCGATTCTAGACAATGCGATCGATTGCGCTCAATACCTCGGGGGCAACGGACATACTCGCGCTTCCGCGCAATTGGACGGCATTGAATCCATGGCTTCTTGCGCGGGCGACATGCGCTTCCCGGTCGTCCACGACCAGCGTGTATGCGGGATTGGAATGAAACGCAAGGGAGGCAAACAAGGAGACCGGTTCCGAGCTCTTGCGCAGACCGTGTTCGAATGACAAGAACAGCCTGTCTTTTGGCACCGATCCCAATGCCGGACAGAGCCGCACCTGTAACGAGAACCAGAACTCCGTATTGTCGGAGACGATGCTCACGCGACGTCGCGATTGGGCTAATGCGTCAAATAGCCTGTCGACATCGGCCGCCACCCAGATCGAAGTTTCACATTCTCGAACCAGGCGCGCATCCACCGGACGACCGATGGCTCGTGAAAAGTCCCGCCAATAGTCCGCTTCGTCGGCGGGTGAAGTTGCGTAGCTGGCCCAGAGTTCTTCCGCGATCTCGGCGGCTCGTTCCCTGGGTACTCCGAGGCGATCGGCGAGTCCCGTCCCGGGGGTCAAGAGGATCGATTGCCAGGGATCCGCAACCAGCACGCCCCCGATATCGAGCGCGACATCTTCGATTCTTTGTTTCTTCTTCACGCCTGCAAGATTGTAGCCGACTTCTCGAGGCGCCCGGCTCGCCGCACCTGGCGATCGGACCCGTCGCGGCTCCTCAATGCTTCAGTTTGTCGAGCAACGCTGTTTCCTTCTCGAAGCTGAGCCCGGCGCGCAGCTGCTGCTTGTCCGCCGGGCGGGACGCCTGCCACGCGAGCGTGTCGCGGATGGTCGTCTCGAGCGGTCGCAAGGTGAGTCCGCTCGTCTGCGCACGTGAGCAGCTCATCGTGACGATGCCGGCATCGTCGCCCTTCGCGGGCGTCCAGATGGGCATGAAGTTGCCCTGCGCCTTCTCGCCGATGATCGCGTGTTCGGTGAGGAATTCCGGGCTCGCCCACACGATTTTCGTATCCGCACCGGTGACCTTGCGGCTGGTGTCGAGCAGATCACCCATGGTGATCGGCGGCTTGCAGAGATTGAACGCGCCAGTGACGTTCTGTTCGACGCAGACGCGGATGAAGGCCGCCAGGTCGCGCACGTCGATGTACTGGAACGGGTCGGCCGGCGAGCCGGGTGCGAGCATCTCGCCGCCCTTGGCCACCCGCCACGGCCAGTAGGTGAAACGGTCCGTCGGATCTCCCGGCCCCGCGATGTAGGTGGGCCGGATGATGGTCGAGTTCCTGCCGAAGATTTCCTCGACGACCTTCTCGGCCAGCACCTTGAGCCCACCGTAGGTTTCGCCGGTGACCTCGTCGGTGGTCGGATCCTTCAGTTGGGCGAGTGGATAGTCCTCGCCGATGCCGGCCTTCTTGAAGTCGGCGTAGACCGCGACGCTCGAGATGAACACGTATCGCTTGACGCGTCCCTTGAGCAGCTCGGCGGTCGCGCGCACCTGCTTCGGCGTGTAGCCCGAATTGTCGATGACCACGTCCCAGTCTCGGGACTCGAGCGATTTGAGGTCCCCGTTGCGATCACCGGTCAATTGCTCGATGCCGGGCCGGGCTTCCGGATCGCGCTTGCCGCGGTTGAAGAGCGTGATCTTGTGCTGATCCGCGCTGAGGGCGTCGACGAAGTGCGGGCCGATGAAGCCAGTGCCGCCGAGGATCAGTACGCGCTGCGGCTTCACCCTGGCGAAGGCCGGCGTGAGCATCGCGGCCAGGCCCGAGGCGCCGGCGAGTTTCAAGGCATCGCGTCGTTTCATGATCGCCCCCTGAGTTTCGATGACGCAGTGTCGCGCAACGATGCATCGGGCGCGAGCCGCCCCGGCTGCGTTTCAGACTCGGTTGGGCGCAACGGGCGCCCGTGGCCCGATCAAGGCAACGCGAACACCACGTACCCGCCCTTCCCCAGCGGCTCCGGCGAGCCGATGCCGCTCTCGCGCGAGTTGAGACCCCAGGTCTGCGGCGTGGTCGCGTTGACGACGATGTAGCTCTTCCTGCCCACCCGGTAGAAAGACGGCAGACCCTCGGTCGACATGGGTAGTTGGTACGACCAGAGGATCTCGCCGTTCTCCGCATCGAAGGCGTAGAACACGCCATCGCGCGCGGTGGAGAACACGATGCCGGTGGAGGTTACGATCATGCCCTGCCGCTGCGAGCCGCGGGGTACGCCGCTGCCCTGGCCGCCTTCCTTCGTAGCATCGCGGTCCTGGCCCAGGGGCTTGCGCCACTTGATGACGCCCTTGTTGAGGTCATAGGCCATGATCTGCGACCACGGTGGAGCGAGTAGATAGGGATGGCCGAGGCCGTAATCGGTGAAGTAGCGCTTCTCCGGCACGGCGATACCCTCCGGGTAGGCGTCCATCGACGCCACGGGCGTGGCGCCGGCCGGCGCGGGCGGACGCGCGATGCCGCCCTGCGCCACCACGGGGCCCGCGGGTAGTTTGTCCGGCGCCGGCAGGTCGCCGGGGCGGCGCATGCG
>JAEWLQ010000120.1 GCA_023457495.1 Pseudomonadota bacterium
GCCGCGGCCGGCTGCTGGCCCGCAGACCGCGACGCGTCCCACTGCACCAGGCGCCGCAACGATTGCGGCTCGCGCCCGAAATGAGCGGAACACGCGATGCGGGACGTACCCCGGTCGGATGCTGGCCGCGGAACCTGCACAGTGCGGTGGCGTGGCTTTGTGCGACTGACATGAAACTTCCCCGGAATCTTCTCTAGTTAGTCATGGGAACGCGTCACGCCGCCGTGGCGAGTTTCGCCGGCCGCGCGATCACGAACCCCTGGATGTAGTCGACGCCCATCTTGCGGGCGGCATCGAGCGCGGCGCTGTCTTCCACCTGCTCGGCGATGATCTTGAAATTGAGCGTGCGCGCCAGCTTGATCATGGCGGTCACCATGGTCTGGTTGACCGAGTCGCGCGCCAGGTTGCGCATGAACGAGCCGTCGAGTTTCAGGTAGTCGAGCGGCAGGCTCTTGAGGCTCGAGAAAGAGCCGACGCCGGAACCGAAATCGTCGATGGTGAACTTGCAACCCATGCCGTGCAGCACTTCCACGAAGCGGCGCGCGTGCTCGATGTTGCCGACCACCACGCTCTCGGCGATCTCGAAGCAGATCTGGTCCGGCGCGACCCCCGTCTGGTCGAAGGTTTCCACGACGAATTCGAGGAAGCTCGAGTCAGCCAGCGTCTGCCCGGAGATGTTGATCGCGACGCTGCGGTCGCGCGCCAGCTGGAACGCGTTCTTCGACAGCGCCGACAATGTCGTCTGCACCACCCAACGATCGACCGAAGTCATCAGCCGATAACGCTCGGCCGCATGCACGAACTCGCCTGGCTGAATTTCAGCGCCCGTTTCATCGAGCATACGCAGCAGCACTTCCATCGATGGGCCATCGGAATCGTTGCCGTAAGCCGAGACGATGGGCTGGTAGTACAGCGCGAAACGCTCCTCCTTGAGCGCGACCTGCAGTTTCTGCAGCCATTCGATTTCGCCGGTGCTGCGCGCCAGCGCCTCGTCGCGCGCCGAGTAGACGGACACGCGGCCCGCGCCTTCCTTCTTCGCGACGTAGCAGGCCGAATCCGCGGCGGCCAGGAGCTGCTCGACCAGGCCCGCCTCGCGGCCGATCTCGATGAGACCGATCGACACTCCGATGTTGAACACGCGGTCATGCCAGACGAACCGGTAGGCCGCGATCGAGCGGCACACGTCGTCGGCGATCTGCCGCGCCTTGTCGAGCGGACAGCCGACGAGCAGCATGCCGAACTCGTCGCCGCCGAGGCGCGCGACGGTATCGGAATCGCGCACGGCCTCGCGCAGCAGCTTGGCGACCTCGCGCAACATCGAATCACCCGCGAGATGCCCGCTGGTGTCGTTGACGATCTTGAAGCGGTCGAGATCGAGGTAGCACAACATGTGCGTGCCCTCGCCACGCCGCGCGGTTTCCGCTGCCTCGCCGAGCCGGCGCTCGAACTCGCGGCGGTTCACGAGACCCGTGAGCGCGTCGTGTGTCGCCTGGTAGGACATCTGCCGGTGCAGGCCGCGCAGCTCGGTGACGTCGTGCAACAACACCACGGCGCCGACCAGGTCTTCCTTGTGGTCACGCAAGGGGGAGGCGGCGAGCTCGATCGCGCGCTCCTCTCCCGCGGCCTTGCCGAGCATCACCGCGCGGCGCGACAGCGTGTGCGGATTGTCGTTGGCGCCGCCGATGGCCTCGCTGATCGGATCCGAAAGCAGCTTGCGGTCGTTCTGGTCGACGAGGCTCACGACCTCTTCGAGTGGTTTGCCCTGGGCCTGGAGCGTCGTGACGCCGAGGAGATTTTCCGCCGCCGGATTCATGAACACGAGCCGGCCTTCGAGATCCGTGGTGACGATCGCCTCGGCGAGCGACTGCAGCGCGGCCACCTGCAATGGCGGCGGCGGAGGCGGCAGTGGCGGCGCGACCATCGCGGCGCGCGCGGCGGTTTCCTTCTCCTGCAGCTTGCCGCTCGCGAGCGCGCGCAGCTTCTTCGTCGGAATGACTTCCACGCCGGTCACGAGCAGCGCCGGCTGACCTTCGAAGTCGATCTGCACGGTAGTTAGTTCGAGCAGGCTCACCTGGCCCTGCAGGCCGACGATCTCGACCTCGAAGCGGTCTGGGCCGTGCGCTCCCGTCAGGCGGCGGCGCAGATTCGCCGCGACGAGCTCCGAATACTCGGGCGCGACGAGCTCCGCGAGCGTGCGATCGATGAGATCGACGCGCTCGGCGCCGATGAAGCTCGCGAACTGGCTGTTCGCGTAGAGGATCACCTCGCGGTGCACCAGCACGGCTTCGTGGATGCGCTCGCCGAGTTCCGTGAAGAGTTTCGGTCCGGATTTGTCGCGGCCCGAATTGCGCGACGCACGCTGCAGGAGTTGATTGACCGACAGCCCCAGGGCCTGCACGTCGAGTTGCTCGCGGCTGATTTCGATCGACTGCGGCGGACGCTCCGCGCTCACCGCGCGCTGAACTTCGAGCGACAACTCGGAGACCGCCCGCAGATCGCGCCGCTGAAATAGGAACAGCACGAACAGCAGCGTCGCAACGAGTGCGAGCAGCACGCAGATCAGCCCCAGAATCGACATCCCCAGTATTGCCCTGTTGTTATTAGTGCAGCGCCTTGTGCGAGGCATCCATGCCCGCACGGAAGATTATCCGAGCGCCGCAAGCGCCCATGCGACATTAACCATAAAAATAAGCGTTGTGACGACTGGTTCCGCGACGAAAGGAGGTCCTTCCGGGCCGCGCTTTGGGGCAGAATAAGTAGCATCCCAGATTACGGAGAAGATCATGCAGACCGAGTTCGCGCGCGCCCAGATGATTACGCAGCAGGTACGCGCGTGGGACGTGCTCGACGATCGCGTGCTCGACGCCATGCGCCGCACGCCGCGCGAACTCTTCGTGCCGGAGCGCTATGCCGGCATCGCGTTCGCGGATGCGGATATTCCGTTGCGCCCCGGACAGCGCATGCTGCCGCCGAAAATCGTCGGACGGCTGCTGCAGGCGCTGGATGCCCGGCCCGGCATGCGCGCCTTGGTCGTGGGCTCGGGCACCGGATATGTGCCGGCGTGCCTTTCGGCCATGGGAGCGAGCGTGCGCGCGGTGGAAATCGATGAGAATCTCGCGGCCGCGGCGCGCGGCAACCTCAAGGCGGCGGGCTTCGGCCAGGTCGAAGTGGTGACGGGTGACATCTTTCACTTGGATTTCGGCAGCGGCTACGCGCTAATCGCGGTGTGCGGCGCGCTGCCGCTGTACGACGAAAGGTTCGCTCGCGCGTTGTCCGTGGGCGGCAAGGCGTTCGTCGTCGTCGGCGCGAGCCAGCCGCAGGAGGCCCTCTTGGTTACTCGTACCGCGAATGACGCCTGGACCAGCACCGGACTCTTCGAGACGTCGATCGACGCGCTCGAGAATGCCGCGCGCCCGGAACGGTTTCAGTTCTGATGGTCCGCGAGATGTCCGTAACGGAACTCAAGGCCCGGCGCGACCAGGGGGGAAAGCCGCTGGTCATCGACGTCCGGGAAGACTGGGAACTGCAACTTGCGCGCATCCCGGACGTCGTACATGTGCCTATGAACCAACTACCAGCGCGCCTCGGGGAGTTTTCTCGCGACGCTGAGACCATCGTGATGTGTCATGCCGGCGGGCGATCCTTGCGGGTGGCCCACTATCTGGCCAACCAGGGGTTCGCGAACGTCGCCAACCTGACCGGCGGAATTTCCGCGTGGAGTCAGGAGATTGATGCAACCGTCCCCCAGTACTGAATCGTCTAAGATTTTTTCGCGAAGTTGCCGTTGCCCCGGTGGCAGGTGATATAGTGATCTACAACACTAACGAGGATTCTTATTAATGCGCCGTTTACTCGCCCTGGGGATGGGATGTCTCGTCTCCGCCACCGCATCGAGTGAAGACCTTCTGACCATTTTCGACCAGGCAGTCGTCAACGACCCCCTGGTCCGTGAAGCCGAATACACCCGCAAGGCCACTCGCGAGGCTCGCCCGCAGGCCTGGGCCGCCTACCTGCCGCAGATTGGCGGCCAGTGGACGAAGAGCAAGGAAGAAGGTTCGCAGAACAGCCTGTTCCCGCGACTGGTTCCGGTCGATCCGGATGATCCGACCTCGGCGGTCGTGATCCAGCAGCAGGGCCAGGTCGGCACGTCCGAACCCGAGAGTACCCGTTGGGGCATTCAACTCACGCAGAGCATCTTCAACTGGGGCGGCCTCGTGGGCCTCAAACAGGCCGGGCGCGTCGTCGCGCAGGCGGACGCGGACTATGGCGTCGCGCAGCAGGACCTCGCGCTGCGTGTCTCGACCCGCTATTTCGATGTGCTCGCCGCGCAGGACAACGTACAGGCGCAACAAGCATCGCTGGACGCGATCTCACGGCAGCTCGAACAGGCCGACAAGCGGTTCGAGGTGGGACTCATCGCCATCACCGACGTGCAGGAAGCACGCGCCGCGCGCGACACGGCCACCGCCAACCTCATTCAGGCCAAGCGTCAGCTCGCCACCGCGCAGGAACTGCTGCGCGAGATCACCGATCTGCAATACGCCGTGCTCGCCACGCCGCGGGCCACCATGCCATTGCAGGTACCCGAGCCCGCCGATCCGCAGAAATGGGTCGAAGCGTCGATGGAGCAGAACCTGTCGCTGACCTCGAGCCGACTCGGCGCCGACATCGCGCGCGACGACGTGCGCGTGCAGTTCGGGGGGCACCTGCCGCAGGTCAACCTGGTTCTCGGCAAGTCCCATTTCGAATCGGACGACATCCAGTCATTCGATCCGATTCCCGACCGCGGCTTCGGCGGCGGCAGCGCACCCTCCTCGCAGGAGTCGGATACCGACAAGTCGATCAGCCTGCAGGTGACCGTGCCCATCTGGTCGAGCGGCGGCACGCACTCGCGCGTGAAGCAGTCTTCCTACCGCTGGCAGGCCGCCAAGCAGCGTCTCGAACGCGTCTCGCGCGAGACCGAGCGCACCGCGCGTGATGCCTACCTCGGCGTGGTTTCGGAGATTTCGCGAGTGCAGGCCCTCAAGCAGGCGCTCGAATCCTCGGCGACCGCGCTGCGCGCGACGGAAGCGGGTTATGACGTCGGCACGCGCACCGCGGTGGACGTGCTCGCGGCGCGCCAGAACCTGGTGCAGTCGCAGACCGAGTATTCGCGCAGCCGCTACGACTACGTGCTCAACGTGCTGCGCCTGAAGCAGGCCGCCGGCATCCTCGACCGCAAGGCGCTCGAGGACGTGAACGCCTGGCTCGAGAATCCCCCGCCGCCGGCGAATCCGCCGGTGGTGCCGGGACAATCGCCGCCGCCGGCGCAATAGTTAGACGAACCGCCGCGGCGCCGCTCAGGGCAGCAACGGCTCGATGAACTTCATGAGGCGCGTCACCGCGCCTCGGTTTTCATCCACCACCTTTCGGCCGGCCGCGGCCCTCCGGGCG
>JAEWLQ010000121.1 GCA_023457495.1 Pseudomonadota bacterium
CGCCGGCGGCGGGGGGGGCCCCGGCCCGTCGAGCCGCGCCGCGCCGAGCTCGTGCGCGGCGCGACGGTAGTCGTCGACCACCTCGAGTGCGTCGCGCACGGAGACGTCGTCCTTGCGCAGGTTCGCGGCGCGTTGCCGCGCGGCGGACCAGCCCTGCGTGTTCTGCGCGCCGCGGCCGAACGTCTCGGGAAACAGCTTCTCGAGGAAGGGCGCGCGCTCCACGCACAGCACGGTGCCGGCCGCGAGGTCACCCAGCCGCAGGTGGCGCTTGCTGAAGATCACGAACAGCAGGCCGACGACGTAGAACACCGGCATCGAATCGACGATGCGGAACACGTTGCGCGTGATGAGTGCGCCCGCGCTCGGCACGACGCCTTCGGGCGTGAGGACACGCAACCCGGTCATGCGTTTGCCCGGCGTGCGCCCGGCGAGGAGCGGCTCGAGGATCAGGTGGTAGAGGAAGTAGATAGCCGTCGCCGGCGTGGCGGCCAGCAGGTACCAGAGCGTCTCGTTGTCCGGCTGGACCTGCATGCCGAAGTCGCCGGTGATGAGCCAGGAGGCAATGAGCAGGTAGACGAGCGCGACGCCGGCGCGGATCAGCCAGTCGATGACGAAGGCGATG
Source organism: Pseudomonadota bacterium (assembly GCA_023457495.1). Lineage (GTDB taxonomy): Bacteria > Pseudomonadota > Gammaproteobacteria > Steroidobacterales > Steroidobacteraceae > CADEED01. The sequence continues at coordinate 623 of JAEWLQ010000121.1, forward strand.
GAGCGGGCGCCGGGTCCCGCGAGCACGATGCGCGCATCGACGCCGGTCGCGCTCGGCACCGCGAGCGCGGGCGGGGCGGCGAGCCCCGGATCCGCGAGCATCGGGCCCGCGGCTTCGACGTTCACGCGGCGCCTCGCTGCTCTTCCTCGGCCAGCTGTTCGGCCTGGTGCTCGTGTTGCAGGGCGTCGAGCAATTCGTCGATCTTGCCCTGCATGATGTCGCCGAGCTTGTAGAGCGTGAGGTTGATGCGGTGGTCCGTCACGCGGCCCTGCGGAAAGTTGTAGGTGCGGATGCGCTCGGAGCGATCGCCCGTGCCGACCTGCAGCTTGCGGTTCTGCGCGATCTCGCTGGCCTGCTTCTCCTGCTCGGCGGCCAGTAGTTTGGCCTTCATGAGCGCCATGGCGCGCGAGCGGTTCTTGTGCTGCGAGCGTTCATCCTGGCACTCGACGACGATGCCGGTGGGCAGGTGCGTGATGCGGATCGCCGATTCGGTCTTGTTGACGTGCTGGCCGCCGGCGCCGGACGCCCGGTAGGTGTCGACGCGCAGCTCCGCCGGATTGAGATCGGCGGCTTCCACTTCATCCGCCTCCGGCAGGATCGCGACCGTGACGGCGGAGGTGTGGATTCGGCCCTGGGCCTCCGTCGCGGGCACCCGCTGCACGCGGTGCACGCCGGATTCGAACTTGAAACGCGCGAAGGCGCCGCTGCCGGCGATCCGGCTGATCACCTCGCGGTAACCGCCATGTTCGCCGGGGTTCTCCGAGAGGATCTCGACGGAGAATCCGTGGGTCTCGGCGTAACGCGCGTACATGCGGAACAGGTCTCCCGCGAAGATCGCGGCCTCGTCGCCGCCGGTTCCCGCGCGTACCTCGAGATAGATGTTCTTGTCGTCGCGCGGATCGCGCGGGATCAGGAGCAGTTTCAGGGACTCCTCGGATGCGGTGACCTGCGGAATGAGCCGCGTGACCTCCTCGGCGCCCATGGCGCGCATCTCCGGGTCGCGGTCGTCCTGCATGTCCCGCGCCGCGGACAGTTCGCGTTCGAGCGACTGGAACGCGGCGAATTGCTGGGCGACGGGAGTAAGGCGGGCGTATTCCACCGAGAGATCACGGAATTCCCGCTGTCGGCCGATGACTGCCGGATCGGTCAGCGAGCGGCCGACTTCTTCATAACGGTCGACCATCTTCTCGAGCCGCGTGCGTATGCTGTCTTTCACAGAACCATTGTAAGGTCCCGGGGTCCAGTTATAGTGCCTTCCATGCCACGAAAATCCCTCCCGATAGCCATTTTCTCCCTGGCCGTCGCCGCAATGCTGCCGGCTCTGGCCGGCGCGCTGTCCACCACGAAGACCGACAACGCGGCGTTGATGCTCGCCGACATGGCGCTGTCGCGCGGCGACTGCCGCGGCGGCACCGACCGCTACCTCAAGGCCGCGATGGGCACGAGCGACGCGACGATCGCCGAACGCGCCACCAAGGTCGCGTCCGATTGCCAGCAGGTCGAGGCCACGCTGCGCGCCGCGAAACGCTGGCAGAAACTCGAGCCGCAAAGTGTCGCCGCGGTCGCCGCGGTTGCGGTCGCCTCCGCGCGGCTGTACCAGGAGGCGGAGACGAGCGCCGCGATCCTGCGCGTGCGCGAGCTCGGCGGCGAAGAGGCATTGATCAAGCTCATCCCCGAGGTGAGTGACGCGGGCGGAACCGCGATCGCGCTGCAGACGCTGCGCCCGGCTTTCGACGCGCCGGACGCGTCCACCGACCTGCTGTCGGCCGCCGTCGACCTGGCATTCGAATCCTTCGATTTCGCCACGGCCCGCAAATACGCCGAGCGCCTGCTCGCGTCCGAGCCGGCGTCCGGATACGCACGCGCCCAGCTCGCGCGCGTGCTCACGGCCGAAGGGGATGCGGTCGCGGCCATCGCGTACGCGAAGGAAGCCGCCGCGCTCGATCCGGATACGGAGCGTTTCGCCTATCCCGACACGCTGCTGCGGCTCGACCGTCTCGAAGATGCCCGCCAGGAGCTCGAGAGCATGCGCGTCGACGAGTCGGTGCGGGACGAGGCGGACCTGCGGCTCGGCAAGATCGCCTACCAGCTCGGCGACATGGCCGAGGCGGGGCGTCGCTTCGGTAGTTTGCTCTCGTCGCAGAGCGGCGCTCCCGAGGCCTTCTTCTATCTATCGTCCATCGCCGAACGCGAGGGCCGCACGGATCTCGCGCTCGAGGGTTATTCGCGCCTGGCCGAGGCCGGCGCGGGACTCGTGGTGCGCGGCCGGGCCGCGCGCCTGCTCATGAAGGAGGACAAGCGGGACGAGGCGTTCCGGTTGCTCGACGAGCACGCGACGAAGGAACGCGCGGATTCGCTCGAAGTCGAGTTCGCCAAGGCGACGCTGCTGGAGGATGCCGGCAAGGCGCCCGAGGCCGTCGCGCTGCTCGAGCTCGCGCTCGAGCGTTTTCCGCGTCATCCGGGGCTGCGCTACCAGATCGCGCTCGTGCAGGACAAGGCCGGCATGACGAAGGAATCCGTGCGCGGCTTCGAAGTGCTGCTGAAGGAGCGGCCCGAGGATTCCAACCTGCTCAACGCGCTCGGCTATTCGCTGGCCGATCGCAACCAGAAACTGCCGCGCGCCGAGACGCTGATCCGCAAGGCGCTCGAAGCCTCGCCGGACAATCCCGCGTATCTCGACAGCCTGGGCTGGGTGCGCTTCCGTCGCGGCGACATTCCGGGTGCGCTGCCGCACCTCGAGCGCGCGTTCCGCATCTTCCCGGATCCCGAGATCGCCTCGCACTGGGGCGAAGCGCTGTGGGTGAGCGGTCAGCAGGCCGAGGCCCGCGCATTGTGGGCCCGCTCGCTCGCGCGTTCACCGGATTCGAAGCCGCTGCGTTCGACGATCGAACGGCTGACGGGCGCGAAGCTGGATTCGGCGCCGGAATCCGAGGCGCCTGACGCCAAGCCGCCGGTGGAAGCGCCGGAGCTTGAAGGCGCCGACAGCCCGCCGCGAACCACCGCTTCCGTAGGTAGTTAGAGGCCGCGGGCGTGACGACCACGGGTCGGCGCGTCGCGACGGCCGGTATCGCCGTCACGGTCGCCGCGATGGCGCTGCTGTCCGGCTGCCGGACGATTCCGCCGCAACCAGTCTTCGGCCCAGGCGCCGACGCACCCTGGGCCACGCAGCGCGCGGGGCTCGAGAAACTCGACAGATTCGGACTCACGGGCCGCGTGGCGGTCGCCGCGAACGGGCAGGGGTTCTCCGCGAATCTTCGCTACGAGCGGCAGCCGGAGCGCGCGGATCTCGCGCTCGACGGGCCGATGGGGATCGGCGGGGTGCGCGTCGCCATCGCGGGCGATGACCTGCGCATCGAGACCAGCTCGGGCAAGCAGCTCGATGGCGTGGCCGCGCGCGAGGAGCTCGAGCAGCGCCTGGGGTTCGCGCTGCCGCTCACCGAACTGCGCTGGTGGCTGTTGGGCATCCCCGCGCCGGGCGATGCGCAGATCGATGAGGACGCGGGCAGCGGCGAAATCCGCGGGTTCACGCAGAACGGCTGGCGCGTGAGTATCGAAGCGCGGGCGCCCGGTCTGGGATTCGCGCTGCCGCGGCGGCTCACGGCGGAGCGATCCGATGTCGACGTTGCTGCCGCGCGCATGAAGCTCCTGGTCGAGCAATGGCGGCCGTAGACGTCCGGCGCTGGAGCGCGCCGGCCAAGTTGAACCTGATGCTCCACGTCGTGGGACGCAGGCCCGACGGGTATCACGAGCTGCAGACGGTTTTCCAGCTGATTGATCTTTGCGATGCGCTCGAGATCGGGGTCCGGGAGGATGGGGTGATTTCCCGTCCGGATGGCCCGGCGGGCGTGGCGGAAAGCGAGGATCTGGTGGTGCGCGCGGCCCGGGCCCTGAAAGAGGCCAGCGGGACCTCGTTGGGCGCGGCCATTTCGGTGCGTAAGAGGATCCCGATGGGTGGGGGCCTCGGCGGGGGCAGCTCCGATGCGGCCACCGCTCTCCTGGCTCTGAACCAGATGTGGGGTTTGGGGTTCGATTTGGCGAAGTTGGCTGAAATTGGCGCCCGATTGGGTGCCGATGTGCCGGTTTTCGTGCACGGGCGCTCGGCCTGGGCGGAAGGAATCGGCGAGAAACTCACCCCGATCTCGCTGGGGCGAAATTCCTGGTATGTCATCGTGTTTCCAGGGGTCGCCGTGCCCACCGCCGCCGTATTCCAGGCTCCTGAATTGACACGGAATTCCGCCCCCACCACAATGCGCGGCTTTTTGGAAACGGGCGGGCGGAACGATTGCGAGGCAGTCGTGCGCGCGCGCTTTCCGGCGGTGGGTGAGGCACTGGACTGGCTCGCGCGGCATGCTCCGGCGCGGCTGACGGGTACGGGAGCGTGCGTGTTCGCGAAGTTCGCGCGTCCCGAAGACGCGGAACGCGTCGCGGCGAAGGTACCGGACAGCTGGCGCGCGTATGTCGCGCGCGGGCTCGACGAGTCCCCGTTGCTGGCAGAGCTCGCCCGCTGCGCGAAGAGTTAGGCCGTTGGGGTGTCGCCAAGTGGTAAGGCAGCGGG
>JAEWLQ010000122.1 GCA_023457495.1 Pseudomonadota bacterium
GGCGGGTCCTTCCGCGGGCCGGCGCGAATCGAGCGTCCGAAGGTTCAGACGCTCAATGGTGAATGCGCTTCCTTGATGAAGCTGCGCGCGCGGAACGAGAATCCGATGAGGACGACGCCGAACGCGATCGCGAACGCGCCGATCATCCAGAGCAACGCGAGCACGCCCGCTCCCGGGCGCGCCATCAGGAAAATTCCAAACGCGACGGAGAGCAGGCCGCCGAGCGCGAGCCACCATTCGCCTTCGATCTCCTTGCGCAGCCGGATCGCCGCGACGATCTCGAGCAGACCCGAGGCGATGGCCCAGGCCGCGATATAGAAGAGAAGCACGATGGCCGTCATCGCCGGCGAGATGAACGTGAGCACGCCGATGCCGATGCCGCACAGGCCGACCAGCAGCAGAATCCACCAGTTCTCGTTCTGTTTTCTGCCGCCGAAGGCGCTGACCAGGCTCGTGATGCCATCCGCGAACGCGAAAGCGCCGAACAACAGCGTGAGCGCCTTGAGCGAGATTCCGGGCTGCGTGAATAGCAGCACGCCGAATGCGACCGAGATCACTCCCCGCAGGAGCATCATCCACCAGTAGCGCGAAAGGATGCTGGAAAACACGACTGCCTCCTGGGTAGATGGTGTTTGCCCGGCGCGATACTGCGCCGCGTCATCGAATGGTTGTTAGCTTGGGGCCCCGCCGCGCGCTTTCGCAATAAGCCCTTCGGGCGGTGACCCCCTACGGCCATGGCGATTAGTCTGCGGGCGTCGTCCCATGACACGCCCGCTCCTGCGTTGCCTCGTACTCGTTATCGCCGCGCTTGCCGGAGCGTGTGCGCAATTGCCGCCGCGTCCGGAGCTGCCGTTGGAACACGCGATCATCGAAGGAAGCGGCGGACCGCTCGATGACCTGATCGCACCGCTCGAGACGCGAAATCCGGGCAAGTCGGGATTCCGGTTGCTCGAGGAAGGGCCCGAGGCCTTCGTCACGCGCGCCGGAAGCGCGCGGCTCGCGACGCGCACCCTGGACGTGCAGACCTACATCTGGCACGGCGACACCACCGGGCTGCACCTCGCCGCCAAACTACTCGAAGCCGCCGACCGCGGCGTGCGCGTGCGGCTCCTGGTGGACGACATGAACGGACGCTCGGGCAACGTGGCGTTCGCGGCGCTGGCCGCGCACGAGAACATCGCCGTGCGCATGTTCAATCCGTTCGCGTCGCGCAAGGGCAAGTTGGCGTTTTTCGGCGAAGGCGCGCGCAGTTTCCGGCGAATCAACCACCGGATGCACAACAAGTCGTGGATCGCGGACAACCGCATCGCGGTGGTTGGTGGCCGCAATCTCGGCGACGAGTATTTCGGCGCGAGCGACGAGGTCAATTTCGTGGATCTCGACTTCGTGATGATCGGACCGGTGGTGCGGGACGCATCCGCCTCCTTCGACCGGTACTGGAACTGCGAGGCCGCGTTTCCGATGGAGGTGCTCGACGCCGCCGGCGTGAACGCCGGTGCGCTGCAAAGACTGCGTGCATACCTGGCGAAAGCCGCGGACGAAGCGGCCGTGCATCACTACACGGAGAAATTGCGCAGCGACGACACCGTTCGCGACCTGGTCGCGGGCCGCCTCCCCATGCAATGGGCATCCAACTACTCGTTCGCATCCGACGACCCGCTCAAAGCCCTGATGGACGAGAACGATCTCGCCCGTTCACAGGTGATTGCAATACTCGATCCCACCATGCGCGCGGCGCGCGAGGACATCCTGATCATCTCGCCCTACTTCGTTCCCGGAGAAGCAGGCGCACGCGCCCTCCTGAGCGCGGCCGCCTCCGGGCGGCGCGTGCGGATACTCACCAATTCGTTGAGCGCGAACGATGTCGCCGCCGTACACGGCGGGTACTCGCGCTACCGGCACCGCCTGCTCGAAGGCGGCGTGCAAATCTGGGAGCTCAAGCCGCTGGGCGGCGGCGAGCAGGATTCGAGCATTTTCGGATCTTCTGGCGCGAGCCTGCATACCAAGGCTTTCGCGGCGGATGAGAAAACGGCGTTCGTCGGCAGCTACAACCTCGATCCGCGCTCGACGCTGCTGAACTGCGAACAGGGCGTCCTGGTCGAGGACGAAACCATCACGAAGCAGCTGGTGCACATCTTCGAGCGGCAGGCGGCGCCGGAGCGCGCGTGGAAGGTCAGCAGTGTGAATGGCGATCTGAGCTGGACGGACGGGAAAAACACGTTCGATTCGGATCCGGAAGCTTCGATGGGAAGAAAATTCCAGGCCTGGTTCGCGCGGTTCTTCCACCTGGATGCACATCTTTAGTCGGCAGCATTTTGCCGGCCTGCAAATCGCCGCCGCCGCGAGGCCGGCACGTCCGGAGTTTCTTGCGCCCGATCACATCGGCCGCGACTGAGAGCATCTATGGTCCGAGGATGACTGCCACGTCCCGCCTCCATTCGCGAACAACTCCGGGGGCCACCTCCGGGGTTCCACGGCAGGGTGTGGAACCATCCATGCGTTTCGATGCGGAGCTGGAAGCCGAATACGTCCGCTCGCGGTTGTCGAGCGGCCGCTCCCTCATCCGCATGGCCTGCCTGCTCGCACTGCTCGTGACGTGCCTGCGCATGGCCGAGCTCATCGTGACCGGTGGCGGGTCGCTGCCCGTGTCTCACCCGTTGGCGATCGTTTTCCCGTTGGTCACGCTGTCGACGTCCGTGTTGCTGACGTGGTTCGCGTGGCGCCCGTCCTTCCTGCGGCGCTACCTCCCTCTGGCGAATATCGCCGTGCCGACCCGGAACGTCTTCGTGAGCATTGCCGTCGCGGCGATGGCCGCGCGCGGCCAGGTCGAGCTTCTCATCCTGATGCCCGTCATGGTGCTCAGCCCGTTCTTCTTCCTGGGCCTGCACTTCCGGCCGGCGCTGGTCAGCGTAACGCTCAGCCTCGTCGCGTTCGTTGCCTCGGCTCTCGTCTTTGCGCTGCCGGCCATCGTGCTGGCGCGCTCGTGCGGATTCCTGCTCGTCACGGCCGCGATCAGCGCGCTGGCCGCATGGCAGATCGAAAGACAATCGCGCCGCAGCTTCCTCGAAGGCCGTCTCATCGCGCAGCTCGCCGAGCACGATGCGCTCACCGGAGCGAAGAACCGGCGCGTATTCGACGAACAACTCGCTCGCCTGTGGCAGCGGGCAGTCGATGACCGGCGCCCGCTCGCGATCCTGCTGATCGACGTGGATCACTTCAAGAGCTACAACGACCGTTACGGACACCAGGCCGGCGACGTCGCGTTGCAGCGGGTGGCGAAGGCCGTGCAGGCGCAGATCCACCGTCCGCTCGACGTGTTGTCCCGTTATGGCGGTGAGGAGTTCGCGGCGCTGATGTACGACATCGATGGCCGGCAGGCACGCGACATCGCCGAGCGGATGCGGCTTGCGGTGAGCGCCCTGGCGATCGAGCATCGCGACTCGCGCGTGGCGCGCGTGGTGACTGTCAGCATTGGCGTCGCCGCGATCCAGCCGTTGGCGAATCGTGGGCCACTCGGTGCGTTGCAGTTGGCGGATGAGGCGCTGTATTCGGCGAAGGTCCGGGGGCGCAACAATGTGCATCTCGCGGCGGAGTCGGAGTACAGCGATCTGGAGACTGGGGTGTTCGCGAAGCAATCGATCGCAAGTTGATCGCCTCACCCGTCGCCGGGAGTTGCTCGATCTGATCGCGCTCTTCTCACCGGCTGCGCAGGCGCGTTGCCAGCGCCACGCAGACAGCCAGCGCACTCAGAAGCCAGGCTCCAAACTGTCCCGACTCCGAGGAGAGGAAGGATTCGAGCGCGGCATTCAGCCGGTCGACGCCCGCAATCAGCCACGGAGAAGCAACGATGGCCGCGACGAGAACGGCCACGCGTAAACCGACGTGAATGAATTCCCTGCGCCGACGCGCGGCGCGAACCTTTCGCATCGTGGCGGCAAGGAAGGCATCGGCGGGAACGTGACGATGCTCCTGCTCGAAGCAGGTAGCCAGGCGCGTGTCGAAGCCATCCTGATCGCTCATGAACCTTCTCCATAACCGGCAAGTGTTTCGCGCAAACGCGCAGCCCCGCGCGCGATGTGGGATTTCACCGTGCCCAACGGAAGGCCGGTGAGTTCGACGATTTCCGGATGCGACTGGCCCTCGCTGTACGCCAGCACCACGCAAACGCGCATGTCCGGCGGCAGCGTCGACAGCGCGGCGTCCAGGTCCATGCGCGCAGACGTGCCATCGTGATGAACCGCGAGATCCGCAAAGTCGATATCGCTGACGGTCGCAAGCTTGCCGCGCCTGACTTCCTGGAGCCAGACGTTCACCATGATCTTCTTCAGCCATCCGTCGAACGCCGCGGCGCTGCGCAGCCGTCCCAGCGAGCGCCACGCCGTGAGAAAGACCTGTTGCGCGAGATCGTCGCCCAGCGCCGAGTGCCGGCAGAGGTGACACATGAACTTGCGAACGCGCGACTGTCGACGTCGCAACACCTCGGCGAAGGCGCCGTCATCACCGGCGCACGCCAGTGCGATCACCAGGGTATCGGCCGCCTTTTGCAGGTCGGCGACCGCGAGACGGCTATCCACCTAGAACGACTTGTGTTCGGGTCGGATACCCGGAGGCGGATCGGCGAACCGCGAGGAAAAGAACACGCCCAGGCCCAGCAATGAGACACCGGCTGCAATCGCCAGGCCGCCGTACCACCATTCGATGGGGCTCCCAATCAATGTGGGAATCAGGAAGAACACCGCGATCGCTGCGCCGGCGAACATGATGATCGTGCCCGTTATGCGCAGCGCGCGATAGCTCATTCCGGGACTGGCATCCTCACGGGAGTTGAAGAGTTCCTTCAGCTTCGCTTCGTCGACCACGCCCGTCTTCTCCATGATCCGCCGCAGCGTTTCATGCTTCTCGGACTGCTGGCGCGATTCTTTCCAGGTGCCACCAACTACCAGGGCCGCGACGAATAGCCAGAACCCCAAAGCGCCGAAATCAAATGGACCCATGGTCTCCTCCCGATGAATTGCATCCCATGTACCCCAAGATGCGGGGAAAGGGCGAATGGATGCGAGGGCGCACGCCGACATCTCGTCCGTCGAAGAGCGCACATCCCACCGACGCGCCCGGAGAGATTACTCGCCCGCTACGCGGGCTCGCCCTTCGCCGGGGTGGTGTATCGCTTGAATCGGAGTGATCAGCCGGCTCAGGGCCCAACACGCTACGCGTGTTGGTTCAACTCGGGGTGACCGCGCGCGCTTGAAAGGACTGCTGTGCCCGAGTTGCCGAACTCCTCGACCACCACCGGGTATTGGCCGAAAGCACTTCGAAGTCTGGCCGAGGCTG
>JAEWLQ010000123.1 GCA_023457495.1 Pseudomonadota bacterium
CCCGGCCGCGCGCGCCGCGGAGCGCGAGACCGGCGCCGGGGGCGGCGGCGCGCTGGTGCTGCTGGTCGAAGACGAACCCATGGTGCGCAACGCCATGCGCGTGCTGCTGGAGCTCGATGGGTACGAACTCGTCGTCGCCGCGAGCCACGAGGAGGCGCTATCACTCATCGGGGGCGCGCGCTTCGACCTCATCGTCACCGACTATCATCTGGACCACGGCCACACCGGCCTGGAGGTGATCGCCGCCGCGCGCGCCGCGCAGCAGGACGATCTCGAAGCCATTCTCGTGACGGGCGACACCTCCGCGGCGGTGCGCGAGACGCAGGACCCGCACCTGCACATCACGAGCAAGCCGATCAATCCGAATGAGCTGCTGCGACTCGCGAAGCGCCTGAGCGCGCGCTGACGCGCGAGGTTGCGAAGGCCTCGCGGGCCGGCGGCACGAGCAGCACATCGCCGCGCGACGCATCGGCCAGCCGTTTCGACAGATTGCCGAAAGTCGCCGCGAACCCGGTGCGCTGTGTGACCGCGCCGATGGCGAGGATGTCGTAGCGGCCCACCGCGAACTCGTGGGTCAACGACTGCTCGGGCGGCCCATCGAGCAGGCGCAGCCGCTCGGTGCCGACGTGGAATTCCCGCACCATCTGCGCGAGCCGCACGGCGCGCTCCATGCGCGTGGCGTCATCGCGGGTTTCACGTTCGCTGTAATAGACATCGAGATCGCCGTCGCTGCCCAGCGTGATGAACCCCGCCGCCTGCAGGATGGCGCGCGCAAGTGTGCTGGTTTCGTGCTCGGAAACGTCCACCGCGGCGGCGATGCGCAGCGGAGGCGTCCACGGCCCGTCACCGACCAGCAGCAGCGGGACGTGCAGGGCCTCGGCGAGTTTCCAGTTGTCCACGAGTCGGCGCGAGCGCAGGACGAGATCCGCGCCGTGACGTTCCACCTCGGGCGGCAGCGACTGTGCGCGCGGCCCGGCCTGCGGGCGTATCCCGCGAAGCGTCACGTCTTCATAGCCGTGTTCCTCGCGGCGGGCGTTGAGCAGGCTGATCACGGACAGATCGTCGCTCACGATTTCGGCGCGAGCATTGAAATGGCGTGCGAGGTAAGCCGCCTTGTCGAGCAGCGCGGGCGCTCCCACGATCTCCTCGGCGAACCCGAGGATCGACGTCAGCTTGTCCATGCTTCAGGCATCCCGGGCGCAGGCACCGCATTGCGTCGCATAGGGGACGGCGTCGAGCCGCGCGGCATCGATCTCGTGTCCGCAGGTTTCACAGATCGCGAACATGTCCGCGTCGATCCGCCGCAGCGCGGCTTCGATGCGCGCGAGCTCGGCGCGGGCCGCCTCGCCGATGGCCTCGAGCGCCGCGTCATTCCCGCGCGCGACGGAGGCGTCCGGCGCGTCGGCCGGCAACGCGGCGAGCTCGCGCCGCAGGTCGGCGCGCACCCGGTTCAACCGCTCGCGCAATTCCACGCCGCGAGCCAGCAGGTGCTCGCGCGCGGTCCGCTGCATTTCGTCGCTGTCCTGGATGATGTGTTTCATGGGACCGATCGTCCCAACAGGCACCGCCCGCGATAACCCGGCCTGCTACCTACGGCGTCAGGGGTATTGCGTACTCCGCCCCACACGGCGGAACTCCATACTGCCGCCATGATCTCCCGCGAGACCCAGGCGCTCATGGAGGCCGCGGTCGACGCCATCATCGTGATCGACCACGAGGGCCGGATCACCGCCATCAACGACGCCACCGGACGCCTGTTCGGCTTCGGCGCGGACGAACTCGTCGGCGAAAACGTGAGCCGGCTGATGCCGGACCCCGACCGCAGCGCGCACGATTACTTCATGCGCCGTTATCAAACTACCGGACGCGCGCGCATCATCGGCGTGGGCCGCGAGGTCGTGTGCGCGCGCAAGGACGGCTCGCAGTTCCCCGCCTGGCTGACCGTGGGCCGCATCGCCGACAGCGCTCCGCCGCGGTTCGTCGGCATCCTGCGCGACCTCACGCTCGAACAGGAATCGCGCGCCACCCAGGAGCGACTCACGCGCGTCGCGCACCTCGCGACGATGGGCGAGATGGCCACGGCCATCGCGCACGAGATCAACCAGCCGCTCACCGCGATCTCCGCGTACGCGCAGGCCTGCGAGCGTCAGCTCGCGGGCGACGGCGTCGATCACGCCGAGCTCGCGGCCGTGGTGCGCGAGATCGCGGCGGAAAGCGCGCGCGCGGCGGAGATGATCCGCAAGCTGCGGCGCCTGGTGCGCGTGGATGCCAATGGCCGGCGGCCGGCGGACGTCGGTGAACTGCTGCGCGAGCTCAAGTCGCTGATCGAAGCCGATGCACGCGCGCATGAAGTCAGCGTGCAACTCCATACCGATGTGGCGCTGCCGCCCGCGAACGTCGATGCCGCGCAGATCCAGCAGGTCGTGCTCAGCGTGGTGCGAAATGCCTTCGAGGCGCTGGCGCCGCTGCCGCCGGCCGAACGCAAGGTCGAGTTGCGCAGCCTGCTCACCGAGGATGGCGACATCGAGATCCGCATCAGCGACAGCGGCCCGGGCGTGAGCGCCGAGATCGCGGACCGGCTGTTCGAACCCTTCGTCTCCACCAAACCCGCGGGCACCGGGCTCGGACTAGCAATCAGCCGTACGATAGTCGAAGCGCACCGGGGTACTATTGGCGTCCATCCAGGCGGCCACGCGGCGGAACCGGCTGGAGCGACCTTCTTCGTGAAACTGCCGGCGCTGACGGAGACGTAGTTTGAGAGCGATGACCCCGAAGGTTCTGGTGGTGGACGATGACGCCGGCGTGCGCAACGCGATGCGCGTGCTGCTCAAGTCCGTGGGGCTCGAATGCGCGTTGTTCGGATCCGCGCAGGAATTCCTCGCCGGCTACGACAGCGCGCAGCCGGGCTGCCTGCTGCTCGACATCCGCATGCCGGGCATGAGCGGCCTCGAGCTGCAGCAGCAGCTCAACCTGCGCGGCGCGGTGATTCCCGTGATCTTCATGACCGGGCACGGCGACATTCCGATGGCGGTGGAAGCCATGCAGCACGGCGCCTTCGATTTCCTGCAGAAGCCCTTCCGCGACCAGGACCTCATCGACCGCATCCAGAAGGCCATCACCAAGGATGCCGAGCTGCGCGTCTCGCTGGGCGAACACGAGCGCATCCGCCGCCGGCTCGACTCGCTCACCCCGCGCGAGCGCGAGGTGCTCGATCTCATGACGCAGGGCAAGCAGAACAAGGCCGTCGCGCAGGCGCTCGATGTCAGTCCGCGCACCGTCGAGATCCATCGCGCGCGCGTGATGCAGAAGATGGAAGCCCAGTCGGTCGCCGAGCTGGTGCGGATGATGCTCGACGTCGGCGGATCAACCGCCGGCTGACGGATCCCAGCCGATCCGGGAGAGAAAGTCCGCGAGCGCGCGGACCTGCTGGAAATCCAGCGGCTCGATCTTGTTGACGTGCACCTTGTCGAGCGTCGGCCGGCGGCCATCCACCGCGTCGTACATCTGCCGGACCAGGTAGTCGTAGTGCTGGCCGGCGAGCCGCGGAATCGCCTTGGCCGCATCGCCGCTGCCGTCGGGACGATGGCAGGACGCGCAACGCTGGCCGTACAACACCGCGCCGTCAGCCGAGTACGTGCCCTCGCCGATGCCGCGCGCGCCGCCGCGTTCGAGGCTGGTCACGTAGGCGGCGATATCGGCGATGTCCTGTGGGCCTTCCAGGTGATGCTGGTCGGCGATCTGCTCCATGCGGAAGTCCCAGCGCTTGCCGTGACGGAAATCGATGATCTGCTTGAGCAGCACGGAGTAGTGCTGACCCGCGATACGCGGCACGTTGCCGTTCGCCTGGCCGTTGCCGTCCGAGCCGTGGCAGGAGATGCAGGCCCGGTAGAGCTCGGCGCCGTGTTCGAGATTCGGCGCCGCCTGCGTCGCAAGCGTAAGTTCGCGGCGCGCGGAATCGGCGGCGGATGCGGCGAGGGGCGCCGCCAGGATCAGCATGAGTGCCGCATTTATCACGCGCATGAGACTTCCTCCATCGGACCATTCTCCAATGTCCGTGCGGCGCCTGCCAATACGGAATAGACCGCATCCGATTACGCGTGGCCGCGAATCGCGCTATATGCGGCGTTGGCACTACATTCGGTGCATCTTCAAAAGCGAGGAACGAGCCATGAGCCAGGGTGCAGTGACATGAAGGCCACGCGGCGGATCCTGTTCGCGGTCAAGGACCCTGCCACGCAGCGCGAAAGCGCGGCGCAGCAGGCCATCACGCTGGCCAAGTCCCTGGGTGCTTCGATCGAATTCTTCCATTCGATCTCGGCGCCGGTGTTCCTCGACCTGCAGCCACTGGCCAATACCTCCCTCGAGGATCTACAACGCGATGCGGCCGCGGCTCGCCGCGAAGGGCTCGACAAGTTCGTCGCGCTCGCGCGCCGCAAGGG
>JAEWLQ010000124.1 GCA_023457495.1 Pseudomonadota bacterium
CACGCCGTTCTTCGCCCCCTACCCCCCCGGGCGCGCGGGGCCCGCGCGCCCGCGGCCCACCGTCGCGGTGGTCGTTTACAACGACCACGGGCTCAATTTCTTCCTCGACAAGATGCCGGCGTTCGCCGTCGGCGCGGCGCCCGCGTATCACAATGCCGATGAAGGCTGGGGACTGCCATCGCTGCAGCCCTTCCCCGGGGACCCGGCGTTCTCGTGGCACGTCATCGAGTCTCTCAGCGCCGCGGACTTCGACCTGACTACCTGCCAGGAGATGCTCGTCGATCACGGTTTCGTCGTTCCCATGCAGCTGTTGTGGCAGGGCTCGCGCGCGGTCCGCACGATCCCGATACATGTGAACACGGTGCAGCATCCGTTGCCGAGCCCTGCCCGCTGCCTGAAGTTCGGTGAGGCGCTGGGCCACGCCATCGCCGCCTGGCCCGCCGATGAGCGAGTGGTCGTGCTCGGCACGGGCGGACTGTCACACCAGCTCGACGGCCAACGGGCCGGGTTCATCAACAAGCCCTTCGACCTCTATTGCCTCGAAAAGATAGTCGACGAGCCCGAGGCTATCGCGCGGTATTCGATCCGCGAGCTGGTCGCGCTGGCCGGCACGCAGGGCCCCGAACTCATCCAGTGGCTGGTGATGCGCGGGGCGCTCGGTGCCGAGGTGCGTACGCTGCAAAGCAACTACCACGTGCCCATCTCGAATACCGGCTCCGGGCTACTGCTGCTGGAGAAGGCCGCCTAGTCGCACCTATCTCCCGTCGCCCTTTTTCGATGGCGCGAGAAGGGGCATAGTGGCGCCATGGCAGCAGTCACCATCTTTCGTGGACTCGTCCTCGCGGCGTTCGGCGTCCTGTTGGCCGGCATCGCCTCCGGAGTCCTGGCTTACTTCGGACCCGCGTTGCCCGCGGAGGTCCAGTCCTACCTCGATTCGCGGAACGTCGGAACGATGGCGAATGTATTCTCCGAGGCGAACTGGGGCACGCAGGTCGCGGTCGGCATCACGTTCGTCGTCTATCTGATCGCCTATCTCGCCGCGCTGATCGGCCTGCTGCGGTTTCGCGGCTGGGCGCGCTGGCTGTTCATCATCGTGATCGCCCTCTCGCTCATATTCGCCATCTCCGGCGGAACGACGCTGTCGACGCCGCTCGAATCGCTGGTGTACACGGCCGGAAACATGGTGGACGGCGCCATTCTCACGCTGCTGTTCATCGAGCCCATCCGCGCGAAGTTCCGCGACGAGCCGATCGCGCCGCAGGTGCCCCTCGGTCCATGAGCCAAGGGGACCGCCGCGAGAAGATAGTCGTCCTCTCCGGCTCCGGTCTCTCCGCCGAGAGCGGCCTGCCTACTTTCCGCGATGCCGCGGGCCTGTGGCGCCAGCACTCCTGGGTGGACCTCGCGAGCCCCGAGGGCTGGCGGCGCAATCCCGCCCTTGTACTCGAGTTCTACAACGAGCGGCGTGCGAAAGCGTGGGCGGCCGAGCCCAATGCCGCACATCGCGCCATCGCGTCGCTGGAATCGCGATACGAGGTCGTGGTCGTCACCCAGAACGTCGACGCGCTGCACGAGCGCGCGGGGTCGACACGAGTGCTGCACGTGCACGGCGAACTTGCCTGGGCGCGCGGGACGGGGCCCGCACGCCATCGTTACCGTATCGACGGCGCGCCTATTTCCCTGGGTGAGACCTGCGACGAAGGCACGCAGCTTCGCCCGGACATCGTCTGGTTCGGCGAAGAGACACAACACATGGACGAGGCCCGCGCGCACGTGGCGAGCGCGGACAAGGTACTCGTCGTCGGCACCTCCCTGACCGTTTATCCAGCGGCCGGGCTGGTGGACGCCGCGAGGCCGGATAGCGAGCGGGTGCTGAATTCGCTGGAGATGGACGCGATCCCGCCGGGATTCCGCTTCGAGCGCGGCAAGGCGGGCGAGGTCATTCCGCGGATCGTGGACGCCTGGCTGCGGCGCGGGATCAGTTAGTGTTTCGACTGCCGCGCAAGGCCATCGCGCTACGCCGACGCCTTGCGCCCTCCCCGTTCGATCGTCGGGTGCGACACCAGCGAATGCTGGATCAGGCAATTCGCCAGCTCCGCGCTGCGCGCGACCAGCTCGCGTGCGCCCTTGCTCAACTGCTCGCTGCCCTCGACGAATTCCACGTTCCGGTCCATCTCCTCGAATTCCCAGCCGAGCGAGTGAGCGATGAACGGGAACTGCGGAAGTAGATAGCCGATCTCGCTGAAGAAGCCCATCATCTGGCCGGCCACGGCCTGGATGCCGTCCTGGCCGCCGGTGATGATGAACGCGGCGACCTTGTTCCGGATCAGGACCTTGTTGTTGATCGTGATCTGGTTCTGGATGCAGTTCATGCGCTCGACCATCTTGTAATACTGCGCGCTGGCCGCGCCCCAGCGGATCGGCGTCGCGATCAGCAGGATGTCGGCCCAGTGCACCGCGAGCTCGTACACCTGGTCGAGCTGGTCGGTCTTGTCCATCGAGGTGATCGAACACGGCCACGTGCAGGCCTTCGCCGCCTTGGAGTAGTAACCCTCGCAGTGCCGGAAGCGCAGGTCGTCGAGCCGGACGAGTTTCGTCTCGGCGCCGAGCGCGGACCTCGCGTGTTCCAGCGCGACCTCGAGCAGGTGCTCGGAGGTCGAAAAGCGCGGATTCCGGCGATCCATCGCGGTGGTCGAGATGCCGCCGACCCGCAGGCCGCCAGGCGCGCGTTCGGTGGAGCGCTCGAGTGGATGGGGCGCGTGCGGCAGGTGACCGCGCTTGCTGGTCGGCTTCGCGGTGACTAACAACCGGCCGCCTTCCTCCTTCACGCCGTAACCCGGCACCTTGTCGGCTTCGTATCCCGGCTCGCCGTCGCCCGTGCAGCGATGAAACTTGTACTGGTGCCAGGGGCAGACGACGTATTCGCCATCGAGCCTGCCCTTGCCGAGCGGACCGCCGACGTGGTTGCAGACGTTCGAAATGACGCCGAACTTCCCGTCCCGGTACGACACGGCGACGAGACGGTCGCCGAGTTTCGCCTGCGACAACGGCTTGCCGCGGAATTCGTCGGCCGCGCCGACATCGATCCATTCACCGGGCTCGTTCATGTCGGCCATGATAACTCCTGTCGCGTGCCCTACACTGTCGCGCACATGACCGATCTCGAACGAACCACCATGGCGCGCGTCACCTGGCGCCTCCTGCCGTTCCTGCTGCTGCTCTACATCATTTCGTGGCTCGACCGCGTCAACGTCGGGTTCGCGAAGCTGCAGATGAACGCCGATCTCGGGTTGAGCGACACGGCCTATGGACTGGGGGCCGGCATCTTCTTCATCGGTTATGGCCTGTGCGAGATACCGAGCAACCTGCTGCTCGTGCGCTTCGGCGCGCGGATCTGGATCGCGCGCATCATGATCACCTGGGGACTCATCTCGGCCGGCATGATGTTCGTGCAGGGACCGTGGAGCTTCTACGTGCTGCGCTTCCTGCTGGGCGTCGCCGAGGCCGGGTTCCTGCCGGGCATCATCTATTACCTGAGCCACTGGTTCCCGCGCTCGTACCGCGCGAACGCCGTGTCGTGGTTCATGATCGGTATCCCGCTGTCCATCGTGTTCGGCGGACCGTTGTCCGGATGGTTGTTAGGCTTCGACGGACACCTCGGCCTGCACGGCTGGCAATGGATGTTTCTGCTCGAAGGATTGCCCGCGGTCTTGCTGGGCTTCGTCGTGCTCGGCTTCCTCACCGATAGTCCAGCCGAGGCGAAGTGGCTCACGCCGCAGCAGCGCGAGTGGCTCACGCAACGAATCGCGAACGAGCACACCGAAGCGCATGCTCGGCACGGCGTCGGCCTGCGCCAGGCATTGCTGCATCCCACGGTGTGGCTGCTCGCGCTGATCATGTTCTGCTGCCAGACGGGTAGTTATGGCTTCACGTTGTGGGTGCCCACGATCGTGAAGAGTCTTTCCGATTTCACCAACCTGCAGGTGGGATTCTTCTCGGCGATTCCTTACGTCGCCGCGGCGATCGGCATGGTGCTGATCGGCCGCAGCTCGGACCAGACGGGCGAACGGTTCCTGCACATCGCCATTCCCTCGGTCATCGGCGCGGCGGGCTTCGTGGCCACCGGGCTCATCACCGCACCGGCGGCGGCAATGATTGCGTTGTCGGTTGCCGCGGTGGGCGACTACGGGACGCGCGGGCCGTTCTGGGCTTTGCCGGGGAAATTCCTGGCCGGCAGCGCCGCCGCCGGCGCCATCGCGCTGATCAATTCAATGGGCGCTTTTGGCGGGTTCGTCGGACCGTATGCGGTCGGATATCTCAAGGACGCGACGGGGAGCTTCACGAGCGGGCTGTTCCTGCTCGCCGGAATCCTGCTGACGGGAGCAATCCTCACGCTCGTGCTCCGCAAGGCACGCGTGCTGGCGGACTGATGAGAACATTCCTCGTTTCCTGACCAGGCGCGGCTGCGGGCGTTCGGTGCACAGGTCTTGAAACGTCCCGACTCCCGGACGAATCTCCCGCCATGAAAACCACTCTCTACGGAATCAGGAACTGCGACACGATGAAGAAGGCGCGCGCCTGGCTCGATGGCCACGGCGTCGAGTACACCTTCCACGATTACAAGATAGAAGGCATCGACGCGGCGAAGCTGCGGGAATGGATAGCCGCGGCGGGATGGGAGACGCTGCTCAACCGCGCCGGCACCACCTTCCGCAAACTACCCGATGCGGACAAGAAGGACATCGACGAGCGCCGCGCCATCGCCCTGATGCTCGCGCAGCCCTCGATGATCAAGCGGCCGGTGCTCGAGCGCGGCCGCAAACTGCTGATCGGCTTCAGCCCGGAAAAGTATTCGGCTCTCGAGTGAAGGGCGCCCCCCCGCACCGGACCGCGCCCAGGCCCGCCGGGAATGCCCGGTCTTGGTTAGAAGCCGTATTTGACCGAGACGGCCCAGAACCTGCCCGGCAGGTCATAAGTGCCCGCGTCGTATCCGTTGAGCGAACAGCTGTAGCAGATGGGCGGGTCTTCATCCAGAACGTTGTTCACCGCCACGGCGACACGCAGATCTTCGATGCCGCTCCACGCGAGCATGAAGTCGTTGTAGAACGTGCTGCCGAGCTCGTGGAACTCCTCGTCCGCGTCGCAGCCGGGAACGTCGGGCGTCAGCGCGTTGCCGCAGTATTCGTTCACCGCGTCGATGTAGCGCATCGTCCAGCTCACCTCCCAGCCGGCGCGCCGCCAGCCGAAGTTGAGATTGGCCTGGATCTCGGGGATCGCGCTGTCGCCGACTTCGATGCCCACGGTGCGCTGGGACACGATGCCGTCCGTGTCCACCGCCGAGAAGTCGTTGACGTAGGTCGCCTGGAGGCCTAACCACAACTGGCCCCAGTCGCGCTCGCTGCCGAGCCAGTCCGCCTTGAAGTCGAACCCGTCGGTTTCGATGGTGCCGAGGTTGTCGAGGAAGTTGTTGGGTGGATTGAGATTGCCGCTCGGCTGGCGGTTGAACGGAGAGCACAGCGTGGGATCGGTGCCGCCGGCCGCGAGACAGGCGTTGAGCAGCGCCGCGATGTCGCGCGCCTGGATGCCGTCGTCGATTTCGTGGCTGAAGTACGTGAGTTCGAAGGTGAGGCGCTCGGCGAATCCTTCGGCCCACGTGGCGTCGTGCACGATGCCGATCGTGTAGCTGTCGGAGGTCTCGGGTTGCAGCTCCGGATTGCCGCCGGTGAAGGTCGAGATCTGTGTGTTCGCCTGCTCGAAGCCCGACGGCACACCCTGCGCGCGGCACGCGGTTTCGAGCGGCGTGGTGTTCGGCCCGTCCGCGTCATTGACGACGAGGCTGCCGGTCGGGCCGCAGGGATCCGTCAGCGTGGCATCGAACTGCGTGAGGCCGTACAACTCGCCGAGGTTCGGCGCGCGGAAGCCGGTGGAATACGTGCCGCGGAATGCCAGCGCCTGGATGGGCTGCCAGCGCAGGCCCACCTTCCCGGTGGTTTCGCTGCCGAACGTCGAGTAGTCGGAGTATCTCACCGCCGCGCTCAGGTCGAGCGAGTCGAGCAGCGGAAAGCGGAACTCCGCGTAAACCTCGTCGACGCTGTAGTCCGCGGACACCGGCGACGCGAAGGAATCCTGCGATTCCCCCGTCTGGCGCAACGGGTCGGGATCGAAGTCGCCCTCATACTCGCGATGCTCGACGCCGACCGCGAAACCCGCGGTGCGGTCGCCGATGTCGAACATGTCGCCTGTGACGTTCGCCGCGACGAGTTGCAGCGTCTGCTTGCTCGAATCGATCTGCGTGGTGCGGATGAAGTCGATCATCTCCTGCGTGAAAGGCCGCCCCTGGCCACCGAACAGGTCCAGCGGTGTGCAGTTGAGCACCTGCGCGCAGACCGCCGGATCGCCGAGCGCGAGCTGGATCTTTCCGATGTTGAAGCCGTTCGTGAACGACTGGTCCGCGTTGTTCTCGGACTGCACGAAGTTGAAGTCCCAGCGGAAGCGGTCACCGGTTCCGAACTTGCCGTCGAACCCGACATTGAAATACCAGGTGTCGACGTCCTGCTCGAACAGGCGCGGTCCCACTTCGATGGGACGGCGCGTCAGCACCGCGAAGTTGCTGTTCGCGTCGAGGTCGATGCCGAACGGATTGAAGGGGTTCAGCGCGGAAATCGAAGTGGTATCCGCGATGCCGCCGGTGCCCGCGCTGGGTCCCACGAAGATCGGCTCGGGGGCGGCGCGATTGGTCGACACGCGATTGTTGAACAGTCCCTTGACCGTGACGTTGACGTCGTCGCTGATCGCGAACGTCATGCGCGCGAACATCGACTTGCGCTGCGAAGGGGTGAGCAGCAGGTTGTAAGGCGCGTAGTTGAAGCGATCCGCGCTGCCGAAATCATGATAGGTCCCGGCCGCCGGGTCCGCGGGATTCCAGACGGGAGTCGTCGTGCCGTTGTTGAGGGTGAGATCGTAGAAGGTGTCCGGAGAGCTGCACGACCCGACCGAGCCCGGCGGCCGCGCCGGATCGCAGAAGGTGAACCGCCCCTGCGGGATACCCGAGCTTCCGGCGGCGATCCCCGCGAGCGGCTGCGGGAAGGAGGACTGCTCCCACTCACCCGAATCGATACCCTCCTGCTCGAAGTAGCTCGCGACGAACATGCCGGAGAATCTCTCGCCCGCACCGCCCACCGTGAGGCTCACGTCGGTAGTTGGACCGCCGAGATCGAACTCGCCGCGATAGGCGTTGATCTCGATTCCCTCGACGCTCTTGCGTGTGATGATGTTGACGACGCCCGCGATCGCATCCGAGCCGTAGATAGACGAGGCGCCGTCTTCGAGCACCTCGATGCGGTCGATGATGCTCATGGGAATCGTGTTGAGATCGGCCGAGCCGGACACACCGGAGGCCGATGATTCGTTGACCCAGCGGATGCCGTCGACGAGCACGAGCACGCGCTTGCTGCCGAGGTTGCGCAGGTCGACCTGCGCCGAGCCGGCGCCGATGCCGCCGCCGTCGGGTGGATAGCCGAAGTTTCCCGACGAGTTGAACTTGGTGTTGAGCGCCTTGCCGCCGGTGGTCACCTGCTGCAGCAGGTCGCCGACGCTCGCGAGCCCGGTGCGGTCGATCGCCGCGCGATCGATGATCGACAGCGGCTGCTGCGAGGTCGCGCTCGACTGGATGATGCGCGAGCCGGTGACGACGACTTCCTGCATCGACTCCGCTTCCTGCGGTTCCTGCGCGCCCGCCATCCTGGCGATTGCGAGAGCCGCCAGTACCGACGCTGCCCGGGTGAATGGACGAATGTTCATGGCTCACCTTCCGTGGTTCGTGTGCCGCGAATCGCTCTGCGCAATGCCGGCGATATACGCCAGCTCGCGAAGAAAAGAAGTCAGATGTGGCGCACATGCGACCCGACCTGGTCTGCTTGCGGCGAGCTGAGTGACACTTGTATCTTTTGCGCCACCGCGTGATCCTGGTTGGAACGTGGATTGGAGTAATCGATGAACATCGGGACACCCGGACGTGCCCTGCTCGCCTTTCTCGTCCTCGCTTTCTTTGCCGGCGACGCCGATGCGGAAGGCCGCTTCTATGGAATGCTGCGATCGCGTGACCTGACACCCTTCGGGTTCCTGCGTCTCGACATGCGCCCCGCGCACGCGATCAACATCGAGCCCCACACCTGGGCGATCGAAGCGGAGTACGGGCACCAGAACACCTGGGCCCTGAGCCCGGCGGTCGAGGCCTATCTAGTTCAGCTGGAGGCGCAGGGCCGCCGCGAACTGGGTCCGCAGGAGATCGCCGAGATACAGGCCCTGCCCGGGGAGAACTACCTGGTCGATATCGAGTCCTCGACGCTCGATGTCGCGTTTCATTACAAACTTTCGAGCCAGTGGAGCGCGTACGTCATCGCGACGCTCGTGACATACCAGGGCGGATTCCTCGATTCGTCGATCGAAGGTTTTCACGACTCGTTCGGCTTCAGCACCTTCGGCCGCCACGCGCTCGCGCGCAACCGCACGAACCTCGTGTACGACCTCAAGCGCACCCAGGTCGTCCTGCTCGGCGAACCGCATACGACCGGGTTCGCCGATCCGACCTTCGGACTGCGTTACTCGGGCATCAAACTACCCGGAAAATGGCAGATGTCGCTCGAGACCGCGGTGAAGGTACCCATCGACGGCCAGCGCCTGTTCCTGTCCACCGGCCGTACCGACTACGGATTCCAGGCGTCGTTTCGCCGGCTCGGAGCCGCCAACGGCCTGCACATCGATCTATCCACCGTCTACTACGCGGGCGAGGAACTGCCCGCGCATCACGAGGCGCAGCTGGTGCCGACGATCGTCGTCGGCTGGGAGCGGATCCTGACCGAGCGCACTAATGTGAACCTGCAGGCGTACGCGAGCCGCAGTGTCTACCGGCACAGTGACACGGACCTCGAGGACCTGCTCAAGGACAAGTTCCAGTTGAGTCTCGGCGTGCGGCATCGCTTCGACTGCTGCGTCGTCTCGTTCGCGGTGACCGAGAACCTGCAGAATCTCAACAACACCCCCGATGTCGGCTTCCAGGCCGGCTTCGCATGGATTCCGGGAATCAGGCCCCAGCGTTAAACCCGCATCGAGGGACCGGACTCGTGGCCGCGGCTGCCGGGTGGCGGCATCCACTGATCAGGCATTTCATCCTGGCGCAGGTATCGTCCCTGCAAGCGGCGGTCGCGGATGTCGCGCACGGTCACCGCGAACAGCCGCGCGGTATCGAGTCGTACCTGCCGCGACGAAATCTCGACGGGAAATACTTCTCCCGACAGGGTGCGCGCATCGCACTCGCGCCCCCGCTCATCGAGCACGAAGAGCCGCGCCCCGGCGCCTTCGCCCGCGAACAGCGTGATGAATTTCCCGAGCGGTTGATCGACCAGCTCGTGAACGGGGCTGTCGAACAACCGTGATGCGGCTGCATTCGCCGCGCGGATGACGCCGCGCTCGTCGACGCAGAGCAGCGGATCGCTCGAGTCCTGCACGATGCCGTCGAGTCGCGCGTTGCGGCGATCGATGCGCAGCGCGGCCGCGAGCGCGCGCCAGACCCGCGGGTCGAGCGATCGCAACGTGGCGGCCACGCACATCAACAGCCCCGCGAGCAACGGAGCCGCGGCGCCAATCCACAGCCGGTAGTGCGCGAACGCCAGGAAGCTCAGCGCCACCACCGCGCATGAGGACAGCGTCAGCACGATGAGGTTGCGCCACCCGTTCTTGCCGTACAGCCAGGCCACGAGCAAGGTCCATGACACGATCAGCAACGACAACTTCCAGCCGGTCGGCGCGGATGGCGCGCCGGCGCGAACGGTTTCATACGCAAGGGCTTGCACGATGACCGCCGGCAAGGCGCCGTGCGCGGGAACCGGCAGCATGTCCGCGATCCCGGGCACCGTCGCTCCGACGAATATCCGTTTTCCGGCCAGCGCTTCGAGCGGCACGCGGCCCGCGAGCACGTCGGCATAGGAAATCTGGGTGAACGATGACGGCAGAATCGAATAATCGATGATGACGTCGTGCTCCTCGGGCAACGTGCGCAGGGGATCGACGACACTGCGTTGCCAGCCCGTTCCCCGCTTCCATGAGTTGCGCCACGTGCGCACGAGGCCATCCGGCGCGGTTTCATGCGCTTCGATCACGAGCTCGACGCCCCGCACGAATCGCGGCCGGGGGCCCTTGAGGATGGTTTCGCCCTCGGCGGCCGAAGCCGGTCGCACGCGGACCGGCAGTTGCAGCGGGTAGTCGCGCGGCTTCGCCAGCGCGGTCTCGAGCAAGGCATCGTCGTACGTGTTGGACAACGTGCTGAAATCGAGATCGATGAAAAGGGCGCGGGGCGCGGCGCGGGTGACCTGCGCGATCAGTTGCGCGTGATAAGCGCGTGGCCAGGGCCACTCGCCCAACGCATCGAGGCTCGGTTCGTCGACTGCGACGATCACGACGTCGGAGGAAACCGCGCGCGCGAGCCACCGGGCGCGCGCGTCGGCGAGCGCATCGTCAAAAGGGCGAAAAGCTCCCAGGAGTTGCAGCGCGGCCACGCACGCGACCACCGCCGACACGATGAGCAGGAGGGTGGGCTGGACGAGCCGTCGCGCCGACAGCGTTATCATCAGACTAACTAGTGACCCCGGATCGTTCGTTCTGTTTTATCGTTCGCAGCCGGAATGCTACTGAGGGCGCAGCCCGAGCAATGTGAGCCGCATCTCAACGCGGGCGCGCGGCGGTGGAAGCCCTCGGCGAGCTGACAATAAGGGTGACTCGGCCAGAGAACTTGCGGCTTCGCCCTACGGCGTCGGCCTTGTCACTCGAATCGATTCGCGCGATCTTGGGGCGATGACCCAAGGCGGGATCACACGAGTTGCGGCATTGTTCGCCATCTGTGCCCTGGCGACCGGCGCGCGGGCGGACGCAACCTATCTCGAGCGCAAGGTCACGACGGCGGAAGTATTTGGCGCCGAGCAGGCGGCGAAGCTGGCGCACACGCTGCCGGTCGACCGGGCGGTGAATTTCCGGCTGCGGCTTCCCGACCGCGCCGCGGCCGACGCGCCGAGCGGTGTCGTCGTGTTCATCAAGCCGACCGATGATGGGACCTTTCCCGAGAGCTGGCGCGGCGTGTTCGACGCGCGCAATCTCGTATGGATCAGCCCCGACGACTTCGGCAATGACAAGCTGACGGCCCAGCGCATGCTGGTCGCGATCATGGCCTCACAACTGGCAGGCGAGATCGCGAAGGTGGACGACGCACGCGTGTTCGTCGCCGGCATGTCGGGCGGCGGCCGGGTCGCGAGCCAGACGATCACACATTCGCCGGAGCTGTTCGCGGGCGCGGTCTACATCGTGGGCGCGGATCTGCCCAAGGAGCCAGTGAAGCCGCTCGTGTTCGAACGCCGCTTCGTGTTCATCACGGGCCGGGAGGATTTCAACCGCGGCGAAATGCGTCGCGTGTTCGCGCGTTACGGCAAGCTGGGCGCCGCTCACGCCAAGCTGATGGACCTGCCACACCTGGGGCACGATTACCCATCCGCCGAGGAATTCGGCCAGGCGATCGATTTCCTCGACGCGAAATGACCCGGTCAGGGTGATTTGACGAACGCGCGCTTCACCAGCAGCGCGGCGACGATCACGCCGAAGCAAGCCAGGCTGGCCCACATCTCAGGCTGTTTGCTCGGCATGAAACACATGGCCACCAGCACCGCGAACATGGCGATGGCCGCGCCGGCCGCCACCAGCTTCACGCCGCCGGCGCCGCGGTGCGCTGCATCCTGGTATGGGAAGCGGAAGTGCGAAATCACCACGAATAGATAGGTGAACAGCATCAGTGCGCCGCAGGAGTTCAGCAGGAACGTGAAGAGCTCCGCGGGCGCGACGTCGCGCATCAGCATCACGATGAATCCGAAGGCGCTGCCCAGCAGGATCGCGCGTGCCGGCACCTGCCGCCGGTTCACCTGGATCAGCCAGCGCGGCGCGTCACCCTTGTCGGCCATGGCGAACAGGACGCGCGCGGTGACGTAGACACCGGAGTTGAGACACGAGAGCACTGCCGTGAGCACGACGATGTTCATGATGAGCGCGGCGCCCGGAATGCCGATCCGGTCCAGCGCCAGCGCGAAGGACGAGTCGCCGGGTTTGAACGCCGTCCAGGGCACGATGCACAGGATGAGCAGGATCGACAACACGTAGAACAGCAGGATTCGCAGCACGACGGTCGCGGCCAGCCGCGACATGGTTTTGTTCGACTCCGCCGATTCGGCCGCCGCGACGGTGACGATCTCGGCACCCACCATGGAGAAGATGACGGTGGTCACGCCCGCGAGGATCTGCACCCATCCGAAGGGCGCGAAGCCCTGGTGCGTCCAGAGGTTGGTGAAGCCGGGACTCGACGGATTACCGACGCCCAGCAGCCACGAGGCCGTCACGACGATGAAGACGACGATCGCCGCGACCTTGATCGATGCGAACCAGAATTCGAACTCGCCGTACGAGCGTGCCGAAGCGAGATTCACCGCGGTCAGCACGATCATGAGCACGAGGCCGATCTGCCACACCTCGAACATCGGCAGCCACGCCTGGATCGTGACGGCGCCCGCGATGGCTTCGATGGCCACGACCACGACCCAGAACCACCAGTACAACCAGCCGGTGACGAACCCCGCGCCATCGCCGAGGCCGGCGCGCACGTACTCGGTGAACGAGCCCAGTCCCGGTTGATCCATCGCCATGCGCGCCAGGATGCGGATGACGGCGAACACGACGATTCCCGCGAAGAGGTAGCTGAGGATGACTGCCGGGCCGATGGTCGCAATGGCGGCGCTCGAGCCGACGAACACGCCGGCCCCGATGATTCCGCCGATGGAGATCATCGTGAGGTGGCGGGCGCGCAGGGACTTGGACAGACGGGACGATGCGGGCAAGGAAATGTCGGTGGCGTTCAAGGCGGCTCACTCTCGTTGTAGTGCCATGAAAATACGCCGGATCTGCATCCGCGTCCAAGCCGCGGGCAAAAAAAAAGCCGGGGCCAAAAGGCCCCGGCTCTCCTCGATCACGAGGCTGTGAGACGCTCAGAACTTGAAGGTCGCACCCAGCGTGTAGGTCGTGCCGGTCTCCGTCTCGAACAACGTGTCCTCGCGGGTGTTGTCGATGTACAGCACGTTGCGCTCGCCCGTGAGGTTCTGCGCCTCCAGCATGATGGTCAGGTTCTCGTTCACGTACCAGGAAGCCTGCGCGTCCACGAAGGTGGTCGCCAGGTCGCCGCGCACGTCGCTGCCCGGAGAGGCAGGCAATGCACGGAAGAACCGGTCGCGATACGACGCCGTGGTCCGGATGCTGAAGCGGCTGTCCTCGTAGAAGATCGTGCCACTCGCGGAGTTGGGCGACAGTCCCACGAGATCCGCGGTCGTGGTGGCCGTGGGCACGCCATTGGCGCTCGCGAGGATGTACTCGATCTCGGCCTCGGCCTTCGTGTAGTTAGCCAGAACGCCGAAATTGCTCCAGATCCCCGGCAGGAAGTTGAACTGCACCTGCGTGTTGATCTCGAAGCCCTTGAGCGGACCTCCCGGCGTGTTCTCGAAGCGGCCCACCGTGAAGATGTCCGTGGGCGAGGACGGCGATCCATCCAGCAACGCGGGCGGAAGACCGAGCTCGTTGAACGGGATCTGGCTCGTGATGCGCTGGATGAAGCTCTCGATGTCCTTGTAGAAGTAGGCCACCGACAGCAGCGAACCCTCGGAGAAGTACCACTCCACGGCCAGGTCCGCGGTCTTCGCGCGGATCGGATTGAGGAACGGATTGTTCACGTTGCCCGTGCGCGTGGTCGCCGTGACGCCCGCGGTCGGCGCCAGGTTGCCGAGCTCGGGACGCGACATCACCTTCGAGCCGGAGAGGCGCACGAGCAGGTCGTCGGTGAGTTCGAACACGACGTTGAACGACGGCAGCGTGTCCGTGTACTCGCGCTCTACCTCGTTGTACTGGGCGAATGAGGTGAATGGCGAAGTACCCGGCGAAGTCACCGGAATGACGCCGGCCGCGACCTGCTTGGTCTTGACGTAGCGCACGCCGAAGTCGCCGCGGATGGGAATGCGCCAGTCATCACCCGAGTTGAAGTTGAACATGGCGAAGCCGCTGGTGACGTCTTCGAAGATGCTGCTCAGCGCGGCGCCGCAGTCCGGCGCCTGGCAGGTCAGGATGCTGTCGATGTCGAACACCTCGTCCCACTTCTTGAGATCGATGGCCGCCCAGCTCGCCGGCGCGCCCGAACCGAACAGGTCATCGAGACCGCTGATCTGCCGCGTGATGTCCGCCATCGTGACGCCCGCTGGCAGGTTCAGCGTGGTGGTCATGTTCCGCAGCGGGTTCGAGCCACGCAGGCTGAAGTGGTTTTCACGGTATTGACCGCCAACCTTGAGCTTCCACATGTCGGCCATCTGCCAGCCACCCTCGAGTTCGAAGGTGTTGATGGTCGTGATGTTCCTCTGCGGCTTGCCCTGCAGCGAGAAGCCGCCGAGCACGGTCTGGTTGCCGTCCGGCGTCGCCGCGTAGATGAAGTTGTTCGGATCTGACACGTCGAAGCCGAACGTGATGATCGGCGACGTACGACCACCGCGGAAGTCCACCGCGAAATTGTCCGTGTCGATCGCATCCATGAAGGTCTGGAAACGCAGCGGGCCATCCCACTCGTTGATCGAGCGGCCGGCGTAGGCGCGCACGTCGAACGCATCGTTGAACTTGTGCGTGAATTCCAGGCTGCCCTGCTTGAACGTCGAGACGAACTGGTCGACCAGGCCTTCGGAGCGCACATCGACGCCGTCGAACAGGCCGTAGGTCAACGAGCCGAGCGGGTCGAATTCGACGTCGCGGATCGAGACCATGGGCTGGCCGTTGTTGCTGATGTTGCGGCCGAAGGAGAGTCCGAGGATGTAATTGTCGCGGCGCTCCTGCTGGTAGCGGGAAAGCAAGCCATCCAGCGAAATCGTCGTGTTCTCCGTCGGCTGCCACTGGAACGACAAACTACCGCCGGTGCGCTCGGTGTCCTGCTCGGAGTTCACGTAGCGCGGCAGGCGCGGATGGAACGCGCCGCCACCGGGCACGAGGTTGCCGGCGGCGTCGCGAATCGCCGGGTTCGTCATGTTGTAGACGGTGGTGAACGCCGCGAGATCGCTGGTACGCGGGTTGGTGTTGCCGATTGCGTTTTGCACGCTGCAATTGTTCGCGTCCGCGCCGCGCACACCGTTGGCGGGGCTCATGCCGGTCAGCGTCCAGCCGATGGGCGTGCAGAACGGCAGGTTCACGGGCGCGCCCGCCGTGCCGATATTGTTGCCGTTCGTGCCGAAGTGAAGGATGTCCACCGCGGAATATCCGACTTCGCGCGTATGACGCTCCTGGTACGAGAAGGTCGCCAGTACGCCGAAGGTCTCATCGAAGAATTTCTTGCCCGCGAGCAGCGAAACGCGCGGATCGACCTCTTCGCTCACTTCGTTGTAGATGCCGCGCGCCGTGATGCTGAAAGCCTGGTTGTCGGCGTAGTCGAAGGGCCGCGGCGAACGCAGATCGACCGTCGCGCCGAGCGAGCCTTCTTCGACGTCGGCCGACGGCGTCTTGCGCACCGCGAGCTGCGAGAAGATCTCGGTCGGGAACACGTTGAAGTCGAAGGCGCGGCCGTTGTTGCCCGCGCCGTAGATGTCGCTCGAGCCGGTTTGCGCGGCGCCTTCCATGCCGTTGATGCGCACTTTCGTGAAACCGGGACCGAGTCCGCGCACGGAGATGTTTCGTCCCTCGCCACCGTCGCCGCGCGTCAGCGCGACACCCGGGATGCGTTGCATCGATTCGGCGAGATTGCTGTCGGGAAACTTGCCGATGTCTTCCGCGGCGATCACGTCGATCGCGGCGGTTTCGTTGCGCTTCTCGCTGAGCGCGGCGTTCAGCGAGCCACGGAAGCCGGTGACGACGACTTCATCGAGCTCCTGGGACGGCGACTCGTCGGCGGCCATCACGGCGCCCATCGAGCCCAGACACATCGCCACCGCGATCGCGATGCGCGAGCGCGGGACAAGCGATGGCAAGAAAGAGACCTGTTTTCTGCTAAGCACGTGCATTTCCCCTCAAGCAAAGTCGCGCTCTGTGATGAACGACGTGCCCCTTCCGCGGCCGTTCACCGTTCGAAATGATCGAACTTGATCAGTATGTACCGCAAGTGACACCGATTTACCAGCAGGACAATCCCCGTCGTGGCGCGTGAGCAACGCCTTCCGATGCGTTTGACACTGAGCGAAATCAAAGTGTTGCGGACGCAACAACGCGTTTGATCGATCGCGACTGCTAAAGCCCGTTATTGACCGAAAGTGGAGGATCGACGGGGAGAGGGATGGTGGCCAGGGTCGGAATCGAACCAACGACACGCGGATTTTCAATCCGCTGCTCTACCAACTGAGCTACCTGGCCACGATGGAGTCTCCCTCTCGGGAGGCCCTCGAACGAGGGGCGCGTATTAGAACGGCCGGCCGCGGGCGCGTCAAGCAACCAAATGTGCAACTGCTTGATTTTGTAAGGCAAGCCCGCCCCGCGGCCGACATCGCATTCCTGATGGGATTGATGCCGGGCCCCGGTCACCGTCATTCCTACAGCTTCGCCGAAGCGGCCCTCGAACAATGGCGATTCATCCGAGAGGTCCGATCATGGTTGAAGCAACTGCGGCGAGCGCTCACGGAGCGCCTGATGGGGAATCTGCGGCCGACGAGAATCGCGACACTGCGTTTTATCGTCTGCTGGCGACGATGCTTCCGAAATTGCGGCGTCGCGTCCTGCCGCACAACCGCCTCGGCGACAACATCTATCACCGGCTTCTGTTCCTCAGCAAACACCAGCGTTCGCCGGGGAACGAGATGTTGTGGAACGACGTGCTGTATCGACTCAAGACGTCGGATGAAATCCTCGACCCGCTGCGCGTGTTCGTTTCGGACAAGGAGTTCGTGAAGCTCTACATCAAGGCGACGATCGGCGACGAATACAACATACCGACAATCGCCGTGCTGCGTTCGCCCGCACAGGTGGATGGCTTCGAATTCCCGGCCCGCTGCATCATCAAGCCGACGCATGCCAGCGCGCAGTACATCCTGCGCAGACAGGGCGAACACATCGACCGCGAACGCATCAGGAAGTGGTTCGATCTCAACTACTACCTGAGCGGTCGCGAGGTGAACTACAAGCCCCTGCGCCCGAAAGTCATCGTCGAGCCCCTCGTGTTCGACAACGCCGACCTCTCGGACTACCGGTTCTTCTGCTTCAACGGAATTCCAAAGCTGATCCAGGTGGACATGGATCGCCACACACATCACACGCGCAAGATCCTGGATACGGAGTGGCGCGAGCAGGACTTTTCCATTCTCTATCCGCGATCGAACAAGCAGCTGCCGAAGCCGGACACGCTGCCCGAGATGCTGCGCGTGGCGAGCGCCCTGAGCGCACCGTTTTCATTCGTGCGAATCGACCTGTACAGCGACAACGAGCGCGTGATCGCCGGCGAAATCACGAACGTCAGCGCGAACGCGGGCGGCATATTCCGGCCCTTGTCGGCCGAGAAAAAGGCCTCGGCGATGGTGTTCGGCTGAGGCCAGGGCGGCCCCGGCAGGGGTTGCTTTTGCCGCTTGCGGCTCCATGTCGGCCGACCTATGAAAACCGAAACCATCGTCGCCAACGCCACCGACCCTGTCACCACGAGGGCGGTCACGCAGACCCTGCGCGGCATGCCCGCGTCCGACGGCGCCGGAGTGAAACTCACCCGAGTCATCGGCCAGCCCCGGCTGCCGGACCTCGATCCGTTCCTGCTGCTCGATGAGTTCGGCACGGACAAGGCCGAGGATTACATCGCCGGCTTTCCGGAGCATCCGCACCGCGGTTTCGAGACGGTCACGTACATGCTCGACGGCCGCATGCGCCACAAGGACAACCACGGTCACGAGGGTGTGCTCGAGCCGGGCGCCGTGCAGTGGATGACGGCCGGCCGCGGCATCGTGCACTCGGAGATGCCCGAGCAGACCGAGGGTCGCATGCGCGGCTTCCAGCTGTGGATGAACCTGCCGGCGAAGGACAAGATGACGGCGCCTAACTACCAGGAATTCGGCGGCGAGATGCTGCCGGTGGTGGACAGGCCCGGCGTCAACGTCAAGGTGATCGCGGGCAGCCTCGACGGCGCGACCGGTCCGGTGAAGCAGCCGGCGACCGATCCGACGTACATGGACATCCGGCTCGATGCGGGCGTGGATTTCGTGCTGCCGGTGACGGCCGGTCATTCAGCCTTCATCTACGTGTACGAAGGTGCGCTGTGCGTGGGAGCGGGTCGCGATTCGGCCACGATCAACGCGCAGGAGCTCGCGGTGCTGGGTGACGGCACGGAAGTGCGGTTGAACGGCCGTGCGCCGCGTAGCCGCGCCATCCTCGTCGCGGGCCGGCCGTTGAAGGAGCCCGTGGCGCGTTACGGCCCGTTCGTGATGAACACCCGCGAGGAGCTTCACCAGGCCTTCGCGGACTTCCAGGCCGGGAAGTTCTGAACCAAGGCTTCGGGCTCCCCCCGCTCGTAGCCTTTCCTGGGCGGCGCAGGCAACTGCGCCGCCTTTTTTATTCCTGAGAAGGCGGGACGAATTCCTTCGGCGCGTCCGAGCCTTCGCCGAAGAAGAACTTTTCCATCTCGTACTCGAGCCGCTTGCGATGCGCCGGCTCGATCGGCGTCAGCCGGTATTCATTGATGAGCATGACCTGGTGGCGCACCCACTGCTGCCAGGCTTCCTTCGAGACGTTGTCGAAGATCCGCTTGCCGAGCTCGCCGGGGTACGGCGGCTTGTCCAGGCCGGGCGCTTCGCGACCCAGCAGCACGCAATTCACCATTCTCATGAACCGATGTTCTCCGACAATTCCGCGAGCAGCGACTTGATGGGCGCCGGCAATCCGACCCGTGTGGGCCGCGCAAGGTCATACCACAGTGCGCCGGCTTCTTGAATGCGAACGTCACGACGACACGTCGCGACGATGGGCGTGATCGTCAGATCGAAGTGCGTGAAGCTGTGTTCGATGTCGGGCAGGGGCGCGGCCGACACCCGCGCGTTCGCGAGCGCGCTGGCGGCAAAGGATTCGGCGTCGGCGCGGTCGGCGAATTCCGGCAGACACCACAACCCGCCCCAGATTCCGGTGGCCGGACGTTGCACCAGCAGTACGGCGCGCTAAGGGGGCGCCACGAGCATGATCGCGCGGCGTCGGCGTCGCGCCGCGCGCTTGCGCTTGGGCGCGGGCAACTCGCCCTGCCGGCCCGCGATGCGAGCGCGGCAGTCCCCGGTCAGCGGGCATTCCGCGCAACGCGGCCGCGCGCGTGTGCACAACGTCGCGCCCAGATCCATGATGGCCTGCGTATAAATCGCGGCATCGTCGGCCGGCGTGGTTTCTTCGGCGAGCTTCCACAGATTTTCGAGCGTGGCCTTGTCGTCCGGCGCACCATCGACTTCGTAATAGCGCGACAACACGCGCTTCACATTGCCGTCGAGGATGGCGTGACGTTCGTTCGCCGACAACGCGAGGATCGCGCCCGCGGTGGATCGGCCGACGCCGGGCAGGCTCACGACCGAATCGAAGTCGTGCGGGAACACGCCACGATGTTCGTCGCGGATCACCTGCGCCGCGCGATGCAGATTGCGCGCGCGTGCGTAGTAGCCGAGTCCCGTCCACAGATGCAGGACCTCGTCGGCCGGCGCATCCGCGAGCGCGCGCACGTCCGGAAATCTCTCCATGAATCGCTCGAAGTACGGAATCACGGTGCCGACCTGCGTCTGCTGCAACATGATTTCCGAAACCCACACGCGATACGCGCGGCTCTGCTTAGAGGGATGTCGCTGCCAGGGCAGGTCGTGGCGGCCCGCCTGCGCATGCCAGCTCACGAGGCGCGAGCCGATAGTTTTCACGGCGACTTGCCCTCGGTGCGCAAGCCGCCCTCGTCGAGGAGCAATCGCAGCGTCACTCCCTTCATGAGGATGTCTTCGTACTTCGCCTCTGCGAGCTCGATCACGCCGCGAAAGCGCAAAGCCTTGAGCGCCGCGGTGGGCAGAACGAAGGGCTCGCTTTCCGGATCCGTGGGCGGTACGTAGCGCGCGATGTCCAGCGAATCGCCCGCGAGCTTGAATTCGCCGATCGCTTCGTCGCCTGCGTCGCGCTGGAAGTGGCCCGTGAATTTCGTGTCGTCGATGGTCAGAGCCAGTGGCTGGACCTGCACGGCGCCCGCGGCGAATTTCCACGTCGCCTGCGTCGCGATTCCAGCGAGTGCCTTCGGATCGGTCGTCTTCGGCGGCTCGATTCCGACAGAGGCGAGCAGCGCGCGCAGGTCGAATTCGTTGGTCCGGATCGCGCCTTCCACATCCACCTGCTCACCGAGCTTGCCGCGCACGCCGCCCTGCGCCTCGAGACCACCGAAGGCGAGCTCGAATTCCTCGATGCCGAAGCTCGTGAATTCCTCGTCGAGTTGCGCTTCCGGAACCTCGAGCCGGAAAGGCACACCTTCCGCCGCGAAACCTTCCATGTGCAGGCGTCCCGCGATT
Organism: Pseudomonadota bacterium; assembly: GCA_023457495.1. GTDB lineage: Bacteria > Pseudomonadota > Gammaproteobacteria > Steroidobacterales > Steroidobacteraceae > CADEED01. The sequence goes on from JAEWLQ010000124.1 coordinate 20,580, forward strand.
TCGGTGTCGGTGAATGGCTCGCCCGGCGCGATCTCGTCGGTCGCGAGGTCGAGAGCCGTGACTTCGATGCGGCGGCTGGCGCCTTCGTCCACGAACGAGACTCGGCTGTTGGTGATCTCCACGCCGCCGATGGTCATCGCCTGACCCTGCGTGGCTGGATCGGCGGCTGTGTTGCCTCCGATGCCCTCCCAGTTGCCGCGACCATCCGCATGCCGCACCACCCGCACGTCCGCACCGGAGATGCGCACGCGGTCGACGATCAGATCGCCACGGATCAAGGGCACAAGCCGCACGCCGAGCTGGGCGGATTGCCACGTCACCATGGGTTCGGAACCGAAGCCTTCGGCATTGCCGAAGCTGCCGTTACCCGCGCGCAGTGCAAGCCAGGGGAAGAAGCCGAGGTCGATGTCGCCGGCCAGCGAGAATTCGCGTCCGGTCGCCTCGCGTACCGCGGCCTCGATCCGCGGCTTGAAACGATTCGGGTCCACGAACCAGACGACCAGGAGCACGCCGATGACGGCGAGCGCGAGGATCGCACCAATACCTATGGACACCCATTTGAGGACACGCACGTGGCCGACATTGTAGCGAGGTCGGTCCGGGATCGGCCGCGCGTCAGCGGTCGCAGATGTCGATGTCTCCCGACAGGGTCTTGGCGCCCCCCCCCCCCCCCCCCACGCCCGGGGGGGAGTTT
>JAEWLQ010000125.1 GCA_023457495.1 Pseudomonadota bacterium
ACCAGGTGCTGGCGCCAAATCCGATGGTCCGCTACCTGACGTCTTTGATGTATCTGTCCAACATCACCGGGCTATCGAGGATCAATTATCCGGACAGCCAGTTTATGAAGGGCATCCGGTTCGACAGGCTTTTTGAAGAGCAGAAGCCGTGGATCTTCCATAATGCATGGAATCTGGACACGCAGGAGCTCGCGTTCTTTTCGAACTATCCTATGAAGGACAAGGGATACAAAGGTGACATTGAGGCCTCGACGCTCTGCGCATGTTCGGCGCTCCCGTTTGTCGAGGAGACCGTCAAGATCGACGCGGCTACATATTGCGAAGGCGCGCTGGTCGATACGGTCAATTTCAGGAGCTTGCTTGAAGAGCATCCCGATTTGGATGAGATATGGGTCAGCAGGATTGTCGACGCCAAGCAGATCCGCAAACCTGACAATCTTCACGATGCGCTCGCGAACCTTTGTCAGCTCTTTGCGGCCACTGTGGGCGAAGATGATGTCAAGCTCTTCAAATATCACCTTCAGTATCCCGACCCAGGGCAGACGCCGTGGAAGGGAACAGTGATTGAAATCCAAGTGCCCAGTACGATCGATTTCAAATGGAATCACAGCAATCTCGACAAGGGGCAGAGACTTGGCAGAGCTGCTGCGGAGAAGGCAATTCAGGCTTACCGGGATGCAGGTGACAATGGGACTGGAGAGGTTCGCTTCATCAATGAGCTAAAACCCAAACCCCGTCCGCCGCACAAAGGGCACAAGGCTGCGGCCGAATAGTGATCGTCTGTCCTGCATGCGCAGTCATTGCAGTTGAGCGAGCAGTGCTTTTGCTTCGATGAGGTCGCGTGTTTCAAAGCCCTCGGTGAAGGAGGCATAGATGGGGTCAAGCAGACCGCGTGCTTCCGTACGCTTACCTTGGCTGACCCATAATGCTGCAAGGCTCTTTGCAGCGCGAAGTTCAAGCGCCTTCGCCTGCTGACTTTTTGCCAAGGCCAGTGACTGCTCGAGCAGCGCCTGTACTTCAGGATCGGTGTCTAACCGCCCGCAGATGAGGAGGGCATTCGCTTTCAACCGATATAGCTCGGCCTCGAATATCCGTTCCGAATTGTGGTTGGTCATCGTCAGTCCCTGCTCAATCAGGTCCAACGCGGCGTCCCGTTTGCTGTTGGCCAAGAGGGCAGGACACAGCAGCACATACAGCGCAGTAATGCCGAGCTGATATCCGGCGCTGCGATATTCGTCCAATGCCATATGCACTTCTTCAAGAGCCGCCTAGGATGGGGACAGCAGGTCACTGCATATACCCCGCACGGCATGCGCCAGCCCGCGCCATTGCCGGAAACCGTGCTCGTCCGATAGGGCGAGACAGCGCTCCGCATAACCCTGTGCGTACATGAACTCTCCACGCAGGGCGTGAAGAACGGATGCGTAATAGCAGGCATAGGCCTGTGAATGCGGATGATCGATATCGTCGGCACGCCGGATGGCCGCGGAAGCTTGAGCGATCGCCGCGTCGGCATTGCCGAGCAGCCAGAGAGCCCATGACATCAGAGCCATGTCTGCCACGCCGGCGTCCTGACCTGCTGCACGGGCGGCCAGCCGTTCCTCTTCGCTGCTGATGTTGAACGCTTCGATGGCGCGCTCAAGAACATCTCGCGCGCCGGTCAGCTGTCCCATGAAAAGCCGAATCATGGCTTGCCCGCGCATGGCGTTGAGCAGTGCAGGCCGATCGCCGCGTGCCTGCGCAAGATTCAGCAGCACTGCGATGGTTTCTTGGGCGATCGGCAGCTCGCCGCGAATGACGCTTGCGGTGGTCAGCCAGAACATGACCTGGAGATGTTCGGGAGGATCTCCAAGGCGCTCGCACAATTCACGGGCGCGGGCGAATGTGGCGATCGCATTGTTTGATGCCGGGCCCTGGGTCGCGATGAGGCAGGGTCCCAAAGCAAACTGAAAATCGAGCTCGCGCCGATCTTTTTCCGCGCCGTCGGGCAAGTAAGCCAGCGTCTCTATGCCCCGCTGCGCGTGCGCGATTGCTTCGAGGTTGGCGGAGCGCATGGCCGCTTTCTTGCTGGCCTCGAGCCAATAGCCCTCCGCCTTTTCGATTAGGCCTGCCTCTGTGAGGTGATGTGCGAGCGTTTCGGGTTGTGCCTCAACGATCTCCGGAAAGCGCTGCTCGAATGCGTCTGCAATCGTGGCGTGAAGCGCTGCACGTCGGCTTTTCAGCAGACCCGAATAGGCTGCATCGCGAACCAGCGCGTGTTTGAAAATATAAACTGCATCGGGATTCTCGCCCCGGCAGAACATCAGTTCGGATTGAACCAGTTGGGCAAGTGCTTCGTCGAGTTTCTCTCGGGGGAGTCCTGCAACGGTACTCAACAGCTCGTAGGAAAATTGGCGGCCCACCACGGCGCCGATCTGAGCCACTTCTCTTACGGGTGCCAACCGATCAAGCCGGGCAATCAGCGATGCGTGCAGTGTGGTCGGGATCGCCAACGCGGGGAGCGGGCGCTTGAGCGTGTAACGTCCGTCCTGCTCGTCCAGCAGTCCCGTTTCGAGTACCGTCTTCGTTAGTTCTTCAACGAAGAGAGGCACACCGTCGGTGCGGGCAAGTATCTCGTTCATCACCTCTTCCGGTAGGGGTTTGCCGGCCGTAACGCGGTCGATCAACGTTGCTCCGTCGCGCCGGCTCAGCCGTGTCAGGGAGACGGTCGTTACATGCGCGTGGCCTGGCCAGGGCGGTGTGAACTCCGGACGCGCCGTGATGAGAAGCAGCACGCGCAGCCGTGGCACACGATCCAGGATCGCGGTCAGCAGCTCGCGAGAGGTGGGATCTGCCCAATGGACGTCTTCGAAGATCAGGAATACCGGCCGGCGCGCCGACAAGCCTTCAAGCAGTGCCAAAAGCGCCGTTAACGTCAACTCCCGACGTTTCTGTGGAGGCATCTCCGCGAGGCGATAAGGATCGTCGGCCGGTAAAGAGAGGAGATTGGCCACCAACGATACCGTATGGCCTTCCAGAGGGCCGGATAGAGCCAGCAAAGTCTTGAGCTTGGCGAGTTTTTCTGACGGTGTATCACTTCGCTCAAATCTGGCCGCGCGTTCGAGTTGGCCGATGAACGGATACAGTGCGCTGTTGGTGTGGTGAGCAGAGCAGAAAAAGCGGAGCGTATAATGTGGCTCAGCCTGGACGCGCTCCTGAAGTGCAAGGGCGATGTGCGATTTTCCGATGCCCGGCTCTCCTGTTAGCACAGCAACGCAGCCCTCGCCGTGAGTAGCAGCCCGCCAGCGGCGCGACAGAAGTTCGAGTTCTTCGTTGCGTCCGATGAGAGGATTCAGCCTGCTTTTGTGTTGCGCTTCAAACCGGCTCACCACGCCGGTTGTTCGCAAGACCTGCCATGCGGAAATCGGCTCTGTCCAACCCTTCAATGTGATCGGGCCGAGATTGCGATACTCGAAGTGTCCATCGGTGAGACGTTGAGTGCTCTCCGAAATCACTACTGTGCCGGGCTCGGCGAGCATCTGCAGCCGCGCCGCGAGGTTCGGTGTTTCACCGATGACGGCTTGCTCCTTCGCGGCGCCCTCGCCAATCAAATCGCCGACAACCACGGTGCCGGTAGCAATGCCGACGCGCACCTGTAGCTTCTCGCCGATATCCGTCGGGAGAGTGGCCACAGCTTCAACAAGTGCCAGTCCCGTGCGCGTTGCTTGTTCGGCATCATCTTCGTGCGCGACCGGGTAGCCGAAAGAGGCGAGCACGCCGTCGCCGAGATACTTAACAATGACACCGTCATTCTTGCCGATGATTTTTGCGATGCAATCATGATAGGCGGCGATAACGGCCCTCAAATCCTCTGGATCAAGACGAACCGACAGCGCCGACGAGCCCACCAGATCGCAAAACATCAGGGTGAGTTGACGCCGTTCTGCAGCATCGCGCGGCAATAGTCTGGTTCTGGTCTGGGGTGTTACGAGGATACCGGCTTTGAGTTCTGAAATTGCACGCAGCATCTTGCGGCGATGCCCAAGCAGGACGCCGAGATCCTTGAGGTCCTGTTCTGTCAGATCACGGACGACCGACAGGTCAATCGCATTCTCGCCGAAACGCTGGGCGTACTCTCCCAACCCGATCGATGCTAGCCACTCCGCAATACCTGTCATGGTGGCGCCCACGGTTCCGTGGGATCATAGCATGTCATAAAGGCATGCAAAGCTGGTTTCAGGGCCTCAGTGGATGCCTGACAACCTTCTTCGTAGCGGTCACGTAGATGGCAGGCGTTTCGAAAAAGCGGGTATCACGGCCAATCCCTTGTGGCCAGGCGACCGAGACGCCTGATGGTTGTAACCGGAAAATCCCCGCGCCATGGCCGTGTGCGAAGCGCGGGGATCCGAGTGAGATGTCAGTTCGTTTTCACGATTTTGTACGTACCCTTCTTGTGACCTATGGCTTGGTTGATGCCATCGAAATTGCTCTTGGCGATCTCGAAGGTGATCACGAGCTCGCCTTGCAAACCGTCGAACTTGCCCGTTCCTCCTGTTAGCTTGCACTTGTTCGGTTGACCCGGCAGGAAGTCGCATTGCTCGAACGTTTGATCGCCGTCCTTGTCGACGTAAGTGCAAAATGCGTGCACTTCCACGCTCTTCACGGCGGTATCAACGAGGCGGCTGGCTTGGCAGCGTCCTCCCATATTATGGAGTACAGGGTTTCCGGCGTCGTTCGATGCCGTCATAGCCTGGTTCACGACGGCAAACTCTCTGCCGCCGCCGATCGGCATCGGTTTGGGAGGCGGGATTTGTGTCGCCGTGTATGTCACGGAGACAGGACCTTCCGGCGGGATGCTTTGCGCTTGAACACTGTTGGCCGTCAAAACGGCAGCGACGGAAGACAACATAAAGAGTGCATGAGTCATTGCCATGGTTCTCTCCTTCAGCGTTTCAAAAGACAAAATGCGATTGGAGACGGTATGGCTTTCGAGGGATCTCGTAGATCCGTACTTGGGTCTGTGCTTGCTTCCAGTCCGGTCGCTGACCACAGGCAGCGTTCAATGGTCAGACAGAGCCAGTCAGCGCTAGTCTTCAAACGCCGATTTGAAGCGCGATGAATCCACCGCCGCTTTGACAGTCTCTATGTGTCCGGGTCTTGCCACGCATGTATATGCGCTCGCATCTGATCAGGCGCTGCATTGGCATCGCCAGAGTAGCACTGAGCGACCGTGGTCACTAGCTAGCGGGAGGATACTCTTTTGGGGGTGGGTTGGTGGGTGTCTGACCCTGGCGACACAGTGAAAATGTCATCGACACTGTCCCGTTAGGTTGCCAGCTCTTGTTGCGCGTGGGCACGGATGTCACTGGGCGTCGCGCCAAACCGCCGCCTGAATGAATGATTGAAATGGGAGAGGTCGCCAAATCCGCATTCGAGTGCGATCGCGCTAATATTCCGGTCGGCAAGTTTAAAGTTGCTCAGCATGCGATATGCGCGTCTCAGGCGTTGCTCGCGAACGAAATCGGAAAAGCTTATCTGTTCATCGTTGAGCAACGCCCGAATATATCTTGGCGAGATGTTGTGCCGAAGGGCGATCGTATCGAGCGAGAGCTTGGGATTTCCAACATTGGCCATAATGTCGGCCTTCAGCGCCTGAAGACGCGCGGCACGCAATCCGCCGACCTTAGCAGCCTCTGCGGCGTCCCTTGTCGCGCCGAGGGCAAGCGCGGCGAGATCCTGGATATGTGTGGCGCTGACGGCAAGCAGTTCCGGCGTCATCGCGGCTGTTTCTTTCTGCAGGATATCCACGTAGCTGACCAGAAGCCGCAAAGCCTCGGATGATGCAGGCACGAGCCGCATCGTCGTGTTGTCGAGATCAGCGACGACCGCGGAGAGGCTGCGCCTCGTCAATGAGACGGTGACAAGGTCCATCGCGGTGGGATTGCGCGAGACTCCAGTCGACGCATTCGACCACAGATACGCGCCTCCGTTGTCCAGGACGACTTCGCGATCGGCTTGGGTCGCGACCATCTGGCCTTTCTTGATAATGCTCAAGATGAAATTGTCGTCGCCATCGGCGACGAGAGGCTTGGTCCTGCGGACTTCGGCCGCGGATGCGGAGGAGCACCGGACCGTGACGTCGGGCAAGGCGCGGACGAGGGATTCGCTGCGAAATGGACCTTCACCAAGAGGCTCCAGGTCCACCTTGACCACGGACCGCGCGAACACTTCGCGCCAGATTGTGATCCTGTCGCGGGCGGGGAGGTCGTCGGTTGAAAATTTGAGGACAGCGGTTTTCCCGGTTGGGGGCGTCACGCGGGCTTCCTATCGAGCAACAACTGCCACACTATGTGGGAGCCGGTCGTCTTGACTTGGTCTGTAAGGAAGTGGACCTTGGCCTGTGCGGAAGTGAGCGGATCATGCT
>JAEWLQ010000126.1 GCA_023457495.1 Pseudomonadota bacterium
CGCGCCCGCCGCTGGGGGGGGGGGCACCCGACTCATCATGGGATCGCTCAAGCGAATCGTGATAGTGGGTGGCGGGGCGGCCGGATGGATGACGGCCGCCGCGCTCTCGAAGCTCCTGCGACCGCAGGACGTTTCGCTGACACTGGTGGAGTCCGACGAGATCGGGATCATCGGGGTCGGTGAGGCGACGATCCCCGACATGCTGCAGTTCAATCTCTTCCTCGGGATTCCCGAGGCGGAGCTGATGCGCGCAACCCAGGCGACGTTCAAGCTCGGCATCGAGTTCGTCGACTGGTCAGGCAGGGGTTCGCGCTATTTCCATCCTTTCGGATTCCACGGCATCGACATCGATGGCCTGGATTTCCACCAATACTGGTTACGCTGCCGCGCGAGCGGACACCCGCACGGCATCGGCGACTATTGCCTGACCGAGATCGCGGCGCGGCACGGCAAGTTCGGTTTCCCCGACGTGCGCGTCCCGGGCGCGCCGGCTAGCTACCTGCGCTACGCCTATCATTTCGACGCGTCGCTGTACGCCGCCTTCCTGCGCCGCTATGCCGAAACGCGCGGAGTGAAGCGCGTCGAAGGCAAGGTGTGCGAAGTCACGCGTCACCCGGAATCGGGCGACATCACCGCCGTGAAGCTGGCCAGCGGCCAGACGGTTTCCGGCGATTTCTTTTTCGATTGCACGGGCTTCCGTTCGCTGCTGCTGGACAAGACCCTCGGCGTGCCGTGGGTCGACTGGCGTCATTGGCTGCCCTGCGATTCGGCGCTCGCGGTCGCCTGCCGGCACGACGGTGCGCCCGCGCCGTACACACGCTCCACCGCGCGCACGGCCGGATGGCAGTGGAAGATTCCGACGCAACGCCGCACGGGCAACGGACACATCTATTGCAGCGAGTTCATGAGCCAGGACGAGGCGACGTCCATCCTGGTCGACAATCTCGACGGCGAGATCCTCGGCACGCCGCGGCTCATCCGGTTCGCGACCGGCCATCGCGCGAGATTCTGGGAGAAGAACTGCGTCGCGATCGGATTGTCGTCGGGCTTTCTCGAGCCGCTGGAATCGACTTCGCTGTACCTCATTCGCCAGGGCATCAGCCGCTTCATCGCGCTGTTCCCCGACGCCTCGCTGCCGCCGATCTTCCGCGACGAGTACAACCGCTGGATGCAGCGGGATTTCGAACAGGTCCGCGACCTCCTGGTCTTCCACTATTTCTCCAACCAGCGCGACGAGCCGTTCTGGCGGCACTGCCGCGAGATGACGATCCCCGAAACGCTGCAGCGCCGGCTCGCGCTGTTCGCCGAAGGTGGACGTTTCCTGCGCAACGAAGGCGAGCTCTTTCCGCACGCGAGCTGGGTCTCGGTGATGCTCGGCCAGGGCGTGACTCCGCGCGCGGTCGACCCCGCGGTCGCCACCATTCCGGTGGCGGAGATCGAGCCGAAACTGGCGGCGCTGCGCCGCGCGATGAACGAATATGTCGACGGGTTGCCCTCGCACGAGGCGGCCCTGCGGAAGTACTGCGCATCCGATTCGCTCGAAAGTGACCGTGGTTCGGCGTTCTCGCCGTCCAAGCGCGTCACGCCCGAGGCTGCCGCGACGGACCCTTCTCCGCGCGGCAGTCTCGTTCTCTGATCCGACTCCGAGGAGACTTCATGAAAAAGATCTTGTGCATGGCCTTGCTGCTCGCCGGCGTCTGCGGCGCGCAGGAGCCGGGCGACTTCAAGCCCGCGGAATCCAACGTGATGAACGCGCAGTATCCGCGCGTCGATGCCGCGGGCCGCGTGGAGTTGCGCATCAAGGCGCCCGATGCCAACAAGGTCAAGCTCAATTTCTGGAGCGGTCCCAAGGCCGACATGCAGAAGCAGGCCGACGGGTTCTGGACGTACACGACCGAACCCATGGTGCCGGGGCTGCACTACTACGTGTTCAACGTCGATGGCGTGGACGCGAACGATCCGGGCAGCACGGCGTACTTCGGCGGCAGCCGTTACGTGAGCGCCGTCGAGGTCCCGGAACCCGGCTCGACTTACTACTCCATCCAGAACGTTCCGCAAGGACAGGTGCGCGACGTCTGGTATCACTCGAAGGTGACCGACTCCTGGCGGCATGCGATGGTCTACCTGCCGCCCGACTACGAATCGCAGCCGAAGAAGCGTTACCCGGTGCTCTATCTACAGCACGGCGGCGGCGAGGACGAGACCGGCTGGATCCGCCAGGGTCGCGCCAACTTCATCCTCGACAACATGATCGCCGCGGGCGAGGCGAAGCCCATGATCGTCGTCATGGCGAACGGGTATCCGCGCCGCGCCGGCGTTGCGCCTCCCAATTTCGCCGGGGCGGCGCCGGGCAGCCCGCAGGCGGCCCAGGCCTTCAACGACATGGCGAAGACGTTCGAGGACGAAGTGACGCAGGCGCTGATCCCGTTCGTCGACAGGACCTATCGCACCATCGCCGACCGCGAACATCGCGCGATGGCGGGGTTGTCGATGGGCGGCTTCCAGACCTTCCATGTCACGCTGAACAATCTCGACCTGTTCTCGCACATCGGCGGATTCAGCGGCGCGGGCGGGCTGCTCCAGAACCGCAAGCCCGATCTGAAAACGGACTACAACGGCGTTTTCGCGGATCCCGCCGCGTTCGCCAAGAAGGTCAACGTGTTGTACATCGGCGTGGGTACCGCGGAAGCCGAACGATTCACGACGCTGATCCGTGGCCTGCATGCCGCGCTGGAAGAGGGCGGCATCAAACACGTCTACTGGGAATCTCCGGGAACCGACCACGAGTGGCAGACCTGGCGGCGTAATCTCAAGGACTTCGCGGCGCGAATCTTCCGCAAGTAGTCAGCCGCCGCTCGGGCGCCCTTCGCGCGGCCGGCACACGGCCGGCCACGATCGGAGGGGTCGCAGGAGCAATAGCCAGGCTAGCCGCCGGGTGGATTCGTCGGCGGAGATTCCGAGGGCGGTGTCGTGCCGTCGGGCGTCGTCGGTGACGTATCGGCCGGCGGTGGCGGCACTTCGGAGGGCGGTGGTGCGGTGTCAGGCGTCGCCGTCGTATCGGGAGTCGTGGCCGGCTCGGTGGTCGTGCCTGGAGTGTTTTCGTGCTTGCCGCAGGCGGCCATCAGCGCGATGGCGCCGCAGAGCGGAACCAGGAATTTCACGTTCATGCGCAGCTCCGGAGAAGGGTGGGCAACCCACCGCACCGTACGTGGGGGCGCTCCAAAGGACAGTCAGCCTCGCGCCGGCATGGCCCGTGCGGTTGTCCTATCGCGGGAAGTGCCCCGCCTACAAACGTCCGGCCGACGAATTGCAAGTTCGGTAACTGGAAGGCACACCTTTCAAACTTCCGCGCCGCACTGCTCGTGCGGGCAGTCGAATGCCCGAATGCCACCTAAGCGGGGTGGCACGCCATTTGCCTCTCTCCGAAGTGACACCTTCATCCAGAAGAGAGGACTGACCATGTCGAAAGCATCCAGCTCATTCGCCGCCGGAGCGGCTGTACTGTTGTTCCCCTTCGCGGCCGCGATGGCGCAAACCCCGCCCACCCCGGACCAGGGCACGCCGCAGCAGGGCGCCTCGTTCGAGTCACTCGACACGAACAGCGACGGCAAGATCTCCAAGATGGAGGCCGAGGCCAATGCCAACGTGAAGGCGCAGTTCTCGAGCTACGACCTCAACGGTGACGGCTTCATCGAACGCACCGAGGTCGATCGCGCCAACAGCCAGCATTCGGAGGCTCCGAAGCAATAGCCTCTCGAAAGGAGACTCACATGGAAGCCAGAGCCAGACTTCTTGGACACCCGGTGCACCAGATGCTGGTCGTGTTCCCACTCGGATTGCTCGCCACGGGCGTGATCTTCGACCTCATCCACATCGGAACGGCCAACGTGATGTTCGCTTACGTCGCGTACTGGATGATGGTGGCGGGCGTCGTCGGCGGTCTGCTGGCGGCGCCGTTCGGGTTCGCGGACTGGCTGAAGATCCCGGGCGGCACGCGCGCGCGGCGCATCGGCGCCGTGCACGGCGTGGGCAATCTCGTCATCGTGTTGCTGTTCGTCGCCAGTGTCTGGCTGCGGGCGGACAACGCGATGCTTCCAACCACCGGAGCGTACGTGTGTTCGTTCGTGGGCGCGTTGATGGCGCTCGGGACCGCCTGGCTGGGCGGTGAGCTCGTCGACCGGCTCGGCGTCGGCGTGCACGAAGGCGCCCACGTGAACGCACCGAGTTCGCTGCGCGTGCGGCACATGGGAGCGCATCGAGGGCCTTGATGGCAATCAGGTGTGGGAGCCGTGCTCTTCGCGCGCGGCTTCCCACACCTCTCGCGCCGCGTCCGCATTCAGGAGCGCGATGCCGATCCCGACGACCACGTCGGGCCACACCGACGGATGGAGCCAGGTCGCAAGTCCCGCGGCGATGATGGCGATGTTCGCCAGCGCGTCATTGCGCTCGGACAAATTGGCGGCCTTCGTCAGGTGAGAGCGCGCCAGCAGCAACGCGCAGCGGCAACGGTCGTCCTGAGATCGACTCGCACTTCAAACCCTCGGGATTCGCGGGCATGATGCCGCGTTCTCAACGCAGGGGTCAGGCATGCCGGAAGTTCTCGACCGTCGGAGTTTCGTTCGCTCGGCCGCCGCACTGGCATCCGTGGGCGCACTGACTCCCGGCCTGGCCATGGCCGCGGTCGCCGCGCCGCGTTTCCGGATGGGCCTGCAGCTCTACACCATCCGCGAGCCGATGGCGAAGGATCCGGCCGGCACGCTGGCGGCCGCCGCCGCGATGGGTTACGGGAATTTCGAAACCTATGGCTTCGATCCGGACGCGGTGAGGTATTACGGCATGCCGGCGGCGGATTTCCGCAAAGTGCTCGACGACCTGAACCTCGCGACCACGACGGGCCACTACGATCTGCATGCGTATCTCGCGCAGCCCGCCGACGCGATGCAGGCGTATGTCGATCGCTGCATCCTGGGGGCGAAGGCGCTGGGCCAGAAATACATCACGTGGGCCTGGCTCGATCCGCAGTCGCGCGGCCTTGGCTCGTTCAAACTAGTCGCGGAGCGCCTGAACCTGATCGGCGCGCAGGCCGCGAAGGCAGGGCTCGCGGTCGCGTATCACAATCACGATTTCGAATTCATCCCGCACGAGGGGAAGATCGGCTACGACATCATCATGCGCGAGACCGATCCTGCCCTCGTCAAGCTGCAGCTCGACCTGTTCTGGGTCGCGCACTCGTCGGCTCGCACGCCGCGCCAGCTGTTCGAGTTGCATCCGGGCCGGTTCGTGATGTGGCACATCAAGGACATGGACGCCGCGAAGCGTTATACCGAGCTCGGCCGGGGATCCATCGACTTCACGCGCATCCTGCCGGACGCGAAGCTCGCGGGTCTCGAGGAATACTTCGTCGAGCAGGGTGACAACTTCGCCGTGGGTCCGATGGAGAGCATCGAGACCAGCGCCCGGTACGTGAAACAGCATCTGGACCCGGGCTGATACAACGGATGGCGTCGGTGGGGGTAGGCTCCGGGCAAATTCCCGGAGGCAGCCGTGCGACCCAACTACGAGACCGCCAACCACCCGGACGACCTGGTCGACTACAACTTGTTCAGCTCGAACGCCGCGCTGGTCGATGCGCTGGGGCGTGAAGGGGCGGCCGCCGCGTGCGAGCCGCTGGTGCGGCTCGGCGGTCGGCTCGGTGCACGCGAGATGTTCGAGCTGGGCGACGCGGCGAACCGCAATCCACCGGTCCTGAAGGCGCTCGACCGTTTCGGCGGCCGGCGCGACGAAGTGGAGTTCCATCCCGCGTGGCACGAGCTCATGGGCGAGCTGGTCGCGGAAGGATTGCATACCTCCCCGTGGGCGGATCCGCGTCCCGGCGCGCACGTCGAGCGCGCCGCCGCCTATCTACTGTGGGGTGAGATCGAGAACGGCACGCAATGCCCCGCGACGATGACCTATGGCGCCGTGCCGGCGCTGGCGCGCCAGGCCGGCGACTTCGCGGAGTGGATGCCCCGGCTGCTGTCCCGGGAATATGACGAGCGCCTGGTTCCTGTCGGGCGCAAGCGCGGCGCGCTGATCGGCATGGGCATGACGGAGAAGCAGGGCGGGTCGGACGTGCGCTCGAACACGACGCGCGCGGTCGCCGCCGCGACACCGGGTCCCGGCCGTGAATGCCGCCTCACCGGTCACAAGTGGTTCTTCTCGGCGCCCATGTGCGACGCCTTTCTCGTGACCGCGCAGACCGCGAGCGGCATCTCGTGTTTCTTCGTGCCGCGCGTGTTGCCCGACGGGACGCGCAATCGACTCTATCTACAACGCCTCAAGGACAAGCTCGGCAACCGCTCGAACGCCTCGAGCGAAGTCGAGTTCGACGACACGTACGGGCTGCTCGTGGGCGAGGAGGGGCGGGGTATCCCGACCATCCTCGAAATGGGCGTATACACGCGTTTCGACTGCGCGACCGGCGCCGCCGGCATCATGCACCAGTGCGTCGCGCAGGCCATTCATCATGCCCGACACCGTTCGGCCTTCGGCAAGCTGCTCGTGGACCAGCCGCTCATGCGCAACGTGCTCGCGGACCTGTCACTCGAATGCGAGGCGGCGACGGCGTTCGCGCTGCGACTGGCGCGCGCGTTCGACGCCCAGCAGGACGAAGAGGAGTCCGCGCTGCGGCGGCTGCTCACGCCGGTCGCGAAATACTGGATCTGCAAGCGGGCGCCCGCGGTCGGCGCCGAGGCGATGGAGGTGCTCGGCGGCAATGGCTATATCGAAGAGGGGCCGATTGCCCGGCGTTTCCGCGAGCTGCCGTTGAACGGCATCTGGGAAGGCTCGGGAAACATCATGTGCCTGGACGTGCTGCGGGCATTGTCGCGCGAGCCGCGCGCGCTCGAGGCGCTCGCGAAGCTGTTGGGTCAGGGCGCGAGGCGCGATGCACGTTATGACGGGTACGTGGCGCGGTTGCTCGACGAGCTGCGCGCCGCGCCCGCCGAAGCGAATGCCCGCGCGCTCGTCGAACGCATCGCGATCGCCGTGCAGGCGGCGATATTGCTGGGCGGCAGGTCGCAGGCGGTCGCGGAGAGCTTCATCGCTTCGCGGATCGCGGGACACGCGCCGGGCGCCTTCGGCGTGCTGCCGCCCGGTCTCGATCACGGCGAGCTCATCCGGCGGTCGCTGTCCTGAGGCATGCGGATTAAGATGGGGCGGTCGGCCACAGGAGTCTGCTCATGGTTCGCATTGCCCTGACTACCGTGTTCTCGGTCCTGGCATTCGTCGCCTGTTCGAAGCAACCCGGGAAAATCGTCGAAGAGAAACCCGCCCCGGCCGCGCAGGAAAGCAATGCGCACGCCTTCAGGATAGGCGAGCTTTCCGCAATCGCGCTGCGCGACGGCTACCTGGAGTTTCCGAACGACCTCCAGATCTTCGGCCTCGGCCGCACGCAGGAGGAGTTGAACGCGTTGCTCGCCGCCGAAGGATTGCCCACCGACAAACTACGGCTCAGCGTGCAGCCCTTGCTGGTCAGGATCGCGGATCGCGTGTTGCTGTTCGACGCCGGCCCGGCGGGTCTGTTCGGGCCGACCAGCGGTCACCTGTCCCGCGCGATGACCGAGGCGGGAGTCGATCCGCAGGGCATCACGGACATTTTCATCTCGCATTCGCATGGCGATCACGTGGGCGGTCTCGTCGACGCCGAGGGCAAGCTGGCTTTCCCGAACGCCACGATCCACATCTCGCAGCCCGAGTGGGATTTCATGTCGGCGCAGGACCAGTACAAGGCATTCATTCCGGTGTTGACGCCAAAGGTCGCCGCATTCGCGCCGGGCGCGGAGCTCGTGCCGGGAGTGGTCCGGGCGATCGAGATCAAGGGCCACACGCCGGGGCACTCGGGTTACCGCATCACCTCGGGCCCGGATTCACTTCTCTACGTCGGCGATTCGATGCATCACCACGTGATCTCCGTGCAGAAGCCGGACTGGCCCATGAGTTTCGATGGCGACCAGTCGACCGGTGCGCAGAGCCGCGCCGCGTTGATCTCGGACCTCGAGGCCAGCGGGCAGCGGATCTACTCCGTGCACTTTCCTTTCCCGGGCCTCGGCAGGTTCGCGAAGCGCGGGGATGGCTACGTGTGGGTCGCTGAGTAGTTAGCGCCGCGGCCGGAGCCGGCGCGGGTCAGCTCGCCGGCTTCAACTTCTGATTGAACAGGAACTGCATGGCGCACGGCGCGCCGCCGCACTTCGCTGGCTTGTACCGGGTCGACATCAGGGCCTGTTCGGCGACTTCCGTCATCTTCGCCTTGTTCACCGTGCCGAGGTTTTCGGCCTTCGTGGGAACTCCATCCGGACCCACGGTGACGACCATGTTCAGCTCACCCTCCGCCTGATGCTGGCGCTGCGCGAGCTTGATCGCGGTGAAAATGGTCTTGAGGCCCTTCACCGGAAACGGCGGTTCATCGCCGGGCGCGAGCGACGAATACATCGCGTGCAGTTGCGCGCGCTGATCGCTCGTGAGCTTGCCGTAGGTCCTGTTCAGCGGGACTTCCGACTCCCACTTGATGTCGTGAATCGTCGGACCCTGCTTGAGGATCGTGCCCGTGGATGACGTCGCGTGATTCGAATATTTCGTCGGCGCGGATTCGCTCAACTGGGCGTGGGCGGTGGTGAAGGCAAACGTGGAAATCGCGAGGACGAGACAGGCTCTGCGGGTGTTCATGCCGAAACTTCAGCATGCGGCACCGCACCGGTCAATTCAGGGAATGGAGGATTACGCCCAGGTTTTGAACGCGAACGCGCCATTCGTCACGAGATATCCCGCGACGAGCAGATGCAAGACCGCGAACGCGGCCGCGTACCAGTAGGGAAAATTACGGTGTGCGCGCGACAGATAGATCTGCAGCGCGGCCCACAGCGCGGCGAACGGATAGGCGACCGACGCGAGAAAGATTGCGGTGGAAAGAGGTGAAATCGCGCCCACCTGATCGATGTACGCGCCCGACACGGCGAGCAGGATGAGGAACGTGAACAGCAGCGCGGTCGCGATGAGTGGCGCGATCCTCAGCCACGGGCGACGGTCGCTGGTTCTGGGTTGCTTGCGATAACGTTGCGAACACCACACCAGGAACATCACGAAGCCGGCCAGCGTCATGAGGATCAGCAGGCCCACGACGACGAAGCGGCCGAAGATCACCCAGGCGGGAATTCGCACGAAGAGGTCACTGCCTACCTGGATGGCGGGGCCGGCGAGCGGATCGTCGACCTGCGCAATGGCCGGCAAGCCGTGCCAGGCGTCGATCAGGACCCGGTCGCCGCTCGCGCGATCGTTGCTGACCCAGCCGCCGAAGAGCGGCGAGCGGTGCAGGAACCGCTCGTCGTGGGAGATCTTCAGCACGGCGAACGGACCCGCGAGGAACCGCATCGCGTGCTGCCGATGGTTGATGGCCTGGTAGTAGCCGTCGAGATTCCTGAACGAGGCCGGCAGCGCCGGCGCGGGCGGAGCGGGCGGCCGGGCGCCCTTGAGTAGATAGGCGCGGAGGAGCTCCGTGATCTGGCCGAGCGCCGCCCCGTTGCCGCTGTTGATCATGAGCACGTAGCCTTGGCCGAGCGCTTTCGAGTACGCGAGTTCGGACAGTCCGCCGTTGACCCCGCCGTTGTGGCCATGGAATGCGACGTTGTCGGCCCGGAACCCGCTGGCGTAGTTGGCGAGGCCGTATCCGGCGATGATGCCGGCGGTCGAGCCGAGCGTCGTCGCGGAGGTCTCCATCCGGTCGATCGAAGCGGGTGAGACGATCGGCGTACCCGCCGCCGAGCCGCGCAGCAGCAGGAACTGCACGAGATGCGCCATGTCGCGCGCCGAGGAATTGATCGACCCGGCCGGTCGAAAGATGAGGTTCCAATAAGGCTGCGCGGCAATACCCTGGTAGAGCGTTGCGCCGCGCTCCTCGTACAAGGCGGACTTGAAGTAGCTGGTCGACGGCATGCCAAGCGGCTGGAAAAACGTTTCGGCGACGTGGTCCTCGAACCGTTTGCCCGTCACCGACTCGACGATGTACGCCGCGACGGCGGCGCCGGAATTGCAGTACGCATGTCGCGTGCCCGGCGGCCAGCGCGAGGTGCGCGAGTGCGGATGAATCGCGAGACTCTCCTTCCCGGAGACGGTCTCCGCCGCGGAGAACGCGTATTCGACGAAGTGAATGTCGTCCCAGCCGGTCGTGTGTTCGAGCAGGTGCGCGATGCGCACCGGGTGGGTCGCTTCCCAGGGATTCTCGAACGCGACATCGGGGACGCGGTCCCGCACCTTGTCGTCGAGCGATAGCCTGCCTTCCTCGGCGAGCTTGAGGATGGAGAGCGCGGCGAACATCTTCGAGATCGAGCCGATGCGGAACAGCGTGTCCTCGTCGGCCGTGCGACCGGACTTGAGATCCGCCTTGCCCCAGCCCGCGACCCAGTACGGGCCTTGTTCATTGACGAGCGCGAGGCCGATGGCCGGGGTGCCGGAGTCGATGCGGACCTTCTCGATCCGCTCCCGAAGCGCCTCGAGCGTGCTGGGCGGACCGGCGTCCGCGGCGCCGGCCATGCCGGCGCCGGCGAGGAAAGAGATCAGCAGGAACAGGGTGAGTCGCACGGCGTATGGCTGCACTCAGGGACTCTTCTTCTGCACCCGGGCGTGCGCGTCGTTCACGAGCTTGAGCGCCGCGGAGCCGTAATAGACGTGATACTCGGCGATCATCTCTCCGTTGATGATCACCGGGTCCGTGGCGGTGAGCGCCCGGGCCTCATCGACGGTCTTGACGTCGAAGATGAAAAGGCCGCGCCAGTCGCCGCCCTCGTCGCCGAACGGACCCGCGACCACCAGTTTGCCGTCCGCGGCGAGCCGCTCCATGTTCGCGAAGTGACCCTTGAACATCGCGTCGCGTTCGGGGCCCTTGGGCATCCGCTGCGGCCCGGTCTTGAGGATCACGAGCACGTACGAGCGCATGCCGTGCTCGTCTGCGCCCAACTTCTGCGCGAGCGCGGCGTCGTAGCCGGGGGGCGCCGGCGTCGCGGGCGTCTCGGCGCGAGCAATGCCGAGCGCCAGGGCGAGAGTCATGGTCACCATCGGTATCGTCTTCATGCCGTCCTCCCCGACGGCGGCGGCCGTCCCCGAACTGGCGAGTCAGGATACACCGCCGCGGGTAGTGCGGAGGACCTCGGCCGCGAGGAACAGCCCCGCGCCGAAGATGACGTGTGTAGTGAGGCTTTGCAGACGGGCCGCGGAGGGATTCGGGGTGCGGCTGGCGGCGAAGCCGGCGCCCATCGCCGGCTGCATCACCAGGAACGGCACCGCCAGCGTGAGGAGGCCGGTCGCGAGGGCCGGAAAGATAGTCGGGCGGTCGAACCACGCCGCGCCCAGCATCAGCGGCGGCACCGCGGCGAACGCGATGCCGATGAGGTAGTGAGCCGCCCAGCCGATGACGCGCTCGCCCCGGCGCGCCGGCGATTTGCCGATGGCCGTGTGGCTAAAGCGCCCCCCGGGCATGTGAGCGATCCAGCGTCCCACGAGCGCGTAGTCGGGCATCGCCGTGCCCAGCGCTTTCCGGCGGACGACCATCCACAGGTCCATGAGCGCGGTCGCGCCAGCGCCCGTGAGCACGATGTTGCATTCGATTTCCATGGGAGTCAGAGTGCCACTTCAAGTCGGCTTGAGGTCAAGGGGATGCGCGATCTCGACATAAACGAAGTGGCGAAACTTTCCGGCCTGCCGGCCTCGGCGCTGCGTTACTACGAGGAGAAGGGCCTGTTGAAATCGGTGGGCCGGCGCGGACTGCGGCGGCTCTTCGATCCGGATGTGGTCGACCGGCTGGCGATGATTTCGCTGGGTCGCCTGGCCGGCTTTTCGCTCGACGAGATCGCGCGCATGTTCGGATCCGACGGCCGCCCGCGCATCGACCGGGGCGCGCTTTCGAGCAAGGCGGAGGAGCTGGATGGAACGATCCGCAAGCTGACCGCGATGCGCGACGGCTTGCGGCATGCCGCCGCGTGCAAGGCGCCGAGTCACCTGCAGTGCCCGACCTTCCGGCGCCTGCTCGGGATCGCGGCGGGCAAGCGCCCCGCCGGCCGCGGGCGCCCATGACAGACTAACTACCGCCGGCGCGGCACGCGCGGCGCCGTGCTAGCCCATAGCAACCGCAGCATTCAAGTTCGTGCCGCCAACATGCGGGCTCGTCCGACAGGCTCACCGAGTGGTGATTAGGGCGGCGGGACGTCTCGATTCCGCCGTGGGCCAGGAAACGGCTCCGGCTGACATCCGCGCACTCACGGTTGCGCGATCGTTCGACCTCGTCCAACCCGGAGAGGTAAACCCGATGAGCTTCGTGAAGACCAAGGATGGAACGGAAATCTTCTACAAGGACTGGGGCAGCGGTCAGCCGCTGGTGTTCCATCACGGATGGCCACTGTCCGGCGACGACTGGGATGCGCAGTTCATGTTCTTCCTGTCGAACGGCTTTCGTGTCATCGCGCACGATCGGCGCGGGCACGGGCGTTCCTCGCAGACCTCGGGCGGGCACGACATGGACACCTACGCCGCGGACGTCGCGGCGCTCGCCGAGCATCTCGATTTGAAGAATGCCGTGCACATCGGGCATTCCACGGGTGGTGGCGAGGCCACGCGATACGTGGCGAAGTACGGCGGTGGCGGACGCGTCGCGAAGGCCATACTCATCGGCGCGGTTCCGCCGGTCATGGTGAAAAGCGACCGGAATCCCGGCGGCACGCCCATCGAAGCGTTCGATGGTTATCGCGCCGCGCTGGCGGCGAACCGCGCCCAGCTCTATCGCGACATCGCGTCCGGTCCGTTTTATGGCTTCAACCGTCCGGGCGCGAAGGTGTCCGAGGGCGTCATCGACAACTGGTGGCGACAGGGAATGATGGGCGCGCTGAACGCGCACTACGAATGCATCAAGGCGTTCTCGGAGACGGACTTCACCGAGGATCTCAAGAAGATAGAGGTGCCGGTGCTGGTCATGCACGGTGAGGACGACCAGATCGTGCCCATCGACGATGCGGCGCGGCTGTCCATCAAACTACTCAAGAAGGGCACGCTCAAGATCTACCCGGGTTATTGCCACGGCCTGTGCACCATCTACCCGGAAGTCGTGAACCCGGAGCTGCTGGCGTTCATCAAGACCTGAGCAAGCAGTTTTCGTTGGCGGCGGTTCACTTTTCGTGAGCCGCCGCGACGTTGGCCGGTGTTATCCTGCGGAGAAAATCCAGGGATGACCGACCGATGTACGAGCTTCATGCCTTCTCGCAATCCGGCAATTGCTACAAGGTTGCCTTGCTGTTGCAGGCGCTGAATCAGCCGTGGAAACCGGTGCACATGCCTTTCGCGGACTTCGTGGGCGGCGTGCCGCGTTCGGATGCGTTCCGGCAGGAGCAGAACGCGATGGGCGAGGTTCCGATCCTCGATTTCGACGGGCTCCGGTTGACGCAGTCCGGGGTCATCATGACTTTCCTCGCGCAGAAACACGGCGCGTACGGTGGCGCGACGGAAGACGAGAAGCTCGAGATCCTGCGCTGGGTCCTGTTCGACAACCACAAGTTCACGAGCTACATGGCGACGCTGCGATTCCTGAAGTCGTTTTCGCCCAGTGAACCGGACCCGTCGGTCATGAAATTCCTGCGCGGGCGCGTGGACAATGCCTATGGGATCGTCGAGCGTCACCTGGCGAACCGCGACTATCTCGTCGGCGAGCGGCCGACGATCGCGGACATGTCCTTGTGCGGATACCTCTATTTTCCGGCCGAGGAGAGTGGCTACGACATCGGCCGGCAATATCCCGCGATGGCGAAGTGGCTCGAGCGGTTGAAGAAACTGCCGGGCTGGAAGCCGCCGTACGAGTTGTTGCCCGGAGAGCGCATCGCGCCGAAGTGGTAAGGCGGCGTCACTGTCGCGCGTTGGAGGGTCTCGCTAGAGACTGCCAAGGCGCACCTTCCTGCGCCAGTTGAACATCTCGATGAAGTCGCCGAACACGCGTTCGCTCAGGTGCAGCGCGTGCGGCGCATGTCCGTGCGTGTCGCGCAGGATGTGCTCGAGGTGGTGCTCGGGACCGGCGGCCTCGGCTTCGGCGCGATACTCGGGCACGTGCAGCCAGCGCTGGATGAGGTGCTGATCCGCCTCGAGGTGGAATTGCAGCCCGTACGCGCGCTCGCCGAAACGGAACGCCTGGTTAGGACAGGTCGGCGTGCTCGCGAGATGAATGGCGCCCGGCGGCAGGTCGAAGGTGTACGCGTGCCACTGGAACACGTGCTGGCTGCCATCGAAATGGCGGCACAGGCGGTCCGACTGCGCGGCGGCCGTGGGATGCAGGCGATACCAGCCGATCTCGCGCACGTTGTTGGGCCGCACGTTCGCGCCCAGCGCCGCGGCCAGCAGCTGCGCGCCGAGACAAATGCCGAGGATCGGAATGTCGAGCCGCAGGGCTTGCTGGATCGCCGCGATCTCGGTCGTAAGGTGCGGATGCCGGTCGGCCTGGTCCACGTTCATCGGACCCCCGAGCACGATGAGCCCGTTGTAACGGCTCACGTCCGGCTGCTGCAGCGGATCGCGCGCGAAATTGATGTACCGGACCCGAAACCCCGCATTCCTGAGCATCGGATCCAGCACCCCGAGCGGCTCACGAGGCGAGTGCTGAAAGACGAGTAGCTTGCGCATTGAGAGGTGGGTGCCGGGTGAGAAATCGCTGAGTTAGCTCTGGGCGTGGACCCTATCGTAAATCGCCCGTAAATGGCTCGCGCTAACTCAGCGAATTCTCACCCGGCACCGACGAGTAGATGATGATCGAGAGCATGCGGATGGGGGTCTTGATGAGCTTCTCGGGGCCGTGGGGGACTTCGCCCGAGAAGGTGAGGGCGTCGCCTGCCTTGAGGAGGTGGGTTTCGTCGCCGTGGCGGTAGGTGAGGGAGCCCTCTAACAAGTAGATGAACTCGGTGCCGGGGTGCTCGAACCCGGGGAACACCTCGCTCTTGTCGTTGAGCGTCACGAGGAATGGTTCGAACGCGCGGCGCGGGCCCCGCTCGGCGGCGAGCAGGTGGTAGGTGTGTCCGCGTTTCGTGCCGCGCCGGACCACCTCGAGCCCTTCTCCCTTCGGAACGTGCTGCGCGCCACCGCGCGGCTTGCCGACCTCGCTGAACAGGTTCGAGAGCGGCACGCCGAGCGCGGCCGTCAGCGCGCCCAGGGTTTCGAGGCTGGGCGAGACGTCGCCGTTCTCGAGGCGGCTCAGCATCGCGGCACTGATGTTGGCGCGCCGCGCGACTTCCCCGAGCGTCAGCCCCATCGAACCGCGCAGCCGCCGCGCGGCCGCGCCGACCTGCCGCGCGACGCTGGCTCCGAGCTCGCCGCCGCCTTCGCCCGCCTGGGCGGGACCCCTCGTTCTAGCCATTACCCACTCCTTATAGATGCCCGCGCCGCGGCCGTTGACGGCCCGCGCGGACCCATGTTATCCGTATGCAAACAAGTTTACTGATATGCAACTCGTCTTTCGATGCCCCATCGCCTGCTGAGATTCGCCCTCCGATCCCTGTCCGGTCGCCCGTACCCGGAGCCGCGCATGTTCCGCGCGCCCGAGCGTCTCAAGGACGGCTACGACGTCGTCATCATCGGCGGCGGCGGACATGGCCTCGCGGCGGCGTATTACCTCGCGCGCGATCATGGCATCCGCGACGTCGCCGTGCTCGAGAAGGGATATCTCGGCGGCGGCAACACGGCGCGCAACACCACGATCATCCGCTCGAACTACCTCACGTCCGAGGGCGTGAAATTCTACGACGCGAGCATGAAGCTCTGGCGCGACCTCTCCGCGGAGTTCGACTACAACCTGTTCTATTCCACGCGCGGCCATTTCACGCTGGCGCATTCGGACGCGGACCTGCGCACGGCGCGCTGGCGCGCGGAGGTCAACAAGCACCACGGCGTGCGTTCCGAGGTCGTCGACGCGGCCTTCGTGAAACGGCACGTGCCGCAGATCGACCTCACCTGTGGTGGCCACACGCCCATCGTCGGCGCCCTCTACCACGCCCCGGGCGCCATCGCGCGGCACGACGCGGTGGCCTGGGGATACGCGCGCGGCGCCGACCGTCAAGGGGTCGAAATCCACCAGAACACCGAGGTTCTCGGGATTGACGTGCGCGACGGCGCGGTCGCGGGCGTGCGCACGTCGCGCGGCACCCTCGCGACGAAGCGCGTGTTGTGCGCGGTGGCAGGAGCGACTCCACGCGTCCTGCGCATGGTCGGCCTCGAATCGCCGATCGTGATCCATCCCTTGCAGGCGATGGTGTCCGAGCCGCTCAAGCCCTGGCTCGATCCGATCATCGTGTCGAGCTCGCTGCATGCCTATGTCTCGCAGAGCGCGCGCGGCGAGCTCGTGATGGGCGCGGCGCTCGACGGCCAGGAGCTGCACTCCACGCGCTCGACGCTGGATTTCACCGAGGGGCTCGCCGCGCACATGCTCGACCTGTTCCCGTTCCTCTCGGAGGTGAAGGTCAACCGCCAGTGGGCGGGCATGGCCGACATGACGCCGGATTTCGCGCCCATCATGGGCACGACACCCTGCGAGGGATTCTTCCTCGACGCCGGCTGGGGCACCTACGGCTTCAAGGCGACGCCGATCGCCGGCAAGACGATGAGCCACACGGTGGCGACCGGATCGAACCACCCGCTCATCGAGAGCTTCTCGCTCGCGCGCTTCGCGAAACTCGAGCTCACCGGCGAGAAGGGCGCGGCCGCGGTGGGTCACTGATGAAGGCGCCCGACCGATGATGCTCGTCCACTGTCCGCTCAATGGCCCGCGCCCGCTGCTCGAGTTCGTCTGCGGCGGGGAAGTGCGGTCCATGCCCGATCCCGACACCTGCACCGACGCCGAGTGGACCGCCTATCTGTTTTCCCGCGACAGCGTGCCCGGCATCCAGCGCGAGTGGTGGTGTCACACGCCTTCGGGCTACTGGTTCATCGCCGAGCGCGACACCGCGCGCGATGTGATCGTCAGGACCTACGATGCCGCGCGGCTCGGGCAGGCGCCCGCATGATGCACCGGTTGCCGCCCGTCGACGGCGAGTGGATAGACCGCTCGCGCCGCATCGATTTCGAGTTCGAGGGACGCCCGTTCTCGGGCGTCGCCGGTGATACCTTCTCGTCCGCGCTGGCCGCCGCCGGACAGATGACGCTGGGCCGCGGATTCAAGTACCACCGCGCGCGCGGCATCTTCTCGTCCGCGAATCACGACGCCAACAACCTGTTCCAGGTCGACGGCATCCCGAACGTCCGGGGCGACGTCGCGCCGCTCGTGCCGGGCGCGAAGGTCAGCGCCGTGAACACCGTCGGCGGACTCGTCTCCGACCGCGCGCGGATCCTCGAATGGCTCGCACCGTTCCTGCCAGTCGGGTTCTACTACAAGGCATTCCACGGCCGGAGCTTTCCGCGCTGGGAGCGGCGCATCCGCGCGATCTCGGGCCTCGGCGTCGCGGGCGTGGAACTGCCACGGCAATACACACCGAAGCGCTACGCGTTCTGCGACGTGCTGGTGATCGGCGCCGGCCCATCTGGTCTTGCGGCCGCGTTGTCCGCGGCCGACGCCGGTGCGCGCGTGATGCTCGTGGACGAGAACGCCCGGGCGGGCGGCAGCGCCGCGTGGAGTGGCGCGACTCCGGACGAAGTCGCCGCGCTCACTACCCGCGTCGCGCAGAACCCGCGCATCGAACTACTGCTGTCCACCTTCGCGGCCGGTTGTTACGCGGATAGATGGGTGGCGCTGGTCGAGACACATCGCATGACGAAGGTGCGCGCCGGGGCGATCG
The DNA here is from genome assembly GCA_023457495.1 of Pseudomonadota bacterium. Classification (GTDB taxonomy): domain Bacteria; phylum Pseudomonadota; class Gammaproteobacteria; order Steroidobacterales; family Steroidobacteraceae; genus CADEED01. Next base: position 17,820 of record JAEWLQ010000126.1, read on the forward strand.
TCTTCGCCACGGGCGTGATCGAGCAGCCCGCCGTGTTCCGCAACAACGACCTGCCGGGCGTGCTGCTGGGTTCGGCCGCGCAGCGCCTGTTGCATCGTTACGCGGTCGCACCGGGGCGGCGCGTGGCCATCCTCACCGCGAATCACGAGGGCTACGACCTCGCGCACGCGCTGCGCGGGCGCGGCATCGACATCGCGGGCATCCTCGACCTGCGCGCCGGATCGGTGGGTGACGCGCGCGAGCTCGCGGGTTGCCGCTGCGAGACGCACGTGATCCCGGAAGAGGCGATCGCGGATGGAGACGGCGCGGTGCGCGCGCTGCGCGTGCGTTATCGGCCGGCGGATTCCAGCGAGCCGCGCTCGGAGAAGATCGACTGCGACGCGGTGCTGGTGAGCGTCGGGTTCGCGCCCGCGATCCAGTTGCTGATGCAGGCCGGCGGTTCATCCACCTACGACACGGCGCTGCAGCAGCACCTGCCGACCGCGCTGCCGCCGGGCCTGTTCGCCACCGGCCGGTTGAATGGCGTGTACGACTTCGCGGCGCGCAAGCAGGACGGGCGCGACGTGGGCGCCGCAGCGGCGCGATTTGCGCGCGTCGGATCACCCGGCGAGCTGCGCGGTCACCGCGAACACGCGCGCCAGGTTTCGCATCCCTACCCGGTGTTCGCGCATCCGCGTGGCCGCGACTTCGTCGACCTCGACGAGGACATCCAGGTGAAAGACCTGCTGCACGCGGCGCAGGAAGGCTTCGACAGTCCCGAGCTCATGAAGCGCTACAGCACGCTCGGCATGGGTCCCTCGCAGGGCAAACATTCGAACCTCAACGGGGCGCGCGTGCTGGCGCGTGCCCGCGGCCTCTCGCTCGGCGATACGCCGCTGACCACGCAGCGGCCTTTCTACCATCCGGTGCCGCTCAAACATCTCGCGGGGGCGGGCTTTCATCTCACGCGCCGCAGCGCCGTTCACGCGCAGCACGCCGCGCTCGGCGCGTCCTGGATGACGATCGGCGGCTGGCAGCGCCCCGAGTTCTACGCGCGTCCGGGAGTGTCGCGGATCGAGTGCATCGCCGACGAGGCGCGCGCGGTGCGCGCTGGCGTCGGACTCATCGACGTATCGACGCTGGGGAAGATAGAGATCCATGGCCCGGATGCCGGGCGCTTCCTCGATCGCATCTACGCCGGCCGTTATTCGGACATGCGCATCGGCATGACGCGTTATGGCCTGCTGCTCGATGAAAGCGGCATCGTGCGCGACGATGGCGTGATCGCGCGGCTCGGCGAGTCGACTTACTACTTCACGACCACCACGGGCGGCGCGGCGGGTGTGTACCGCGAATTGTTGTTGTGGAACGCGCGCTGGCGCATGGACTGTGTGTTCGTCAACGCGACCGGGCATCGAGCGGCCTTCAATCTCGCGGGACCCGCGAGCCGTGAGTTGCTGCAGACCCTGACCGACATCGATGTGTCAGAGGCGGCGTTTCCGTTCCTGGGCGTCAGGACCGGAAAGATCGCCGGGGTCCCGGCGCGGATCCTGCGCGCCGGGTTCGTCGCGGCGCTCGGCTTCGAGATCCACGTTCCATTCGGCGGCGGCGCGCTCGTCTGGGATGCGCTCATGAAGGCCGGCGAACGATCCGGCATCCGCGCCTTCGGTGTGGAGGCACAACGCCTGCTGCGTCTCGAGAAGGGTCACGCGATCGTCGGCCAGGACACGGACAACCTCACGAACCCGTTCGAAGCGGGTCTCGGCTGGGCGGTGCGTATGGACAAGCCCTTCTTCGTTGGTCAACGCTCCCTGCGTATCCACGAGCAGCGTGGTGCGCGCCAGAAGCTCGTCGGCTTCGAACTACCCGCGGATCACGCACCTGTGCTCGAGGCGAACCTGCTGATCCACGGTGGCGAGATATCCGGGCGCGTCACGAGCATTGCCCGTTCGCCGACATTGGGTCGCACGGTGGGTCTTGCGATGGCCGCGCCGCATCTCGCCGCCATCGGCAGCGAGCTCGCGATCCGCTCGAGCGACGGCCGCATCGTGCCGGCGCGCGTCGTGAAGACGCCCTTCGTGGAGGCGGCATGAGCGCGCGACTGACCGAAGCCGCCGGACGCCGTTTCGGCGTGAAGGGAACGCGCGCGGCCGAAGCGCTGAGCGAGCTCGGGCTCGCCGTTCCCGCGCAGCCGAATACCTGGGCGCCGCTGCGCGCGGGTGCGGCCGACGCCTCCGATGTCATTGGCCGGCTCGGCAGCACGGAGTTCTTCATCGAGGAATCGGGCGACGCTGCGGGCATCGCGCGGCTCGAGGAGCTCATGTCGGGCGGCGCCGCGGATGTGTATCCCGTGCTGCGCGAGGATTACGCGCTGGTGCTCACGGGACCCGGCGCCGGCGCCGTGCTCGCGCAGGTCTGCAACGTGAACCTGCCGGCGCTCGACTTCGCGGCCCGTCCCATCGTGATGACGCTGATGATCGGCGTCGCCGTGCTCGTGCTGCCGCAGCCGTCGGCGGGCGGAACTATCTACCGGATCTGGTGCGACCCGAGCTTCGGGGCGTACCTGCGTGAAGAACTCGAAGAGGCCATCAAGAGACTCGAAACGGGGAGTGCAGCATGAACGACGTCGCGAAGAACAGTATCCAGGCCAGCATCGGCGCAGCGCAGGCCATGTTCGCGAAACACCAGATCAAGTACGTACTTGCGCAGTTCGTCGACATCCACGGGGCGGCCAAGGCGAAGGCCGTGCCGGTGGAACACCTGGAAATGGTGTTGACCGACGGCGCCGGATTCGCGGGCTTCGCGCTCTGGGGATTCGGCATGGGGCCGGACGGGCCCGACTACATGGCGGTGGGCGATCTATCTACCCTGACGCCGATCCCGTGGATGCCCGGTTACGCGCGGCTGGTGTGCAACGGCACGGTGAAGGGCAAGCCCTATCCCTACTGCTCGCGCGTCGCGCTGCAGCGCCAGCTCGCACGGCTCGCCGAGCGCGGCCTCACGATGTACGCCGGCATCGAGCCCGAATTCATGCTGTTGTCCAAGGACGAGAACGGAAAGCTCGGTCCGCACGACCCGACCGACGAGCTCGACAAACCCTGCTATGACTACAAGGGCCTGTCGCGCACCAGCGCCGTGCTCGACGAAATCGTCGCGAGCCTGCGGTCGGTGGGCATCGACGTCTATCAGATCGATCACGAGGACGCGAACGGCCAGTTCGAGGTGAACTTCACGTACGCCGACGCGCTCAGGTCCGCCGACAACTTCACCTTCGTGAAGATGGCGGCGAGCGAGATCGCGCGGCGCCACGGCATGATCGCGACGTTCATGCCGAAGCCGTTCTCGAACCGCACCGGCAGCGGCGCGCATTTCCACATCTCGATCGGCAATGGCGAAACGAAGAACCTGTTCGAGGACAAGACGGACAAGCGCGGCCTGAGCCTCTCGACGATGGCGTATCACTTCCTGGGCGGCGTGCTCGCGCACGCGCGCGCGCTGGCGGCGGTCTGCGCGCCGACCGTGAATTCGTACAAGCGGCTGGTGGTCGGGCGCGCCTTGTCGGGCGCGACCTGGGCGCCGGCGTATGTTGCGTACGGCGACAATAACCGCACGGCCTGCGTGCGCATCCCGGGCGGCCGGCTCGAGCTGCGGCTGCCGGATTCGGGCTGCAACCCCTATCTAGCGCTCGCCGCGGTGGTGGCCGCGGGCCTCGATGGCATCGACCGCAAGCTCGATCCGGGCGAGCCGACCAATCTCAACATGTACGAGCTCAGCGAGGCGCAACTGCGGGAACGAAAGATCTCGCTGCTACCGCAGAACCTGCTCGAGGCCATCGGCGCGCTGGAGCAGGACGAGGTCGTGAAGGCGGGCGTGGGTCCGGAGCTGTCGAAGGAATTCATCGCGCTCAAACGCATGGAGTGGACCGAATACGCACGCCACGTCTCCGACTGGGAGACGAAGCGTTACCTGGAGTTCTTCTGATGTGTGGAATCGTCGGGCTGCTGCTCAAGCAGCCGTCTCTGCGGGAGAAGTTGGGCGAGCTGATGACGCCCATGCTGGTCGGCATGACGAGCCGCGGGCCGGACTCGGCGGGCGTCGCCATATTCGGTTCGACGCCGAAGTCGGGGCGCAAGCTGTCGCTGTACTGGAGCGGCGGGAAGGTGGACTGGAAGAAGCTGGAGAGGGACGTGAGCTCGGCGTTCGAGGGCCGGCACACGCTGACCAGCGTCAACCGGCACGCCATCCTGACTACCGGCACACCGCCGGAGGCCCTGCGCAAATGGCTTGCCGCGACCGTGCCCGAGATCCACGTGTTGTCCGTCGGCCGCTCGATCGATCTGTACAAGGACACGGGCGCGCCGGCCGAGATCGTCGCGCGTTATCGGCTCGACAAGGCGTCGGGCACGCATGTGGTCGCGCACACGCGCATGGCGACCGAGTCCGCCGTCACGCCGGCGCACGCGCATCCGTTCACGGCGGGACAGGATTTCTGCCTGGTGCACAACGGGTCCTTGTCGAACCCGCATCTGGTGCGGAAGAAGCTCGAACCGCTCGGCATCTCGTTCGTGACCGACAACGACACGGAGGCCGCGTGCCGCTTCTTCGAGTGGCGCATGCGCGAGGGCGACGACCTGACTACCGCCGTGCATCGGGGCTTCGCCGAGCTCGATGGCTTCTTCACGTTTCTCATGGGAACGGACAAGGAAATGCTCATCGTACGCGATGCGTTCGCGTGCAAGCCCGCGGTGGTGGCCGAGACCGACGAGTATGTCGCGATTGCCTCGGAATTCCGCTCGCTCGCGCACCTGCCGGGTGTACGCAACGCGAACGTCTTCGAGCCGAAGCCGGAGGAGGTTTACTCATGGAAGGCGTGAAGCAGTTCGATCTCGCGACGACGCCGCTGCGCGAGGTGAACCGGTTCCTGCATGCGGTGGGCAATGGCTCGGGACGCGTGAAGATCCTGAATGCCGATGGCGCGCATTCGATCGCGGCGGGGCTTGACGCGCCCATCGAGGTCGAGGTCGATGGCCATGCGGGCTACTACCTCGGCGGCATGAACAAGTCCGCCAGCATTACCGTGCATGGCAACGCCGGTCCGGGCGTCGGCGAGAACATGATGTCCGGCACGATTCGCGTCGAAGGCTTCGCCTCGACCGCGGCGGGAGCGTCGGCGCATGGCGGCACGCTGATCATCCACGGCGATGCGGCCCTGCGCTGCGGCATTTCGCTCAAGGGCGGCGACATTGTCGTCGGCGGCAGCGTCGGCAGCTTCTCCGCGTTCATGGCGCAGGCCGGCCGCATCGTGATCTGCGGCGATGCGGGCGATGCGCTCGGGGACTCGCTCTACGAGGCCGTCATCTACGTGCGCGGCAACGTGCGTTCGCTTGGCGCCGATGCGCGTTTCGAGGACATGAGCGAGGCTGACTACTCGACGGTGCGCGAGCTGCTCGCGCGCGCGAGATTCGACTTCGACGCGCGCGAGTTCAAGCGGGTCGCCTCCGCCAAGAGCCTCTATCACTGGAACGCGGACGCGAACCAGGAGTATTGAAATGAACGAGAAAATGCCTCCTCCCGTGGCCGGTGCGTCGCGCCTCTCGCGGGAAGAATCCGCGGGGTACGACCGGCACATCATCGATTACATCCAGCGCGCGGCCGCCACCGGTCTTTACGAGATCCGCGGGCTCGGCGCAAAAAGGCGCGTCGCGAACTTCGATGACCTGGTGTTCCTTGGTGCGTCGCTGTCGCGTTACCCGCTCGAGGGGTATCGCGAGAAGTGTTCGACGAAGACCGTGCTGGGGACGCGGTATGCGACTAAGCCGATCGAGCTCGCGACGCCGATCACCATCGCGGGCATGAGTTTCGGTGCGTTGTCGGCGCGCGTGAAGGAGGCGCTGGGCCGCGCCGCCACCGCGCTCGGCACGTCCACGACCACCGGCGATGGCGGCATGACGCCCGAGGAACGGCAGTCATCGAGGACGCTGGTGTACCAGTGCCTGCCGTCGCGGTACGGCTTCAATCCCGACGACCTGCGCAAGGCCGATGCGATCGAGATCGTGATCGGGCAGGGCGCGAAGCCGGGCGGCGGGGGCATGTTGCTGGGGCAGAAGGTCAATCCACGCGTCGCTGCGATGCGCACGTTGCCGCCGGGAGTCGACCAGCGCTCGGCGTCGCGGCATCCGGACTGGACCGGGCCGGACGACCTCGTCATCAAGATCAACGAGCTGCGCGAGATCACGGACTGGGAGAAGCCTATCTACGTCAAGGTGGGTGCGACGCGCGTGAAACACGACGTGAAGCTCGCGATCCACGCGGGCGCGGACGTGATCGTCGTGGATGGCATGCAGGGCGGAACGGCCGCGACGCAGACCGTGTTCATCGAACACGTGGGGATCCCGACGCTGGCCGCGCTGCGCCAGGCGGTCGAGGCCATCGAAGAGCTCGACATGCGCGGCAAGGTGCAGCTCGTCATCTCCGGCGGCGTGCGCACCGGCGCGGACGTCGCGAAGGCGCTCGCGATGGGCGCGGACGCCGTGGCGATCGGGCAGGGCGTGCTGATGGCGCTGGGTTGCAACAGCGAGAGCTACGTCACCGCGGACGGCCGGCACGTCTCCGCGATCGACGACTACGCGAAGCTCGGCACTGCGCCCGGCTTCTGCCATCACTGCCACACCGGCCGCTGCCCGGTGGGCGTGACGACGCAAGACGCCGCGCTCGAACAGCGGCTGGATCCGCTGGTCGGCGCGAAACGCCTCACCAACTACCTCAAGACGCTGAACATGGAACTCACCACGATCGCGCGCGCCTGCGGCAAGCAGGACGTGCATCACCTCGAGCGCGAGGATCTCGTGGCCCTCACCGTCGAAGCCGCCGCCATGGCGAACATCCCCCTCGCCGGCACGACCTGGATTCCGGGGTAGCAGGTCGGTGCCGGGTGAGAAAAGACTGAGTTAGTGCGCACGTTGCGGTTACCCACTCTCCTCGGCTACTAACTCAGTCTTTTCTCACCCGGCACCGACCGCCTACATCCCGCGGAAGCGGTGCTGGAATGCGTTGCTGACGGGGAGCACTTCCGCGTGCCCGCGAACGGTGAGGCGCAGCTTGCCGTCGTCGCCTTTCTCGACGGAGCGGATGGCGGCGACGCGCACGATCGCGCTGCGATGCACCTGCCAGAACGTCTCCGAATCGAGCGCCGGGAGCAGATCCTTGAGCGGAGTGCGGATGTGCCCCTCGCTGTCGGCGGTCACGACGCGCGTGTACTTGTCCTGCGCCTGGAAGAACAGTACTTCGTCAATGGGGAACATCTTCACCGAGTTGCCGACGCTCGCGGTGATCCACTTGATTCCCTGCCGGCCCGGCGCGAGCCGCGACTGCACTAAGTCGAGTAGCGCCGCGATGTCGGGAGCTGCGCCGTGCAGCCGGGCGCGCGTGCGTTCGACGGCGCGGCTCAGCCGCTCGCGCCCGACCGGCTTCAGTAGATAGTCCACCGCGCCCTCGTCGAAGGCCTTCAGCGCATATTCGTCGAACGCCGTTATGAAGACGACCTGGCATCCTGCGCCCGCCGCGCGTGCGACCTCGAGGCCGCTCACGCCCGGCATGCGGATGTCGAGGAAGGCCACCTGCGGCCGGTGCTCCGTCAGTGCGTCGAGCGCCGCCAGGCCGTCCGCGCATTCCGCGACGATCTCGAGCTCTGGCCAGACCTCTGCGAGCAGCGCGCGCAGCTCCTGGCGCTGCGGCAGCTCGTCCTCCGCGATCACGGCGATGGGCCGGGTCACGTCTGCGCGCTCCGCGGCGGGGGACTCTCGAGCGGCACGAGGATGCGCGTAAGCACGCCTCCAAAGGCGCGCCCGGCGAGCTCGAACGAGGCGGCGGCGCCGAAGCGCGTGAGCAGCTGCGCACGGACATTGGCCAGCCCCGTGCCTTCGCCCATGCCGAGCTCGAGTCCCGCGCCGTCGTCTTCGACGCGCACTTCGAGCTTCTCTCCATCCAGGCGAGCGACGAGCACGACGCGTGTCGTACCCGGCTTGGGTTCCACGCCGTGCTTGATCGCGTTTTCGACCAGTGAAATCAGCAGCAGCGGCGGGAAGGGTGCGTCGCGCAGCTCGGGCGGCAGGTGGATCTCCACCTGCAGTCGATCGCCCATGCGCAGCTTCATCAACTCCAGATAACTCGCGCAGATGTCGAACTGCTCGCCGAGCGTCGATTGCGCCACTCCGGTCTCCGCGCGCAGCTTCGGCAGCGTCGCGCGCAGGTACTGGGCGAGCGCGTCGATGATCTGCGCGGCCCGATGCGGATCCGTGCCCACGAGCGAGCGCACCGAGGCCAGCGTGTTGAACAGGAAATGCGGCTCGACCTGCGCCTGCAGCAGCGTGAGCTTCAGGTCCGCTTCGCTTTTCCGCTGGCCTAACTGCTCGAGCGCGACCTGCCGCAGATGCCCGGCCCAGCGGCGCCTCTCCGAAAGGTACGCCTGCAATGCGAGTCCGCCGCTCGCGACGAACAGGATCAGCAGATCCCAGCCGGCGTCGAGCGCCCAGCGCACGCCCGAGTGAAAGTCGGTGACCGTGATGACCGACGGTTCCGAGTGATAGCCGTGGATGGACATGCGGGCGTCGTGAAACCGATCCGCCCATTCCGCGGACCACAATCCGACCACCATGCCGCAGATCACGGCGAGCAGCAGCAACGCGCCCTCGATCGCGCGCGGCCAACCGCGATGCCGCACGAATGCGCCGAGCACGGGTCCGGTTCCGACGAGGGCGATGTTCGCGCCGGCGCAGGCCAGTGAAACCACGATCGAGTCCCACAGGCCGTGAACGAACAGCCCGTGGGAAATCCCGAAGGTGACGCCCGCGAGCGCGCCGACGGATCCGAAGATCAAGGTACGACGCCAGGCCCAGGGCCAGCTGAACGCCGCGTACTTCTGATAGAACTGGATGAACGCGGATTCGCCCGCGACCATGTCGGGCGGCAGTGGCCGGTTCAGCGAGTGCGATGGCTCGTGCATCAGTCCCACATCCTAACTCTCAGCGGATGTCGATGCCTCGCGAAGCCTTCTCCAGGGCTTCCTTGGGCAGGTGCGCTCGCAGCGTCGGATAGAACTGCGCGAAAGTGCCCTGGAACGCGCCGTGAGTCTTGTGACAGCTTACGCATCCATTGCCCGGCGGCAGGGGCTTTCCCGTCTTCGAGTCGGCGTCGAACATGTAAAACGTGTGTCCATCGCGGGATGCAGGATCGATGAGATGGATTTCGTAGTTGGTCAGGTTCGCCTGGGTGAATCCGTTCTGGTTCACCGAGCGAGGCTGCACGTCGGTGTCGTAGAACTGGAGCACGAACATCGAGCCCGGCGCATAACTACCGCGCTCGAGGAGGTGCCGATAGGCGTTCGGTTCCATGAGCACCACCTGGAACTGCCCGGGCCGCGCGGCGTTGAACGATCCCGGGTTGTAACCCATGCCGAGCGATGTGCCGACGAACACCCAGCGTTCGAGGTCCGTGGGTTTCTCGAGCTTTCCGTCGCGCGTGAGGCGCGCGACGTCGAGCGATTCGTTCGCGGGCGCGGCTGCCGCCAGGAATCCCGTGCACGCCGCGGCCGCCGCGATCGCGAGCATCCGATGAGAGCGTTTCATGTCGTTGCCTCCGTGTGGGGTACGAAAGCAACTTAGCGGTGACCGTGGCGCTCTTTCCGGACCATGCGACGAAACCCCGCGTCAGCCGGATGGCATGGGTCAGGTACGCGACGAATCCGCGGAGCGCCTTCGTAGATAGACGGCCCGAAGAAGGTGAACGGCCCCGTGCGCTCCCGTGTAGGCAAAACACCCAATGGCGCATCCGGGATACTCCCCATTCCCTTTTGGGTGGAGTCGCGCCTATATTCCGAGGTCATGGGTGGGGAGCCAACGTCACAGGCGCGGGCGGAGCGGAGGGCTGAGTTAGGCGCCTTCGGCTTCCTCGCATTCATTCTCGCGCCGATCCTCGCGATCCTCATCGTGGCGGGATACGGCTTCCTGGTCTGGATCTGGCAGATGATCGCCGGGCCTCCGGGACCTCCTCCGCCATGACCGAGCTGCACATCGCAAGCTTCATCGTAAGGGCGCGCGCGGATGCCGCGGCCGAGGTCGCCCGGCGCATCACGAGCCTCGAGGGAGCGGAGGTCCACGCGGTGGAGGGCGGCAAGATCATCGTCGTCGTCGAGGCGCCGAGCGAGCACGGACTCGCGGACCGCATGGACGACCTGCGCGAGCTGCCGGACGTGCTCATGGTCAATCTCGTTTATCACCATGCCGACAGCCAGCCGGAACTCGAATGAGCAACTCACGCCGCGATTTCATCAAGCACACCGCCGCCGCGACCGCCGCCGCCGCCGCCGGCATTTCGCTGCCCGCGCAAGGCCAGAGCTTCGTCACGGATCGCGCGGTCACCGAACTCAAGTGGTCGAAGGCGCCGTGTCGCTTCTGCGGCACCGGTTGCGGGGTCAATGTCGCCGTGAGATCCGGCCGGGTGGTCGCGACGCATGGTGACGTGCACGCGCCGGTCAATCGCGGTCTCAACTGCGTGAAGGGTTATTTCCTCTCGAAAGTGCTGTACGGCACGGACCGCCTCACGCAGCCCTTGCTACGCAAGACCAACGGCAAATACGACAAACACGGCGAGTTCGAGCCCGTCTCCTGGGACGAGGCCTTCGACGTGATGGCCGAGAAATTCAAGAAGGCGCTGAAGGAGAAGGGCCCCACGTCGGTGGGCATGTTCGGCTCGGGGCAGTGGACCATCTGGGAAGGCTACGCGGCGAACAAACTATTCAAGGCGGGCTTTCGCACCAACAACCTCGATCCCAACGCGCGGCACTGCATGGCCTCCGCCGCGTACGGCTTCATGCGCACCTTCGGCATGGACGAGCCGATGGGCTGCTACGACGACATCGAGGCGGCGGACGCGTTCGTGCTCTGGGGCTCGAACATGGCGGAGATGCATCCGATCCTCTGGACGCGCGTCACCGACCGCCGGCTGTCTTCGCCGCGCGTGCGCGTCGCGGTGCTGTCGGTGTTCGAGCACCGCTCGTTCGAGCTCGCGGACATCCCGATCATCTTCCGGCCGCAGACCGACCTCGTCATCCTCAACTTCATCGCGAACTACATCATCACGAAGGGGCTGGTGAAGCGCGATTTCATCACGCGCCACACCGCGTTCAAACGCGGCAACACCGACATCGGCTATGGCCTGCGCCCCGAGCATCCGCTCGAACAGGCGGCTGACAATGCCAACGACCCTGGCGGCTCGCAGCCGATGACCTTCGAGGAATTCGCGGCCTTCGTGAAGCCGTACACGCTCGAGCACACCGTGAAGATCACGGGCGTCGACCGCGGCTGGCTCGAGCAGCTCGCCGAGCTCTACGCCGATCCCAAGATCAAGGTGATGTCGTTCTGGACGATGGGCTTCAACCAGCACACGCGTGGCGTGTGGGCCAACAACCTCGTCTACAACATCCATCTGCTCACGGGAAAGATCTCGACCCCGGGCAGCAGCCCGTTTTCGCTGACGGGCCAGCCGTCGGCCTGCGGCACGGCGCGCGAGGTGGGGACGTTCAGTCATCGCCTGCCCGCGGACATGCTGGTGACCAATCCCGAGCACCGCAAACACACCGAAGAGATCTGGAAAGTGCCGCACGGCACGATCCACGACAAGAACGGCTTCCACGCGGTGGAACAGAACCGGATGCTGCGCGACGGCAAGCTCAACGCCTACTGGGTGCAGGTGAACAACAACCTGCAGGCCGGGCCCAACATCAACGAGGAAGCGCTGCCGGGCTACCGCAACCCCGAGAATTTCATCGTGGTGTCGGATGCCTATCCCACCGTCACCGCGCAGGCAGCGGATCTCATCCTGCCCAGCGCGATGTGGGTGGAGAAGGAGGGCGCGTACGGCAACGCGGAGCGGCGCACGCAGTTCTGGCGCCAGCTCGTGAACGCGCCGGGCGAGGCGCGTTCGGACCTCTGGCAACTCATGGAATTCTCGAAACGCTTCAAGACCGACGAGGTCTGGCCGGCCGAACTACTGGCGCAGAATCCGACCTACCGGGGCAAGACGCTGTTCGAGGTGCTGTTCGCGAACGGCGTTGCCAACAAGTTCCCGCTGTCCGACCTGCCGGCCGATTACGAGAACCACGAGTCGCGCGCCTTCGGCTTCTACGTGCAGAAGGGCTTGTTCGAGGAATACGCGCAGTTCGGCCGTGGACATGGCCACGATCTCGCGCCGTTCGACCTGTATCACCAGGAGCGCGGGCTGCGCTGGCCGGTGGTGGATCGCCGCGAGACGCGCTGGCGCTACCGCGAAGGCTACGATCCCTACGTGAAGAAGGGCGAGGGCTTTCGTTTCTACGGCAACAAGGATGGCCGCGCCGTCATCTGGGCGCTGCCGTACGAGCCGCCGCCCGAGGCGCCCGATGCCGAGTACGACCTGTGGCTATCTACCGGCCGGGTGCTCGAGCACTGGCATTCCGGTTCGATGACCATGCGTATTCCGGAGCTCTACAAGGCCTTCCCGAGCGCGGTGATCTTCATGCATCCCAACGACGCCGAGGCACGCGGTCTGCGGCGCGGACAGGAAGCGCGCGTCATTTCGCGGCGCGGCGAGGTGCGCGTGCGCGTGGAAACCCGCGGCCGCGACCGGCCGCCGCGCGGGCTCATCTTCGTGCCGTGGTTCGACGCCAGTGTGCTCATCAACAAGGTGACGCTCGATGCGACCGATCCGATCTCCAAGCAGGCGGACTTCAAGAAATGCGCCGTGAAAGTGGTGAAGGCATGAGCCGGGTGCGTGTGCGCGCCATCGCGCTGCTGGTCATCATTCCCCTGGTCGTCATGCCGCTGGTGCTCTTCGGCCAGGACCCGACGGCCGATGCGCCGGTGCCGCTGCCGGGCGAGCCGCAGTCCATCGATGCGCTGCGCCGCGGAATTCCGCTGGACAAGGAGGCCGCGCCGCTGCCGATGGCGCGCGTCGAGAACACGGATCTCAAGCGCAAGCGCGCCTATCCAGACCAGCCGCCGACCATCCCGCACGCCATCGATGGCTACCAGGTCGACAAGAACTCCAACCGCTGCATGTTGTGCCATTCGCGCGCGAACGCGGCCAACTTCCAGGCGCCGATGGTCAGCGTGACGCACTTCCTCGATCGCGACGGGCAGGTGCTCGCCTCCGTTTCGCCGCGGCGCTACTTCTGCAACCAGTGCCACGTGGTGCAGACGGATGCGCGGCCGCTGGTGGAGAGCGGTTTCCGCGACGTCGACGAGCTGATGTCCGAAGAAGCGGCGAAGAGGCGCTGACGTGCGCCTGCCCGCGTTCATCACGCGCTTCTGGAACACGTTGTCGAGGCCGAGCCGGCACCTGAGTCTCGGCGTCCTCACCGTGGGCGGCTTCGTCGGCGGCGTGCTCTTCTGGGGCGGTTTCAACACGGCGCTCGAGGCGACGAACACCGAGCAGTTCTGCGTGAGCTGCCACGAGATGCGCAACAACGTGTTCGAGGAGCTCAAGTCGACCATCCACTATACGAACCGTTCCGGCGTGCGCGCGACCTGCCCGGACTGCCACGTGCCGCACCAGTGGACCGACAAAATCGCGCGCAAGATGCAGGCGTCGAAGGAGGTCTGGGGCAAGATCTTCCGCACGATCGATACGCGCGAGAAATTCCTGGACGAGCGGCGCGCGCTGGCCGAGCACGAGTGGGCGCGCCTCAAGGCCAATGATTCACTCGAATGCCGCAACTGCCACGAGTTCGGCTACATGGACCTCACGCGCCAGAGCCGCCGGGCAGCCTCGATCCACGAGCGCTGGCTGCTCTCTGGCGAGAAAACCTGCATCGACTGCCACAAAGGCATCGCCCACCGCCTCCCCGACATGACCGATGTCCCGCAGGGGTAGGTGGGGGTAGGTGCCGGGTGAGAAAAGACTGAGTTAGTGGACACGTCGCAATTCCCCACCGTCATCGGCTACTAACTCAGTCTTTTCTCACCCGGCACCTACCTCGGCACCGACCTCAGAACCAGGCGCTCACGCCGGCGCGCAACGCGAACTCGGAAGTGTCCTCGCCCGCCGCGCGCGCCAGGTCCGCGCTCTCGCCGAAGCGCCATTCCCAGCCGACGCCGATGTAGGGCGCGAAGTGGCTCGTGATGTCGTAGCGCAGCCGCAGGGAAAACTCCGCGCCGGATAATCCTGAGCCGATCAGCCGCTCCGGGTCGTTCTTGCCGAAGGCGGCGATCTCGAGCTGGGGCTGCAGTACGAGCTGCTGCGTGATGAGCACGTCGACCTCGGTGGCGAGGCGCAGCGCCGTGCGGCCGGACTCGCCCACATAGGCGATGAGATCGGTTTCGAAGAAGCCGGGCGCGAGTCCCGCGATGCCGAGCGCCGCCCAGGTGCGCGTGGGTCCGCTGCCACTGTCCTGGCGTACGCCGACCCGCGTGCTCCACCAGCGGCTCATCACGCGATCCCAGGCGAGCTCGCTGCGCGCCGCGTCCGTGTCGCCGCCCGACCGGGCACCCTCGGATTCCAGCCAGATCTTGTGGACGTCGCCGCCGTACCACGCGGACGCCTCCCATTCGAAAACATCTCCGTCGTCGGCGTCGACCCATTCGATCCGATCGAACATGACCTTGCCGAACCGCGCGCGGTCATCCATGCCCATCATCCGCGCCATCTCGCGATAGGTCATGTCGTGGCTAACGTGTGACTGCGGCGCATCCGGCGCCACGTGTTCACGTTCACTCTCGGTCGGCGCATCCGCCGCGGGATGCTCGTGCTGCTCGTGCTGCTTGTGTTGCTCGTGCTGCGCCGAAACGCCAGCCGACATCAGCAACGCGATCGCGGCCCACGTCAACGGCGACCTCACGCGACCACCACTTCGCGGAACATGCCCGCTTCCATGTGATAGAGCAGGTGGCAGTGATAGGCCCATCTACCCAGCGCGTCCGCGGTCACGAGATAGGCGAGACGCTGCCCGGGCTGCACGGGCACGGTGTGCTTGCGCACCAGGAATCCGCCGTGTTCATCGACCACCTCGCTCCACATGCCGTGCAGGTGGATCGGGTGCGTCATCATGCTGTCGTTCACCAGCACGATGCGCAGCCGCTCGCCATGCCGGAAATCCAGCGGCTTCGCGTCCGAGAACTTCTGGCCATTGAACGACCAGACGAACCGCTCCATGTGCCCGGTGAGATGCAATTCGATCTCGCGCGCCGCCTCGCGCCGGTCGATGGGTCCGCCGAGCGTGTGCAGATCGGCGAGCGTGAGCACGCGGCGACCGTTGTCGCGTAGTCCGACACCCGGGTCGTCGAGCCGGGAGGCCGGGGTCTCGGCCAGCATGTCGACGAGCGGGCCGGATTCGGCCGGCGCGTGCACGAGCGGGGCAGCAGCCGGCGGCGGTGCATGACCCATCGCCGCGTGGCGGGCGGCCTCGGCCGCGTCGTGATCGCCGTGATCCCCATGGCTCATCGCCATGTCGGCCATGGTGAGCAGCGCGCGCGGCTCCATGGCCGGCACTTCCGCGCTCATGCCGGCGCGCGGCGCGAGCGTGCCACGCGCGTATCCCGAGCGGTCCATCGCCTGCGCGAAGATCGTGTAGGCCGCATCACCGGGCGTCACGATCACATCGTAAGTTTCCGCGGTCCCGACCCGCAGCTCGTCCACCGTGACGGGTTCGACGTCCTGTCCGTCGGTGCCGACGACCGTGAGCTTCAGGCCGGGGATCCGCACGTCGAAGAAACTCATCGACGAGCCGTTGATCAACCGCAGCCTCACGCGTTCGCCGGGTTTGAAGATCCCGGTCCAGTTGCCCGCGGGCGGCGCGCCGTTCAGTAGATAGGTGTACGCGTATCCCGAGACATCCGCGAGATCCGTCGGGTTCATGCGCATCGACGCCCACATGCGCCGGTCGGCGAAGGTCTTGGCCAGCCCCTGCGCCCGGACGTCGTCGACGAAATCCGCGACCGTGCGCTTGTTCTGGTTGAAATAGTCGCTCTGCCGCTTGAGCGTCGCGTAGATGTGCTCGGGGTCGTGATCCGTCCAGTCCGACAGCAGCAGCGTGTATTCGCGATCGGCCGCGTGCCGCTCGCCGGGGCGCCGCTCGACGATGATGGGCCCATAGAGCCCGACCTGTTCCTGGAAACGCGAGTGCGAGTGATACCAGTACGTGCCCGACTGGTTGACCTTGAAGCGGTAGGTGAACGTCGCGCCCGGCGCGATGCCGTCGAACGACAGCCCCGGCACGCCGTCCATGTCCGCCGGCAGGATGATCCCGTGCCAGTGGATGGACGTGCTCTCGCGCAGCTTGTTGGTGACGCGGATCGTCACCGTATCGCCCTGTCGCATACGCAGCAGCGGCGCCGGCAGCTGGCCGTTGACGACGATCGCGCGGCGCGACGCGCCCGTGAAGTTCACGCGCATCTCGTCGATGGTGAGATCGAATTCGGGTCCCGTGAGCACGGCGGGCGAGGGCACGCTCGCCCAGCCGGCGCGCGCGCCGCCCAGGAGGATGGCGCCGCCGCCCACTCCCTGTACCAGGCCCTGTACGAATGTCCTTCGAGAAATCATTGCATCGTTCCGAGTGAGCGCGTCCGCAACCGCAAGGCGTTGGTGATGACCGAGAACGACGACAGGCTCATCGCGAGCGCCGCGAACATCGGTGACAGCAAGGCGCCGGTGAACGGATACAGCAGCCCGGCGGCGACCGGGATGCCGAGCGCGTTGTAACCGAACGCGAAGAGGAGATTCTGCCGGATATTGCGCACGGTGGCGTGGCTCAGCGCGCGCGCCCGCGCGATGCCGGTGAGGTCGCCTTTCACGAGTGTGACCTGCGCGCTTTCCATCGCGATGTCCGTGCCCGTGCCCATCGCGATGCCGACATCCGCGCGCGCCAGCGCCGGCGCGTCGTTGATGCCGTCACCGGCCATGGCGACGCGTTTACCTTCGCCCTGCAGCCGCGCGACGACCTCGGCCTTGTCGGCGGGCTGCACCTCGGCGATGACCGTGTCGATGCCCAGCGTCTTCGCGACCGCGTGGGCGGTGCCGCGTGCGTCGCCGGTGAGCATGACGACCTGCAATCCCGCCGCGCGCAGCACCGACAACGCCGCCGGCGTGCTGTCCTTGATGGGATCTCCCACCGCGATCGCGCCGTGCAGCCGTCCGTCGACCGCGAGGAACATGACCGTGTGCCCGGAGGACCGCAGGCTCTCAGCCGCGCCCGCCAGCGGTGCCACGTCCGCGCCCGCGTCCCGCATCAGCGCCGCGTTGCCGAGCGCGATGCGGCGACTATCTACCGTTGCGGTGACACCTTTGCCGGTCACCGACTGGAATCCGCTCGCCGCGGGAACGCTCAATCCGCGTGCCTCCGCCCCGCCGACGATGGCGCGCGCCAGTGGATGTTCGCTGGATTTCTCGACCGCGGCGGCATATGCCAGGGCCCGGTCTTGGGAGGAATCGGCCGTGGCCAGCACCTCCCGCAACTGGGGCAGTCCCAGCGTGAGCGTGCCGGTCTTGTCGACCACGAGCGTGTCGATGGTGCGCAAGCTCTCGATCGCGCTGGCATCGCGGAACAACACACCGAGCTGCGCGCCGCGGCCGCTCGCGACCATGATCGAGATCGGCGTCGCGAGGCCGAGGGCGCAGGGGCAGGCGATGATCAGCACGGCGACGGCATTGACGATCGCATAAGAGAGACTGGGCGCCGGGCCCCAGATCCACCACGCGACGAAGGTGAGGATCGCGACGAGGATGACCGCGGGAACGAACCACGCGGCCACGGCGTCCGCCAGCCGCTGCGAAGGGGCGCGGCTGCGCTGCGCCTCCGACACCAGCGCGACGATCCGCGACAGCAGGCTATCCGTGCCGACCTTTTCGGCGACGACGAGCACCGATCCCGTCTGGTTCAACGTGGCGCCCACCACGGCATCGCCCGGCCCCTTGTCGACCGGCAGCGGCTCGCCCGTGAGCATCGATTCGTCGAAGGTAGATTGACCCTCGAGCACGCGGCCGTCCACCGGCACCTTCTCGCCGGGACGGATGCGTACGCGATCGCCGGGCTGGATGTCGTCGAGCGAAACGTCTTCTTCGCCGCCGTCCGCGCGCACGCGGCGCGCGGTGCGCGGCGCCAGCTCGAGCAACTGGCGGATCGCTTGGCTGGTTCTTCCGCGCGCGCCGAGTTCGAGCCACTCTCCGGCCAGCACGAGCGCGATGATCGCGGCCGCGACCTCGAAATACACGCCAACCGCGCCGTGCGCGTCGCGCATCTCGAGAGGGAACGAAGCCGGCGCGAACGTCGCAACCACGCTGTACGCGAAAGCGACCAGCACGCCGAGCCCGATCAGCGTGTACATGTTGGGCGAGCGATGCGTCACGCCGACCCAACCGCGCCGCAGGTAATCCGCGCCGGCCCAGAACACCACCGGTGCACTCAGGATCATCTCGGTGAATCGCAGCCGCCGCGCCGTGCCGGGCGACCAGTGCAGGTCGAAGAGGTGCGGGAGCATGGCGATGACGACCACCGGCAACGCGAGCGCGGCCGCGATCCAGAACCGGCGCCGCACGGCGCGCAGCTCGCTGTCGTCGTGTTCGGTGGTCGGATGCAGCGGTTCGAGCGCCATGCCGCAGATGGGGCACGAACCGGGCCCTGGCTGACGGATCTGGGGGTGCATCGGACAGGTATAGATCGTGCCGGCCGGCTGCGCGTGAGTCGACGGTTTCGCGACGGCATGACAGTGGCCATGACCGTGATGATGGCCGTGCTCGTGATGATTGTCGTGGTGATGTTCGTGCGTGCTCATGGCCCTTCGTCCGCGCCCAGCGCGTTGAGAATGGGACAGTCGGCCGCCGAGCCATGCCCCGGGCAGGCCTCGACCAGGTGCGACAGTCCATCGCGCACGGCCTGCAGCGCGGCGATGCGGCGGTCGATGTCGGCGACCTTCGCCTGCGCCGCGCGTTTGACGCGGGCGACATCGCGCTGGCGCGACAGGCCTAACAACTCCCGGATGTCCTTGAGCGAAAATCCGAGCTCCTGAGCGCGGCGGATGAACCGCAGGCGCGCGAGCTGCAGGCCGCCGTAGCGGCGATAGCCTGATTCCAGCCGCGCGGCTGGAGCAAGCAATCCGCTCTTCTCGTAGTATCGGACGGTGTCGATGCTGACGCCGGCGCGTTCCGCGAGTTTTCCGATCCCCATCGCTTCCATGTCGACCTCCGGGGCACATCCTAAAGTATGGACCATACTCCAGAGTCAAGAGGGCTCCTGCGCGAGCGCGGCGGGCACGTGCGGGTCACCTTCGTCGAGCTGTTTTTCGACCTGGTGTTCGTATTCGCGGTCACTGACTCGAAGGCGCGCTGCAGACCCTGTTCCTGCTGCGTTGTCGCACCTGGTGGGGCTCGGCTTGCTGGCCTCGCTCGTGCCATTCGCCCTGCGGATGACGCCTCTCGCGCTCGGCACCGCGACGACGCTCGTGCTCGTCACCGTGGCGGTCTGGGAAACGCGTTCGTTCGCCCGGCGGACGGCCGCCGGGCCGCCGCACTAACTACGCGCGGCGCGCTCCTTCGTCAGGTTCGCGACCGCGGCGATCAGCGCCTCGGCCCGCACCGGCTTCGCCATGTGCACCTGGAAGCCCGCCGCGAGCGCGTCGTCGCGATCCTGCATGCGCGAGAACGCGGTGAGGGCGATCGCGGGGAGGCGCTGCGCATCGAAGCCGGCCGCGCGCAGGTTGCGCAGCATCTGGTAGCCGTCGAGTTGCGCCATGCCGATGTCGCTCACGAGCACGTCCGGCACGGTGGTGCCGATGTGTTTCATCGCGGCTTCGGCATTCGGGGTGTCCATCACGTGGGCGCCCGCGTCCGAGAGAATGCGCACGATCAATGCGCGTGCGTCGGGATCGTCCTCGACGACGAGTACCTGCACGCGCTTGAGCCGGATGCTCTGATCCGACGCGTGCTCGCTCGGGCGCTTGTCGGTGAGCGGCAGGCGGACACGGAAGGTCGCGCCCTTGCCGACGCCGTCGCTGTGGACCTCGATCGTCCCGTGGTGGATGTCGACCAGGTGCTTGACGATGGTCAGGCCGATGCCGAGCCCCGCGAAGCTCTTGCCGGTGCCGGATTCCTGCTGGCTGAAGCGCTCGAAGATCTGCGGCAGGAATTCCGGGTCGATGCCGCGGCCCGTGTCGGTTACGGAGATTTCGAAGTCGCCGTCGACGACGCAGGCCTGCACGTCGATGCGGCCACCGGGCGGCGTGAACTTGATCGCGTTGGTGAGCAGGTTCCACACGACCTGCTGCAGGCGCGACTCGTCGGCCTGCACGTGAGCCTCGCGGTCCGACACGTGCAGGTTGATTTCAACGCCCTTGTTCTGCGCCTGGGTCGCGACGACTTCCGCCGCGGATTCCACCGCGCGCGCCGGCGGGACCACATCGAAATCCACACGCATCTTGCCGAAGCGGATGCCCGCGAAGTCGAGCAGGTCGCCGATGAGGTGGCTCTGCACGCGCGAATTGCGATCGATGGCCTCCAGGCCCTGCGCGAGCATCTGCGGGGTGACGTTCTTGCGCCGGAGCACGGTCGCCCAGCCGAGCATCGCGTTGAGGGGATTGCGCAGCTCGTGCGACAGCGTCGCGAGGAACTCGTCCTTGAGGCGATTGCTGCGCTCCGCTTCCGTGCGCGCGGCGCGTTCGCTCGCGAGCAACTTCTCGCGGTCGGTCACGTTGGTGGCGATCGCGATGCGCACGCCGTGGCCGTTCTCCGCGATCATGCGCCATTCGACGTCGACCACGCTCCCGTCCGGCCGGGCGATCGGCATCATGCCTTCCCAGCGGCCGCCGTCGGCCAGCGCCACATGGAGGTGCGCGCAGATTTCTTCATGACCCGGGGCGATGAGATCGGCGCACTTCCGGCCGACGATGGCGTCGCGATCGCGACCCGTGAGGCGGCAGAACTCCGGATTGACGTCCCGGTAGACGAGGTGCTCGTCCAGCAGCGCGATGCCGCTCGACGCCAGCTCGAAGATCGTGCGGAACCGCGCGTCCGTCGTGCGCTTCATCACGTCTGCCTGGCGCGCGAACAGCAGCGCTCGCACGGTCGCGATGAGCACCTGCGGCTCGACGGGATGGGTGAGATAGCTGTCGCCCCCGGCGGAGAGACCCAGCGACATGTCCGCCCTCTGCACCGCGGTCGCGGTGAGATGCACGATCGGCAGGTACGCCGTGGAACTGCGTGCGCGCAAGCGCCGGCACACCTCGAGACCGTCGATGTCCGGCAGGTTGACGTCGAGCACGATCAGGCCGATGTCGGCGCCTTCGGCGGCGGCGAGCGCGTCCGTGCCGGTGCTGGCTTCGATGACCTGGAAGCCACCCGCGCGCAGGATGCGCGAGGTCGAGTACAGCGAGGCCGGGTTGTCGTCGACCACCAGCAGCTTCTGGCTCGTGATCAGGTCGGGGAGCGCGCTCATGTCACCTCCTGCACGACCAGCGCCGGATCGAACCGCATGGGCAACGTGACCCAGAAGCGCGAGCCCTTGCCGAGCTCGCTCTCGACACCGACGCGTCCGCCGAGCAGCAGCGCGAACTTGCGGGCCAGCGACAGGCCGAGGCCCGAACCGCGCAGGCGCTTCTGCAGGCGCACGTCGAGCTGCATGAAGTCCGTGAACAGGTGCGGAATGTGTTCGGCCGCGATGCCGATGCCGGTGTCCGCGACAGCGAATTCGACGTATCCGTCGTCGAGCACCCGCGCCGAGACGCGCACCTCGCCCTCGGGCGTGAACTTGAGCGCGTTGGAGATGAAGTTGCGCAGGATCTGCGAGAGCTTCTTGTCGTCGGTGAACAGCTTGACCTCGCCCTCGGGTTCTTCGAACACCAGCGAAACGGAGGTCGACGCCGCGATGGGCTTGAACATGCCGCGCAGCGCGGCGAAGAGGTCCACCATCTCGAACCATTCGGGTGAGATGGTGATGCGGCCGGCCTCGACTTTCGCGAGATCGAGCAGGTCGTTGACCATCTCGGTGAGCTCGCGCGTCGAGCCGCGGATGAACTCCACCTGCTTCTGCTGCTCGTCGGTCAGTGGTCCGTCGAGACGCTGCAGCAGGATGTTGGAGATGCTGGTCATCGACGTGAGCGGCGTGCGGAACTCGTGGCTCATGTACGAGAGGAAACGGCTCTTGAGATCGTTCGCGGCGCGCAGCTGCGCGGCCTTGTCGTCGAGCTCGGCGTAGAGTGCGACCACGCCCTTGTTGGTTTCCTCGAGCTCCTGGCGCAGCGCGACGATGTCCGCCTCGCGCGCGTTGAGTTGTGACTGCAGATCGCTCATGCGATCACCACCACGGTGGCGTCGTCGCGGCCGCGCGCGTGGTCCCGGTAGAGCATCCCGGCGATGATCGCCGGATGGCGCACGAGCAGGTCGGGGCGGTTCCTGAGATCCCAGCGCGCGGATATTCCATCCGTGTGCATGACCAGCACGGATCCCGGATCACGCGTGTATTCGAACTGCTGCGCGCGTCGCTGATGGAGGCCGAGCGTGCCGTTGTGCGATACCAGACCCTGCGATTTCTCGTGGGACACCAGCGCGCCCGCGATATTGCCGATACCGGCGTAGCTCACCTGGTTGCCAACCAGGCGGGCGCAAGCAGCGGCTCCGCCGCGCGTCTTCGACATGCGCGCATCCGCCCGCGCCAGCACGTCCTGCGGCGGATCGAAGGGCGCGGCTTCGAATGCGCCGACGGCCGAGCGCGCGGCCTCGGCCGCGAACGTGCCGTGGCCGAGTCCATCCACCACGATGAGCGCGGTCTCATCGCCCCGATGCTCGAGGTGCCAGGAGTCCCCGCAGTCGAACTCACCTTCGACGGCGACACTCACCGCGCCGAAGCGCGTCGGGAGAACATCGCCGAAGCGCGCCAGGATGATGGTGCCCTGGCCCGGCGCGGAATGGATGTCGAATTCGTTTGCCAGCCGGCGCACCGCGCCGAGTCCGGTGCCGAGTGTTCCCCCGGTCGAGTACCCGTCGGTCATGCAGCGCGCGACGTCATCCATGCCGGGGGCGCGATCGATCGCGAGTAGTTCGATGGCGGTGTGGTTCCCGTCGTCGAGCTGCTGCACGAGCAGTTCGCCGTCCCGGGCATGGCGCAGCAGGTTCGTGGCGAGCTCCGTCGCCGCAATCGCGGCGTTGCCGGCGAGCTCCGTCGTGAGATCGAAAGAAGCGAGCGCCTGCGCGCCGCGCCGCGCTTCGCCAACCTTGCTCTCGTCGTCGATGACGAAACGTCGCTGCGCGTTGACGCCACGGATTTTCACGGGGGAATCCATTTCCTCACTTCCATCGGACGATGGTGACGCGTGTGCCGCCGCCAACCTTGGTATCGATGTCGAATTCGTTCACGAGCCGTTTCGCTCCCGAGAGCCCCATTCCCAATCCGTTGCCCGAGGTCCATCCGTCCTTGAGCGCGAGCTCGAGATTGGCGATGCCCGGGCCTTCGTCGGCGAACAGCAGCTTCAGGCCACGGCGCTCGATCCCGTCGATCTTTTCCCAGTTCATGACCCCGCCGCGTCCGTATACCAGCGCATTGCGGGCCAGCTCGCTCGCCGCCGTGACCATCTTCGTCTGGTCGACCAGCGAGAAGCCCATTTCCTGCGTGAGCTTGCGGACCACCTGGCGCGCCAGGACGATGTCGTGCTCCGACTTGAGCGGCGCCGCGCCGCTAATCTGCGAGGACATCGGCGCCATCGCTCTCTATCTTCCGGCGCAACAGATTCATCCCACGCTCCACGTTCAGCGCGGTGGCGACGCCGGTCAGCGACAGCCCGAGCTCGACGAGCGTGATCGCCACGGCCGGCTGCATCCCGACCAGTACCGTTTCCGCACCGAGGATCTTCGCCATGCCCGAGATGTCGGAGACCATCCGGCCGATGAACGAGTCGACCATCTCGAGACTCGAGATGTCGATCAGCACGCCGTGGCTGGCGTGGCGCAGGATCGCGTTCGAGAGATCGTCCTGCAGGCGCAGCGCGAGCCGATCGTGCATGTCGACCTGGATGGTGACGAGCAGGAACTCGCCCATGCGCAGAATGGGGATCCTTTCCATCAGTGCTGGTTCAGCTTGCTGCCGGTGCGTTTGAGCGCAAGCGCCAGCGCATCGGCGAGATTCGCCTTCGTGGTCACTCCCTGCAGGTCGACCCCGAGATGCACGATGGTCTGCGCGATCTGCGGGCGGACTCCCGAGATGATGCATTCGGCGCCCATGAGTCGCAGCGCGGTCACCGTCTTGAGCAGATGCTGCGCGACCAGCGTATCGACCGTCGGTACGCCCGTGATGTCGAGAATCGCGATCTGGGCGCCGGTTTCGACGACCTTCTGCAGCAGGTTTTCCATGACGACCTGCGTGCGTGCGGAATCGAGAGTACCGATCATGGGCAACGCCAGGATGCCCTCCCAGAGTTTCACCACCGGCGTCGACAACTCGAGCATGTCGCGCTGTTGGCGGTTGATCACGTCTTCGCGGGATTTCTGAAAGGTTCGGACGGTGTGCAGACCGAGCGCATCCAGCAGCTCGGTGGCCTTCCAGACCTGCTCCGCGAGCGAGTCCGCATCCTTCCCGGCCTCGGCGCGCAGGGCGTCGAACAAGGGCTTCTTGAACGAGAAGATGAAGGACGCCGTTTCGTCGGACGTGAAACCCTGCATCACCCGGGAACGCGTGATTCCTTCGAGGAATTCGCGCAGCGGCTTGAACTCTGCCGCCGTGATGTCCGAAGCCTTCGCATGGCTGGCGGCCTCGGTCAGGAGGTCGAGGAATTCACCGGCTTGCTGTTCGAGCTCGAGCGCGGAAATACGGCCTTTCGCGCTCGGCATGGTGCTGGTCAGATCCCGCGTCCAATTGGCCCGGATTTCCCTGCCACTTTTCTTGAGTACGTTCGTCATCGTGGCATCGGCCATCACAGGTGCCCTCGGTTGATCGATGGAAAAGGGGAGGGATGGTAACAATGGGATCTCGGGCGCCTTGTAGGCGCCGGCCGAGCGCGGTGCGGGACGATGCCCACAAGTGAGCTCCGTTCAATGGGACGTTCGGCTAACTACTGGCGGTGCCGGTCATTCCGCCGGCTGCGGCGGGTCGGGGGCGGCGGATGGCCGCGGCGGAGGCCGGGGGTTATCCCGGCGCCCCGTAACGAGGCGCCAGGGTCAGCGGTCACGTCGCGAGGCTGTTCGCGGTCACGCCCAAGTCATTGTTCGGAAAGGGATTATCTTTCTTCGCGGGGCGGAAATGCGTTGTGGTAGGATCGCGGCCCTCAAAATTGAGCCACGCGCCCGTAGCTCAGCTGGATAGAGTACCTGGCTACGAACCAGGTGGTCGGGAGTTCGAATCTCTCCGGGCGCGCCATTATTGAAAACAAAGGGCCCGGCCAACGTTCGTTGACCGGGCCTTTTCATTTCAATTCGGGCGTACCGCGACAGGTCTCCCCCATAAGCCCATCGTCCAATAGGCCCCCCCGCGACCCTCTCCCATCTTCCCCCCATGAAACTCCCGCGGTTCGCCACCCTCATCCTGCCTTTGCTCCTCTCGGCAACCCCGACCCTCGCCCAGGACGCACAACCCCTGCCGGCCCTCGAGGCCATGCGCACGCGCCTCAACCTCACCACCGAGCAGGAAACGCAGATCGCGCCCATGCTCGTCCGCCGCAAAGGCGAGCTCCAGGAAACGCGAACGCGGCTCACCAACCTCGAGTCCCGCGCCGAAAAACGCTCGGTGATGAAATACGCGAAGCAGGAACAGGAGATCTTCAACACGCAGGTGGAAAGCGTGCTGACGCCGCCGCAGGTCACCGAATGGCGGAAGATGCGCGCCGAAACCCGCGACCGGCTCAAGCGATACTGGAAGGCGACCCAGGGCGGTTGACGACGGCTGCGGGCGAGGCCGGCAGCGCCGTACCCGAATTCCTAAATCCCCGACCCCGATCATCCGACAGCGCCGGCATGCGAGCGTCACGCACGCTAGCGACTACGTCGCCACAATCCCGGAGTCCGCGATGAAAGTGCAGGAAATCATGACCAAGGTGGTCGCCGTATTGCCGCCCGACGCGCGCCTGACCGAAATCGCGAAGGTGATGCGTGACTACGACATCGGCTCGGTTCCGATCGCTGACCAGAACAAACTCGTCGGCATGGTGACCGACCGCGACATCGTAGTCCGCGCGGTGGCCGATGGATCGGCGCTCAACGGGCTGCGCGCGCGCGACGTCATGTCGCCGCAGGTGCTGTATTGCTTCGAAGACCAGAACGTCGAGGACGCCCTCGAGGTCATGGGCGAACAGCAGGTGCGGCGCTTACCCGTGCTCGATGCGGAACGCCAGCTGGTGGGGGTCGTGTCGCTGGGCGACGTCAGCCAGGCCGTCGCGCAGAAAGCGGGTGGTGCGCTGAAGGAGATCTCCGAACCAGCCCATCACTGAGGAAAATCCCCGGCAATCGCGCCGCGCGTCCGAGGAAATCCGCCGCTGACGCGTCATCCCTGGCCTTTTCACTCCGGCGCGGCGCGGACTGTCGCCGGGCGGAGGCACCCGCGGGAGACCGCAGATTCAGCGCGTCGATCGAACCAGTAATGGCCGATCGATAAACCTCGTCCCACGTACTCATGCGGGGGCGAGATGATCAACAAGAGCTTCGTAGTCGGCGGGCTGGCCATGCTGGCCGCGGTCGCGGCGCACGCGCAGACGGCCGGTGTCGTCACTTTGCGGGCGAGCCAGACTTCCGGTACCGGCAGCGTCACGCCGGTTTTGACCTGGTCGACCAATCCCGCCGCCGCGAGCTGCACGGCGGGCGGCGCATGGTCGGGAACGAAGGCGGCATCCGGCACGCAGACGTTGTCGGCGATCAGCGCGACGGCTAACTACACGCTGACCTGCAGCTGGGGCGGAGACCGCGCGCGGCTGGACTGGACGGCTCCGGTGACCAACACCGACGGCACCGTGATCAACAATCTGAGCGGCTTCCGTATCCTGTACGGCACGAGCAGCTCGACGCTCGACCGCAGTCTGGCGGTCAACGACGTCACCGCGCGCACCGCCACCGTCACGTCGCTGACGCCCGGCAACTGGTACTTCGCCGTCCGCGCCGTCAACTCGCTGCGGCTCGAATCGGACAACAGCAATGTCGCGCAGCTTGCGGTGTCGCCGGCCACGGCATCCGCCAGCACGACGATCACCGTCACCGCGACGACTCCGCCGCCAACCGAGCCGCCGCCGCCGACACAGCCGCCTCCGACGGGCACGCTGGTCACCGACTACAGGCAGGTCTACGACGTGACCCGGCGCTCGGACGGCAGCTATCGCCGCGTCAGGCTCGTCGGCACCATTGCCCTCAACAAGCCCTGCAGCGCCAGCTTCGTGACCAACGACGGCTGGAACTCGGTCAATCGCAGCGACGTACGGCTGCAACGCAGGCCCGGCTCGCAGACGCTGGTCGGACACTGCCGCCGCCGGTGATGCGCTGAGTTCGTCGTCGACCGCGGGACCCGTCTCCGGCTGAGAGCTGGCGGCGGGTCCTGCGTTTCGGTGCCGCGGTGGGTGCCGGGTGAGAAAACGCGGAGTTAGGAGTCGGCGCCGGGTTGCGAATCGCGCGGAGTGCTAACTC
>JAEWLQ010000127.1 GCA_023457495.1 Pseudomonadota bacterium
CGCCATCTGGCTAGCATGTCAATGGAGCACCATCATGCACATACGGATTCGGACGTATCTCCTGTTCGGCGGACTCTTGATTGCGCTCGTCATCGCCGGTTTCGCTGTTCGGGGTCATGCTGCGGAAACTGAACGCCGCAAGGTCTTCGAGCAGGCCTGGAAGATAGTCGATGAGAACTTCTACGACCGGAGCATGAACGGATTCGACTGGCCCGAAGTGCGCAAGACCTATCTACAAAAGCTCCCCGAGGTTCAGGATTCGAAGGAACTCTACAGCATGGTACTCGCGCCAATGTTGATGCTCCTCGAAAGTTCTCACGTCCAGGCAATCTCGCCGGCAACCGTGAAACTGCACAATCTTTCCGATGCATCTGTAGCGGGAATAATTCCGGACAATCCGGATTTGTGTGGCGGAATCATGATCGCCTTTCCGAACAGATCCGTCAGTCCGCGAGTTGCAAGCATCGATGAGGAATCATTCCTCCACGATCATGGCATACGAGCCAACTGGCGCATGTATGGTTTGACCAACGAGGGAGAGCAACCCACAGGCAATGTCGTGCTCACCTTCATGTCAACCGCGGGTGAGAAAATCCAGATTCCGATTGGGCCGACTCACTCGCACTTCTCCGCGTTGGCCACGATTAGAGAAGATTTCAAAGCACTCGGTGGGCTGATAGCCGAACGCGCGGAGCCGACTACGCGCTTAAGAATGAACTCGCTGGGATTGACAGTCGCGATCGGTCAGAACCCGATCCTGCCAACAGTGATTGATGTGAGAAAGGATAGTGAGGCCGATCTAGCAGGCGTGGAGCCCGGATCGGCGGTGATGCGTTACCGCAGGTCAGACATTGTCGATGGGTTCTATTCGGTCGATGCGGGGCTTATTTCGGTTCGCGGCGATGCGTATGACGCCAGCTTCAAGTTTGCAGTGTGCGAGATAGAAGACCGGTCGGCAGAACTCCTGCCCGGAAACGTCCTGCATCTGCGTTTCGACGGGTTCATGCCGGACATAACCCCGTGGCTCGATGAACAGCTGCGCAAGGCTCCGCGCGCGCTAGTGCTCGATTTGCGCACGAACTCGGGCGGCTATGCGAGTGTCCTGCTCCAGGTCATGGGGCGGTTCATGGAAGCCGGCACCAATGTGGGTCAGGAAGTTCGCGCCGATGGAACGAAAGTGCTGGAGGCGGCAAATGCGCCGTTCCAGTTCAAGGGTCCCGTTGCCGTCTTGATAACCCAGCTGAGTACCAGCGCCGCGGAAGTGGCCGCGGGCGCGTTTCAAGCTCATGGTCGCGCGAAGTTGTATGGCCAAACCACTCGTGGGGATGTGTTGATTGGCAGAAGATTCGGGCTTGCTGATGGCGGAATGATTGCGGTTGCCATCGCTGACACGCGAACCCCGGACGCCAAGCGCTTGGAAAATGTCGGCGTCAAACCGGATCATGAAATCATGCCGACGCTCGAAACGGTCCGCGCCGGCCGCGACGTAGTCCTCGAAGCAGCCTTGGCCGATCTCGCACAAACCACCCACTGACAACCCTCCGAACGCATGGACGCGGAACGGAAAACCCCGCTCTTTCGCAAAGAGCTGCTCGGCCATCTCGCTCACCGGTTGCACGGTGAGATCAGCATTGCCGTACCGGTGCCCTGGCAGGTGATCGGCTACTTCCTGTTCGCGACGCTCATCGTCGCGTTCGTGTTCCTGTGCACGGCATCGTACGCGCGCGTCGATACGGTGAGTGGCGCCATCGCGCTCGATAAGGGTGTCGTCTCGATTTTGCCTTCGCGGCCCGGCGTCGTTACGAGCCTGTTGACGCAGGAAGGCGCGCGCGTGAAAGCAGGGCAACCGTTGCTCACGATCCGGTCCGAAGAAGCCTTCGAGCACGGCGCCACCGCGCCGGGGCAGATCCTCGCCGCACTCGACGTGCAAGACGACTCATTCCGGATGCAGGCCAACCTGCTGACCGAATCATCCGTCGCCGAACAGGCACGGTTGAGGGAGCAGGCACGCGGACTATCCGATGAGATCACACGCCTCGACGCGCAGATCGAAGTTCAGGATCGCCTCGTGCGACTCTCCGACAATCTCCTGCGCCGTGCGCAGGAGATCGCGGCGCAGGGATACATCAGCGGACACGATCGCGACGCGAGCGAAGCGGAGTTGCTCACGAAACGCCAGCAACTCTTGCAACTCCAGCAATCGCGCGCCGCGAAAGCCGCCGAACTGCTGGCGGCGCGCAGGGCGATGGCCCAGTCCGCCGCCAACGCCGAGGCACAGATTGCCGGGCTCTCGTCGAACCGCGCGCAGGTGGCGCAGCAGGTGGCGCAGGCAAAATCCGCGCAGGGTTACGCACTCACGTCGCCGGTGGATGGAACGGTGACGGCGCTGACCGCGAGGATCGGTCAACCATCTTCCCCGGCGACGCCGTCGATGCTCGTCGTGCCCGACGGCACCCGCCCGCTCGCGGAGCTGCAGGTGCCGAGCAGCGCGGTGGGATTCATCGAGATCGGCCAGGAAGTCAGGCTCAACGTTGACGCATTCCCCTACGAGCGGTTCGGAGTCGTCGAGGGTCGCATAACCTCGATCGCCTCCGCGGCCACGATGCGGGCGATGCCGGATGGCAAACAGGCGCCTGTCTATCTCGTGAGCGTCGAACTGCCCACTCCCTGGATCGTCGCGTTCGGCCGCAAGCAGTCGTTGCTGGCGGGCATGACGCTGTCGGCGCGTATCGTCACGAGAAAGCAGACGTTGCTCGAGTGGCTGTTCGAGCCGATCTACGCGGTCGGGCGCCGATGAGCGTGGACCTGCAACTCGGCTTCTTCCGGCGCGGAAGAGTGCGTCTCGTGCGGCAGACCGAGGCGGCCGAGTGCGGACTCGCGTGTCTCGCGATGGCGGCGGGCTTTCACGGCCTCGACGTCGACATCGGCACGTTGCGTCGCAAGTTCTCCATCTCGCTGCGCGGCGCGCCGTTGCGCCTGCTGATCCGCATGGCCGAGCGGCTGGGACTCGTCGCGCGCGCGGTCAAACTACCCCTCGACGATTTGCGGCACCTGCAGGCGCCGGCGATCCTGCACTGGGACATGGATCACTATGTTGTCCTCGAGGAATCGAACGCCCGGCGGGCGCTCATCCATGATCCGGCGGGAATCTCGAAGTGGCTCGACATGGGCGAGGTGTCGAAGCATTTCACCGGCGTCGCGCTCGAGTTGCGGCCGGGGGACGATTTCGAAACCGGCAAGCTGCGGGAACGCCTGAAGCTGCGCCAGCTCTGGCGCCGCATCACGGGCATGAAACGCGCCATCGGCCAGCTGTTGACGCTCACGCTGATCATGCAGGCCTTCGTCCTCGCCTCGCCGTACTACATGCAGATCGCGCTCGACAGCGTCCTGCCCGCGGCGGATCGCGACCTTCTGACCGTCCTCGCGCTTGGTTTCGGCCTTTTCACGTTCGTGAACATCATCTCGACCCTGCTGCGTTCCTTCGTGCTGCTCGCCGCGGGGACCCATCTCAGCTTCGGCATGACGGTGAACCTCGCGCGTCGCTTGTTCCGACTGCCCATTTCGTGGTTCGAGAAGCGCCACGTCGGTGACATCCTCTCGCGGTTCCAGTCCGTCGGCCCGATCCAGCAGGCGATGACGCAGGGCATGATCGGCGCGCTGATCGATGGCGTATTCGCCGTGTTCACGATCGCCGTCCTCTTCTTCTACAGCCCGGCGCTCGCGTCGTTGGCCATCCTGGCCTGCGCGCTGTACCTGCTGGTGCGGCTGATTTCATTCGTTCCGCAACGTGAAGCCCAGGAAGCGTCGATCGTCGCCGGCTCGAAGGAACAGTCGGTGATCATCGAAACGCTGCGCGGCATGGTCACGCTGCGGCTGTTCAACAAGGAAACCGAGCGGCACGCGGCCTGGCAAACCACTCTTGCCGCGTCCATGAACGCCGGCGTCGGTCTCGCGCGCATCGGCATCTGGCAGTCCGTCGCCAACGGAATGATCTTCGGTCTCGAGGCCATTCTCTCGACCTGGCTCGCCGTGGGTTTCGTGATGGACGGCGGCTTCAGCGTCGGCATGTTGTTCGCCTTCGCGGCCTACAAGACACAGTTCCTCTCCCGTGCCGCGTCGCTGTGCGACCAGGTCATCGCCTTCCGGATGCTGGGCCTGCACCTGGAACGGCTCTCCGACATCGCGCTCTCTCCACAGGACGCGTCATTCGCAGAGGCGGAGCCGATCTCGCGTCCGCTGGTTGGCCGCGTCGAACTGCGCAACGTCACCTTCCGCTACGGCGAAGGTGAACCGAACGTGCTGAACGGCCTCGATCTGGTCGTCGAGCCCGGCGACTACATCGCGATCATCGGCCCTTCCGGCGAAGGGAAGTCGACGCTGATCAAGATCCTGCTCGGTCTCATCGAACCGGACACCGGCGAATTGGTGATCGACGGGGTGCCCGCGCGGTCCTTCGGTCTTGCCAACTACCGCCGGCAGATCGGAGCCGTGCTGCAGGACGACCATCTATTCGCCGGAACCATCGCCGACAACATCGCGCTGTTCGAAGATTCCCCCGACATGGACCAGATCGTCGCGGCCGCGACGACCGCCGCGATCCACGAAGACATCTCTCACATGCCCATGGGTTACGACACCCTCGTCGGAGAAATGGGTTCCGCGCTTTCGGGCGGCCAGAAGCAGCGCATCCTGCTCGCACGCGCCTTGTACCGGCATCCACGTCTGCTGGTGATGGACGAAGGCACCTCTCATATCGACGTGAACCGCGAGCAGCAGATCAATCGCGCGGTTTCCGCGATGAACATTTCCCGCGTCATCGTCGCGCACCGGCCGGAAACGATTGCCTCTGCGCGGACGGTGCTGGAAATGAAGTCGGGCAAGCTCTCGAAGGTGTTCTCGCGAGCGTAGTGGCGATGATGCGGCGCCAAAGTACCGCGTGTACCCGTTCTCGGGCCACGCTCCCTCAAAGGGGGTAGGGACATCTCGCCCTTGGGCGCCAAACGGCCTGCTCCACCGGGCGACGCGGCCGCGTCCGGCAACTCCTAATCTGAACGAACTCGAATACCGATCCGGAGCCGTCAGATGAGCAGCGAAACGCAATCCGATTCTTCCCGTCGCAGACGCTTGACGCGCTCGGCCTTCCTGGTGGTCTCCACGATCGCCATCGGCGCGGCGCTCGCCGGCTGGAAAGGCGCGTCCATCGCGGAATCCAACGAAGCCGCCGCCAATCAGCCCGAGCCGATGGAGCTCGTTTCCTCCGCCATCGCGGAGGCGCGCGAACACACGCGCACGACGACGTCGATCGGCACGGTGGTCGCGTTGCGCTCGATCACCGTGCGCAACGAACTACCGGGCACCGTGCACTACGTGCACCTGACCCCCGGGGAAGTCGTGCAGGCCGGCGCGCTGCTCGTCGGACTCGATGTGTCCGTCGAACAAGCGGAGCTCGAAGCGCAGCGGGCGCAGGCCGCACTGGCCGCGACCCAGCTCGAGCGCGTGAAGCGCATGGTCGAACGCAGGGCGGCCTCGGTGCAGGAACAGGATCGGGCGCAGGCCGAGTTCGACGTCGCGCAGGCGCAGGTCACCCGCACGAAGGCGCTGATCGCGCGCAAGACCATCCGCGCGCCGTTCCGCGCGCGCATCGGCATCTCCGACGTGCACGAGGGCCAATACCTCAACGAAGGCACGCAGCTCACCACGCTGCAGGGCGTCGACGAATCGGCCTACGTCGACTTCACCGTCGCGCAACAAGTGGCGGCCACGCTGCGCAAGGGCGCGAACGTGCAGGTCTTCACCTCGCAATCGGAGCAACCCATCTCGGCCAAGGTGCTGGCGCTCGATGCGCGCGTCGATCCTTCGACCCGCAACGCCGTGGTGCGCGCGCGCATCGCGGACGCCACCCTCGCCCCGACGCCCGGCGCTTCAGTGCGCGTCGAGGTGCCGGTGGGAGTCGCGCGCAGCGTCGTGTCGATTCCCGCCAGCGCGTTGCGCAAGGGCCCGGCGGGTGACCACGTGTTCGTGCTCATGGAAGACGAGAACGGCAAGACGCGCGCGCATCTGCGCACAGTAAAAGTCGACGCGTTGCAGGGCGACACCGTGATCATCTCCGCGGGCGTCGAGGCTGGTGAACGCATCGCCGCGTCCGGCGCCTTCAAGCTGCGCGAGGCGGCGCTCGTCGCGCTTGCACAGCCTACGGCTGGCGGTCGCGTCGCCGGCGGCAAGTAAACAAACTCAACCTGGGAGCGACGCTCATGCGCGCCTTCACCGACGTCTTCATCAAGCACCCGGTCCTCGCGATCGTGGTCAATCTCATCATCGTTCTCGTCGGTGTGCGCGCGCTCACGCAGCTGCCGGTGCAGCAGTTCCCGAGCGTGGAATCCTCGTCGGTGATCATCACGACGGTGTACACCGGCGCGAGCGCCGAGACCGTGCGCGGGTTCCTCACGACACCGATCGAACGGGTGGTTTCCGCCATCAGCGGCGTCGACTACGTCGAGTCGACCAGCCGCGCCGGCGTCAGCACGGTGACGGTGCGGCTCGAGCTCGATCACGACAGCACGCAGGCGCTGGCGGAAGTAACCGCCCGGCTGCAGCAGGTTCGCTCCGAACTACCCGCCGAGGCCGAGCCGCCCGTGGTCGAGGTGCAGCGCGCCGACCGGCCATACGCGACCTTCTACCTGGGTTTCACCTCGACCGAGCGCTCGGTGCCGCAGACCACGGACTGGCTGGCGCGCACGTTGCAGCCGCAGCTATCTACCCTGGCCGGCGTGCAGCGGATCAGCTTCGAGGGCGCGCAGTCCCTCGCCATGCGTATCTGGATCGATCCGGTGCGCCTCGCCGAGCGGAATCTCTCGCCCGGCGACGTGCAAGCGGCGCTCCAGCGCAACAACTACCTGGCCGCGGTCGGTCAGACCAAGGGCAACACCGTCCAGATCAATCTGCTCGCGAACACGGATCTGCGCGCCGCGGAGGAATTCCAGAACCTGATCGTCTCAGAGCGCAATGGCGCGATCGTGCGCCTCTCGGATGTGGCGCGCGTCGAGCTCGGCTCCGAAGAAGCCTCGATGATCGCCAAGTACAACGACCGGCAGGCTGTATACCTCGGCGTCTGGCCGCTGCCCGGCTCTAACGAAATCGAAGTCGCGAGCGCACTGCGCGCGGAGATGGAACGCATCCGTCCCACGCTCCCTGCCGACATCGACATGCGGCTGGTGTGGGACGGCACCATGTTCATGCGCAGCGCGCTCCAGGAAATCTCGAAGACGCTGGTCGAGACGGTGCTCATCGTCGCGCTCGTGGTGTTCTTGTTCCTGGGCTCGATACGCACCGCCATCGTGCCGCTCGTCGCCATGCCGGTCTCCCTGGTGGGTGCCGCCATCGTCATGCTGGCGCTCGGCTTCAGCCTGAACCTGCTCACGATCCTGGCCATCGTGTTGTCCGTCGGTCTCGTCGTCGATGACGCCATCGTCGTCGTGGAGAACATCGAGCGGCACGTGCGCGAGGGAAAATCGCGCGTGCAGGCGGCTTTGCTCGGGGCGCGCGAACTGCGTGGCCCCATCATCGCGATGACCATCACGCTCGCGACCGTCTACACGCCAATCGCGTTCCAGGGCGGCCTCACCGGATCGCTGTTCCTCGAGTTCGCAATCACACTGGCGGCGGCCGTCGTCGTGTCGGGCTTCGTAGCGCTGACGCTTTCGCCGGTCATGAGCTCGCGCTTCGTGCACGCGTCCGGCCACGAAACGAAGCTCACGAAGATCGTCAATCACGGCTTCGAATCGGTGCGCCGCTTTTACGCGCGGGTGCTCGAAGGTGCGTTCGGCATGCGTGCCGGCATCGTGGCCGTCGCGGTGCTCATGACGCTCGCGGCGTGGCCGCTGTACCTGTTCTCGCGACAGGAGCTGGCGCCGGTCGAAGACCAGAGCCACATCAGCCTGTTCTTCGAGTCCTCGCCGGATTCGACGCTGGCGCAGACCAATCGCGATCACCTGCAGGCAGTGGAAGCCGTGCGCGCCTTCCCCGAAACCGACTTCACCTGGTCGTTGACGGCGAACTGGGGTGGTTTCGGCGGCGTCGTCGCCAAGGACTGGCACCAGCGCGACCGCTCCACGGAGGAAATGTTCGGCGAGGTCTACGGGGCTCTCTCGCAGATCCCCGGCCTGCGCGTGTTTCCGCGCCTCGATCCGCCGCTGCCCACGCCGGGCCAATACGACGTCGAACTCGTCATGCTGAGCAACCAGCCGCTCGACCAGATGCTGGAGACCGTGGGCGCCGTGGTGGGCGCGGGCTGGCAGAGCGGCAAGTTCCTGTACGTCGACAGCGATCTCAAGATCGATCTGCCCGAGGCGCGCGTCGTGCTCGACCGCGAACGCATCGCGGACCTCGGCCTGGATCTCGCGAGCGTGGGCCGCGAGCTCGGCACGTTGCTGGGCGGTGCGTACGTCAACCGGTTCAACTTCTTCGAGCGCAGCTACAAGGTCATCCCGCAGATCGGCGATGAGGGCCGCGCGACGCTCGATCCGTTGCTCGACCTCAAGATCAAGACGCCGGGCGGCGAAATGGTGCCGGTGTCGACTTTCACGAGCATCGAGACAGCGGTGGCGCCGCGCACGCTGAATCGCTTTCAGCAGGCCAACGCGGTGCGCGTGTTCGCGGGCGTGCAACCCGGTGTCACCAAGGCCGAGGGCCTGGCGGTGCTCGAAGAGGCCGCGAAAGCCGCGGCGGGCAAGGACGTGACGCTCGACTACGCGGGTGAATCGCGCCAGATCAAGCAGGAAGGCGCGGCCCTCACGGCCACGCTCGGCTTCGCCATCATCCTCATCTATCTGGTGCTCGCCGCGCAGTTCCAGAGCTTCCGTGATCCCCTGATCGTGTTGCTGGGCTCGGTGCCGCTGGCCATCGCCGGCGCCTTGACCTTCACGTTCCTCGACTGGACGACGATCAACATCTATTCGCAGGTGGGACTGATCACGCTGGTGGGACTCATCGCCAAGAACGGCATCCTGATCGTGGAGTTCGCGAACAAGCTGCAGGCGCAAGGCCTTGCGCTAATGGACGCGATCCGGGAAGCATCCCTCACGCGATTGCGTCCGGTGCTGATGACCTCCGCGGCCACGGTGTTCGGCCACTTGCCACTGGTGTTCGTCTCCGGCCCCGGCGCCGAGGCGCGCAACAGCATCGGCATCGTGCTCGTCACCGGCATGGTGGTCGGCACGTTGTTCACGCTGATCGTGGTGCCCGTGTTCTACACACTGCTCGCCTCGAAGCATCGCAAGATTGAAGCTGACGACTCGGAGGACGGGATCACGCCGGCAATCCAGCCGGCGTGATCAGCGCTCGGACACGATGTTGAAATGCAGGCTGCGGAACTGGGACAACGCGCTTTTCACGTAGTCGCGAGCATCCCCGTTGATCGGTGTCAGCGCGTTGGGTGGGAAGGTCATCGAGGCGTTGCGGAACTGCTTGTCGGTGATCAGGTTGTTCATGAAATAGTCTTTTTCATAGAACCCGCTGGCGCCGCCGTAAACCTCCGCGAAAAAGTAGATCCGGCGATCCGGCCGGGCGGTCCACAGAGGCACACCCTCCGAATAGGCTTCGGTGTCGCGAACGCCCATCAGCGACGCGAGGCTGGGCTCGACGTCGATGTGCGAGGTCATCACGTCGGTGGTCCGCGTGTTGTCGAACGCATGCGGCGCGTACATCGCGAACGGGACATGGAACGAATAGCTGTCGATCGTGCCGCGGCGGAAGGTGGGGTCCTCCACGGTCGTGCGGATTCCGTGGTCGGCGGTCAGCACGACGATCGTGTTGTCGAGCGCACCGGCTTCATCGAGGATCTGCACCACTTCGCCGAGCCAGCGGGACTGGAGCTGCAACAACGCCTGGCCGTGACTTGAGATCGCGGACCCGGCGCCGAGCGGCAACCACGGCGCGTGCCCGATCTGCGGCATGAACAGATAGGCAAACTTCCGGTGCCCGTCGAGGCTCGCGCGCAAGTCGGCCTTCATCGCCTCCAGCGCGTGCAGGTCGTTGCGCAGGCGTCGGCGCAGCTCCGGCAGTTTTCCTGCTTCGAGATGCGGACTGCTGGCGGCGAGCTGGTCGGTGAGCCGGTCGGTGGCGCCCGCGGCTACTTTGAGGACGTCCGAGTCCGGCGCGCGGTTGGAGATGAACACCCGGCGCAGGCCCAGTTTTTCAACCATCTCGTTGTCCGCGTTGTAGATAGTTGGCATGTACGCCGCCGTGTCGTACTGGGCGTCCGAGAGCAGCTGAAACAACACCTTTGAGCTCGTGAATCCACCCCGCGCGACGACCTCCCGCCGCCCTTCGGGGTAGAGGCCGGAAAGGATCGAGAAAATCGCGTCGCTCGTGTACGGGTAGGTCGTCACGTGCGTGCGGGCGATCAACGTGTGATTGGCGATCGGCGCGGGCAGCAGCGGGGTGATGTCGTTGTCGGGAAGCAGGCTCGCGGGCGCGGTTTCCAGCACGAAAACCACGAGGTTCGCGCCGGCTTCACGGGCAAACAGCGGATCATCCGCCGCCCGCCAACGGGGAGTCCGGGTGAGATCCTGGAAGCCATTGAAACTCTCGACCAGGCTCTTGCGCGAAGCCGCGTCGACGATGTCCGGGCTCGCCGCGAACGTGAAGAACGCCTTGCTCGCCGCGCTTTGATGCAGGCCGCTGGGACTGCCAAAGGGATAGAACACGATCGCGAGGATCGTGAGACCGAGCGCGGCAACGCCGATCCCGCCGGCCACCGCCTTGCCGAGGATGCGAAACCTGCCACTTCGATCCGCCTTGATGACGATCAGCGTCGTGCCGACCAGCGCCACGAGCATGACAACGTACTTGGCAATCGCCTGGATTGAAAGATAGTGGGCGCCGACATCGGACTCGTCCGCCGCGAAGCGTGCCGCCTCGTACATCATCTGGAGCGACTGGTACTGGCCAACCGCCCGCTCGGCTTGTAGCTGGATGAAGTAGAAGGTCAGCAGCAGCACCGCGACCACCGCGGCGGCGATCGGCGCGCGATTCCGGAACAGCAGGTACAGGATCCCGATGACGAGGGCTGGCAAGGCCACCATGTGCAGCAGAACGTCATGGGCAAAAAACGGGAACGCCTCCGTCACCGGCGCGTCCACGCCCGCGTCTTTCGCGCTACTCATGAGCCGCGCCACGGCCCGCGAATACCCGTTCGCGAGCTCCGCCTTCATGTAGATCCCGAGCAACCCGGCCCAGAAGAGCGGGATGTAGGACTGCGCAAAGATTCTGGTGCGGGTGAGCGCGACTCCCTTCAGATTGTTCATCGCTCCATTGACGTCCTGGTACACGCCGACGAATCGCCCGCGGTGGGCTCCGCAATGTGACGTTCCCGTGACGGTGGAACAATTGCCTTTTGGTGCTACGCCGCGTCGGAAAACGACGCCTGCACCGGTCCGCCGTCACCTGTTGCGGTTGTTAGCCGCCGGCGCGCCCGGGCACCACCCTTACGCCCTTAAAGGCCGACTCCACCCGGGGGCGGGACGCCGGCGGGCGAGGAAAACGGGAACTTCGGCAGGATCGGGCGGATCAGCGGCAGCGCTCCGCGGCCTGACGCAACAGCAGCAATAGCCCTAACAAGAACAATGCCGGCCATTCGAAACGACCGCCGCCGCCACTGCCTGCGGCTCCGCCGGCAGGCGGATTCGCGGCTGACGTCGCCGCCGTCACGGTCAGGTTGATGGCGGCCGCGTTGTTGGCGGCGTTGGTGTCGTTCGACGCGCGCACGGTTGCGTTCACGCTGCCGGTGCCCACGGTGGCGGCGTTCAGCGTGAGATTGATCGTCGTGGACGCGCCAGGGGCCAGTGACGAATACGTGCACTGCACGATGGTCGTACCCGTGCAGATGGCATTCGCCGCGGATACGCCGCCGAAGCCCACGATGCCGGGCAGTGTGACCTCGACCACGGGCTCCAGAGCCGTGCCGTTGCCATTGGTGATCGTGATCGCAGGCAGCGTCAATGTGCGGCCGACGACTGCGGTCGCGGTCGAGCTCGCGGTCGCCAGCCTGATGTCGGTTGCGCTGACGACGGCGAATTGCGCATGGGTATGGTTGTTGACGTAGTTGACGTCGCTGTCGACCAGCGCCGAAATCTCGAAGACGCCACTCGGCTGCGCGAGTTCCTGCAGAGCGCGATATCGCAGGGTCACCGGGATGGAAGAATTGGCCGGTACGTTCGTGAACGTGCAGCGACCCCACGTCGCGTCGAGCTCGCAGGTGGCGCCGCTGGCCGACATGGATTCGATTTCGAGGTACGGACTTATCTGCGGGGCGCGCACGACGACGCTTGGGACGTCACGGCGGTCGGTCACCATCGTGACCTGTACGTCGCGCGACT
Organism: Pseudomonadota bacterium; assembly: GCA_023457495.1. Taxonomy (GTDB): domain Bacteria; phylum Pseudomonadota; class Gammaproteobacteria; order Steroidobacterales; family Steroidobacteraceae; genus CADEED01. The sequence continues at coordinate 12,375 of JAEWLQ010000127.1, forward strand.
GCCCGACCTGGAACACCAGCTTCTCACTCAGGCCGGACATGCGCGTGTCCTGGTAAGGCATGATGTTCAGGATCTGCAGACTGGCGTTGTTGGTCGTGTCCGCGTTGGTGTCCAGGTCGGCCGAGATGCGCGCCTGAACGGTATACGCTCCCGGCGTGTTTCCGACGAAGTAATAGATGAGCCGCTGTGATTCATCCGGGCCGAATGAAGGCGTCGTGCACCGTGCGCGCTGCTCGGTCTCGAGGGCGCAGGTCCATTCCGCCGTGCTGGCCGAGTTGCCCTGGAATTCCGCCCCGGTCAGGCGTATTTCGGGCGGGACTTCCAGAGTTGCCACGACGTTCGCCGCGGCCTCGTATCCGTAGGCCCTGACCGTGACTCCATTCTGGCTGGCCACGCCATCCCAGTGTTGGCCGGGCGCGGCGTTTTCCACCGACACCTCAACCCTGAACTTCGCGCGAATCTGCACGTTCTTCAAATTGTTGAGTCCGTCCAGGTCATTCGACGACCAGACGCGCGCGCCCATCGTGCTCGTGTGGGTAAAACGCGTGGTGAATCGCACCACGATCGTGTGACGGGATCCGGCAGGCATGGTGCCGATGTCGCATCGCGGGGCCAGTAGACCCGCGGTGATGCATTCGACGCCATCGAGCGAAATCGATTCGGCGGTCATGTGCTGGGGAATGTTCAGTTCGACGTAGACGTCGTTCACCGTCTCGCGGCCAGGCGCCGTCACCTCGAACTGAATCTCATTGGCCTCGCCCGAGAACGCGTCGAATTGATTCGACGTCGAAACGACCGTGACATCGCGAATTGCCTGCAGACGGATGGGGACGTTGACGTTGTTGTTGTCGAAGTTGTCGTCCTGGGGCGTCTGCACGCTTCCAACGAAAAATCTTTCCCCGGGCGATGTGGCGGTGGCGGTCACGTCAATATGCGCGTTGCCGCCGGGCGGCACATCGGCAAGTTCGCAGACGACTCGCCCCGCCGAAAGCGTGCAGCTGCCGGAACTCGTGGTGTACGCGGTGGGCGTCACGCCCGTGATATTCAGCGTGACCACCGACCCGGTGAGTCCCCGGGAGCGTGCGGGCGTGATATCGGCTGTCACGTGCAAGGTATCGCCGATGAACACGGGAGTTGCGCTCACCTGCATCGCGATCGCCGCATCGATGCTCGAGCGCGTCTCGACTCCCGCGCGATATTCGTTGTTCCAATCGAACGCGTCGTTGGCCGCATCGGCCGTCACGGAAAGGATGTGATCGCCGACCGTGGCGGCGCGAACGCGGATGACGAGCTCGCGCGTGCCGTTGATCGGAATGTCGGTGTACGTGCAGTTGGCCGTGTTGCCGGCCACGATGCAGGTAGACAGGGCGCCACTCACGGACACGATGGTCAGCCCGGTGCCGACGATCGTCACCGTGGGATTCAGGGCGACCTGGGTGCCCGTGCTGCGCACGGTCACGGGAATGTGGAGGGGGATCTCGGTCTCGGCCTGGATGTCGTTTCCGAAAGGATCCACGGAAGTATCGGAATACAGCGCCGGCGTGATGCAAGCGCCGCGCGCGAGGGCGATCGATTGCGCCATCGTCGCCAGGCTGCACGAGGAGAACTCGCCGCTCAGGGGCGCGGAGGCCATGAGGTAGGCGCCTGGATTGCAGGTGGTTTCCGAGTCGTGTCGAGCGCCGAAGTTGTGGCCGACCTCGTGCGCCATGATCAACGCGCTCGCAAAACCGCCGCTCACACCACCGTTGGTGAGACCCATGGACAGCGACACGCCCTGCGCGACGCTGCACAGGGCATCAATGGCGGCGATGCCGGCGACCGCGCCGTCGAGGGTCTTGCCGGTGATGAGATGCGCGAGGCCACGCGCACGCACCGCTGGCGTGGCGCTTCGGTAGCTGGAAAGCTGGTTGAGCAGGGTCTGAGGGTTCGTGGACGTGAACGGATCGTTCGCGCCGGTCGTCGTGCGGATGTCGGTGGCCAGGATCAGCACGCCCACCTGTTCGGCGAAAATGCCTTCGACGATGTTGTAGCGATACAGTACCTCGGCATTCAGGATCACCCCGCCGCCGGTACGGATGTCGAAGTCACCGTCGGCGATCAGCGAGATCTCGATCTGGTCGCCGAGAGCGGCGGCCTGCGCCGTCTGCGCACGCAACTCACCCACCATCCGCTTGTACTGCTCGCCATCGTCCATTGGTGATTCGCCGGCGACGGCGTCGAGGCCGCAGAATCCCTCCGGCAACGTTCCGTATGCGTCCGCCAGTCGATAGAGCACGGTCTGCGCGGCCCCGACGTTCAGCGGGGTCGTGAGTGCGTCGGCAATTTCCGCGTAGTGCGTGACGGCGTACATTTCGGCGCCATCCCAGATCACGCCTCTCACGACGCCATCGTGGGCGATGAGGCGCACCCAACTACCGGGGCGATCCGCGAGATTGCCGCGGTACATCCGGATGTCCGAGAACTCCGCCTTGCGCGTCGCCGGGAGCTTCGAAAGCAGGCGGTCGTTGCTCGCGAGTTCCACCGCGAAGCGACGTCCATAGGCTTCGAATTCGCTGCGGCCGCTGGTCGCCTGCAGCGCGACGGGTTCGGCAAAGCTGATGTGCGGCTGTGCCTGCGCGAGCGCGGCGCCCGCCAGCGCAAGCAACGCGGCGGCAAACTTTCTCCCTGTTCCCACCCTCGTCTCCCACGCCTCTGCGGACGCTGCACGTGACTCACGGATCATAAGCCCGTAATCCGAAGCCGAGCCATAGTGAGGCGAACATAACTCCGACGCATACGAGAACCGCTATCGGTGACGGTAACTGCACGTGATCGAGATCCAGTTGCCGGCGGTGGTTTGGGGCGTCGGCAACCCGCGTCCGCGCGCGAGGGAGCTCTGGGGCGGGTCTTCGGGTTGTTAGTCGGCGTAGGTCGGCGTCGGCGCGCGCGCGGAAAGTGGCTGCACGACCGGGCATGGCATATGCGGCCCGGCGGATCTGCCGCTTCGGTTGCTGCTCGCCACGCTGGTCTTCAGGTTGCCGGCGTGAGAACCATGGTCGTCATGCCCCACGTCCTTCACGCGCGGTGAGGTCAAGGCGCGATCCATGACCTACGCGCGCTCAAAACACAAGATGTTGACAACCCGGCGCCGAAAAACACAACATCTTGTCGTGCATCGGTTCGCGCGTAGGCGCGATGAAAAGGGAATGCGGTCCAAAACCGCAGCTGCCCCCGCAACTGTAGGCCGCGAGCGTTTCGTCGTCACGGAAAGCCACTGAAGGCGCAAGTCTTCGGGAAGGCTGGGAGAAACGCGATCGAGCGGTGAGCCAGGAGACCTGCCGAGCACACCTTGAGTACTACTGGTCGGACGGGGTGTTCCGGCAGCAGCGCAGATTTTCTGCCTTACGCAGAAGTCGCGCCGCCGCCGCCCCACACGAGGAGCAGCGGAATGGCAAGTCAAACGGTCTCGGCGGTGGGCGCGAAGCTCGCGCGCGCCGGCGGAAAAAAAACTACGAAACAACCGGCCGCCTCGGGTTCTCCCAAGTTAGACACCGTCCGGATAGATCCTGCGCGTGACGCGTTGTTGACCAACTTCGGGCGCGCGACGCTGGTCGACCGTTACCTGCTGCCGGGGGAGACGACCCAGGATCTGTTCGCGCGGGTGGCGCGGGCCTACGCCGACGACGCGGAGCACGCGCAGCGGCTCTACGACTACATGTCGAAGGTGTGGTTCATGCCCGCGACGCCGATTCTCTCCAACGGCGGCACCGACCGTGGCCTGCCCATTTCGTGTTTCCTCAACGCGGTCGAGGACAACCTCGACGGCATCGTCGATACCTGGACCGAAAACGTCTGGCTCGCCTCGAACGGCGGCGGCATCGGCACCTACTGGGGCGGCGTGCGTTCGATCGGCGAGACGGTGAAGGGCTGCGGCCAGACCTCGGGAATCATTCCGTTCGTGCGCGTCATGGATTCGCTCACGCTGGCGATCTCGCAGGGCTCGCTGCGACGCGGCTCGGCAGCGGTCTACCTCGACGTGCACCACCCGGAGATCGAGGAGTTCATCGAAATCCGCAAGCCTTCGGGCGACTTCAATCGCAAGAGCCTGAACCTGCACCACGGCGTCTGCATCACCGACGAATTCATGGAGGCGGTGCGCGACGACCGGCCCTTCGCGCTGCGCAGCCCGAAGGACGACAAGGTGCTGCGCACGGTCAACGCGCGCCAGCTGTGGCAGAAGATCCTCGAGACGCGCCTGCAGACCGGCGAGCCCTATCTACTGTTCGGCGACACGGCCAACAGCCAGCTCGCGCCGCATCAGAGGGAGCTGGGTCTCAAGGTACGCCAGTCGAACCTGTGCAGCGAGATCCTGCTGCCGACGGGCCGCGACCATCTCGGCAAGACTCGCACGGCCGTCTGCTGCCTTTCCTCGGTGAACTTCGAGACCTGGGATGAATGGAGCCGCGAGCCGCGTTTCATCGAGGACCTGCTGCGCATGCTCGACAACGTGCTGCAGGACTTCATCGACAACGCGCCCAAGTCGATGAACACGGCGCGCTACTCGGCGATGCGCGAACGCTCGGTGGGTCTCGGCGCGATGGGTTTCCATTCCTACCTGCAGAACAGCGGCATTCCGTTCGAGAGCGCGCTGGCCCGTGCCGCGAACCTGCGCATGTTCAAGCACCTGCGGCAGGCCGCCGACGCGGCCTCGCTGCGGCTCGCGGAAGAACGCGGCGCATGTCCCGACGCGGCCGAGCGCGGCGCGATGGAGCGCTTCAGCCACAAGCTCGCGATCGCGCCCACGGCCAGCATCTCGGTCATCTGCGGCGGCACCAGCGCGTGCATCGAGCCGATCCCCGCGAACGTCTATACACACAAGACGCTGTCGGGCTCCTTCAGCGTGCGCAATCCCGCGCTCGCGAAGGTGCTCGCGGCGAAGGGCCTCAACACCGAGGACACCTGGCAATCGATCCTGGCGCACGAAGGCTCGGTGCAGCATCTCGATGCGCTCACCGATGACGAGAAGGCGGTGTTCCGCACCGCGTTCGAAATCGACCAGCGCTGGGTGATCGAGCTCGCGGCCGACCGCGCGCCGCTCATCTGCCAGGGCCAGTCGCTCAACCTCTACCTGCGCAGCGACATCCACAAGTGGGACCTGCTCATGCTGCACTGGACCGCGTGGGAGCGCGGCGTGAAGTCGCTGTACTACTGCCGCAGCAAGAGCGTGCAGCGCGCGGGTTTCGCCGGCGTCGAGGCCGACAACACGCGCTCGTGGCCCAGGAAGCCCCTGGGTAGCGAGGGTAGTGAGACCGACGAGAACAAATACGACGAGTGCCTGTCATGCCAGTGAACAACCAGATCGAGCTCATCGCGAAACCCGGCCTGTTGACGCCGTCGAAGTCGTACAAGCCATTCCGTTATCCGTGGGCGATCGAGTACTGGCGCCGCCAGCAGCAGATCCACTGGATGCCCGAGGAAATACCGCTCGGCGAGGACTGCAAGGACTGGAGCAATCGCATCACCGAGGCGGAGCGCAACCTGCTCACCCAGGTGTTCCGATTCTTCACGCAATCGGACGTCGAGGTGCAGGACAACTACATGGAGCGCTACGCGCGCGTGTTCCGCCCGACCGAGATCAAGATGATGCTCGCGGCATTCGCCAACATGGAGACCGTGCACATCGCGGCATACGCGCTGCTGCTCGAGACGCTCGGTATGCCGGACTCGGAGTTCACAGCGTTCATGGACTACGCGGCGATGCGCGACAAGCATGACTATCTACAGGGCTTCGGCGTGGAAACCGATGCCGACGTGCTGCGCACACTCGCGATGTTCGGCGGCTTCACGGAAGGACTGCAGCTCTTCGCGAGCTTCGCGATCCTGCTCAACTTCCCGCGTCACAACAAGATGCGCGGCATGGGGCAGGTGGTGAGCTGGTCGGTGCGCGACGAGACGTTGCATTGCGAGGGCATCATCCGGCTGTTCCACACTTTCGCGCAGGAGACCGGTGCGCTGTCATCCGCAGTGCGCGACGATATCGTCGAATGCGCCCGGACAGTCGTGACGCTCGAGGACCGCTTCGTCGACCTGGCGTTCGAGATGGGTCCGGTGGAAGGACTGGCCGCGTCGGAGGTGAAGCAGTACATCCGCTATATCGCCGACTGGCGCCTGAAGCAGTTAGGCCTGCCGCAACTCTACGGTGTGAAGGAGCATCCGCTGCCGTGGCTGACCGCGATGCTGAACGGCGTCGAACACGCCAACTTCTTCGAGACGCGCGCGACGGAATACGCCAAGGCCGCGACCGGCGGGGCATGGCATGGCCACGAAGGCGCGTGGGGGTTGTTCGATCGAAGGATCGCGAGACGCGGCCAGCTGGACCTCATCGGCGGGCAGGACGCGAACTGAAAACCTCGGCGCTGGCAGGCGCGACCTCCCGGTTTGCCGTCAGGCTCGCGCTTCAGCCGCGGACTGCGGCGAGGCTGGATCGTCGTTGCGGCGGCCGCGGAACTCCGCCACACGGTTGCGCCCCGCCTGCTTGGCCGCGTACATGGCGGCATCCGCCGCCTCGAAGAACTTCTCGGGAGAGGGAAATTCGTTGGCGATCTGCGAGGCGTGTCCGACCGAGATGGTGATCGCGAGTTCGCCGGCGATCAGTGTCTGGGCAGCGGCGCGCAGCCGCTCGGCGACCATTCCGGCCACGGCCGCGTCCGTGTTCGGCAGGATCACGCAGAATTCCTCGCCGCCGTAGCGGCATGCGACGAACGGCTTGCGCGCGTGCCGCCGGATCACGCCGCCCAGCAGCTTGATCGCCTCGTCACCCTGCGCGTGCCCGTGTCGATCGTTGTATTGCTTGAAGTGATCGATGTCGATCACGAGTAGTGAGAGCGGCAGTCCGGATTGCTTCGCGGCGTTGAATTCCGCCGGCAGCTTGTGATCGAAGTGGCGGCGGTTGCCGAGCAGTGTCAGCGAATCGGTGCGGCTCTGCTGCTGCAGCTCGCTCATGCGGCTCGACAGCGTCATCGAGAGCAGGATCATCTCGAGCAGCGAGCCGACCTGCCAGCTGTGCTGCGTGAGAAAGGTGTGCGGCAGCAAACCGAAATTCTTCAGCACGAAGATGATCGAGCCGGCCAGGAACGCGCTCCATGCGATGACGAAGAAGCGCGCCGGCCGCGAACCGGCGAGCAGGCTCACCACGCCGAGCGTGATCAGGTAGATGACGGACACGAGGATGAGGAACGTGACCGGCCGTATGAGCACGGCATAGTCGAGCACCGGGACCAGCGCCAGCGCGATGACGGCGGCGAGCTGCAATAGCCGCGCGATGAAGAAGAGCCGCGGCGTGTAGTCGCGCGAGCGCAGGATCGTCGTCGAGAAATGCAGTGCCGCGATCAAAGAGATGTTCAGGAGCACCAGCAGGCAGGTGTTGCCCCACTCCGGACTCGTGGGCCACAGGTACTGGAACGCGAGACCGGTATTGACGCCCATGTAGAGCCCGAAGGCCGCGACGTAGGCGAAGTACGCGAGGAAGGCCTTGTCGCGCACGGCGAGGAAAACCAGTCCGCTCCACACCAATAGCATGATCACGCAGCCGAAATAGACTCCGTAGGCGAGTTGCTCGCGGCTCACCGCGCCGGCCATCTCGGCCGCGTCGAGCAGCGAGAGATGGATGTCGACCGGACCCTGCGATTCATATCGCAGGTAGAACGTGCGCTCGCCGGCGGCCGGCAGGTCGAGCGGGAAGAAGAAATCGCGATGCGCAATCGCCCGCGAATCGAAATCGAGCCGGTCTCCCGTCGCGAGCTCGCGCCAGCCGCCGGTCGGATCCGGGCTGAAAAGCGTGACGTGGTCGATGAGTGGATAGCCCTGGCGCAGGAAGACCTGCCGCGGCTCGGGGCCCGGATTGCGCAGGGTGAAGCGGACCCACCAGGCCGACGAGGTGAAGCCGACGTTCGCGGTTTCGAGCGTGGCGCGCCGGAAGCCGCCGGCGGCCGGCTCGCCGCTCACCTCGTCGATGCCCAGCTGCCCGCCGGGATCCTCGAGTAGTTCGACTTCACTGCTGAAGCGCTCGATCCTCAGCGCTTCGCCCGGAATGGTGGTGGTGATCGGCGCTCCGAGTGCGACTTCCGTCACCAAACAAACAACCAGCAGAAGGCCTGTCAACCAGTCGATTGAAACTTTCCCTGAGCCGTACACAATCGCCATCCTTCGACGAGCTAGTTTGTCGTCGAAGTATGCGTCAGATCGGGCAGGGAGTAACGCGATGCGACGGGTAATGAGATGGATCTTGGGCGCGGCTATTGCGGGTGCGTTGACGGCTTTCGGACTGTACGCCTGGTTCGTGTTGTGGCCGGTCAACACGATTCCCGCCCTCGAGAAGGTGGACGAATACGTCTGGCTGGACCAGGGATGGGGTGAAGGCCAGGACGCGCCGCTGCGGCAGCGCTACTACTACACGGCCCAGGGCGCCTCGATGCCGCAGGGCGCCTCGGGCGGCGCGGTGCGCTATTCGTGGTTCGTCAACCTCGAGATGCCGCTATCCACCCAGCGCTTCGCCGACCCCGATCACATGCGCAAATACCGCTTCCTGGTCGATCCGGCGCCGAGCCCGGCGAATCCCGACCAGTTGCCGATCGGCTTCGCGCGGCATTTCGATCCGCGTATCGGCGAGGACGTTCTCGACATCACCTGCGCGGCCTGTCACACGGGCGAAATCCACGTCACGAAAGACGGCAGGACGCGGGCGATCCGCATCGACGGCGGGCAGGCGATGCACGCCTTCACCGACATGTCGCGCGGCGGATTCGCGCCGGTCCTCGCGGCCTCGCTCATCGGGACGACCGCCAATCCGTGGAAGTTCGATCGCTTCGCGCAGAAGGTGCTGGGCGAGGGGTATCCCGCGGGCAAGCCGCAACTGAAGCAGGCTCTGCGCGCGACGATCAAGGCGATGCTCGCCAGCGGACAGAACAACCCGCTCCGGGATCTCTACCCGGTACACGAGGGATTCGGCCGCACCGACGCGCTGGGCCGCATCGGCAACACCGCGTTCGGCGATCATCTCACCGCTGCTAACTACCAGGCCGGCGACGCGCCGGTGAGTTATCCGTACCTGTGGAACATCTGGAAATTCGACTGGGTGCAGTACAACGGCTCCGTCGCGCAGCCGCTGGCGCGCAACGTCGGCGAAGCGCTCGGTGTCGGCGCCATCGCGCCGCTGCGCAGCGCCATGAACGCGCCCTTGCCCGCGAACGAGCGATACCGCAGCTCGGTGGACATCGCGGGGCTCACGCGCATCGAACACGCCCTGCAGATGCTGCGCCCACCGCGCTGGCCGGAAGATCTGCTCGGCAGGATCGATCACGAGAAGGCGGCGCGCGGTGAGAAACTGTTCAAGGATCGCTGCCAGGAATGTCACGGACCCAACATCTCCGAGCCGGCGCGCGCGCGCGCCATGGCGCCGCTCAAACCCCCGAACGATCTGGTGTGGCGCATCGAGGTGATCCCGCTCGATCACATCGGGACGGACCCTGCCGCGGCGCAAGGCTTCCTCGAACGCCGCTACGACATCTCCTCCACCGGCCTGACGAAGGCGGACCTCGGCAATGCGCTGCGGCCGCTGCTGACACGTGCGCTCGCGCGGGACGCGCGCTTCCGCCTTGAAGAAGTGGTGCGCCTCGGCGGGAAAGAGGGCGCGCATCAGCGGCTCGCCGACCTCCATGCGAACTACCCGGATCCGGATGCGAATGCCGTGGCGTCGTTGCCCGAAGAAACATTCCGCGCGATCGAGGCCGCCATCGTCGAAGCGGGCGCGCCGCGAACTCCGGGCGCCGACCAGCGTCCCTCCGATCCGCTGCAGTGCGACGCCGACTGCCACCTCGAAAATCTCTTCTGGGACGTGCGCCATGGATCGCAGAACATCGAACTGACACTCGCGAAGCTCGAGCCGGGAAGTCTTTCCGAAGGCCTGGCGCTCAACCTGATCGGCATCCTCATCAAGAACCGTTTCTACGCCGACAACGGCATCGACTACGCGACGCAGCAATGCCTGGAGGGCTTCGGCGCGCTCGACCTGCCGCAGGAAATTGCCGGCTACAAGCCGCGCCCGCTCGAAGGCGTGTGGGCCACGCCGCCGTTCCTGCACAACGGCTCCGTCCCCTCGCTGTACGAGATGCTGCTGCCGCCGGAGAAACGCACGAAGCGCTTCTTCGTCGGACGGCGCGACTACGACACCAAACATGCCGGGTACGCGATCGAACCCGACGCCGATGGCGAGGATGACGGCTTCTGGCTCGATACCAGCATCAAGGGCAACTGGAACACCGGCCACGCGTTCGCGGCCGACGCGGTTACCTGGCGCAAGCATCTGGCCGACCCGAAAGCCAATCCACTGCCCCACGGCGTGATCGGGCCGGAATTCACCGACGAGGAAAGATTCGCGATCATCGAGTACCTCAAGGTGCATCGCGATCCCGAGACGCCGGCTGACTACCAGACACCGCAGTGCCGACTGTTCGGGGAAACGCTGTGAACGGCGAGGCGGCGCGCCCGCAGGATGCACCCACCGGCGAATTCACCGACGACTTCGGCGACGTCGAACGGGCCGAGCTCGAATGGATCCGGCGCCGCCGCCGCGTGACCGCTGAAATACCCGAGAATGCGCCGCTCGCGGGGCTCGCCTTGTCGGGCGGAGGGATCCGTTCGGCGGCCTTCAACATGGGTGTGCTGCAGGCCCTGGCGCGCCGCGGCCTGCTGGAGCGGTTCGACTACCTGTCGTCGGTCTCCGGCGGGGGATACATCGGCTCGTGCCTCACCTGGCTGCGCGCGCACGTGCCCGCGAGCTCGGTGCAAAGGCTCGGCGCGATTCCGCTGGCGAGCGGCACCGGCACGGTGCTCGACTGGCTGCGCGCGCATGGACGGTATCTGATCGCCGGGCCCGGGCTGTCCGGGTGGACGCTCGGCGCGAGCATCCTGGCCGGCACGCTGCTGAATCTCTTCGTGCTGCTGCCGTTCCTGCTGCTGCTCATCGGCATCGCGTCCGGCGACTGGTTCGCATTCGCCTTTCCGCGTGAGCTTGCGATGCCGGGCGCGAGCGCGGTGGTCGCGCACGACGGGTTCTTCATATGCGGCGTGCTCGGCGTCGGGCTGCTGGCGCTGTACCTGGTCGCGACCTTGTTGTTCGCGTTCAGCACGGTGTTGCCGCCGCTGCGCCAGATGAGCGCGGGGCAATACTTGCGGCTCAGCCTCGGCAAATTACTCGTCGGCGCGGTGATCTGCATCGGCATCGGCCTGTTTCCGGTGCTCGCGGGCATCGAGAGGACCGTGTTCAGCCTGGTGAAGTCCGAAACCGCGTCGGAACTCACGCGGCACTTCACGTGGATCGCGCCGCTCGTGACCGGCGCGCTGTCCGTGCGCCAGGCGGGCAAGCCGGGCAAACATGCGGGCACATTCGCCGTTGCCGGGCTCGCGCTCGTACTGATTGGATTGTTCACCGCGCTCTATCACCTGGCGCATCACACCGCATTGCTCGCATCGCACGGGTTCTACGTCTGGCTGGGACTTTCGGTGCTGTTCGCGTTCGTGTGCGACATCAACGCCATCTCGATGCACAGCTATTACCGCAGCCGGCTCGCCGAGGCGTTCCTGCCCTCGGTCGCGCCCGACGACCAGCATCCCGCTTTGTTCCGGCTCGCCGACGTGCGCGCCGAATCCGGCGGTCCGTTCCACATCATCAACACCACGCTGAACACGACGAGTTCGACGGACGCCAAGCGTCGCGCGCGCAATGGCGAGAACATGATCCTCACGCCGCTCTATTGCGGATCGTCGGCCACCGGCTTCCGCCGCACGACCAGCTACCTGCGCGGCGAGCTCACGTTGTCGACCGCGTTCGCGGTGTCCGGGGCGGCCGTCGATCCGGATACGTACGCGACGAATTCGCGCCCGGTGAGCTTTCTCATGGCGCTGCTCAACGTGCGCCTCGGCGTCTGGGTCGCGAATCCGCGCCACGAGCCGCGCCGCTGGCGCTGGCCCGCGTGGTACCAGCTCATGCTGCGCGAGATGCTGGGCATCGGGCTCGACGAAAAGCAGGCGCGCATTCATCTATCCGACGGCGGGCACTTCGAAAACCTCGGCGTCTACGAACTACTGCGCCGACGCTGCCGATACATCGTCGTCAGCGACGCCGGTGCGGATCCGGACGCGACGCTCGCGGACCTCGCGCAGGCGGTGCAACGCGCCCGCGCGGATTTCGGCGCCGACGTGAACATCTGCGCGGACCCGCTGTTCCATCGGGACGAGCGATTGCCGCGCCAACGTGTGCACCTGGTCGGCGACGTGATCTACGCGGACGGCAGCCGCGGTGAAATCCTCTACCTGAAGGCGCTGGTGCGCGCCGACCTGAGCGCGGACATCTACGGCTATTGGCGCACGAACCCCGAGTTCCCCAACCAGTCGACGGCCAATCAGTTCTACGGCGAGATGCAATTCGACAGCTATCGCGAGCTCGGGCGGCAGCTCACCGAGGGGATCATCGGCGAATCCGACACCAGCATCGAGGCCGTGTTCGCGCGCTGGCGCGCGAAGCCTGCGGCCCGGCCCGCGGCGTCCGCGATCAGGGAGACAGCGGATCTGGCTTGAGTGCGACGCCCCAATGGCCGCAAGGCGGCTGGCAGTCGCCGTTGACGTAGATCTCGAGGCCGAACTGTTCCGCCAGTAGTTTGGTCAGCGGTTGCCGCAGCGCGTAGCTGTCGAATCGCTCCGGCTCGCGGATGCCGGCCGTCATGGAAACGTCGTGCCGCGAGCCGACTAGCCAGTCTTCCTGGCCACTGGCGACAAAGTGATTGCCGCGCACGAAGTACGGGCTCACCCCGTAGGCGAGCGCCGCCAGGTCGCGGATGGTCGCATTGCGGATATGCACACCGCGAACGTCGGCCCGGATGTTGAATCGGCTGCCCTGGCCGTCCGCCGCGGGCCGGATGCGCGTGGGTGCGGCTCGCAACGCGAGCGCATTGGCGATGAGAACCTCGCGCCGATGCAGCGAGCCCTCGATCGCGCCACCCACGAGCGGCAGGGCCAAGGCCATGATCGCGAGCGTCGTGAACAGCAGGCCCTTCACGAAGCCGAGCCCTGGCTGGCGGTCGTCCGGATCGCTCTCGAGCCGCAGGTGTTCGGCGCGCGCGGAAATTTCCGCTTCGCGCCGCCGCCGCGCCATCCAGCGCAAGGCCATCGCCGATGCAAAGAGCGCGACGGTCAGAAGCGTCCAGGTCCAGCCGACGGAACGCGCAGGCGCGAACCACGGCTTCGCGGCTTCGACGGCCGCGACCATTGCCGCCGGCGGTGCGTCGCTCGGAAACGTGACCGGGAAGCCGTACCAGTAACCAAGCACATACGGCAGGTGGAACGGCACGAGGTACTTCAGCGTGGCGATGCGATACAGCCACAGGCGCACGATCGCGGCGTTGCCGAGCGCGAGCCACGCCAGCGCGCAGGCAGCCCCGGAGAACTGCAGCGATTGCCACAGGTGATCGACGGCTCCGGCGAGCATCGGGCGCTATCGCGTGTCGGGGGGATCGAGTGCGCCGCGGCCGCAGGGATGCTGGCAGCGCTGGTTGACGTGAATCTGCATGCCGAAGTGGCCTGCCAGTAGTTTGGCCACGGTGCCCTGCAGCGCGAGCGGGTCGAATCGTTCGGGCTCGTCCACGGGATGGGGCAGCCGTGCGAGCACGTCGTAATGGGAATCGTCGAGCAGGGGGTCGAGGCTGACGATCCTCCATGACTCCACTCCGTACGCGAGCGCCACCAGGTCGCGCAGCGAGCTGTTGCGAATGACGACGCGGTCCCCGTTCACCGTCACCGTCCGGACGAGCGGACCACCGGGAGCCGCCGGCGTCAGCGAGACCTGCGCGGAGCCGAGCGCGTTCGACTGGCGGCGCAACAGGTCGTAGCGGTGCAGCGCATCGTCGAAGGCACCCGCGAACACGGGCACCGTGGCGACGACCAGGGTACTGGCGCTGAGCACGACGGCCTTGATGAACCCCAGAGAACGCGGCCGGGCGGCGGCCAGGATTTCGCGGATGCGTTGCGTCAGGTTCCCGGCCGTCGCCGCGGCCAGTGGGCCGCGCGCGAGGCTGGCCTTCGCGTGGCCGCGGCAGTGGCCGCACACGGCGAGGATGCCCGCCGCGTAGTCCGCCGGATCGTGACCCGCGTCGATCACCGCTTCGTCGCACGCGCGTTCGCGCTCCTCGAGCATGCGTCGGCCTATCCACCAGACGAGTGGATAGAACCAGAACAACGCTTCGACGACGCGATGTATGTTCGCCTTGAGGTTGTCGTGCCGCGCGATGTGTTCGCGCTCGTGCGCCAGCACGGCCTGCAGCTGCGGCGTGGTCAGTTTCCCGAGCAGCGCGGCCGGCAGCAACACCACCGGCTTGAAGACGCGGGCCGCGGATGGCTCGATGTCGGCATCCGTGATCCACGCGTCCGGCGGTGCGCCCGGCGCCGGCCTCGCTGCCCGGGAAATCCTCTCGGCGACGCTCCAGGCGCTGAACCAGCGCAGCAATACGAGCGACGCACCGATTATCCACGCGCCGAACAGCAGGACCTCGAGCCCGGGTCCCTCGGCTGCGACGGCCGAAAGCGGCAGAGAAAGCGTGCGGGTCGGCGACAGCACCGGTGCGGCGGCGCTCAAGGCGTCCCCGAAGAAGTCAGGCTGATTCGCCTGGGCGGGAAACAGCCGGGCGAGCGAGCCGAGTGAATACAGCAAAGAAAACGGCAGCAGGAATTTGATCGAGGCCAGCGTCCACAACCAGTGGCGGAGCGCGGCGCCGTTCTTGCGCAACCCGAACATCAGCAACCAGACGCCACCGCAGAACAGTGTCGACTGCCACAGATGATCGAGCAGCGCGCCGCTCATCTGGCCTTGTCCTTCGCCCCGCGGCTGGCGTGATCGCGCAGCAGCTTCTGCGCATCCTCGATGTCCTCGTTGGAGATCTTGCCCATCTCTACCAGGTGCGCCATCACCGGGCCGGCGCTGCCGCCGAACAGGCCTAACAACTCCTTGATCAGGCGGGTCTGCACCGACTCGCGCGAGGTGGTCGCTTCGAAGACGTGTGCGTTGCCGATCTTCTTCGTGCGCCGCAGGGCCCCCTTGGCCTCGAGCCGGTAAACCATGGTTTGCACGGTGGTATAGGCGGGACGGTCGCGCCTCACGATGGCTTCGTGGATCTCGCGGATGGAGCGCGGGCCGTGGCCCCACAGCTCGCCCATGATCTTCAACTCGATCGCACTTAGCTTCGGCTCGGCCACGACGGCTCCTGTTGGAAAATGTTCGTGTCTACAACTGTGGTCTACTCTATGACAGATGTAGTAACCATCGCAACCGGGGCTTCGTTTTGCGCTGCGTCGGGAACGGAACAGGCCTGGCCGCCGAACTTCTCGAGCATGATCTCGATGAGTGCGCGCACCTTGCGTGGAGCGTTTCCACCGGGAGGCCGCACCACGTAAACGCCGGCCTCCGGCATCGGGTACTCCGGCAACAGCGGCACCAGCGCGCCGCTGCGGATGTGCTCGTCGATGAGGAAGTCCGGCAACATCGCGATTCCGAGTCCCGCCAGCACCGCCGGCACGAGCGCCGCGCCGTTGTCGGCGCTGAACCGGCCGTTCGGATACATAGAGATGACGCGGCCCCCATGTGCGAACGGCCACTGAACGCCGGGCTGCGTGAGCGCCGCGTGATCCTTCAGATCGTCTGGAGTGCGGGGTGCCGGATGAGATTCGAGGTAGCGAGGGCTCGCGACGACCCGTCCACTGAACGACGCAATGCGACGCGCGACCAGGTTGGAATCGCTCAGTCGTCCAAGTCGAATCGCCGCGTCGAAACCCTCGGCGACGAGATCGACCCGTTTGTCGCTGTACGACGCATGGAGTTCGAGCTCGGGATTGCGTGCGGCGAGCTCGGCGAACACGGGCGAGAACGTGGGCCCGAACGACAGCGGTGCCGCGATCCGCAATCGTCCGCGCACCGGGCCGTCCGCCGCGACGATGTCGCGCGCGGCTTCCGCCTCCGAGGCGATGCGCAGGCCGTGATCGCGAAAGTTCGCGCCGGCTTCGGTGAGCGCCGCTCCGCGAGTGGTCCGGGTCAGCAGTACGGCGCCGAGCTCTTTTTCGAGCCGCGCGATCCGCCGGCTGACGATGGACTTGCTGACCCCCAGGCGCTGGGCCGCGGCGGTCAATCCGCCGGTGTCCGCGACCGTCAAAAAGGCCCGGATATCATCGATTTCCATGCCAGCGTTCCTATTTGCGCGACGCCGTGTCGCAGATTGCGCGGCTATTAATGCGATTTATGGAACGCGAACATGCACTCCCGACACAACGAATTCAACAGTAAGGAGTGCCATGAAATCCTTGTTGGTCATCAATAGCAGCGCCGCCCGGGAAGAATCCGTTTCGCGAGTGCTCGTGCAGGAGACGGTGGAGCGGTTGCTGGCGGAATCACCCGGCTCGACGGTGATGCACCGCGACCTTGGCCTCGATCCGGTGCCGCACCTGAGTGTGGAGTCGCTCGCGGGTGTGCGCGGCACGCCGGCCAGTGCGGAAGAGCGGCAGGCGCGCGCCTTGTCCGACCAGCTCATCGCCGAGCTGCGCGCCGCCGATACCGTCGTGATCGGCGCGCCCATGTACAACTTCAGCGTCGCCACCTCGTTGCGCGCGTGGTTCGATCACGTGCTGCGCGCGGGGGAGACCTTCTCTTATTCCGAGGCAGGTCCGAAGGGATTGCTGTCCGGCAAACGCGTGATCGTGATCGAGAGCCGCGGAGGCCTGTACAGCGAAGGGCCGGCTCGCGCCATCGACTTCCAGGAGCCGTACCTTCGGCACCTGCTCGGATTCGTCGGCATCACCGACGTCACCTTCGTGCGCGCGGAGAAGATCGGCTACGGCCCCGACGCCCGCGCCGCGGCCATGACGCAGGCGCGCCGCGAAATCTCGCAGCTCGCCGCGGCGCCGCTATCGCGAGCCGCCTAACAATCGCGCAGTGGAATGGTTGGATCCGCGAGTTTGCGCGGATCCGGCCGCGCGCGTGCTGGGATCAGCTTGCGGGCGGCCATCTGGTCCTTCGTGTGGTTGACCGTTTCCACGGCGATGAGCTCGCCGTCCCTGAGGTAACACACGCTGAAGGCGCGCGTCGCCGGGTCGCCGCGCAGCACGGCGGTGTCGTGCCCGGAAGCAAGGCCGACGATGACCATCTTGAGGTCGTACTGGTCGGACCAGAACCACGGCACCTTGTCGTGCACGGTAGTTAGCCCGAGCATGTTGAGGGCCGCGCTCGTGCCCTGTTCGAACGCGTTGTCCACGGATTCCAGGCGCACGCGCGCGCCGTAACGAGGACTCGGATGACGGGTGCAGTCACCCGCGGCCCAGATGTCCGGATCCGACGTGCGGCAGTACTCGTCCACGAGGATGCCGTCCTGGCATTCGAGGCCCGCGTCGCGGGCCAGCGAGTCTGCCGGCACAACGCCAATCGCCGCCAGCAGGAAGCCACCGTTCTCGCCGATTCCCGGGATTTCCGTGCCAGGCACCATCCGGCGGAGATCGACTCCGCGGCGGGTGTGTTCGGCTTCGTAGAAGCGCGAGACGGCGGGCGAGACGACGCGCGACATCACGCGGTCCGCGGCTTCGTAGACGGTGACTTCGAGGCCGGCTTCGCGCAGGGTCGCAGCGGTCTCGAGGCCGATGTAGCCGCCGCCGATGATGGTGGCCCGGCGGCCCGGCGCCATCTGCGCGCGCAGCAGATCGACGTCCGCCGAGGTGCGGAGGTAATACGGGCGCGCGGCTTCCCAGGTTTGGGGCAACAGCCGCGGCCGGCTTCCGGTCGCGATCAGCAGGCGGTCGTATTCGATGGACGAGCCGTCGGCGAGCTCGACCCGGCGTCGCGCGCGATCGATGTTCACCACGGCGAATCCGAGGCGCAGGTCGACGCCATGCGCGAGATAGTGATCGACGTGGCGGATCAGCAGCCGGTCGCGTTCGAGCACACCGGCCAGATACTTCTTCGACAAGGGTGGACGCTGGTACGGCAACGAATCTTCGTCACCAATCAACGTGATAGGGCCCGTGTGGCCGCGATGGCGTAGTGTCTCGATGGCTTGGGCGGCGGCCTGGCCCGCGCCGACGATGACGATACGTAGACTCATTCCGACATTCATCCGAGCCACACCCTAACAGATTGAGAGAGCCTCCTTGCGCGACCGTCATCGCACCATTGTTGGGCGAGAGAACTTCCGACGCTCTAAATTAGTGCCGACGCGGGACACATGCAAACGCCCAATCGTTGAATTGCCGCTATGTTGGGCTTTCGGGATACTGGCACGGAAGCTGCACTGCGATTAGGGCTCGCCGATGTCGGCGTCCAACCCATCGAAGAATTGGCACTAAAGAATTGGGAGAAAAGAAATGAAACTGGTCACCGCCATCATCAAGCCTTTCAAGCTCGACGACGTCCGTGCGGCGCTGTCCGAGATAGGCGTTTCCGGCATGACGGTGACGGAGGTGAAGGGTTTCGGTCGCCAGCGCGGTCATACCGAGCTGTATCGTGGCGCCGAATACGTCGTCGACTTCGTCCCGAAGACCAAAATTGAAGTAGCCGTGCGCAGCGATCTCGTCGATCAAGTGGTCGAGGCGATCCTGAAGGCCGCCAAGACCGGCAAGGTCGGCGACGGCAAGATCTTCATCACCGATATCGATCGCGTGATCCGCATTCGTACCGGTGAAACGGATAACTCAGCTTTGTAACGGGCTCGCGCCCGGGATTCAACGAGCGCCCGTTCACTTGCGTGGCGGGCGCTCTGCTAACTAGATAAAAAAGCGAGCTTCGTTCTCTGACAGGGGCGGGCGCTCGTACATGAGCTGGATTGCGGCGACTGCCAGCCGCCAGACGAGGGGATCAAAAATGAGTGCTTCTAACTACCGGGCGCCGGCGGCGCTCGGCTTGCTGCTGTGCCCGTTGATTTCGTTCGCGCAGGATGGCGCCCCTGCCGTGGACAAGGGTGATACCGCCTGGATCATCGCCGCGACCGCGCTGGTGCTGTTCATGACACTGCCCGGACTCGCGTTGTTCTACGCGGGCCTCGTGCGCTCCAAGAACGTGCTCTCCATTCTCATGCAGTGTTTCGCCATCACCGGTGTGGCATCGCTGCTGTGGATGACGGTCGGATATTCGCTGGTGTTCACCGACGGCGGCAGCGCGCAGTCGTTCATCGGCAGTTTCGACAAGGCGTTCCTGCAGGGTGTCACGCGTGATTCGCTGTCGGGGACGATTCCCGAAACCGTGTTCGTGATGTTCCAGATGACCTTCGCGGTCATCACGCCCGCGCTCGTGATCGGCGGCTTCGCCGAGCGCATGCGCTTCTCGGCCGTGCTCGGATTCTCCGCGCTGTGGCTGCTGCTGGTGTACGTCCCGCTCGCACACTGGGTCTGGGGTGGCGGCTGGCTGGCCCAGCTCGGCGTCATGGATTTCGCGGGCGGCATCGTCGTGCACGTGAGCGCCGGCGTCTCCGCGCTGATCTGCGCGCTCGTGCTCGGCAAGCGCCGCGGCTTTCCTCACACGGCGATGACGCCGCACAGCCTGCCGCTCACGGTGGCGGGCGCGGGCATGCTGTGGGTGGGCTGGTTCGGCTTCAACGCGGGCAGCGCGCTGGCCGCGAACGGCTCCGCCGGCATGGCCATGGTGACCACGCACATGGGCGCCTCGGCCGGCGCGCTGGCGTGGATGTTCATCGAATGGAAGAAGTACGGTAAGCCTTCGATGCTGGGCGTGGTCACCGGCATGGTGGCGGGCCTCGGCACGATCACGCCGGCCTCGGGCTTCGTCGGACCGCTGGGCGCGGTGGCGATCGGCCTGTCGGCGGGAACGGTCTGCTTCTACGCAACGCAATTCCTGAAGCGCAAGCTCGAGGTGGACGACTCGCTCGATGTCTCGCCGGTGCACGGCGTCGGCGGCGTGGTCGGCACGTTGCTCACGGGCGTGTTCGCGGCCGTGAGCCTCGGCGGCACCGGTTTCCCGGTGCAGCAGTCGATGGGCGCGCAGGTGGGAGTGCAGGCGCTGGGCATCGTGGTCGCCTCGGCCTGGTGCGTGCTGCTCACGTGGCTCATCCTCAAGCTGATGGACGTCCTGTTCGGACTGCGCGTGTCGGAGGACAAGGAGACCGAAGGCCTCGATCTCGCGGAGCACGGCGAGCGCGGATACTCTGCGTAGTCGTCCTCGTTCCAGGAGAGCCGCATGCCTCGCGCCATTCGTATTCATGAAACGGGTGGACCCGAGGTCATGCGGCTCGAGGACGTCGAGGTAGCCCCGCCCGCCGCGGACGAGGTGCAGTTGCGGCACACCGCCATCGGCATCAACTTCATCGACGTCTACGACCGCACGGGTTTCTACCCGCAGGCGCTGCCCGCGGGGCTGGGTCGCGAAGGCGCGGGTGTCATCACGGCGGTCGGGCGCAAGGTCCGCGGCCTGAAACCCGGCCAACGCGTCGCCTACGTGACGGCGCAGCCGGGCAGCTACTGCGAAGTGCGCAACGTGCCGGCGGAGCGCGCCGTGAAGATTCCGGCGGGCGTGTCCGACGAGCAGGCGGCGGTGCTCATGCTCAAGGGCATGACGGCCTGCTATCTACTGCGGCACACGTACGACGTGAAACGCGGCGACGTGATCGTGGTGCACGCGGCTGCGGGCGGCGTCGGGATGCTGCTCTGCCAATGGGGCCGCGCGCTCGGCGCCACCGTCATCGGCGTCGTCGGCAGTCAGGAGAAGGCCACGCTGGCGAAGCGCAACGGCTGCAAACACGTGCTGATTCGCGGCCGCGTTGAAATCGCTGCGTCGGTGAAGAAGCTCACCCGGGGACTCGGCGCGCATGTCGTCTACGACGCCGTGGGCAAGGACACCTTTTTCGAATCGCTCGATTGCCTGCGCAAGCGCGGCCTCATGGTGAGTTACGGCAGCTCGTCGGGGCCCGTCGCGCCGCTTTCGCCCGCGGAGCTCGTCAAGCGGGGCTCGTTGTTCCTCACACGCCCGACATTGTTCGACTACACCGCGGACCGAGCGGATCTCGAGCGGATGGCGCGCGAAACCTTCTCGGCGGTGAAGAAGAAGTGGGTGAAGGTCCGGATCAACCAGCGTTATGCGCTGGCCGACGCACAGCGTGCCCACCGCGAGCTGGAGGCACGTAGCACGACGGGCGCCTCCGTCATCTTGCCCGTCTGACGGCGAGTCCCGCGGCTTCTTCAAAGATCTGATCCAGCGGTACGCGCGCGGCATTGCCGGTCCAGGCGATCGACATGCGGCGGTCGGGGAAATGGCAGACCACCGACGCGAATGATTCGATGGCGCCGCGGGCGCAGAACGCCGCAAAACCCGCGATCGTCGCGGGCTGCATTCCGATCCCCAGGCCGCCGTCCTCGCCGCGCATCGAGGCGAGACTGTGCGGCGTAACCACCTTTCCCGCGAACAGCGCGTCCATGAAGATGACGAGGTCAGAGGCGTTCGAGACGATGCCGCGGGCGCCGCCGCCGGTGCCCGGGTCCGCACCCGGATCAGGCTGCCATCCGTCCGCCGTCCAGTGATAGGACGCCGCCTCGAGCGTCTTCGCCAGGCCGGAACCGGCGAAGTAGGTGCGGGCCAGTCCCAGCTTCCCCGCGATCTGCCGAACGAGGATGTCGGCGAGCGGCCGTTCCGCCACCTTCTCGAGCATGCGGCCGAGCAGTAGATAGTTGTACGCGGATGATTCGCCCTGCGAACGCAGCATGTCGCGGTAGGTGATGTCGATCGCGTCTGGCTCGTCGGGGAAGAACTCCGCCAGCCGGTTGTCCAGTGTGATGGTGCCGCGCTCGGCGAACTGCAGCACGAGTGCCGCGGTGAACAGCTGGCTCACCTCGCCGATGCGGTAACGCGTTCCGGCGTCCGCGGGTTGCGGCACGCCATTCTCGAGGGTCGCGAAGCCCACCGAACGGCGGTACCGCACGGCGCCGCGCTCGGCGACCGCGAAGCTGCCGCTGATCTGCCCGTCCTTTTCGGTGAAGTACGTGTCGAGCTTCGCGTTCTGAGCGCCGCTTTGTGTCGCGAACGCGGCAAGGAACACAAGCGCCGCGAAGGCCGATGACCGATGGATTGAACGCACGTCGCGAGGATAACCCACGACGATTTCGAAGGGCCGCCCGCGCGGGCCCCGGCGGCCGGGTTGCGGTGGCTGAGAAGCACTT
>JAEWLQ010000128.1 GCA_023457495.1 Pseudomonadota bacterium
CATTTTTGGGGGGGGGGGCCCCGCTTGGCGCGCGCCGCCCGCGTCGCACGGCTTCACATCGTCGTCAATTGCTGGGCCGTCAATTGCTGGGCCTTCAATTGCTGGCAAGCGCCGCGCCCTTCTCGAGCCGGATCTCGACGCAGCGTTCGAAGGCCTGGTCATCCGACGGCGCATCACTCGCGGCGAACCGTTCGCCCATGCCTTCGATGATCAGCCGCTCTTTCGGCACGCCCGCCTTCACCAGTTCCTCCGCGACGGTCGCGGCGCGTTCCTCCGAAAGTCTCAGGTTCAGCGCCTCGTCTCCGCGCGCATCCGCGAATCCGGAGACGCGCACGCGCACGTCGGGAAGTCCGGCGACCAGCGTGCCGAGCCGCGCGATGCGCGCGCGATCGCTGTCGCGAACCGCGGTTTCGCCGGTGCGGAACTGGACGCTGGAGCCGACCTGCCCGGCCTTGCCGGACAGTGAATCGAGCGAGCTCGAGAGCGTATCGACCTCGCCCGCGAGCAACGCGGCCTCGGCCTTGCGCATGGCGATGGCGTGGCTCTTTTCGTAGCTGCGTTCGCCCATCTTGCCGCCGATCACCGCGCCCACGACCATGCCGAGCGGCCCGCCCGCGGCGGCGCCGATCAACGCGCCACTCGTGAAACCCGCCATGCCGCGCTTCGCGGCGCCGTTGTCGCTGCCCGATGCGGCGGAGGCCGGGTTCACGGCCAGGCTGATGGCCAACACGCCCGCGACCAGCGCGGGATTGCGAAACTTCGTCGTCCAGGTGCCCATGTGCCCTCTCCAATTGTTTGCGTAACCCGAGAGCGGGTTTGCTCTCTGGGGGACATTTCAACGCGTGATCAGGCGCGTGATCGGGCGCGGGTCGGGCGAATTGGCGATGAATCGTGGCGAAAGATGGGGGCTGTATTTAAGAGTTCGGCAACGAGGTCAGCGCATGAACGGCATGGCCGGCGCCCATGTAATGGGCTCGTCGCTCCCGCGGCGCGACTTGATGGTTGGTGGCGCGTGATTGGAGTCCGCCGGCCGTGCCAGCGGGATATCTGTATGGCGCGAGATTGTTTGGTGCCTAGCGGCGAGACGTTACCGATTGCCGGCTCGGTGCCTTGCGCGAACGCAGGAGCGCCGCGTCCGCGCCGACCCATCACATGGACACCGTCCATGCCGTGCGTGTGTGGCGGGTCTCGCTGCACTCCTTGAAGAGCACCGACTTTTTCGACGAGTCCGCGTCGTCGTCTCGCGCTGGCGCGGAGATGGGAATGGAGTCGGGGTCGGCTTGCGATCAGAAGCTGGTGCGGGAATCGGAGTCTTCGTGGAGTTTGGTCAGGAAGAGTTTTACTTGGGATTCGGCTTCGTCGGCGGCCATGAGGCGTTGTTCGACGAGCAGGTGGGCCATGTCGCGGGTGGAGCGTTCGCCGTTGATCAGGGCGAGGAGGAAGGCGTGGACGCGGCTTGATACCTGCTGCAGTTCGAATGCGGGGGTTTTGGGAATCGGCTTGGTGGAGTCGAGTAGCCAGTCGGGGAGTACGCGGGCGCGTGGGGTTTCGGGGGGCGGCGCGATTTTTTCGGTGACCCAGGTAACCACTTGCTCGAGGCGTGAATGGCGGCTGGCGGGTGAGCGCATGTACGGGAGGGTTGCCTCGCGTACGCGCGGTGCGGCGAAGCCCGCGGTGGGCAGGATCTCGAGCGCTTCTTCCAGGCCGATGCGCTCGGCGTGGGGCGCGCGCGCGAATGCCAGCGATCCGGTGTTGATCCAACGTCCGCCGGGCTTGAGCAGCAGGTTGATGCGGGCCGCGACGCGCGCGAAGGGCTCGCCGACGATGTCGATGAACCACGGCGTCACGACGGTATCGAACGCGCCATCCGCGAATGGCGGCTGCAAGGCATCCGCGCCCACGAGCACGAGTCCGGCGCGCGCGGGACCCGGCGAGGTCAGCCGCCGCAGCACCGCGTGGTCCTCGATCCGGCGTGGCGAGATCGGGAATTCGTACAGCTCGACGTCGCGGCCGGCGTACAACTCGCGCGCCGCGAACAGCAGCAGCGGATTGAAATCGGTGGCCACGGTCAGCGGCGCCCCGCCGGCGGCGTGCAGGTCGTAGGCAAGCCGGCCCGCGCCCGCACCTTGTACGAGGGTGTCTCCGAGACCGGCCCAGCCGCCATCCAGCGCGGCGCTGATCTCGGCCAGCGTCGCGGCGTTCTCTTCCGCGCCCCACGCCCAGTCGCGATGCAGGTTCACGTAGTAGTTAGTGAGACCCTGCTCGATCGGCAGCCGCGTGCCGAGCGCGTGGTGCACCGACTCCGGCGTGCCGGCCGATTCGAGGCCGAGCGGCGCGAGTAAAACGCGCAGCCGGGTGACCTGGTCTTCGTACGCGGCGGCGACGGTTTCGAGCCGCCGCTGGGTCGCAGGCGCGATTAGCGACGTGAGCCCGGCGCGCATCGCGGCCGCCTCGGAACCCAGGTGCTGCGTCAGCAGTACGAGCCGGGCGCGCCAGTCCGCGAGCGCGAGCCGCGGATCGGGAAACAACCACGGAATGTCGCCGATCTGCGGATAACCGCTGCTGCATGCCGCGCACATCCAGCCGGCCCGCTCGAGCGCGAGCTTGCCGCGACGACAACGCGGACACACAAGGACATGGTTCAACATTTCCGCTTCGGACACGCCAGAGCTCCCGCGGGACGCCCCGCGCGACAATGCTGGCGGGCGCCGCGACGTTGGTCAACGCAAAATGTCGTCGACCCCGCGACTTTTGCGCCGTGGTTAGGCGAGAATCGAAGTCGTGCTCGATTCGATCGTCGCGGCGGAAACACCCGAAGGAATCCTGCTGGAGCTGCGTCCGGCCGGAATCCCGGCGCGTTTCTGCGCGTTCCTCATCGATCAGTTGATCGTCATCGCCATCTACTACGTGAGCGCGCTCGTGGCGATGCTGCTCGGCGGTGTCGGCATCGCGTTCTGGCTGATCCTGATTTTCGTGCTCACCTGGTTCTACCCGGTCGTCTTCGAGCTCGGGCGCAAGGGCGCAACGCCCGGCAAACGCGCGATGGGCCTCAAGGTCGTCATGGACAATGGACTGCCGATCACGCCGGCCGCCTCCATCACGCGCAACCTGCTGCGTTTCGCGGATTTCATGCCCGCGGCCTTTGGAATCGGGATCGCGAGCATGTTGTTGCGCAAGGATGGCAAGCGCGTGGGCGACATCGCGGCGGCAACGCTGGTCGTGCACGAGCGCCGTCCGGCGCCGAAGGCCACCCTCGACATGGTCGCGCCGGTCACGCCGGTACGTCCACTCGCGCCGCGCGACCAGGCCGCGGTCATCGCACTCGCCGCGCGCGCGCCGACACTCACCATCGAGCGGCTCGACGAGCTCGCGGCCATCGCCGCGCCCATCCAGGGCAGCGAAACTCGACCGGAGTCCGAAGTGACGCGACGCGTGCTCGGTGTCGCGCAATGGTTGTTAGGCAGGCGTGCATGACGCCGCTGCAGTTCGAGAACATCTACCATGAAGAATGGTCGGAGCTCGAGGCCCAGGTGAAGCTGATCCTGTCGGGCAAGGACCGCCATGCGCGCGGCGCCAGCCCGATACAGGGCGAGCGCGTGGCGGCGCTGTACCGCCGTGCCTGCGAGCACCTGGCCCTCGCCCGCGCCCGCTCCTATCCACGTTACCTGCTCGACCGGCTCGACAAGCTCACGAGCGACGCCCACCAGGTGATCTACCAGCGGCGCGACTTCGGACTGGCCCGCATCCGGCGCGCCTTCCTCGCGGATTTCCCGCGCGCCGTGCGCGCGCATTCCGGCTACGTGTGGCTGTCGGCGGCGTTGTTCGGGCTGCCCATGATCGTCATGGGTGTGCTCGTGTACCTGCGGCCCGACCTGATTCTCTCCGTGGTCGACGCGGCCACCGCCGCGCAATACGAGCAGATGTACTCGGAATCCGCCGAATCGATCGGCAGCGTGCGCGGCGCCGACCAGGACTGGATCATGTTCGGCTTCTACATCGCGCATAACACGAGCATCGGCTTCCAGTGCTTCGCGGGCGGATTGTTCTCCGGCCTGGGCAGCGTGTTCTTCCTCATATTCAATGGTGTCGCGATCGGCGCGGTCGCCGGGTATCTGACCGAGCGCGGCTTCTCCGACACGTTTTATTCGTTCGTGGTGACCCACGGCGCCTTCGAGCTCACCGCCATCGTCTTGTCGGGGGCGGCCGGATTGCGCCTCGGCCACGCGCTGATCTCGCCCGGACGCAACACGCGCCTGCAGTCCCTGGTGCAGGCCGCGCGCGAGACGATGATCATCGTGTACGGCTTCGCGGTGATGTTCCTGATCGCGGCGGCCATCGAGGCGTTCTGGTCGTCGGCGCGCTGGCTGCCGGTCACCGTCAAGTACGTCGTCGCCGCCGCCTGCTGGATCGCCGTGCTCTCCTACCTCACGCTGCAGGGCCGCCGTGCGGATTGACACGCTGGCGCTGCAGATGCGACCGCGCGCGGCGCTCGAAGCCGCCGATCTCGGCGTGCGGTTGTGCCAGGCGACCGCGCGCTCGGTCTACCCGTGCTATCTACTCGTCGCGGTGCCGACCGGCCTCATCGCCCTGTCGCTGTTCGAAATCGCCGCGTGGCTGCCGGTGCTCGCGTTGTGGTGGTCGAAACCCTGGCTCGATCGCACGGTGCTGTTCGTCCTGGCGCGCGCCGCCTTCGGCCAGTCGACGACGATCGGCGACCTGTGGCGTGAACAGCGCACGGTGTGGTGGCGCCAGTTCGTCATCACGTGGACCTGGCGCAGGCTCTCGCCGTGGCGCTCGTTCACGCAGCCGGTCTATCAACTCGAGGGACTGCCGTTCTTCCGGGTGCGCGCTCGCATCGTCCAGCTGCGCGGCCGGTACACCGGATCCGCATTCATGGTGACCAAGGCTTTCTACTGGGCGGAATTCGGCATCGCGTTCGCGGCACTGTCGCTGCTGTTCTGGTTCGCGCCGCCCGGCGAAGACTTCAAGCTGTCGACGTTGTTCACCGAGGAGTCCAGCCGGCTGGCGCAGCTTGCATCGGCCGTCGCCTACTTCCTCGCGGTGTTGTTCATCGAACCCTTCTACGTCGCCGCCGGGTTCGGCATGTATTTGAACCGGCGCGCGGAGCTCGAGGCCTGGGACATCGAGCAGGAGTTTCGTCGTGCGTTTGCCGGCTGACGGCGGCCGATTGCGCCGCCTGCGGGTGCTGCTGGCGCTCGGGCCGCTGCTCCTGGCGACGCCCACGCTCGCGGAAGCGCCCGAGTTCGCGGAGACGCTCGAGCTCGCGGAAGCCCCCGCAGGCCCGGCGGCCAACCTACCCGCCGACGCGGAGGTCCAGCGTGCGCTCGAGGCGGTGAAGCAGGATCCGAATCTCTCCGCCCGACGCACGGTCCGCACGCTCGACTGGGATCCCAAGCCGGACAAGAACCGGAAGCGAGACTTGCCGGCCTGGCTGCGGTGGATAGGCGACCTGTTCCTGTGGATCGCGCAGATTTCGCGGTTCCTCGTCTGGGTGGTGATCGCGATCCTCATCGCGCTGCTCGCGACATTCATCTACCGGATCTTTGCCGGCAGCCGCGACGGGTTCGGCCGTGGAACGCGGTTCGTGGCGCCGACGCACGTGCAGGATCTCGACATCCGTCCCGAGAGCCTGCCGCCGGATATCGGCGCGGCGGCCCGCGGATTGTGGGACCGCGGCGAGCAGCGCGCCGCGCTCGCGCTGCTCTATCGCGGCCTGTTGTCCCGCCTCGCGCACGTCCACGAAGTGCCGATCCGCGATTCGAGCACGGAAGGCGATTGCCTCGTGCTCGCCGCGCGCAAGCTCGACGCCGCACGCGTCGCCTATGCGACCCGGCTGGTACGCACCTGGCAGCGCGCGATCTACGGCGGCATCCCGCCGGATACGGCCGAGGTGCACGCGTTGTGCGCCGGGTTCGCGCAGCACCTGGATGCGACCGAAACGTCCGCGGATTCCGGATCGCAGCCGGCGGAAGTCGCCGGATGAAGGGACGTCTCCTCAAGCTGCTGATCGCGCTGATCATCATCGTGCCGCTCGCCGTGCTGGCGACGAAGCTGAAATTCAAGGAAACGCAGGTGCCGCTGCCGCTCAAGGGCGAGGCGCTCACCAACCCGTTCTACGCGGCGATCAAACTGGCAGAAAATCTCGGCGTCGACGCGCGGTGGGAACACATCTTCACGGCGTCCGCCCCGGACTCCGTCGTCGTGCTCTCGAACTGGAACTGGACACTCATCGACTCTCGCCGCCGAAGAATGCAGGCGTGGGTCGAGTCCGGCGGCAGGCTGGTCGTCGACGGCTCGCTGCTGGGCGACTTCGAGAAGTTCGCGCAGTGGAGTGGCATTGGCGAATCGAAGACACTCGAAGATGAGGACACGAAAGACGAGCTCGGCGAAACCGAGCGCGAGCTGCTGTCGAGCTTCCTGCCGCGCCAATGCGATCGGCTGGTGGAGGACGGCAGCGGGCAGGAATTCAAGGTCTGCAACGTCGATCATTCCCGTTCGCTGGTCACCACCCGCGAGGGTCAGTGGTCGCTGCGCGAGGGGGAATACGTCCACGCCGTGCGCACGGCCGTCGGCCGCGGCAGCGTGACCTTCATCAATGCCACGCCGTTCCGGTACCGCACACTGCTCGAGGGCGACAACGCGCTGCTGCTCGTGCGTGCGACGCAGCTTTCGGCCGGGGACTCGCTGCAGTTTCTGAGCGAAGAAGAACAGACCTCCATTCTCGAGCTCACGTGGCGTTATGGCGCGCCGGCCGTGCTGCTGCTGCTCGCGTTCATCGCCCTCGCCTGGTGGCGCGCGAGCGCGCGTTTCGGCCCGCTCACCGCGCCCACCGAGACCGCGCGGCGCTCGCTGGCGGAACAGATCCGCGGCACCGGGTTGTTCGCCCTGCGCTTCGGTGGCGGCGCCGGGCTGCACGCGGCCATGGTGCGCGCGCTGCGCGACGCCGCACTCCGGCACCTGCCCGCCTATGACCGGCTGTCGAGCAACGAACGCGTCGCGGCCATCGCCCAGCTCAGCGGCCTGTCCGCGGACGATCTCGGTCCGCAGCTCAACTACTCCGGCGAACGCAGTCCCCACGAGATGCGCAACGCCATCGCGGTGCTCGAAACCGCGCGACGACGATTACTGACATACAAAAGGTCTCCGCATGGAAACTGAATCCGGCACGATCCAGAAAGCCGCCGACCTGCTCGGCAAGTTGCGCGCCAGCATCGGTGAGGCGATGGTCGGGCAACATCGCGTGATCGAGGAGGTCGTGCTCGCGCTCGTCTCCTCCGGGCACGTGTTGATCGAAGGCGTACCCGGCCTCGGCAAGACGCTGCTGGTGCGCGCGATGTCGCAGGCGCTGCAGCTTTCCAATGGCCGCGTGCAGTTCACGCCCGACATGATGCCCTCGGACATCACGGGCCACGCGGTGCTCGATCCGAAAACGATGGAAATGCGCGTGGTCCGCGGCCCGGTGTTCACCCACCTGCTGCTCGCAGACGAAATCAACCGCGCGCCCGCCAAGACGCAGAGCGCGCTGCTCGAGGTCATGCAGGAGTACCAGGTCACGCTCGAAGGGCAGACGCATCCGTTGCCGAAGCCTTTCATGGTGCTCGCGACGCAGAACCCGGTTGAGACCGAGGGCACCTATCCACTGCCCGAGGCACAGCTCGATCGTTTCCTGTTCAAGATCGAGATCGGGTATCCCACGCTCGAGGATGAAGTCAGCGTGATCATCCGCGCGACCGCGGATCAGCCGGGCGACCAACTACCGCTGTCGAAGGTCGTCCCCGTGCTCAACGAGGGCGCCGTCACGAGCCTGCAGCAGATCGCCGCGCGCCAGCGCGTCGACCAGCAGGTGGTCGACTACGCGGTGCGGCTCGCGCGCGCAACGCGCGAATGGGCCGGCCTCGCGCAGGGCGCGGGATCGCGCGGCCCGCTGGCCCTGGTGCGCGGCGCGCGCGCCGTCGCCTTGATCGAAGGGCGCAACTTCGTGATCCCGGACGACATCAAGCGCATTGCCATCCCGGCGCTGCGCCATCGCATCGCGCTGGCGCCGGACGCGCTGCTCGAGGGTCGCAAGCCCGATGACCTGCTGGCGTCAATCATCGACAGCGTGGCCGCGCCGCGCGTCTGATGAGACTGGCACTCATACCCAGCCGGCGCAGCATCGCGCTGCTCGGAGTCGGCGTCGCGGCAGCCATTGCCGCGTTGTCTTTCGGCGTGCCGCGCAGCGCCGTCGGCTCGGCCGCCAGCGTGTTCGCGCTCGCGCTCATCGCGGCAACGGTGGTCGACTTCGTCGTCTCGCGGCGCGCCTGGACGCGTGCCGAGGTGCGCCTGACGCGCCGCCTGCCCTCGGCGTTCGCGATCGGCGTGAAGCAGCAGGTCCACGTCCAGTTCGAGACGGGCGGCCGGCATTCGTGGCGCTGCGAGCTGTTCGATCATTGCGATCCGAGCCTCGCAGTGGCTGGACTGCCCGCGCGACTCGAGCTCCATTCACACAAGCGCACCGACGTCGCCTATGAAGTCGTGCCGACGCGACGCGGCGATCTCGACTTCGCGCCCGCAGACCTGCGCGTGCGCTCACGCCTTGGATTGTGCGAGCTGCTCGCGCGGCTCGGCGAAGTCGAAGCGCGGCGCGCCTATCCGGATTTCGCGCCGGTCGCGCGTTATGCCTGGCTCGCCGGAGACCGGCGCCTGCAGGAAATCGGCATCAAGACCTATCAGCAGCGCGGCGAAGGCACGGACTTCAAACAGCTCGCGGAGTACCGCTACGGCGATCCGGTGCGGCACATCGACTGGAAGGCGACGTTGCGGCTGAACAAACCCATCCTGCGCGAGTTCCAGGACGAGCGCGATCAGTGCGTGATGCTGCTCATCGATTGCGGCCGCCGAATGCGCGCATACGACGTCGAGCAAGGCGCGAAGAGCGGCCACTTCGACCAGGTGCTGAACGCGGTGATGCTGCTGTCCTACGTGGCGCTCAAGCAGGGCGATGCGGTTGGCGCCCTGACCTTCGGAACGCCGCCCGAAGAGGCGCGCGTCTTCGCGCCGCGCAAGGGCGCGCATGCCTTGAACGCGCTCATGGGCGAGCTCTATTCCGTTCAGCCCAGCGCGACGCATTCCGACTACCTGTCGGTGGCGCAGAACCTGCTGTTGCGTCATCACAAGCGCTCGCTGGTGATCGTGATCACCAACTTTCGCGACGAGGACGGCAGCGAGCTCGCGCAGGCGCTGCGGCTGCTGCGTACGCGGCATCTCGTGTTGCTCGCGTCATTGCGCGAGCGGGTGGTCGGCGAGCTCATCGGTCAGCCGATCGCCACCGGCGACGCGGCGCTCGACGTGGGCAGCGCCCATCTATACGAGCAGGCGCGCCGCGACGCCTTCAACCGCCTGGCCGCGCGTGATGCGCTCATGGTGGATGCCGAGCCGCAGAACCTCGGCATCGAGCTGGTCAACCGTTATCACGCCGTGAAGCGCGCCGGGCTGCTCTGACGCAGCTGTTCGAGCCTCGCATGCAGGTGCTCGGTGAAGAAGCCGTGCATCAGGAAACGCTGCGCGAGATTTCCCGGCCCCACCGGATACAGCGGGTACTTGTTGTACGCGTACTCCGCGAGTGTCGGATCACCGACGATCCGGCTGACGCGCAGCGCGAGGGACTGATCAAGGTTGAACCCGTTGATCGAATCCCGGTATTCCTCCGCGGTCAGCAACAGGCAGAAGAAACACATGAACAGCGCATGCGAGGTCTCGAAATCGAGCAGCTGCGTGAATCGCCTCCGCGGCATATCCTCGAGACGCAATACGATCGGCCGCCAGTTCGACCAGTCGATATCTTCAGGCCGCCGCGCGGCGGATTCCGCATTCCAGGTGCCGAGCTCGCCGAACATGCGGAACAACTCCTGGTCGTGATCCACGAAGGTGTGCTCGAGCAGGTCATCTATCTTCTGAGGATAGAGCGTGAGCGGCGCCACGTGCCGGGCGTTGGAGTTGTCACGCAGGAAGTTCAACAGGTTCGACTCGGTGGCGAAGTGCCGCAGGATCAGGAGGTTCGCCTCGGGGCTCACGAAATTCCGGCAGAACCAGCAGATGGTGCGCTGGAGCAGCCGGTGCGCGCGGAACTGGGGCAGCGGAAGGCGTTTCACGAACCAGGTGACGTGCAACAGTATGGCGAACAGCAACTGCAACACGGGCCGCACCGTCCAGCGCAGCGGGTTGTGCACGTCCGCGAGCCACAGTTGGACCGCGTCGCGATCGATGGGCAGCGACGTATCGATGCTCGCGGCCCGCATGAACGGGCTCATCCTTTTTTCAAGGCTCATCGATTTCCTCTAGCTGCCATGCGTATAGCCGCGCGACCACTCGTGCGGTCATCACGACGTCGTTCGAACGCTGCTCGCTGGTGCAAATGCGGTCCACCAGGCCGTAGAGCTTGTTCATGTGGGCGTCATCGTTGCCGCCGTGATAACGCAGAAAACGCGTGCAGTCGCGCCCGCATCCCGTGAGTGTCTCGATGCGCTCGGCCCAGTTGGCGGCCATCTTCTCGCCCAGGCCTTCGATGATCCACATCGCTCCCAGCAATCCGGCGGGATTCGGCTCGCCTGCCTTGAACATGAGGAAGGCATGCAGCGCCTCGGATCCCGGATTTTTCGGCCGTGATCGAATCGAGGCGAGATCGCCGCCCAGCGCGACGAAGTCGCGCTCCAGTTCCACGTAATCACGATGCTCATCGTGCGCGTGGCCGAGCACCACCGAGCGGATGTCGGCGTGGTCACGGTCAAAGCTGGACGCGCAGCGACTGATCCAGCGCGAACCCTCGACCACCTGCGGGCGCAGGTTCAGCAACAGGTTCTGGTAATCCTGGCGAGAAAAAGTGCCCAGATCGAGCCGACGAACGATTGGCACGGCGGACAATACCCGTTCGAAGTCGAACCACTCGCGCATGAGTCGGCGCAGGGTTTCCTGGCCGAGCGGCGTGAGAGTTTCAGGGCGCGCGAGTTCGGTCGTGCTCATTTCACTCCTCGACGACGGTCAGATGAATGTAAGCGGTGTTGAACCGGCCGCTCTCCGGAATCATGCAGAGGATTCGCGCGCCCGGCGCGGGACGTATTTCCCGCAGGAATTCGTCGAGCATGATGAGGATCGACGCGGCACCCGTATTGCCGCGCGTATAAAGGTTTGTGAACCACTTTTCCTGCGGAATGCCGGCGCCGGCCATGTCGAGCATGTCCGCGATCTTTCCGCGGAAGTGATGCGAGGAGTAGTGACACAGCAGGTGATCGATGCTCCCTATGTCGAGCGTTCCCTCTTCGATGAGACGCAGTGCGCCGTCGACGCCGAGTTTCACGATGTGTTCCAGCAGACGCACATCCTGGCGGATCAACAATGCCCCGGCGGCCTCGGCCTCGGCGTACGTGGAAAAATCCTGCCACGTGCGCCGATCCGCCGTGTCAGTCGGAGTACCGATACCCATGCACACGGGAAACGCGTCCGCATGCGAAAAGCCGCGCATCCAGTCGACGCGCAGGCAGCGCCCCCGAGGCGCGCTCTCGAGCAACAGCGCCCCGGCGCCATCCGACAACATCCAGCGCAGGAACTCGGAATTGAAATCGATCGCGCCTTCGCCGCCGGCCGCCTCGTAACGCGTGTGCTTGAACAGGCGTGACGCCAGCTCGCTCACGACGACGAGGGCCGTTTGATGTTCGCCGAGCCGCAGTGAATTCGCGGCAACTTTCATCGCCATCGCACTGCTCGAACAGATACCGTGCGCGGTGAACAGCTCGGCGCCCCGGATGCCAACGCCGGCCTGCACCATGCTGCCGAAGCCCGGAATGACCATGTCGCCCTGGGTCGTTGCGCAGCTCAGAAGTCCGATCGAACGCGCCGGCACCGGCGAGGCATCGAGGCAAATCCGCGCCGCGGCCACCGCCATGTCCAGGTTGGAATGCGTCGTGCGCTGTTCACGGTCGATCGCGTAATGGCGCGTGCGGATGCCATTCGCTTTCAGGATGCGCGACTTCAGCCGGCTTGGCTTTCCCGCGACCAGTCCCAGGACTGCTTCCATCTCGTCATTCGTGATCGCGGGACCGGGCAAGAAAGCGCCCGTACTCGTGATGTAGGCGTTCATGCGGTACGCCGCGCGGCGCGCCAGTGGCGCAGGCAGCGAATGTTCTCCTCGATGTACGGAAAGACGCACAGGACCGCCATGAAGGCGAGATAGGCCGGTAGATAGGAGTTGCCACCCGGCCGCTCCTGCAGGGGCCGCAGCTGGAACTCGCCCGCCCAATCGAAGGTCGCCGCCTTCACGACCACTTCCCAGTTGAGCACACTGATGAGCATCAGCAGGAACAGCGGCAGCGTCGCCATGTAGTTGTGCACGTGGACTTCCCAGATCGAGATGTGCCGCCGGGGAGTCGCGTAGCGCACGTCCCAGTGCGCGACGAATTCGTGCGCCAGCCACATCGCGACGCACACCAGCAGGATCAGCACGTTCACCTCGAACATGAGGCAGAGGAGTATCGGGATGCCGAGCTGGATACCCATGAGCGAGTGCAGGAGAGATTCCTTCAGCCCCGAAGTGCTCTCCACTTTCGTGGCGCGATGACAGCACCAATCGATGAATCCGGCGACGCCCCACAGAGGCAGCAATCCGTAGATGATCAGGTTCATGAGGAGACGATTCGATTCGTCCATGTCGCCAGCCTGGGCAACGTCCAGGGTCTCGTCAAGGAACCGCTTCCCACTGACACGCCGTGATCCTGCCAGTATGGTGTAGTTATACCGAACTGCCGGAGCGACCGAATGAGCACAGCCTTCATCGTCGATGCGATAAAGCGACGCCTGAAAGCGCAGGGAATCACTTACCAGGCGCTCGCCAGGAGCCTGAGGGTCAGTGAACCCACGGTGAAGCGCGACCTGGCGCGCGGCGACTTCTCGCTGAGCCGTCTCGACGAGATCTGCAACATCCTCGGCGTGTCGGTCGCGGATCTCGCCAACGAAGAACCCCCGCGCGAACTGCGAATCACGCGCTTCACGGACAAGCAGGAACGCGCGCTGGTCAGCGACCCGAAACTCATGCTCCTCACCTATCTGCTCGTCAACCGCTGGCCGCTGGAGGAGATCACAGGCGCCGTCGATCTCGACGAAAACGATATCGTGCGGCTGCTTCTGAGGCTCGATGACATCGGCATCGTGAGATTCCGGCCGCCGCGCGGCGTGCAACTCCTCACGGCCCGGAACTTCGCCTGGCGCAAGGACGGCCCCGCGCACGAATACTTCCTGCAGCGGCTGGTTCCCGACTACTTCCGCGCGCCATTCGACGGCGCCGGCGACGAATTCTTCTTCGTGGCCGGGTCGTTGTCGCAGGCCTCGCGAGCGCGCTTCAAGGCGGCGCTCAACCGGATCAGCGCGGAATTCGAGGAGCTCGCGCGCCAGGATGCGCGACTGCCGGTGACCGAAAGGCACGGATGCACGGCCATCCTCGCCCTGCGCGATTGGCGCTTCTCGCAATTCGCGCGCTACCGGCGCAAGGCCGGTCCCTGACCGACCGCCGTTCGTTCCCGACTTCTGTCACCGCGACGTGAATGGTGACAGATGTCGCACTGGGTGCGTCCGGGGTCTTTTCGGGGATCGCCCACGCGCGCAAACTAGCGTCATATCGAATTAGAACGTGGGGACTCCAATGGAACACGTCTATCCACCCGGCCCGGCCGCGGTGCCGCCCAACCTGACCGCGGCCAGCGCCGCCTACAAGCGTCACGCCTGGCTCGCGATGCTCGGCCTCGCGACGTTCATCGCGTTGTACTTCGCGCTGTCCGGCTGGTTCGCCTGGACGGCCTGGCGCATCGCGAGCGGCATGTTCGGCGCCGATGGCGACTTCGAGCTGTGGGGGTTCGTCGCCGCCGTGTGCTCGGCGTTCCTCGCGATCTTCATGCTCAAGGCGCTGCTCTTCATCCAGCATCGCTACGAGATAGACGACATCGAGGTGACGCGCGAGCAGCAACCGCGGCTGTTCGAATTCATCGACCGGCTCGCGGACGAAGCGCGGGCGCCGCGCGCGCACAAGGTCTATCTTTCGCCGCGCGTGAACGCCGCGGTGTTCTACGACCTCTCGCTGCTGAACCTCATCGTTCCGTCGAAGAAGAACCTCGAGATCGGCCTCGGACTGGTCAACGTCGTGACCCTGGGCGAGCTCAAGGCCGTGCTCGCCCACGAGTTCGGCCACTTCGCGCAGCGCTCGATGGCGGTCGGACGGTGGGTGTACGTCGCGCGGCAGATCGCCGGCCACGTCGTCGCGCGGCGCGACGCGCTCGACAAGCTGCTCCAGCAGCTCTCGCGTTTCGACCTGCGCGTGGCATGGATCGGCTGGATCCTCTCGATCATCGTCTGGTCCATCCGCTCGATGATGGACGTGTTGTTCCGCGTGGTGCTGCTCGCGGAACGCGCCCTGTCGCGCCAGATGGAATTCCAGGCGGACCTCGTCGCGGTCTCGCTCACCGGCAGCGACGCGTTGATCCACGCGTTGCACAAGCTCAACGCGGCGGACGACGCCTGGGACAAGACCCTGTCGTTCGCGAATGGCGAGGCCGGCAACAAACGCCGCGTCGCGGACCTGTTCGCCGTGCAGTCGCGGATCATCGAACGCATGCGCGAGATCCTGAATCAGCCCAACTACGGCATCGTGCCGGTGATCCCGGAAGGCGCGCGTGAAACACATCGCGTGTTCAAGACCGAGCTCGCGCAGCCGCCGCGCATGTGGGCCACCCATCCGCCGAGCGCCGATCGCGAACAGAACGCGAAGAGCCGCTACGTCCCGGCGCCGATCGACGAACGCAGCGCCTGGGCGCTGTTCGACGATCCACAAGGCGTGCGCGAGCGCATGTCCGCGCACGTGTTCAAGGATGCGGAGCTCGAGCCGCAGACCTCCGAGGAGACCTTCACACATCTCGGCAAGGAGTACGGTCGCGCGTTCCTGGACCGCGCCTATCGCGGCGCTTACCTGAACCGTTCGCCCGTGCGGCACGTGGACAACGTCGTGAAGCTGTACGGCGTGACGATTCCCACGAGCGAGGCGCCACGCGTCATCGCGACGCTCTACCCGGAGAGCCTGGCCCGGGACGTGGAGCTGCTGAACGAGAAGCTCGAGGAGAAGTACGCCCTCGAAGCCCTGCGCGACGACGTCGCGCAGGCGCCCGGCGGCGTCATCCGCCACAGCGGCACGGAGATCCGCCGCGCCGAGCTGCCGCGCGTCATCGCCGCGCTCGAACGCGAGATCGCGACGGTACGCGGCAGGATCGAGGCGCACGACGAACGTTGCCGCACCGCGCACCTGGCCGCGGCGCGTTCGCTCCAGAAGGGCTGGCCCGAATATCTGCAGGGGCTCGCCGCGACGCTGCACTACGCCGATCACTCCGAAGCGAACCTGCGCGACGTGCAAGGATACGTCGGCAACATCTACGGCATCGTCACCGCCGACGGGCGCGTGAGCTCGGCCGAGCTTGCGCGGCTCATCGAAGGTTGCCAGCAATTGCACGCGGTGCTGCAACGGGTCTACGAGGAAGGCCCGCAGGTCCGACTGGATCGCACGCTCGCGCGCCGCCTCGAGGTCGAGAACTGGATGGCGATGCTCGAGGATTTCAAACTACCGCCGCCGGATCGCGAGAACATCGGCCAGTGGCTCAACGTCATCGACGGCTGGGTGAATGCCGCGCGGTTCGCGCTCGGACGCCTGCGCGACGCGGCGCTCGAGCAACTGCTGCTCGCCGAGAGCCAGGTCGCGAAATTCGTGCGCGACGCCATCGCTCCCGCGGACGCGCCGCCGGCATCCGCGGTGCCGAAGGAATACCGCACGTTGCTGCCGGGCCGGGAGCGGCCCCGCCAGAAGCGGCTCGACTGGTGGGACCGATTCCAGACGGCCGACGGCACGCTGCCCACGATCGCCCGCTCGACGGTGGCGCTCGGCGTGGTCGGCGGCGTCGTCGCCTTCGGCGCGAATGTCGGCGTCGCCCAGCTCACCATCTACAACGCGCTGGCGTTGCCGGTCTGGGTGGAGGTCGACGGCGACAAGGTCCGCGCCGCACCGGGTTCGCCGGTCACCATCTCGATGCCCACATCCGGGAAGCTCAGCGTACGCGCGCTCACCGAGGACGATCGCGAGATCGAAGCCTTCGACCAGGCGCTGAACGGGACGCGCGCGCACTACGTGTACAACGTCGCGGGCGCCGCGGCATTGTACGAGTGGACGGCGACTTACTACCCGACGGATGCTGCTGCGGCGAGAGCGCCCGCGCCCGCCGAGCGACCGCTCGGCGCGGTCCGCTGGACCAGGACCCAGGCCGATCACGTGTTCGAGGATCCCCCGCGGACGATCAGCAGCTCGTCGGGCCGACTCAATGTGCTTGCGGCCGCGAGCTCCGCGGCGCCGTGGCAACACGTGGAGATGGTGCGCGACGAGTCGCAGCGCGCGGCCCTCATCATGGCGCACGCGCGCTGGGACGATACCGATTCGCCGCAGATCCTCGAGTGGTTGCAGCTCGCCGAGCAGCAGCCTAGGTTCAATGCCGTGATCGCCGAACGCCTGCGAGAAGACGCCAACAACGTCGTCCTGCTGCGGCACGAGCAGGACAGCACACAGGGCGCGGAGCACGACGAGGTGTGTGCGCGCCATCACGCACGCGCCGCGGCGGCGGCCGAAGACCCCGACCTGCAGTATCTCGACATCCGATGCCTTCGCGGCGACGCGCGGCAGGACGCGCGATTTCTCGCCGCCCAGGCGAAGTGGCCGGATCACCCGTGGCTCACGTTGGGCGCGGCCGCCGTCCACGCGCGATCCGGCGAATACGCGGCGGCGCTGCCGTTGTATGAAAAGGTGCGCGGCCGCGTGCGGCCGATGCAGGCCTATCTCTCGATGGAAACCGCGCGCATGCGGCGGCTGGTGGGCGGGCGAGATTCGAACCTGAGAGATCTTCTCCCCAAATCACCTGCCCTATCCACGCACGCCGCGATCGAATCGGGCGCCGGCATCGAAGGCACGCCGCTCGAACCGTATGGCGCGCTGGCGCGCGGCGACCTCGGCGCCGCCTTCAGCAAGGCGCGCGGCGAAGGCGCGGAACGCCTGCTGCGCCTGGTGGCCGTCTCCGACGGCGCGACTCCCGAGATGATCGATGCCGCGCTGTCGGCGCGGCCAGGTGAAGGGGACTCCGTCACGACGCTCTACATGTACGCGCTCGCCGCGCGGCTCGATCGCGACGTCTCCCCATGGGCGGCGCGCCTCTCGACCGAGGGCGGTGAATCCATCCAGCCCGTGCTCGACTTCCTCGATGCGCTGCGCGACGGCGCGGATCCGGCCAGGGCGTATCCGCCGCTGGACGTGAACCTGCGTTATCCGGCACGTTACGCCGCGGTCGTGCTGCTCGGCGCACGCGCGCCCGAAGACTGGCGCAAGGAAGCCGCCAATGCGTTGTTCGTCGGCGAACGCGGCTATCTCGCGGACCGCTGATGACTGGACTGGGTTCAGAAAGTCCGTAGGGAGTGTTAGGGCTGGACCACCCTCGACGAGGAACAATGTTCCGATAACCGTTACGCCTCTGGATTGGAAACCAAACCACCTATCCATCCAGGAGTAATCGTATGTTGTCTCACAAGTCCCTCGTGGCCTGCGCCACCCTGATCCTTTGTTCCTTTTCGGCGACGAACCTCGCGAGCGCGGGCGATTCGGGCGCGGCCAGCGCTAAGTCATGCGGCACGGAGGCTCCCACCGTGATCCGGTACAGCGGACATCCGGGCCGGTCACCGGCGTATCCGCGCCGCGCGAAGCAGCCGAAGCAGTGCACACAGGCTGGCAAGCCGTTGATGTTAGCCAGCTTCCTCGATGCCCCGGGCGGCAAGGCGCTGTTCGACGGAAACGTCGAGCGGGCCAGCCGGCAGATCGGCGACCGGATCGACTCCGCGCGCGAGCAGACCAACCTCTGCGTGCTGCACACCCTGCAGCGCAATTGGACGGATGCACGCGGTGCCTGTGATGCGGCCGTCGAATCGGCCGCGCGGAATCGCTCGCGTGTCAGACCCATGGAGCGTCCGAAGCTCCGCCAGGCCAACCAGGTCGCATCCGTGGCCTACTCGAATCGCGCGGTGATGAACTGGCTGGCGGGCGACAGCGGGGCGGCGTTCATGGATCTCGCCAAGGCGCGGGCCATCAACCCGAAGGCAACGTTCGTCTCGCGGAACTTCGAGATCGCGGTGCGCGTGCCTGCGCAGCTGCAACTGCCGGTCGATCCCTACCTGATCGGCTAGCAATGCACGGAGGAGCCCCTCGCCTGTGGGTGGACCGGTCCCGGTGACCGGTCCGCCCGCCTTTCTATCCCATCCTCCCCGCATGAAGTAGGATCGCGCCCCCGATTCGCGATGTGGCGGCCACGCACGGATCGCCGGAGAAACCATTGCACGCTGACTCAGCAACCCGCCTCGGCCGAGTGTTCGTTGGCCGGTCCCGCGAACGCGCGGCGCTGGCCAGCGCGATGGAAGCCGCGCGCGGCGCTCGCGGCACGCTGTGCCTCGTGAGTGGCGAGCCGGGCATCGGCAAAAGCCGTCTGCTCGCCGAATTCGCGTCCGCCCCCGCCGACACCGAGGCCTGCATTCACTGGGGCTTCGCGTGGGAAGCCGGCGGAGCGCCTGCCTACTGGACCTGGATCCAGGTATTGCGCTCGATCCTCGCGCAGGAATGCGGGCGCGCCGCGCTCCAGCAGCAGCCGCACCTCGCGCCTCCGATCGGCGAGCTGGTGCCGGAACTGCTGCCCGAATCGGCTCGCAAGGGGACCCAGCTGGAACCCGAACAGGCGCGATTCCGGCTCATGGACGCCGTCTCCTCACTACTGGTGTCGGCCGCAGCGCATTCACCGCTGGTGTTGGTACTCGAAGACCTGCACGCGACCGATGCCGATTCCCTGGCGCTGCTCGAATTCGCGATGCGCCAGCTGCACGCGTCGCGTGCGCTCGTGATCGGCACGTTCCGCGATGCGGAGATACAGCGGCCGCGCATCGGCAACATCATCGCGCGCCTGCGGCGCGGCGCCATTCAGCTCGCCTTGCGGCGACTCGACCGCGATGAGATCCGCGAGTACGTGTCCGCCTCGACCGGCAAACGCCCGCTCGAACAACAGGTGACCGAGTTCGCGACCCTCACCGAGGGGCATCCGCTGTATCTCGCGGAGGTCGTGGAGCTTTGCCAGACCCGCGGCGGCATGCGGCAGGCGCCCGCGAGCATGCGCGTGGCGATCCTCGAGCGTGCGGCGGAGCTGCCGGCCGCGACGCGGGAATTGCTCGGGATGGCCTCGGTGCTGGGGCGCAGCTTTCAGCCCGAAGTACTCGCGGAGGGCGCCGCCTGCGGCCTCCAGGAAGTGAATGAAAAACTGCGGCCCGCGCTCGAAGCGCGGCTCATCGAGCCGGAATCTTCCGGCTGCCTGCGCTTCGAGCACATGCTGGTCCGCGAGGCATTTCATGAATCGCTGTCGACCGCGGAACGGCGGGCGCTGCATCAGCGGGAAGCGCAGCGCATGCAGTCGCGTGCCGAGCCTCATGCCGTGATCCCGTGGGCGGCGCTGGCCCAGCATCTCGAGGAATCCGGCGAAGTCGCGCGCGGCGAAGCCGTCGCCGCCTGGCGTCGTGCCGCCCAGGACGCCGAAACGCGCCACGCGTTCGATGACGCGGCCGTCTGCCTCAGCCGCGCGCTCGCGGCGCTGGGTGAGGAGACGGGAACGACGCGCGGCAGATTGCTGCTCGATCTCGCCGCCGTGCAGATCCGCGCTGGCGATCTCGACGCGGGCCGGCTCAACAGCAGCGAGGCGTTTCGCATCGGCGAGGCGTGCGACGACGCCGATCTGCTCGCCGACGCGGCGCTGACCTACGGCAACATCTTCACGTTCGGCAAGGTGGACCCGCGTCTCGTCAAACTACTCCAGACCGCGCTCGCGAGGATGCCGGACGCGGACACCGACCGGCGCGCGCGCCTGCTGGCCCGGCTCGCCGGCGCGATGCAGCCCGCGGCGGACCCGGCCGAACCGGCCGCTCTCGCGCGCGAGGCGATCCGCATCGCGCGTTCCAACGGCAACGAACGCACGCTGCTCAGGACACTGCGCAGCGCCATCTCGGCGCTGATGGACCTCGGCGACCCGGTCGAGCGCCTCGCGCTCAACCAGGAATACGTGCGGCTCGCGCGCCAGCTCGGCGACGTGCCCGAATGCATGCGCGGCTACATGCGCTCGGCCGTCGACGCCATGGAGCTCGCCGACGCGGCGATCCTCGACGAGGCCATCGAGCAATGCGAATCGGTCGCCGAGCAATTGCGGCTGCCTCACTACCAGTGG
Organism: Pseudomonadota bacterium; assembly: GCA_023457495.1. Lineage (GTDB taxonomy): Bacteria > Pseudomonadota > Gammaproteobacteria > Steroidobacterales > Steroidobacteraceae > CADEED01. The sequence continues at coordinate 20,367 of JAEWLQ010000128.1, forward strand.
ACCGCGGCGTCGTTCGCCGCGATGCGCGCGACGACCCGGGGCGATTTTGCGCAGGCCCAGTCCGCGCTGGCGCGCGCCCGGCATTTCGCCGAACGCGCCCAGGACACGAACGCCAGTCTCACACTGCTCGTTCAGCAGTTCGAACTCGCGGAGATCACCGGCGACCGGCAGGCCCTGGCGGAGTTGTTCGCGCAGCTCGAACGTCAATGCGCGAATCTTCCGCATTCGGAGTTGTACCTGCGCCCCAACCTGCTCGCGACCGGCGTGCTCGCACTGGGCCGCGCGCCGGATCCGGCCGCCATCGACGAAACCTACCTGCGCAACATCATCCGTTTCTCGGACATGGGTGCGCTGTCCAGCGTGGGCGAATACCTCGTCGCGGCGCGCGACCTGCGCCTGGCGCGCATCGCCTACGAATCCATTCGGCCGTTTCGCGAGCGCTGCGGTCATTGGGGAATGCTGGGCCTGCGCTGGATGGGTCCGATCGCGCGCGGACTGGGTCATCTCGCAGCCGCCGTCGACACTGCGCAGGCCGCTCACGAGTATTTCGAAGCCGCGCTCGTGTCCGCTCGGCGCATGGGTGCGCGTCCGTGGGTCGCGCGCATCGCCGTCGAATGGGTGGAGGCGCTGCGCAATGCAGGCAGTGAGCCGCCACGCGCGGCGCAGTTGCTCGATGAGGCGCGCACCATCGCGTCGGAGCTTGGACTGTGCACGCTCGAGGAGCGGATATCTCGATGCCAGCTCGAGCCCGGCGACGAGCCGATCGCACGCACTTCCATGGACTCGAGCGAAACACCGGCCGCGCGCCTGCCCGCGGTCGAGTATTTCCGGCTGCGGCGTGACGGTGAAATCTGGGTATGCGCCTGCGAAGGCCGGGAGTTCCGCCTGCGCGACAGCCGCGGAATCCAGATGCTCGCGCAACTGGTATCCGTGCCGGGCCGGGAGATCCACGTGCTCGATCTCATGGGTACGCCGGGCGAAGGCGAAGTCGTCGACTCCGGGGATAGCGGCGAGGTTCTCGACGAACGGGCGCGCCGCGACTATCGGCACCGCCTGGAGTCGCTGCGCGCCGAGGTCGAGGAAGCGGAAAGCCGGCACGATGTGGCGGGCGCCGAAACCGCCCGCGAGGAAATCGAGCTGCTGAGCACCGAGCTCGCGCGTGCGTTCGGCCTCAACGGCCGGGCGCGCCGCGCGGGTTCGAACGTCGAGCGGGCGCGCGTGAACGTGCAGCGACGCCTCAAACACGCGCTGGAGCGCATTGGCCGCGAGTGCCCGGCGGCCGGCCGCCACCTCGACTGGGCGGTGCACACCGGCTCGTTCTGCAGCTACCGCCCCGATTGAGCTCCCCTCGCGGGGGGAACAATGTTCCGTGTCGAGTCACGCCTTCAGGTCAGACGCCCCTGGAGAATCACATGAAACTCGTTGACCGTTTCGGAAACAAGGTATCGACCGGCAATCGCACCGCGCTGGACTCGTACGATCTCGCCGTCGCGCAACTCGCCATCTACCGGAGCGACCCCATCGCGACCATCGACGAGGCGCTGGCGAGCGATCCGGGTTTCATCATGGGGCATTGCTTCAAGGCCGGCCTGCTCGCAACCACCAGCGAGCTCGGTTCCGAAGCCGGTGTCGCCGCGGCGCTCGACGCGGCCGGGCGCCACATCGGTCATGCCCTCGACCGCGAGCGCATGCATCTCGGCGCGGCGCATGCCTGGCTGTCGCGTGATTTCGCGGGCGCGGCCAAGCTCTACGGCGACATCTGCGCCGAGTATCCGCGCGACCTGCTGGCGTTGCAGTTCGCCCATCTATTCGACTTCCTGCTCGGCAATTCGACCATGTTGCGCGACCGCCCGGCGCAGGTGCTGCACGCCTGGAACGATCTCGACGCGCAGCGCGGACAGGTTCTCGGCATGTATGCGTTCGGACTCGAAGAATGCGGCGCCTACGACGACGCCGAGGCGCTCGGCCGGCGCGCCGTCGAACTGAATCCGTCAGACGTGTGGGCGGCCCACGCCGTGGCGCACGTTTTTGAAATGCGCAGCCAGACGGACCGCGGCATCGAATGGATCAAGCGGACCGCGCCCGGCTGGAGCGATCACAACTTCTTCGCCTTCCACAATTTCTGGCACCTCGCGCTTTTTCATCTCGACAATGGCGATCCTTCCGCGGCGCTCGCCCTCTATGACTCGGCCATCCGTCCTTTTCCGACCCGCGTCGCGGGCGAGATGGTGGATGCCTCGGCCCTGTTGTGGCGGCTGCGCCTGCGCAACGTCGACACCGGCGATCGCTGGAACGAACTGGCCGCGAGCTGGGAGTCGCTCGGCGACGAGGGTTATTACGCCTTCAACGACGTGCATGCGCTCATGGCATTCCTCGCGACGGGCAATCAGCGCCAGGTCGCGCGTATTCTCTCGGCACTGGAGGCCGCCGCGCGTCGCCTGGACTCGAACGGCATGATGAGCCGCGAAGTCGGATTGCCGATGGCGCGCGCGTTGTGCGCATTCGAACGACGTGACTTCGAAGTCGCCATCGACGAACTGCAGCGCGTCCGCGCCTGCGCCCAGCGCTTCGGCGGCAGCCACGCCCAGCGCGACCTGCTGCATCTCACACTCACGGAAGCGGCACTGCGCGCGGGCCGCCGCGCGCTGGCGCGCGCGCTCGTGGAGGAACGCCTGTCGCGCAAGCCGCGCAACGATTTCAATCTGTCGCTGCTGATCCGCGCCAAGTCACTGTGCGCGGATGACCGAATCCGCGTCGCGTGAGCCCCGCGTCCCCGCACTCGGCGGGTGGCAGCTCGCCGCGATGCCCGCCTCGTGCGCCATCTCGCTGATCTGCGCCGCCGAGCGCACGCCGAGTTTCATCGTGATCGCCGTGCGATGCAGCTTCACGGTGCGCTCGTGGATCCCGAGTTGCGCGGCGATCTGCTTGTTCATGTTGCCGCCGAGCACGCACCGCAGCACTTCGTTTTCACGCGGCGTGAGCCGCGAGAAACGGCGCCGCAGCTCCGCGGCGTTCTGCCGGGATTCGTGCCCGGTCGCATCGTTCGTGAGCGCGCGCCGGATCGCCTCGAGCAGAATTTCGCATGACGCGGTTTTCTCGAGGAAGTCCACCGCGCCGTCGCGCATCGCGTGCACGGTGCTCGGGATGTCAGCGCGCCCGGTGAGAAAGACGATTGGCAGGACCACCCCGGCGTGCACGAGCGCGGCCTGGAGCTCGAGCCCGCTCATGCCGGGCATGAAAACATCCGTGACGATGCAGCCGCGGTCGTCCGGACCGAGGCAATCGAGAAGTAGTTTGGCCGCATGGAAGGTGCATACCGGGATGCCGGCGACGCGCAGCATGCGGGATTGCGCGAGCAGGAACGAAGGATCGTCGTCGACCAGGAAAACCTTGCCACCGTCGCTCATGCCGCCTCCACCGTCGGGATCGTGAACCGGAAAGTCGCCCCGCCGGCTGGATTGTTCTCTGCCCAGAAGTGCCCCCCGTGCGCCTCGACAATGGTGCGCGACACGGCCAGCCCCATGCCCATGCCGTGGGACTTGGTCGTGAAGAAGGGCTCGAACAGTCGCGGCAGGCACTGCGGCGCGATGCCCCTGCCGGAATCGATCACCGCGAGCTCGATCGCGCGTTCCGGGGCCGCGCGCGCCGCGACTCGCACCAACCCTGGCGGGCGCTCCGCGATCTCGCCCTTCGATTCGCCGATGGAATCCATCCCGTTGATGATGAGGTTGATCAACACCTGCGAGAGGTGCACCCGATCTCCGGACACCGGCGGCAGGCCCGACTCCACCGCGCATTCGATGATCACGCGCTTCGCCACCGCGTCCGGCCGAACGAGCGAGCTCACGTCCCTGACCAGTCCTTCGACCGCGATGGCTTCGAAGTCGAGGTGACGGCGCTTGAGCAGGTTCTTCATGCGCGCGATCACCTCCGCGGCGCGGCGGTCGTCGCCGTGGATGTCCTTGATGATGGCGCGTAATTCCTCGAGATCGGGCGCATCGCCGCGCAGCATCATCTCGGCCGCTTCCGAATTGCGCAGGATCGCGGCCAGCGGCTGGCTCAACTCGTGCGCGAGCGCGGAGGCGAGCTGGCCGAGCATCGACACGCGCCCGGCGTGCGCGAGATTGCTGCGCAGCTCACGCGATTCATCCTGCGCGGATCGCAGCGTCGTCACGTCGCGCAGCACGCCGCGCAGGAGCAGCGGGCGCCCCGCCCGGTCGCGTTCGAGCTGGCCGCGCGCGGCAACCCAGCGCAGGCCATCGGCGGGAAGGCAGACGCGGTACTCGCTCTCGTACTCGCTGCCCTTGATCAGCAGCGTGTCGACCGCTCGCTGCACGCGTGCCTGGTCGTCCGGATGCACGCGCGCATTCCACTGCGCACGGTCGTGGACATCGCGTTCATCGTCGAAGCCGAACAAGGCGCGGCTCTGCGCGGTCGACCACAGGCGATCCGCGCGGATATCCCACGACCACAGGCCGAGCCCGCCCGCACTCGCCGCGAGCGCGAGGCGGCGCTCGCTCTCGCCCAGGTCGCGCGCGAGCCGCGGCGCGCGGATGATGTCGCGGCTGAGCTCGAACGCCATCGCGCACAGGGTGAGCGCGAATGGCAACGCAATCATGATCGGGATCCGCACGAATCCCCAGATCATGAGTTGCGTGAGCAGGATGGACATCACGACGAACGACAGCAAACTGCCGCCGACCACGTACGCGCGGCGGCGCGAATCGCGATCGCCGCGGCGCCACAGCGCAACCGTCGCGTCGATGACGAACGCGGTGAACAGCAGGTTGGCGAGCACCGCCAGCCATTGCCACGAACCCGTCACGGCCACCCCCACCACCGTGATGGTTTCGCCCAAGAACGGGATGCGGTCGATGCTGTCGACGCGTTCGAAGTTGAAATTCGGCTGCATCGCGAAATTCATGCCGAGAATCGCGGTGCGCAGCGCGATGACCGCGCCCGCGAGCCACACCCGCCCCGTGCCGAAGTACACCCGCACGAAAATGATCTCGCCGACCGTCGCGAAGTAGATGGGAACGTGGCACCAGCGCACCCACCATGCCCATTCTTCGGGCGTGCGGGCGTACATCGAACCGAGTTCCGTCGGAACGATGGCCGCGATCGAGAACGCCACGAAAGCGAAGGAAAGATCGCCCCAGGAACGGCGGTCCAGCGCCCAGGTGAAAACATGCACGAGCCCGAGCAGCAGGGCTGCCGCGGCCGCCATCGACCAAAGAATCGTGACGTAGCTCATAGCCGTCGCGTGGACTTCTCCCTGTCCGATGAGAGCTGGCGGGGGCGATTACACCCGCGTGCCCGCGCGGGGTATATAGAGCTTGTGGCCAATGGCGTGTTGCGCCGGCGCGCCTAACTTTCCGGCGCGCGCGTCCCTTTCAGCGCTTGCGGACCGGGTTATCCCTTGAGGGCGACGAAGCGATCAGCACGCGCCGGATCGCCTCGATGATTTCCTGCGCCGGGTCCGTCTTGCGGAAGAATCCCGCGCAGCCCGCGCGCATCGCTTCCGCCTTCGCAGAAGGATCGTCGAAAGCGGTGATGTAGATGACCGGAACGCGCGAGCCCTCCGCGACGAGCTTCTGGTGGAGTTCGATGCCGGTCATCGCCTTGAGCCGGATGTCGACCAGCAGGCAATCGACGTGCGAATGCAACGGGTCCGCGAGGAAATCCTCGCCGGCCGCGAACGCGATCGGATGAAAGCCTGCCTGCTGCAGCAGCCGGACGAGCGAACGGCGCACGCTTTCATCGTCGTCGACGATCGCGATGTACTGGTGCCGTGGCACGGGAGGCACCCCTAGCGGACCTGCGGCCGATGGAAAGACATGTTCGCCATGTCGTGTCGGCTCCGGACTACGCCGCGCCTACGGGCGCGATCACGGGTTTCTCGGGCTGGGATTCGAAGTGTGGCGTCATGATCTGCACTCCAGCGGCGGCGAAGGCATCGAGGATTCTCGAGTTGAGCTCGGACCGCACCGCCAGCCGGTCCTCCGCGCGCTCGAGGTTCACATCGAGGCGATAGGTAACCGAAAAATCCGACAGCTCCCACTGCAACACGCGCGGCGGCGGATCGTGGCGCACGTGTTTGGTGTGCGCGGCGGCCTGCAGCAGCAACTCGTGGACCTGCTTCCAGGGCACGTCATAGCCGATCGCGAGCCATACGCCGTACATCGCGCCGGCGCCCTCGCCGAGGCGCGTGTAGTTGGTCAGCTTGCCGGTCACGATGACCGCGTTGGGCAGCGTGATCTCCTCGCGGCGGATGGTGCGCAGCTTGGTGGCGAGCGGCCCCATCTCGGTCACGACACCTTCCGTGTCGCCGACCGCGATGAAATCGCCGATCCGGAACGAGCGCGAATAGAGGATCACGAGGCCGCTGATCCACTGGTTCACCAGGCCCGACGAGGCGATCGACAGCGCGAGGCCGAAGACCACGCTCACGCCCTGGAAGATGAGGTTGTTGGACCACGGCAGCAGTGGATAGGCGATCACGATTCCGATCACCCAGAGGAATCCGACCGCGATGCGCCGAGTCGCGCGCGCCTGTTCGGGCCGCAGCCAGCTGACCTCGCGCACGCCCTTCTCGACTTCGGCGAGAAGCCGCGACGTCCACACGGTCACCGCGCGCGTCACCAGCAGGACGGCAACTACCAGCGCGAGCCGCGGCAGCCAGCGGATGAAGGCCATCAGTGCGCCGCCGAGTTGCTCGCGCAGGTACGCCCCCAGCCGCAAGCCGAAGGGCTCCGTGTACGGGAACTGCTGCAGCACGAATACCAGGGATAGATAGACGACGGACACGATCACCGCCCAGCCGACCACCCGGACCATCGCGCGTTCGAGCGTCGCGAGCGTGGGCATGATGTCGACGCCCGCGACGACCAGGCGCAGGCGTTTCAGGAAGTCGTCCAGCCGCCGGATTCCGCGCTCCCGCGCCTTGCGCATCAGCCAGATGATCGCGAGCACGCCCAACGCCACGAAGACCGTGAGCCCGATGCCGCGGAACAGCACCGACGGCCTGCGCTGCTCTGCCTGCGCGGCGAACGCGGCGCGCAGCTCGTTCGCGGCGCGTTGGGTCACCTGCTCGAGCGAGAGCCCGGACTCGGGATCGACGTCGCCCTGGACAAGTCCGAAAGCCGTCTGGCCACCGACGGTGACGATCATCCCGTTGAGATTCCCGACGCGCACCTCGTGAAACGCCACGGGCTTCAGCCGCTCGAACTCGCCCAGTTCGTCGATGCGTTCGAGCGTGTTCGCCAGTCTCTGGCCCGGTCCGTTGGTCCCCACCGTCGCGCGAAACGTAACGATGGGACGATTCCACACCGTGAGTGTCTGCGGTGCGGGCGCCTCCGCGGCGCTCGCCGCCTGCATCCAGGACAACGCGAGCGCCAGGAAGGCCGGAACGATGCGCCCGATCGAACGCGACCTCGAGTCGCCGCGGCGTCCCCCGCTACTTCTTTCTCCCCTGTGGAGGCGCATACGGGTTTCCGCCAAGCGTGTTCGAGATGTCCGCGATCGCGTTCTGCGCGCGTACGCTGTTGCCGGCCTCGTCGAGCGGTGGCGAGACCACCGCGATGCCGAACTTCCCGGGCGAGACGGCGATGAGTCCTCCACCGACGCCGCTCTTCGCGGGCAAGCCGGTCCGCCAGAGCCACTTGCCCGAATCGTCATAAAGACCCGCGGTGGCCATCACGGCGAGCACGCGCGGGACATTTTCGGCCTTCATGATTTGCTTTCCTGTCACCGGGTTCTTGCCGGCATTGGCCAGAGTCGCCGCCATGATCGCGAGATCCTTGGCATTGACGGCGATCGCGCACTGCTCCGTGTAGATGTCCGTCGCGCGATCCGGGTCCGACTTGATGAACTCGTACGCATACATGAGCTTGCCGATCGCCTGGTTGCGCTGGTTGGTTTCCGCCTCGGACTTGAATACTTCCTGGTCAACGGTGAGCGGCCGTCCCGCGAAGTCGGAATGGAAACCGAGAATGCTCTTCCAGATCTCGTCGCGCGTGTTTCCCTTCACCATGCTCGTCGTGGTGATCGCGCCGGGATTCACCAGAGGATTCATCTCGGGTCCGCCGAGCTCCTTCTGCGCGAACTCGATCGAGACGATCGAGTTGAAGCGCATGCCGGTCGCATCGACTCCGATGCGCTTGAGGATCGCATCGGGCCCCGATTCCTCGATGACCTTCGCCATCGTGAAAACCTTCGAGACCGACTGGATGGAGACCTTCGAGTCGACATCGCCGGCGGTGTACACCTTGCCGTCGGGGGTCACGAGCGCGATGCCGTAGAGCTTGGACGGGACCTTTGCGAGAGCCGGTATGTAGTCCGCGTTCTTGCCTTCGGTGGAATCCTTGTACTTCGCGTAGGCCGAGTCGAGCGCGGATTGGATGTTGTCGGCCGCACCGGCCGTCGCGGCCCCCAACGAAATGACGATTGCCGCGACGAACGCGGCGGGCTTGAACGCAGCCATATCAATCTCCTCCAAATGTTTTGCTGAAGTTGTACTTCGCGGAGAACTGGAACCGCAGGTCGTCGGAAGTGAACCCGTCCTGGAAGTTCTCGCGGTCGCCCCACTGCACCTCGAGCCCGTACATCACGTTCTTCGTGGGATAGAACAGGATGTTCGCGAGCGCGTACTGGCCCTTCTTGAAGGCGTTCGGCGCCTGGCCGTTGGAGTTGTCGATGTCGAGCATCGAATAGCCGATGCTGCTGGATGCCTTTTCGCTCCAGTTGACATCGATGAATGCCACGACACCCAGCAGCGGCAGCGCGACGCCTTCGATCGGAGTCGTCGGATTGCCTGGATTGAGCTCGATGCCGATGTCCGCTGGCGCGTCGTTCATGTAGTTCTGGATGCCTTCGCCGTAGACGACCTGAAGGCGCAGCGTCGACTTGCCGAACTTGAGGTTGGAGCTCAGGTTCGCGCCCCAGCCGATCGTGTCGCCGGACAGGTCGATCAGGTCGGGGACGGTGTCTTCCCATTCGATGTAGCGCGCGATTCCGGCCAGTTCGACGTAGCCCCACTCGCCCCCGTAGCGGTATTCGAAAGAGAAATCCGGATAGGGGAAGTTGCCTTTCACGCCCTGTAGTTCGATGCGTTCGGCGAAGTCGCCCTGGTCGGCCGATGCGCCAGGCCGCTCGAGCGCGAACGTGAGCCGGGTGTCTCCCTTGATCGGCATCCAGCGAACCTGGACGTTGCGGAAGAAGACCATGCCGTTCGGACCCCAGTATTCGATGGAATTCGGGAAGACGTCGATGTCCATGAATGGGCTCCACGTCTGGCCCGCGCCGAAGGCGCCGAGCTCGCCATATGCGTGCCGCAGGCGGAACGTCGTCTGCCCGGCATCCACGCCGGTGCCGAACAGCTCGAACTCGAACTGCGTCTTGAGTTCACCGAGTGGGGTGTCGGTACTCGACTTCACGCCGAGACGGCTCTGCCTCACTCCCGCGAACCAGTGCCCGTCGACGCCGTATTCGTCTTCGAACGACGGAAGTTTCGTCGGGCGCAGCACGTCGAACCAGTTCGGATCGTTCTGCTTCGTCTGGTAACCCGTGTCGAGCATGGCGAAGCCGTAGACCTCGAATGTCGAGCCGCCCTTGTCGTCGTCCTGCGCGAGCGCGCAGACGGACATGGCCGCCGCGAGGAACGCAAAGGCCAGCGTTCGCCAAAGTAGTTTGTTCATCGTCGTGACATTCATGATGGACACCTCCTGTGTCACTGCGAATTGGCCTTCTCCCACGCGCGAACGCGCCGCCGGGCCTCGTCGAACAGGCGTTCGTAATTTCCCTTGCGAAGTTTTTCGGAGGCCTCGGGCGTGAGCGCCGCGAACAGCGGCGCGTACGTGTCGTACACGGCGAGGTAGCTCTTCTGGTCCTTCGGCGCGACTTCGTCGGTGCCGAACAGGAAGCGATCGGGATGGCGGTTGATCACCGCGGCGACGCGCGCGATCGACTCGGGCGACTCGACCACGTACTTGGCGGTTTCCGACCAGGACAGATCGATGAACACGTGCGCGAGCGCCGGATCGTCGAGCGCGCGCGCCACCATCTGCATCTGGTCGGCGACCGGGCGCACGATGCGGCCGACGCCGCAGTGCGCCCAGATGATCTTCGTCTTGGGATGACGTCTGAACAGCGCGACGAGTTGCTCGGCATCCCAGGGTTCCTGGCCCGGTTTGGGAAATGGCATGTCGATGTCGTTGTGCAGGATCACGAGCAGTCCAGCTTCACCGGCGAAGTCGAAGATGCGATCGAGCGCGGGATTCGTGAGGCTCGCCGTGTCGCCCGCGATCTTCGGCGACACGAACTCCTTGTGGATCGTGAATTCGCCGATGCCCGAGAACACGCCGGGGAAAACCTTGAGCACGCGCCGGATGTGATCCGCCGCGTACATGTCGGCTGGATTGAACCCGGTGATCATCGGGTCGAAACGCGCGCGGTCCTTCGGTGGCAGCGACAGGTACCGGGTCGCGATGAACGCATCCGTGAACGAGTAGTAGTAAAGCGGCGAGTCGGTCTGCAGGTAGTAAGTCGGCGCATAATCGCCGGTGTTGGCGTACGACCAGGTCTGCTGCAGCGGGATGCCGAACAGCGCGACGCGGCCGACCTTGTCGCCCATGATCTTCAGGAACTCGCGGATGTCCGTGCCTTCCTGCACGTAGTTGGTTAGATGGAAGTGCGAGTCGTTGACGACGGGGCCCTGCGAACGGTCCGCGCCCTGGCCGAAGGACGGCAGCATCACGGACAGGAGAATGCAGGTCAGGACCCGGTACATCTCGCGCACCTCGGAATCTCGGTGAACGAACGCTACGACCCAAGATCGGTTGCCCGGTACTGCCTCAAAGGGAAGGCATGGGCCTTAAGCGTCAGAAGAAGAACGATGCGGCGAGGGAGAACGTGTCGCCCTCCTGCCCCGCCACGTAGTAGCCGAAGGTGCTGCCCACCGGCGACTTGTCGACCCGGTTGTACTGGAAGTTCAACCGGTGATTACGCGAGTTGAACGGGTAGTAGTTCATGCCGAGGATGTACTCGGAGCTGTCGTCGAAGCCGCTGCTCTTGTCGCCGAAGATCTGCGACGTGGCGCCGTAGATCTCGAGCTTTTTCGGGATCGCGAAGAATGCGCCCTGCACGTAGAAGCCCCAGTCCTCGATCTCGTCCGTCGGCAACGGACCGTCCGCGATGAAGTCGTTGAGCCAGCGGTAATAGAACTCCGCCTGCAGGAAGAAGCCGCGGTACTTCATGCCCATGTCCACCGCGAGATCGCGGTAGTTGACCTGAGTGACCGTCACGCCGGGGGTCAGCGCGCCGGTCTCGAACACGTTGACGCCATCGGCGAGCTTGACCACGGTGTTGCCGGAGGCCGTGTCGATGTCCGTGTAGCGCTGCTCGGGACTGTCCGCGGCCGAGAATCCGAAGCGGGTGGCGAGCTCTTCGTGCCCTTCCCAGTCGCCGTATGCGCCGCGCGGACCGAATTCATGCGTCGTCGGCATCCACCACATCGAGCCGCTGTAGGTGAAGTTGCGGTCGAGCTGGACGGCCGTCGTGCCGAGTGTGCTCGAGGTGTTGCCGACGGCGGCGCCGTACCACAGCCCCGGCAGGATTTCGCCATTCGCGAAGACACCCTGCGTGAAATAGGGCCGGAAGAATTCGTCGGCCATCACGCGATCGTGCCCCAGCCAGTACGGATGCGAACCCTGCAGCGAGCGCGTCCCCATGTTGCCGAAGATGCCCGCGTACAGGTTGAACTTGCGATTGAACTGGTAGCCGACGTTGGCAATGATGGCGTCCTGGTCCGTCGTGTTGACCGTCCAGAACGTGATCGTGTAACGGAACTTCGGATTGCCTAACCACCCGTCGAGCCACACGAGCACGCGGTGACTGTAGATGTCCTGGCGGCCATCCACGGGCCGTTCGCGCCCCAAGTGGTCGGTGTACACCTTGTCGTCGTCGATCTGGTTGATGTACCGCAGGAGACCGTACCCGCTGATCGACATCTCTCCATGCTCGGTCTTGCCGATGAGGAATCCTTCGCCCGGGTCGAGATAGCCGTAGGTTTCGTTGAACGGCTCCGGCGCCTCGGGACGATTCATCGGATCCTGCGCCGCCGCGGCGGTCACGGGCGCGACGGGAGAAACCGGCGCCGTCGTCGCGACCACGAAATCCGCGCCGCATCCGTCCTGCACCCATACGCCCTGATCGTCATATCCCCAGTTGCGGCCGAGCAGGCAGGGGACGGTGCCGGTGGAGCGCGACAGCAGAATGCCGGCCGAGGTGTTCGCCGGGCAATGCTGCTTCTCGCCCTTCGTCGACGAGCAACTCAGCGTTTCAGTCGCCGCGTGCGCGGCCTGCGATTGCGCGGCGATCTGGAACAGTCCCGCCGCCAACAGCGATCCTTGCCATGAGCGCATATGCAGGTTCATTGCCGACCAACTCTCCGGCTTGATGGCGTGCGCGAAGACGCGCGGACGGGTGCATCATTCCAGAGGGGCCGCGGCGACTCGTACTGCCCTTTGGAGCAGTACCCGGGATTGGACAGCGGTGTAAGGATGGCCGCGGGAAGCGATGTCGACCGCTCAGCGATATCCGACGCCGAGCACATAGTCCCGCAGCAGCATCTCTTCGGTCGTGACTTCGTTCAGCAACGCCCTGACGAGGTCGCGCGCGTGAATGATTCCGCGCAGCCGGCCGGCCTCATCCAGCACCGGCGCGCAGCGCAGGCCTCGCGCACTAAGCCGGTCCCACACGGCCTGCAGCGCCTGGTTCTCGCGGCAGGACACGAAATCGCGGGTCATGAAGTCTTCGGCCCGGGCTCTCGCAGCGTCGCCGTTCGCGCGGCTGAACGCCCGCACCAGGTCCATGCGCGACACGACGCCGATCGCGACGCCATCCTGATCGCAGACCACCGCGAGCGGCGTATTCGCGTTCGACAGGATCGCGGAGGCATCGCAAATGGACGAACCGCGATCCAGGATCGCGATCCTGCGGCGCGCATCGTCGAGGATGTGCAGGATCAGATTCACGCGCGCGATCCTCGATGAAGACCCCTCGGTTATCCATCGGACCAGCGGTCCATTGAACCGCGCGTGCGGATCGACGCCCTTACTACGGGGCGGGCGGCTCGGAAATCGCCTTCGTAATCCTGAAGGCGAATGCACCTTCGAACGGTGCTTCGCCATCCTCGAGCGCGGGGACCGAGATGACCAGGTCCTTGCCGCGCTGCTTCCAGGCGACGTCCGCATGACGGGTGCCGAGCAGCGAAACGCGCGCACCCTTCGCCGGCCGCACGTCGCGCAGCGTGAGCGTACCCGAGGGATAACGCGGCACGATCGCGTAGAGCGTGTCGCCGTTGCGCGTGAAGAGGATCTCCTTGCGCGCATCGCCTTGCGCCGGGGTCAGCAGCAAGCGCTCGACGTCGTACTTCGCGCGATAGTTAGTCGACGTGTCCAGCTCCTGCCGGCGGCCGGCCGACCATTGCGCGCCGTCGCGAAACGTCCGCGTGCCGTAGATCGCCTCACCGTTGTGCTCGAGCCAGTTGCCGAGGTAGGCCAGGCGCTCCTCCATCACCACGGGAATCCGGCCGTCGGCGGTGGGCCCGATGTTGAGCAGCAGGTTGCCGCCGCGACTCACCGTATCGAGCAGCGTGAGCAGCAGCCGCAGGCCGGTCGCGTAGTCGTCGAGGCTCTCGTTGCGGTTGTAGCCGTAGGAATGCCCGATGCCGCGGTTCTCCTCCCAGGCATGCGCCTCGCCCGGCAGGCCCGCGCCGTATTCGGTGGTGTAGTAACCGCCATGGCGGTGGCGGGTTTCCCCACCCCAGCGATCGTTGACCACCACTTTCCGCGCGACAGGACTGTCGTTGTACAACCAGGCCAGCAATTCGGGCGCGCGCCATTTCGCCGAGGGCAGATCCCACTCGCCATCCGAAAAGATGATCGACGGCGAGTAACGCGTCACCAGGTCCTTGAACTGCGGGAACAGGTGTCGCTCGACGAACTCGTCGGTGTTTCCCGCCAGCCAAAGTGGGTTGAACCATTCGTACAGTGAGTAATAGAAACCCATCTCGAGGTTCTGGTCGCGCACCGCGGTGGTCAGCTCGCCGACCAGGTCGCGTTTCGGCCCGATGGCGGTCGAGTTCCAGGGCCGGCCCCAGCTCGCATCCGCCTCGCGCGATGGCCACAACGCGAATCCATCGTGGTGCTTGGACACGAGCACGACGTACTTCGCCCCGGACCGTTTCATCGTCCGAGCCCATTGCCGCGCGTCGAACAGCTCCGCGCGAAACAAGGGCGCGAAGGCGGGGTACTCGAAGTCGCGGCCGTACACGCGGTCGTGAAACGCGCGCGTCTCGACGCGGATCTGCGCATCCCGCGATGCGGGATCGGGATTGCCGGGTTTGCCGATGCGCTCCCAGTACCACTCGGCGTATTCGCCCTTGGACGCGAAGGCCGGAACCGAATACACGCCCCAGTGGATGAAGATCCCGAACTTCGCGTCCCGCCACCACGCCGGTGTCGGCCGGCTGTCGATGGACGCCCAGTCGGGCGTGTATCGCTGCGCGTTCGCCGCCGAGGCCGCGCAGGCGAGACAGAAGATCAACAATATTCGATACATCGCGCCCCTCACTCGAGATGGAACACTTCGGTCATGTTCGACCACCACTCCTCCGCCGACGCGGTAGGCCATTTCTCCTGCATGGGCTCCATGAGCGCCCACCAGCGTTGCGTGGCCGGATCCGCCGCCATCGCGCGCATGTCCGCCGCGAAGTCGTCGCCCACGTATTCGAAGTACGCGAACAGGATGCCGTCGCGCAGGTAGATGGAATAGTTGCGGATGTTCGAGCGGCGGATCTGCGCCAGCACATCGGGCCATACCGCGGCGTGCTGGCGCACGTATTCATCGCGATGTTCGGGCCGGAGTTTCAATACCTGGCCGAAACGCCGCACTTCGTCTGTCTTGCGCATGTGTGAGACCGTGGACTCGTGAGCCCATGGATTCTCCATGACGCCGGCGGATTGCGAAACAGGCGCGAGTCTTGCGCTCGCGAGCGCGACACTCCGCCCGTCGCTTCGCCGTGTAGCTGGCCGGCTTCGGTGGCGTGCACGAACGGGTGGAAAGCGCGCGCCTCGATCGCAGCTGCCTCGGCGACCTGGCACCCGTCATCTTCGTTGCGACGGGCGGAGATCAGCTAGTCGGCTTTCCAGAACCAGGTGGGATCGCGCCAGCTGATGGCGGCAACGATCTCACCTTCGAGGTCCACTTCGAACTCTCCGTCGAGGGGTTCTTCGAGCAGGCCGAGTCTTACCTCGCAGCCCGCGATGGTCTGGATCTCGCGCACCCAACTGTGGTTGCAGGCGAACCAGGTCGGCCCGGTGTCGCCGTTGTCCACCGTGGGCTCGACCGTGACGATGACGCCCAACGCGCTGCCATCGCGGATCGCCCAGAGTCGGCGGATCGCGGGATGCGCGTCATACCAGTTGGCCAGCGCCTCGGATTCCGCGGTGATATGCCTTGGCGCCGTGCGTTCGGGATCGAGGCTCAGTTTCATGACGGCCTCTGCGTGCTGCTGAACCAGGCGTCGAAACGCGTCGCTCCCAGTCGCGGCTGTGCGTCCGACAGCGGCACCAGCGACTCATCCTCGAGTTCGGTGCCGAAATATTGCGCGCGGACGTCGCCCTGCACGGTCCGCATGTCGTTTTTCGTGTCGAGAAAATGGCGCACGAGTTCGTTCAGCCGGAACTTCTCGGGACCCGCCACCTCGATCGTCCCGTTGATGGGCGGACCGAGCGCGACGTCGGTTAGCGCGGCGACCACGTCAGTCGAGAGAATCGGCTGCACGAACGCGACCGGGAGCCGGACGATGTTGCCCTCGGTGGCCGAATCCGCGATGCGGCCCATGAATTCGAAGAACTGCGTGGAGCGCAGGATCGAGTACGGGACACCCCCGGCCTTGATGAGATTCTCCTGAACCAGCTTGGCGCGCAGGTAGCCGCTGAGCGGGAGGCGATCCGCGCCGACGACCGACAGCGCCACGTGATGCCGCACGCCCGCCGCCCTCTCGGCGGCCAGCAGGTTGCGGCAGGATGTGTCGAAGAAATTCATCACCGCCGTGTCCTCGAAAGACGGCGAATTCGACACATCGACCACCACCTGGGCGCCGGCGAGCGCCCCGGTGAGCCCTTCGCCCGTGAGCGTGTTGACGCCCGAATCGGGCGATGCCGCGAGGACCTCGTGTCCGCGCTTGCGGATCTGCTCGACGAGCTTCGAGCCGATCAGCCCGGTTCCACCGATGACGACTGCTTTCATCTGCTGCCTCCATGCATGCGCGACATACTAACTACCTGGACCGTACGGCCGCGCCTCGTCGCGGGTTCGCGGGCGGGCGGGCCTGCGTCGAGGATAAACCGCCGTCGCTCGCACGGGTATGACCGAAGCGGATCAATGTCGTTGATGCGGCGCGATCCCCGCGACCATTACGCGCAACCCCGGAAGAATGCGCGGTCATCCCCGGCCTACGCGCCCGCGCGCCCGCGCGCCCGCACGCGGTTGACTCGACGCTGGCGTGGCGGGCAGGCCATGCCCGCCGACGGGGCCAGCCATGGATCAGAAAAACGTCGCCAGGAACTCCGCGGCGGCGTCGGATATGCCGCCGATCTTATTGGTGGCCTGCCGGTAGAACTTGAAGTTGAGCTCGGTCTCCGGCCGGCCGTCCCGCCACTCGCGGAATGCCTTGAGCTGCTCGCGGCCGAAGCGACGCTTCGCGAGCTTCGTCCGCGTGACTTCGATGCTCACCAGGGGTGTCTGGCGCTCGAGACCGCGCTTCAACGGGATGGCGCGCGCAGCGGCGACGACACCGCGCGCGATGAGTCCCGCCCCGCCCTCGTTCTCGCTGTCGAAGATGAAGATCGCGTCGCCAACCGCGATCTTCTTGCCGCCGTACATGGTTTTCTGCACGCTGAACACGAAATGTTTCGCGCCCGCATCGCGGATCGGCGCCTTGATGAGATAGGACAGAGGGGACCGGTCGCCGGCCCGCTGCCGGGTCTTGACGTCGTTCATCGAACTAACGGCTGCGCACGTGAGTGGAGGCCGCCGATTCTCAGCCATCTACTCACAGCGCCACAAGCACCCGAAGCCGGGACGCCGTGGTGTTAGAGTGCCCGACAACATGCGAATGACGTCGATCGCCCTGACCCTCTTGCTCGCGGCAACGGCCGCGCAAGCGGGTTCGCTCGAAGGGCTGGTGAGTCGGGCGGAAGTCACGGGACCGCGCGGTTCGTTCGTGACCGAGATGGTTTCGCTCGCCGACGGGACGGCGCGCTTCGTCCAGACGTATCCCGCGGATGACCCGCGGCGACGCGGACCGGTCGAACTACTGACCCTCCCCGCGGGCCGGGCTTTCCAGCGAAGCGACAAGGGCGAGTTCGAAGCGGCCGCGGCGGGAATCGCCTCGTTCGTGCTCGGCCATGACGCGCCGCGCCTCGCGATCGCCGCCGGGACGCGGCCGGCGAGCATCTCGGTTCCGGCGCCCGTCGAGACGGGTGGCGGCACAGTGACGATCACGCTCGCCGACTATCGGCGCGTGATCGATTTCGAGCTGCCGTTCACCGCGACCTTCGTGCACTCGGCGGCTCCCGACGATCGATATGTCTATCGATACACCGAGCTGCTGCCGTTTCGGGTGGCGCCGGGTTCCGCCGCGCCGGCCGGCGAACAGAATCCGGCGAAGTTGATGGAACGACTCGCGGACCTCGCAAACCTCGCGCGGGCCCACGAGCGCGTGATGGCCGCGCATCGCGCCGGCGATGCCACGATGCTCATCGCCGACGCGGCCGAGCGCTCGACGATTTCCGGCACGGGTCGCCTGTCGCAGACGACGCGCGACGAGCAACTCGCGCGCATGAGGAATTATCTCGGCTCGATTCGCTTTTCGCGTTACGAGGACACCGCGGTGCCCGTGATCGCGCTTTCGCGGGACGGCACGCTCGCCTGGCTGGCCTGCGAGATGCAGGCTGAAGGACACCGCAATGCCGGCGGGAAGAACGAGCCCATCGCGTACGGTTTCAGCTGGGTCGAGCACTATGCCCGGGATCCCGATTCGAAGGATCGCCGCTGGACTTCGATCGGAATTGCGTCCAGCCAGCGCCCATGACGTTCAAACCCGGACGCGGCGCATGACATCTGTTTCGCCATGAGAAGGACATCCTGCGCGTTGTTGTTAGCCATGGCGGCGCCCCTGTTCGCGGGCGCCGAAGAAATCACGTTCGAAAGCCGTGGAGCGACGCTGGCCGGCACCCTCGTGTCGCCCGAGTCGGGAACTCCTCACGCGGCGATTGTCTTCGTGCATGGTTCCGGAAAGCAGTCCCGTAACCTCGCCCTCGCCGAGAAGTTCGCCGCGGCTGGTATCGCGGCGCTGGTCTACGACAAGCGCGGCGCCGGAAAATCGGGCGGTGCCTACGAAAGCGAGCAAAGCGTCAGTGGCATGAACATCTCGCTGCTGGCCGACGATGCGGCGGCGGCCGTGAAGGTTCTGGCCGCGCGACCGGAACTGAAGGACATCCCGATCGGCATCGCCGGCATCAGCCAGGCAGGATGGATCGCGCCGCTCGCCGCCGAAAGAACTCCGGCCGCCAAATTCCTGCTGCTCTGGAGCGGACCCGTCTGCAAGGTGAGCGAGGAAGACATCTACAGCAAGTACACGGCCGACACTGATCTCCCAAGCGTTCCGCCGTATCGCGAAGCGCTCGCCGCGCGGAAATCTCCGTACATCTGGCCGGACTTCCTGGGCCGCGACACCGATCCCGCTGACAGCCTGGCGAAACTGACTATTCCCGGCTTCTGGATCTTCGGCGGCAACGACGGCAGTGTGCCCGTTGATCTGTCGATCTCGCGGCTGCAGACCCTGCAGCGCGCCGGCGCCGGCACGCGCTACGAGTACAGGCTTTTCCCGGGCCTCGGGCACAACAACATGGACGAAACCTTCGCAGTCGCCGCGGAGTGGATCAGGAGCATCCCCCGCGAGCAGCCGAAGATCAGGTGACGCGGCGCTTGACCTTCGCGCTCTCCTCGAGGCCCGACACCACTTCGATGTTGATGCCGTCGGAGAGGCCGGTCTTGATCTCGCGTTTCTCGAACACCTGCGGCGCCGTTTCGATTTCCACGTAGGTCTTGTCGCCTTCGACCATCAGGTTGCCCTCGTTGATGGCGAGCGCGTCTTCGCGCTTGTCGAGCACGATGTCCGCGTTGGCGCTGTAGTTGGAGCGCAGGAACAGTTCCTTGTCGAGCGTCACCGCCGCGCGGATCGTGAACTTGATCGTGCCCTGGTCGGTCACGCCCTTCGGCGCGATGTATTCGAGCGTCGCCTTGAACGGCTTGTCCGGCAGCGCGCCGATGTTGAGCACGAGCTCCATGCCCTGCTCGAGCTTGCCGACTTCGGACTCGTCGACCAGGCCCTCGAAGATCATGTCGTTCATGTCGGCGAGCGTCGCGAGCGAGGTGCCCGACTGGAACGTGCTCGATTCGAGGATGAAGGCGCCTTCCTTGTTGGGCACGTCGAGCACCGTTCCGTCGATGGTCGCGGGAATCATGTTGGACACCATCCCGGAGCTCTTCGTGGCGCCGGTCTTGAGCAGGTTGACGGTATCTTCCGCCGACGTCACCGCTTCCTTCTGCAGGTTGTAGTTGGTCTCGTACTGGCGGAACTGGGATTCCGAAATGACCCGGTCGTTGAGCAGCTTCTGGTAGCGCTGCATGTCGGCCGCCTGGTTCTGCAGGTTGATGCGCGCCTGCAGCAACTGTGCCTCGGCCGTGGCGACGTTGAGCATGTTGGGCCGCAGCGCGATGCGCGCGATGACCGTGCCCTTCTTGACCGTCTGTCCGGCGACCACGTAGAGCTTCTCGACAACGCCGGACACCTGCGCCTTCACCTCGATCTCGCGGCGCGGGATCACCTTGCCGGTGGCCACCGTCTTCTTGACGATGGTCATGCGCGCCGGCGCGTCGACCTGGTGGACCTCCGGCGGCGTCTGCGACTTCCGGTAGAGGAACACGAAGGTTCCGATGAACACGAAACCGATGATGCCGAGAATGCCGTACTTGATGATTCGCTTCATTTTCTTTCCAGTTTGGAACTGTCTGTCTACTCGTCCTGCAGCGCGACGATCGGATTGACCGCCGCGGCCTTGGCCGCGGGCATCAGCGACGCCAGCAGCCCCGAGACCACGAGCACCGCCAGCGCGGCGATCGCGGTCGAGAATTCCACTTCGGGCATGCCGAAGAACCCGGCCTTGCCGCCCGCCGATCGCATCGCCGCCGCGATGGATTCGATGACCAGCGTGCCCGCGACCAGCCCGGCATATCCGGCGACCGCCGTGATGAACAGCGACTCCTGCATGATCATCCCGACGATGGAGGCCGGCGTGGCGCCGAGCGCCTTGCGCAGCCCGATCTCGCGGGTCCTTTCCTTGACCACGATCAGCATGATGTTCCCGACGCCGACCGCGCCCGCGAAGATGGTGCCGATGGCGACCACCCAGCTGAACACGTTGATCCCGGTGAACAGCCCCTGCACCTTTTCGAACTGGTCCTGCAGGTTGAAGCTGCCGAACACGCCCTTGTCGTCCGCGTGGACCTTGTTGATCTGCGCGAGGTACGCCTTCACTTCGTTCTCGGCGTCGCGCGCGTGGACGCCGGGCTTCGGAATCACGACGAAACTGCCGATCCGGCCGGTCTGGTTGAAGGCGTGCCTGAGCGTCCCGTTCGGTAGATAGATGCGCTCTTCTTCCTGCTGCTGGTTGCCGTCCTCCATGGACTCGAAGACGCCGATCACCTGGAAGCTGATGCCGTTGATCGTGATCTCCGCGCCGAGCGGGCTTTCACCGGGCGCGAACAGCTGGTCGCGCACACGCTGGCCGATGACGACCACCTTGCGGCGCTGCTGCTCGTCGAAGTCGTTGAGAGAACGACCCGACACGATGCGCAGCGCGTTGACGTCCTCGATGCCGGCGAAGCCGCCCTGGATGCTGAAGGCGCCGTTGCGCGTTCCGCGCACCGTGTACGGTGCACTGCCGCCCCAGACGCCGACCGAGTTCTGTCCCTCGATACGCCCGACGCTCGGAACGTTCTTCTTGATGAGGTCCGTGTACTCGGGCTTGAGCACGACCTGCCGGCCGATCGGCATTCCCTGGAAGGGTATCTGGGTCGGCCCCTGCGACCAGATCCACACGGTGTTCGTGACGCGCGGAAAACCCTCGTCCACGCCCTTCTGCAGGCCCCGACCCGCGCCCATCAGCACCGTGAGCATGAAGATGCCCCAGAACACGCCGAATGCGGTGAGCGCGGTGCGCAGCTTGTGACGGCGCAACGTGCTGAAGATCTCCCGCCATTTTTCGATGTCGATCACGGCGGCTCCTAGTCGGCGCGCATGGCTTCGGTGGGCGTGATCTTCGCCGCGCGCAGCGCGGGCATGAGCCCCGCGAGCACGCCCACCACGACCAGCAGTACGATCGCGGTGATCGCGGCCTGGAAATCGACGCTCGGATTGAGGAAGTACGGTAGTTGGGCGCCGGAGCTGCGCAGACCGAACGCCACGAGCTCGAGCAGGCCTACACCGACCACGAGGCCGAGGTAACCGGCGAAACCCGTCACCAGCGTAGACTCGAGCAGCAAGGTGCTCACGATGTGGAACGGCGTCGCGCCGAGCGCCTTCCGGATGCCGATCTCCTTCGTGCGCTCCTTCACGGTGATGATCATGATGTTGCTGATGCCGACGATGCCGGCCGTCAGCGTGCCGAGGCCGACGAACCAGATGAACACGTTGATGCCCAGAAACAAGCCATTCACGTTGCGCGCCGGCATGGCCATGTTGAAGGAGTTGATGCCGCGCTTGTCGTCGGGCGAGACGTCGTACCGCCGCTTGAGCACGTCGATCACCTTCTTCTCGAGCTCGAAGCCGTCGACGCCCGGCTGCGGCCTCACCCAGATGGTGTTGGTGATCCGGCCGCCGCCGTACAGCATCTCCATCGTCGAAATCGGCATCATCACGCGCTGCGAGTTCTGGCCGCGGTTACCCTTGTCGTGGAACACGCCGACGACCTTCATGACGGTGTCCTTCACCTTCACGTACTCGCCGACCGGGTCCTTGCCCTTGTCGAACAGCCGTTCGGCGACCGCGCTGCCGATCACGACGACCTTGCGGGTTTCGTCGAGATCCAGCGGATTGACCTTGCGTCCGAGGTTGAACGGCACATCCTCCTTGATCCGGAAGTACTCGTCCGGAACGCCAAGGACCTGGCCGTTGCTCATCTTGCGACCGTAAGTGACGTTGGCGTTCTCCGCGAAGCGCTCCGGTGAAATCACCCGGATGCCGGAGACCTGTTTGCGGACGGCCTCGATGTCCTCGAGCTTGAACTGGATCCTGCGTCCCGGGCCCATGCCGTGATAGGCCACGCTCGTCTCGCCCGACCAGACGATGATGAAATCGAGCACATCCGAGCCGAAGTCGTCGTAGATGCCGTTCTGCATGCCGCGACCGGCGCCCAGCAGCAGCACGAGCATGAAGATGCCCCAGAACACGCCGAATGCCGTGAGCACCGTGCGCAGCTTGTTCTGCCGCAGCGTGAACAGGATCTCTTGCAGGCCGTCGAGCATGTCTACTGGTCTATCTCTTCGGCAGCCAGGGCTTCGGGCCGAGCGACGGTCCGCGCCGCCGACGCCACGACGCCATCTTTCAGGATGATCTGCCGCTCGGTCTGGTCGGCGATGTCCTGCTCGTGCGTCACGATGATGAGCGTGTTGCCGAGCCGGTGGATCTCCTTGAGCAGCTCCATGATCTCCTGCGTCGTCTTGCTGTCGAGCGCGCCGGTCGGCTCGTCGGCCAGGATCACCTTGGGCTTCGTCACCAGCGCGCGCGCGATGGCCACGCGCTGCTTTTGGCCACCGGACAACTGGTTAGGCATGAAATGCTTGCGTTCGGACAGGCCCACCATGTCGAGGATCTGCTCGGCGCGGTAATTGCGCTCCTTGCGGCCGACCCCCTGGTAGTACAGCGGCAACGCGACGTTTTCGGCGGCGTTCTTGAAGGGCAGCAGGTTGAACGACTGGAACACGAAGCCCAGCAGCCGGTTGCGCAGCTGCGCGGCCTGGGATTCGCCCATGTTCCTGACGGCCTCGCCCGCGAGCAGGTAGCTGCCCTGGTCGAAGGAGTCCAGGATGCCGAGGATATTTAACAGTGTGGATTTGCCCGATCCGGACGAACCCATGATCGAGACGAGCTCGCCTTCGCGGATGAACAGGTCCACGCCCTTCAAAACGTGTACCGACTGATCACCGGAACGGTATGACTTGTGAATCCCCTGCAGCTCGATCATTTCTCGTATCTGTCTCTTGCTTATCGTTTTGGACGCGGGCGACCGCGCGAGCCTCGTCTATGACGGCCCATCGCGCCCCCGAGTTGCAGAGTTGCGCAAATAAAACGCACCAACCAGGCCCCGGGTCTGCACTATGACATTTGTAGTTTTTGACTGGCAAGCGAAATGGTCACGCTCCAGTCCGTGCGGGCGCCCGGACCCACCCGTATGATTTCGCCACATGGGAGAAATCACGCAGCTGCTCGACCAGGCGCGTACCGGCGATCCCGCCGCCCGTGATCGGTTCTTCTCATCTATCTATGCCGAGCTCGACCGCCTGGCCCGCAGCCGCCTGCGGCGCGACGACCGTTACACCATGCTCGACGCACCCGGCCTCGTGCACGAGGTGTACCTGCGGATGTCGCAGCAGGCACAGCTGCCGGGCCCCGACCGGCGCGCCTTCCTGGCCTATGCGGCACGCGTCATGCGCAGCGTGATCATCGACTACGTGCGCGCGCGGAGCAGCGAGCGACGCGGCGGCGGACGCGAGATGCTCACGCTGAACACGGGCATCGCGGATCGGCCGCTGGCGGAACCGGAGCTGCTGGCGCTGGGCGATGCGCTCGAATCGCTGCAGCGCATCGACGAGCGCGCCCACTGGGTGGTCGAAATGCGCTACTTCGGTGGCATGGAAATCGAGGAGATAGCAGAGTTCCTCGAAATATCGCCGGCAACGGTGAAACGCGACTGGCAGAAGGCGCGTGCGTACCTGCTGCAGGCGATGGAATCCGGGGGGAATCCGGCATGACCGTGAACGAGCGGCCCGCAACCAGGCTGTGGCGCGAAGCCTTCGCGCAGCTCGAAGAGCTGCTCGACCAGGTCCCGGCGCAGCGCGAGCACCTGCTGGCCGAGATCGGCCGCACGCAGCCCCAGCTCCACGCCTTGCTCCTCTCCCTGCTGGAAGCCGAAGCGCGCGCCGATCGCGAGGGATTCCTCGATACGCCCCGCATGCAGGAGACAGCACTGGGCCCCGGTGTGGCTCTCGGCCCCTACCGGATCCGGTCGCTCATCGGCTCCGGCGGCATGGGCGATGTGTGGCTCGCGAGCCGCGATGACGGCTTGTACGAAGGCGACGTCGCCATCAAGACGCTGCACCCGTACTTCGGCGGGCTGCTGCGCGAGCGTTTCCTGCGCGAGGCGCAGATCCTCGGCCGGCTCACGCATCCGAACATCGGCCGCCTGCTCGATGCGCGCGTCGCGGACGACGGCGGCGTCTACCTGGTGCTCGAATACGTGCGCGGCGCGGCCATCGATACCTGGTGCGACGAACAACGGCTCGACATCGAGGTGCGGCTGCGGCTGTTCGTCGACGTATGCGCCGCGGTCTCGCAGGCGCACGCGAACCTGGTCGTCCATCGCGACATCAAGCCCTCCAACATCCTGGTCACGGGCGAAGGCCGGGCGAAGCTGCTCGACTTCGGCATCGCCAAACTACTCGAGACGGAGCCCGGCGCCGAGCGGACGGAACTGACCCGCATCTCGGGGCGCATCTTCACCCCCGAATTCGCGGCGCCCGAGCAGATCCTCGGCCAGCAGATCACCACCGCGACCGATGTCTACTCGCTCGGCGTGCTGCTGCACGTACTGCTGACCGGCCAGCGGCCCTTCGCCGACGTCAATCCGGTGGCCGTGGAACGCGCGGTGCTGCATGACGACGCGGTGCGCACGAGCCTCGCGGTCACGGACCAGGCCGGAGAAGCCGCGGCGGCGCGCTCCACGACCCCTGCCCGGCTGCGCCGCCAGATCGAAGGCGATCTCGACAACATCGTCGCCCGCGCGCTGCGCAAGGCGCCGGCGGAGCGTTACGCCTCGGTCGCGGCGCTGGCGGACGACGTACAGCGCCACCTGGCGCACCAGCCCATCCTCGCCCGGCCCGAAAGCCTCGCGGCGCGCACCCGCAAGTTCGTGCGCCGCCACCGCTTCGGCGTCGCCGCATCGCTGCTCGTCGTGGCCGCGCTCGGCGCCGGCGTGACGGGGGTGTGGTGGCAGGCGCAGGTCGCGCACAGGGAGGCGCGCAAGGCCACCGCGATCAAGGATTTCGTCGTCGGCATCTTCGAACGCAACAGCACCTCTCATCCCGACGGCGCACGCGCGCGCCAGGCCACCGCGGAAGAACTGCTGTCGCAGGCCAGCCAGGAGATCCGCACCGGTCTCGCGGACGCGCCCGAAGTCCGCACCGAACTGCTCGGCATGATGGCGCGGCTGTACTCCAACATGGAGATGCAGAAAGACGCCCTGCCCCTGCTCCAGGACCAGCTCGAGACCCAACGCCGCGTGCTCGGCCCCGCGCATCCCGACGCCGCGCGCACGCTCGCCTCGCTCGCCCAGAGCCAGGTGCAGAGCGGCGATTATCCGGACGCCGTTCGCAGCGCGACCGAAGCACAGGAGATCTTCCGCGCGAACGGCGAGGAATCCGCGCTGGAATACGCGCAGACCTACAAGATCCTGGGACAGGCTAACTACCGGCTGGGAAACTACCAGGACGGCACCCTGCTGAGCCTCTACCAGACCGGGCTCGATCTCGTGACGAAGTACCATCCGCGCGACGCGGAGCGGCTCAGCATGCTCTCGGGTCTGTCCAGGACCGAACAGGTGCTGGGCAACCACGAGCGCTCGCTCGCGCTGCTGCAGGAAGCCGCGAAGCTGGCGGAAGACGGCGTCGTCGAGCTCGACGGCATCCAGCGCGGTGGCCTCTACCAGTCGCTCGGCGACCGGCTGAACTGGGCCGCGCGCAACGACGAAGCCGAACAGTTCATGCGCAAGGCCATCGTCGAATATGAAAAGGCCGGCGGCCCGGAGCATCCCTACGCGAGCGACGGCAAACGCGCGCTCGGCATCCTGCTGGCCTGGTCCGGCCGCCGCGAGGAAGCGCGCGAACTGCTGCAGGAGGCGTTCGAGTCACAGCGCCGCGCGCGTGGCGACGACGATCCGCAGCTCACCACCGTCATCCGCCTGGACCTCGGCCGGGTGCTGCTGATGCGCGGCGAATACCTCGAAGGCGAGCAACACCTGCAGCGCGTCGTCGGGATCTGGAACACGAGCGGGCAGCCCACCCTCAACGCGAAGATCCAGCTCGGCCGGTTGCATACCGAGCAGGGTCGCTTCGATCTCGCGGCGCAGGACCTCGAGGGAATCGATGAAGGCGCCGCGAAAATGTTCGGGCCCGGTTCGTGGATCCACGCGACCGCGCTCAACCGCCTCGGCGCGCTACATCTCGCGCAGGGCCGAGGGGACGAGGCGCGGCACTACTTCGAACGCACCACGCGCGAAACCAAGGCCGTCCAGGGACTCGACGCGAATCTCGCATATGCCCGCGTCGGATTGCTGCGGCTCGCGCTCGCCGAAGGCGCGCCGGGCGCGGCGGCGATGGCGCGGGAGATCCTGTCGCAGATAGAGGCGGCCACGACGCGCATGGAAATGCCCGACGAGGAAGCCGCCGTTCACATGCTGCTCGGCGCCGTCCTCATGCGCGACCGCCAGCTGCAGGAGGCGAAGTCGCACCTCGAGAAGGCCGTCGAAATGCGCGCACGCATGGATGCGCCTGACAGTGCGCAGCTCGCCGAAGCGCGCCTGTACCTCGCGCAGCAGCGATTCCGCGCGGGAGCGCGCGAGGAAGCGCGCGGTCTCATCGCCCAGGCCGCCCGGGCTCTCGCAGTCCAACCCGTGGGACCCCAGTTCCAGAACCTCCTGACCGAAACGCGCCGCAGGACCCATCTCGACATCTGACGCGGGCGGCCCCCGGAACGGATGAGCCGTTTGGCTCACGAAGTCCGTCCTTGTGAGTACCGGAAGTACTTACAGGGAGCGCGCGGATATGAACAGGTGGTTTCGAGCCCAACTCGTCGTCTCGGGGCTGACATGGGTCCTGGCCGGATGCCTCGATGGCGGCGGCGAAAGCCCGCTGCCCGAGCAGCCCAATCCGCCCCAGGCGATCAACACCCCACCGGTCGCGAATGCCGGGACGGACCAGGTGGTCACGCCCGGCTCGACCGTGAATCTCAGCGGCAGCGGCACCGACGCCAACGGCACGATCGCCACGTATGCGTGGACGCAGACCGCGGGCGCGGCGGTCACGCTCGCGTCGGACAACACGGCAACGCCCTCGTTCACCGCACCCGCCACGGCCGGCACGCTCACGTTCCAGCTCACCGTCACGGACAACGGCGGCGCCTCGCGTTCCGACACGGTCACGGTGACGGTCAACGGCCTTCCGGTCGCGAATGCCGGCGCCGACCGCACCGTGTCAGCAGGCGCTGCCGTTTCTTTGACCGGCACGGGCAGCGATGCCGACGGCACCATCGCAAGTTACGCCTGGACGCAGACCTCGGGCCCCGGCGTGACGCTGAGCAATGCGAACACCGCGACGCTGTCGTTCACCGCCCCCTCCAGCGCGGCGAGTCTCGGCTTCTCGCTGACGGTGACCGACGATCGGGGCGCGACGCACGTCGACTCGGTGACCGTGACCGTCACCGCGATCATCAATCCGCCGCTTCCGTCTTCGGAACCCTCGATCGGCCGGCAGCCTAACAACCCGCTGGCACTCGAGCACGGCTCGGCCATGATGTTCGTGGCGGCATCGGGCGGTGATCTGACCTACGAATGGCGCCGCGCATCCGGCGTCGTGGTGAAGACGGGTCCCGAACCTTTCTTGCTCGTCAGTGGCCTCAACCTGTCCCATAACAACGACTGTTACCACGTCGTCGTCAGCAACACCGCGGGCATCGCGACCAGCGAACAGGGTTGTCTCACGGTCGAGGAAATCGACTGGGATCTCGACCCCTCGGACGATCCGAACAGCGGTGACGACGCGAGTTACGCGCTGGGATTCGGCGAAACACTCATGCGGATCGTGCAGACGGTCACCGGACCGCTGACGGGAATCACGGGCGGAAACGTGCCGGTGAATTTCCCGCTCGAGTACGGCCCACCGCGAAGCTGTTACCTCGGTTCGTTCGGCGGCACGGCCATCGATGGCGTCATGATGAGCGCGTATACGCTCGTCCCCCCGCCGCTCGGGCAGCACACGCTCACCGAATCCTGGGACGAATGCTTCGAGCATTCGGACGACCTGCGCCCGCGCAATGGCGCCTACCTGGTCGAGTACGACTTTCCGCAAACCTGGGGTGTCGGCACGCTCACGATTCACGTGAGCGACCGGTACTTCAACGGAACGATTCACGCAAACATCGTCGCCAACGACGTGAACGGGCATCGCACCGACGACATCGAGATCACCATTGCCGACAACTTCAGCGCCGGTGACTTGAAGATGACGCAGGACCGGTCGATCACGATCGATCGTCGATATGCCGATGGCGGACAGCAGGTCGAGGATGTGTACCTCGACCTGGGTTTGTCGATGCAGGCTTTCGACGCCGATGGTTCGGTCGGAATGCTGTTCGTTAAGCAGGGAGGATTCTTCCACCTGCAGCAGCATTTCCGCGACGGCGATGACAGCCAGCCGGAATACACCTCGACCGGGACCATGGTCGTGGGACTCGACACCTACGTGCTCGCGGCGCTCGAGCCGAGCGGCGGACCGTACGGCTGGGGATTCGTGACGTTGATGATCGACGACTGCCCTGAAGGTTATATCTGCGCTGACCCGCCGCAGTTTCCGTAGTGAGCCGCTCAATAGGAATACGAGAGATACATCATCGCGTAACTGTAGGAGTTCGTACGGGCGGTGGCCTGGTCCAGGGCAGCGCCCGGCGACAGGTGCGCGAGCACGAAGGTCGCCGTGAAGTTGGAGTTGATGTTCCAGGCGGCGTAGGCGTCGATCTCGACGCCTACGCTGTCCGAGGTGACGCCCTCGCCGAACGAGGCGGGGTGATCGAGGCGGAAGTCATAGAGGATGAGTCCACCACTCCACTGCTTGTCAGGGGTGAGATGCAGTCGGATCTCGTGCGAGATCAGGTTCGAATTGCTGACCAGGTAATTGCCGGCGATCTCGCCCTGCCACCAGGTGCCCCAGTCGAAGAATCCGGTGAACAGCGAATCGAACGCCTCGCTTTTCGCCGTGGCCGGATCGTCGCCCTCGAAGAACGCGTAACGATAGAAGAGCTGCGGCGTCCAGCTCACGCCGGATAGTTTGTAGGAGACCTGCGCGGAATACGTCTCGGCGCTCAACGCCGAACCGTTCTCCTCCTTCGCGTATTCGAGATGGAAGGTGAGATCCGGCGCGGCGCGCAGCGGCGAGGTGGACAGGCGGGCGTTGTACACCGCCATGCCGTCGCGCAGCGGGGCGCGCTCGGATTGCAGATCGAGGTACGTGAGCCCGATCGTCGTCGTGTCGTCTCCCAGGGCCAGCTCGTAGTTGGCTCCCCAGAACTCGGTACCAGTGTCGTGTTCCGGCAGTTCGTCGCGATCCAGGAAGAACAGCTGGAAGGTGTTGCCCTTCGCCTTGAACTGGCCGATGGCCGCGCGCTCCCACGCTCGGCGCGCGCCGCTCCAATAGCCGCCGCGGCTGCCGCCGTCACCCGCGCCATCCCACACGAGCAGTCCGCGCCCGAGCCGAAACGGCGCGCGTCCGAGCGTGAACTCGAGTGCGTCTTCGCCGATGTCCAGCAACTTTCCGGAGCGCCAGCCGACGTGGAGATCTTCCGTCAGAAACGAGGAAGCCTCCTCGCCGACGAGCGTAGGGGGCGTGCCGAAATTGCGCGCGCCCACGGCGCTGAGTTTGCCGAAGAACACGCCACGGCCGTCGACCGGGATCTCCAATGAGATCGCCGGCCTCACGAACGCTTCGAGCCAGTCGTCGCTCAGGTTGCCGGACGGATCTTCGTGCGGGTTCCGATAAAGCGAGTCCTTGAAGTCGAAACCGCCGAATCCCGCGTCGATGTTGAACGTCCACTCGCCCCAGTCGGGCAGTCCCTTCGTGCGCTCCTGTTTGTCCTCCGTGTCCTGCGCGCTCGCGCCGACGTTCGCCAGCGCGAGTAACGCTCCCACGAGCAACAGGACTGGAGGGTCGCGCACCCGCGCAACGAACATTCGGGCATCTCCCACCGAGGGGCGGGCAGGTTGCGCGCAGGCTGTCCGCGCAGCAATGGGCCGTTTGGGCTATGGCGGGGAGCTGACTACAAGGGCTCTCATCAGACTACTTCCTCGAGAGTGTTTGTCATGACGCCTGCGACGGTCGGACTCGGCATCGTGTTTCTCGGGTTGATGCTGGCCGTCTCGGCGCTGATTCGCCGCCGCATCCGTTTGCTGCAGCGGCTCCACGTTCCCTCGGCCGTCGTCGGCGGCTTCGTCACGCTGATCGCGGGACCGCAGGTTTTCGGCGAAGGCATCTTTCCACCGGGCGTGCTCGATGTCTGGAGCACGTTGCCGGGACTGCTGATCAACGTCGTGTTCGCCGCGCTGCTGATCGGCCAACCACTGCCTTCGGCCCGGGTGCTGTGGGAGTCGTCCGCACCGCACGTCATCAGCGGCATGCTCTATTCCTGCGGGCAATTCGCCATCGCAAGCCTCGCGGTGCTTTTCGTTCTCGGACCGTATTTCGGATTGCCGCCTGAGGCGGGTGGATTGCTCGAGATGTCTTTCTCCGGCGGTCACGGGACGGTGGCCGGGCTCGAGGCGCAGTTTCGAAGTCAGGGCGTGGATGAGCTCGCCGATCTCGGCCTGGCGCTGGCGACGCTGAGCCTCGCGATCGGCGTGGTGCTCGGCACCGTGCTCGTCAACCGCATGAGAGCCCGCAATGAAGTGGCGCCCGCGAGCGCGAGCGCGGGCGAAGAAGAAGACCTCGACATCGGCCGCGTCTCGCACGACATCAACGACCCGCCGGTACCCGCGCATGTCAGCGGACAGAGCGCCCTCGCCTCCGCGATCATGTTCATCGCCATCGCGATCGGCCTCGGCATCGCCATCCTGGAATTTCTGCGCTGGCTGGAGCATCGGCTGTTCGAGACCGGCCTGCTGGAATACATGCCGCTGTTTCCGCTCGCGCTGGTCGGTGGCGCGCTCGTCCAACTACTGGCAAGGCCGCTGGGCTACGAAGGCGGCATCGACCGGCGCATGGTCGCGGATGTGGGCGGTGCGGCGCTCGACATGCTGCTGATCTCGGCGATCGGCACGATGTCCCTCGAGGTCATCGGCAAGGAAATCCAGTCCATCATGATCCTGGCGGTGCTGGGCACGATCTGGAGCGTGGTCGTCTTCATTTACATCGGTCCGCGGATGTTTCCGAAGGACGGGCTCGCGCACGCCAGCGCCGACTTCGGACAGTCGATGGGCAACGTCGCGACGGGCTTCGTGCTGGTCGATATGGCGGATCCCAAGGCGGTCACGCAAGGGCGCGTGGGTTACGCGTACAAACAACTCGCCTATGAGCCCTTCTTCGGCGGCGGCGTCGTCACCGCGCTCGCGGTGCCGTTGATCGCCATGGGCGGACTGCCGGTCTTCGCGGCCGTGACGGCGTTTTTGACGCTCATCATCGGCTTCTGGGGCATACGGCGCATCCGGGCGGTGGCGGCGACCGCGAAGTAGCGGATTCGGCGCAACCTAGAGTTGCAGCATCTCGCGCACGAGCTTCGCCTGCCGCTCACTGACCTGGATCTCGTCGCCGTTTTTCATCGTGAGCTGCAGCGAACCTTTGAACATCGGGCTGATCGACGCGACCTGGTCGAGATTGGCGATGATGGAACGGTGCGCGCGGAAGAACGGCGGGCTCGGCAGCCGGGATTCGAGATCTCCGATCGCATAGTTAGTGCGGTAGCGGGTCGTCGAAGTCTTCACCATCGTGACGCCATCCTCGACGCGAAAGAACACGACGTCGCCCGGCGGGATCAGCAGGTAGCCGTCGCGCTGCAACGCCAGCACGTGGTGCAGCGGCGCCGGCCGGAACCGCGCCGCGGCATTCGTGCGCGCCAGCTCCGTCGCGGCTTCGGCGGGCGCGCGTACGATCCGTTCGATGCGTCTCACCACCGATTCGAGCCGCGCTTCGACCACGGGCTTGAGCAGGTACGCAACGGCGTTGGCTTCGAATGCGGCCAGGGCGTATTCGTCGTACGCCGTCACGAAGACGATCAACGGCGACTCCTCGGCCGTCCGAGACGCCAGCGCCTCGATGACTTCGAAACCCGTCAGCCCCGGCATCTGCACGTCGAGGAACACCACCGCCGGATTACAGCGACGGATGGTTTCCAGCGTACTCAACCCGTCGCAAGCCTCCGCTTCGATCTCGATGGCGGGATGCGCGGCGAGTAGTTTGCGCAGGCGCGAGCGCGCGGAGGCCTCGTCGTCGGCGATCAGCGCCCTAATTTTCATGCGCTGGCACCTGGATGGTCACCGAGGTTCCGCGATCGTCGCGGCGGCGGATGGAGAAAGTCGCCGCCTGGGAATACAACGCGGCAAGCCGCTCTTTCACGTTCTGCAGTCCGACGCCGAGTCTTTCGCCGAATTCCGGCTTCAGCCCCAAGCCATCGTCGTCGACCTGCAATTCGAGGTTCTCGCCCGCGCGCCGCGCGGTGACGCTGATCGAACCACCCTCGCGCACCGGGGCGAGTCCGTGACGGATGGCATTCTCCAGCAGCGGCTGCAGCAGCAGCGATGGCACGAGTTCGCGGCCCGACGCGTCGCCGCGCGACAGATGGACACGCAAACGATCGCCGAATCGCACCTGCTCGATGTCGAGGTAGTGACGGGCGAACTCGAGCTCATCGTCTAGCGTGGACAGGTCGCGGGCATGCCGCGACAGTGCGTAGCGGAAACACTCGGCGAGCCGCACCGTCATCTTCTCGGCCGTGTCGGGATCCGAGCCGATCAGATCCGCGATGGTGTTGAGCGTGTTGAAGAGGAAGTGCGGGTCGACCTGGGTGCGCAGCGCTTTCAACTCGGCCTCGGTCAGCAGCCGCCTGAGTCTCTCCTCGCGAAGATGCAGCGCGCGCTGCTCGGCCTCGAAGTGCAGGAAGTCCAGTCGCCGGCTCACCTGGATGCCGATTGTGTTCAGGAACTCGAACTCCTGGCTCATCAGGGTGCGCGCGTGGTGGCTGGCCGACACTTCGAGACGATAACGCGGAGCGCCCGTGGTTTCGATGGGGATCGACGCGAGTAATGGCGGCGATGGAGCCGCACCGCCGTCGGCCGGGACGAAGTGCGCGTCGACGTGCATGGCCGAGCGCACCGCACACGCCGCGACTTCGAACAGCTGCCGCGGGTCATGGATGGCCCGAATCGATTCGTCGAGCTGCCGCGCGGCGACGGCATAATCCGCGCGCTTGAGCATGACCCGATCGACCAGCCAGGTTAGCGCGCGGATCAGCCAGGGCGCGCCCAGGATCAGGGTTGCACACGCCAGCGTCGACACCACCATCGGCAATCCCGGCGACACGCGGAATACGAAGCGACTGGCCAGCACCGCGATCGTCACGCTCGCGAGTAGCCAGAGGCTGCGCTTGAGAACGAGATCGGCGGCGTGGATCTGCGCCAGCGAGACGGCGATGAGTATCGACCACGGGATCACCCAGTGTTCGCTGATGAGGCTCATGGCGGAGATCAGGCCCGCGGGTAGCCAGGTCGACTGCAGGCTCAGCAGGGTTGCGGCAATCTGGATGATCGCCAGCAGCAACACTCCGCGCACGAACCAGCGCGGCTTCGGAATTTTGTCGCTGCCGTCCCGGCGTGAATCGATGCGGTAAAGAATCAGAGCCACCGCGGTGACGCACAGTGCGACGTAGAACGAGACCTGCGAATACCACCTCGCACCCAGGTCGAAGCCGCGGGTCATCCATGCCCAGGCGAAAATCGCGAGATTCAGCAGTGACACGAAACCGGTGAACACCACGAATGCACGCGCGGCGTGGGTGGCCCCGATCCGCGCCTGCAGGAAACGGCCGATCGCGACCGGTCCGAGGATCGTGGAGCTCCATGACAGCGCCTCCGCCGCGCGCACGGAGATCGCCTCGCCACCGGCTCCCGCGAGCAGCAGCGAGTAGCGCAGGAAGCTGCCGAAGGTCCAGATGAATCCAACTACCCACAGGAGCTGATAACCGCTCGCCCGTCCCGTGGCGCGATCGACGCGCCACTGCATGAGTCCCAACAAGGCGCAGAGCGCCGCACCCACCGCCAGGCCGATGGCGTGCAGCGCCGCGAGGTTGGCCTCGTGCGCCATCAGTTGTCGGAGCCGGGGGCGTGGCACATGACGCATTGATTGCCGGTGCCGGCGCGCACGCGCGTGATGGAGTCCTTCGAGATCGTGCCTTTCTCGAGATCGCGCAGCCGGGATTTCACTTCGTCCGCGGCGAAACGCGAGGCGCCGGTCACCCGCGCGTATTCCGCGCGCGCGGCGTCGACGTTCCCGACTTCCGCGTGAACGTCTCCGAGGAGCACGTGCAGCACGTCTTCAGGTCGACCGCCGGGCGCAGTGTTCAACACGAAATTGAGATCCTCGGTGACGGCGGCCGTATCGCGAATGGCCGGTGGAAGGTGAATGATCGTGAACCCGCGCGTCAACCGTACCGGCGTCGAGTTCGGCGCCTGGCGCACCGCGGCATTCATTTCGTCGATCGAGGACATCAGCGTCGCCGAGTCCTGCTTGAACAGCGCGGTGGCCGCGCCCGCCATGCCGTGGCTGGCCAGCAGCAACGCATTCTTGTCGTCCATCGACAGCGCGCGCGCGAAGGCTTCGCGCGCGCGATCGCCCGCGGCGATCAGCGCCGGCGGGTCCCAGGTCGACGCGGACAATGCGCCCTGCTTCGACATGTACGCATTCCCGAGTGCCTCCCATAGATCCGCGTTGTCCGGTGACCGCGCCACCGCTGCTTCCAGTCCTTCCACCAATGAGTCGGCGACCTGCAGGTTTCCGAGCCGGAATTCGTACTGCAAGTGCCGCGCCCGGGCGAGGGCGTCATTGTCGTGGTCGGTTGCCGCGATCGCCACGGCGGCAGCGAAGCTGGCGAACAACAGTAAACAGGTTGAAGTGCGCATGGATGGGCTCCTCTGTTGGGTGACAGCGGACACCATAGGAGTGGGATCGCGTCGAGCCGACCTTTTTCGGGCGAGCGCGGAGAATTGGAAGACGAGCGCGGTGAACTGAGTGCGAACGTTTCCGCGCTTTCAGGCCTGGCGACGCCTGCAGAACCAGGCGTGAATCAGACCGGCCTGAAAGAACCGCACGGGCGCCTCGAAACCGCCCGCCTGGATGATCGATGCGATATTCGCCGGCGGCAGCACCGCGACGTCTTTCGAATAGGCGGCCTTCATGCGCTCCAGTGCCTCCGGCGTCATGTCCGCGCCGGACATCAACTTGAGCCACACCGCAAGCAGCGGATCGTAGTCCTCCGCGTTCGCGCCCGATGCCAGGTCGGAACTCGCCAGGATGCCACCGGGTTTGAGCCGCTCGGCGATCGAACGGAAGAATCCGGTGCGAGCCTGCTGATCGAGGATGAACTGCGACACCAGAAAACACGTCGCGGCGTCATGCGGGACGACGTCGGGCAGTGTCTGCAGATAGCCCTCGTGGAAGTGGCAGCGCGATGCAATCCCTTCCCGCTCGGCCAGCCGCCGGCATTCGGCGAGCATCGGGCCCGACGGCTCCACGGCCGTGAAACTCCAGCCGGGAAACTTCTTCGCGAGATGCGCGAGCTCCGCGCCGGTTCCGACGCCGACGCACAGGATGCGCGCGTCGGCCGGCAACGGCGCGAACACCGACTCCAGTAGATAGTGCAGCGCGCCCGGGATGGGCGCCATCTTCGCCCACTGCCGGTCGTAGTTGGGGGCCATCTGGTCGAAGATGGCCTTGACCTCGTCATCGCGCACGGATCACTCGCATTGGAAGTCGTCCGCGCCCAGCGGCCTGCAGCCGTCGCCCCACTTGCCGGTTTGCCGCCAGTAGTCGGCGACGCCGGTTTCGATCAGCAACCGTTTGAAATCCGGATGCGCGCGCGCGCTCGAATACGGCGCGTTCCAGAACAGGACGTACGGGTATTGGGCCATGGCGCGCTCCTGGAACCCGTGGGTGGATTCGAGCGTCTTGCGCATCGCGGCCACGGCGAGATCCGCGTCGCCCAACGCGTCGGCCACGAACATCACGAACTCGGAGTCGCCACCCATTCCGAGACCAGGCGTGCCCAGGTATTTGCGCGCCAGTGCAAGCGTCGCCGCGCGGTCGCCCAGCACGTCGCCCAGTGCCCGCAGGAATGGCGACGTGAAGCGGCCTTTCTTCACCAGCTCGCCGTGCAGCGCGCGCAGCTCCGGAAGGCCGCCGGGCCGCTTGCCCGCCATCTGGCGGAAGAACGCGACGAAGTGAGGCTCCGTCTGACTACCCTGCAGTTTCAGTCCGCGCTGGTATTCCGCTTCCGCATCGTCGAAGCGGCGCGCGGCGGTGTAGTCGAACTGCAGATCGCGTGACAGGAAGATCGCCGTCGGCTCGACCGCGCGCACCTGTTCGACCAGCGCGATGGTCTCGTTCAGATGGCCGACGGCGTAGATCATGTACGCATAGTCCCAGACGCGCTCCTTGGTCTGCGGCCCGGTGTCGGCGATGTCTTTCGCGAGCGCAATGGCCTCGGCGCGTTTGCCTTCCAGCCACAACGCATTGGACCGGTCGCGCTTCGCGACCCAGCTGTCCGGCGCGGTGTGCGCGATGCGTTTGCGGACATCCGCTCCTTCCGCGCGCAGTTTTTCGGCCTGTGCGGCGTCGACTCTTTCCGCCATCGAATTCAACGACTGCGCCAGCGCGTCGAGACACAACACGCAGCGTGGGTCGATCGCGACCATCTCGCGCGCCAGTTGCAGGCGCTCGCGGCGATGCTCGAAGTCGTAGAGCTCCTGCATCACCGTGCTGCGCCAGCGCAGGAAACGTTCGTAGGCTTCGACGTTCGTCGTGCCGCCCTGCTCGCGATTGAACGTCGTCACGTCGAGCGTCACGCTCAACGCCCGCGCCACGTCGCGCGAGATCTCGTCCTGGACGGCGAACACGTCGCGCAATTCGCGCGCGAAGGTTTTCGACCAGAGGTGAGTACCGTCATCCGTGCGGATGAGCTGCGCGGTGATCCGCAGTTGATCTCCCGCCTTGCGCACGCTGCCTTCAAGCAGGTGCGTGACGCCTAACTTCTGTCCGACGGCGCGCAGGTCTTCGTTCTTGCCCTTGAACGAGAAACTGGAGGAGCGCCCGACCACGCGGATCGCCGGAACCTGCGCGAGCTGGTTGAGGATTTCTTCGGCGAGGCCATCGGCGAGGTATTCCTGGTCGCGCGACTCGGACAGATCGGCAAACGGCAACACCGCCAGCGAGGGCTGGGCCGCGGCTGTTGCAGGCTGGGTCTTCGCGCTCGAGTCGCTGCCACCGCGAAGCAGCCACGCGGCGCCGAAGATCAGCAGCGCGGCCGCGGCGGTTGCCGCGAGGGCGATCCCGAGCCAGGCGCGGCGGACGGGCCCTGCTTCCGTTGCGGCCGCCGCCGGTGGTTCAGGTGCCGCCGGGGGCGGTGCGGGGGGCGCAGATTCGGGCAGGTCGAATCGATAGCCGACCCCGTGCACGGTTCGAAGCAGGCGTGGATGTTGGGCGTCCTCTCCCAGCGCCTGCCGCAGCAGGCTCATGATCCGGTTCAGCACGCTCTGGGTTACATGCCGGTGGCCCCAGACCGCGTCGAGGATCTCGTCGCGGGTGAACACCCGGCCGGGCGACCCCACCAGCAGGGCCAGGACCGCGAAGGCCTTGGGTTCCAGAGTCTGTTCGATGCCGCCTCGGGTCAGTCGTCGGCCTGCGAAGTCGATGACCACGTCGTCGAAAGTTAAATTGTCCGTCACAGGGGGCGGCGGCCAGGTCTTCGGGGCAATTCCCCGCCCCGGGAGTATATGGACTCGGCGTCGCCGGGGCCCCGGGCGTGCAATCAGGCAGCCCTGAGCTTTGCCTCATCAACCAGAGGAAAGCCTCATGGGTTCCTCAAGACCTGCGCGCGCCCGCGATTGGATGCTGGGCCCCGCCGGACGTCCGGCGCCAGCACTCCCGAGGACCGCCGTGAATACCGCCGCCATCCAGAAACCCACGATGAGCCCGGCCAAGGAACCCGCCTTTCGTTGGACCGCCCGGGTCTTCTACTTCGCGGCGCTCATCGGCCTCGGGATCTTCGGCACCTACATCCTGCTGCGGGCATTCGGCGGCACCTTCGAGAATTTTCATCAGTGGAACGGCCTGTTCTCGGGCGTTTCACTGGAGCCATCCGAGCTGATCGCGAGCATCGGCATCGGCATGCACTACTTCATGGGCGCCGTGCTGGTGCTGGCGTGGCCGATCCTCTTCTCCTCGAAGATCCGCACGCGCCATCGCCAGGTGCATCGCTGGACCGGGCGCGTCTACGTGACCGCTGGCCTGCTCGCGGGCGTCGGTGGGCTGTCATTCATCTTCGCGCACCATACCGGCACCTGGGATCACACCGCGTTCGGCATCTGGGGCGGCGTGATGATGCTGAGCTCGGTGATGGCCTACGTACACGCCCGCGCCAGGCGCTTCGACCAGCACCGCGCGTGGGCCATCCGCCTGTTCGCGATGGTGCTCGGATCGTGGATTTTCGACCTCGAGTTCCGGGCCTGGGAGGACCTCGCGGGCGGCGTCGGCATCGGACAGAACGGGGCCCGCGGCTGGTTCGATTACGCGGTGGCGTATTTCTTCTTCGTGCCCAACCTGCTGGTCGCGGAATTCTTCATCCGCAACAAACACAAGCGGGTGAACTGGGGCCGCGCGATGAAATGGTCGGCCTTGGGTGCGACCGCGTTCATCGCGGTCGTGTTCGTCTACTCGATCGCGGCCACCAGCGGGACGGAGACGGGGAAATACGGGCGACACCTGCTGAAGCTCGTAGGTGCCGGGTGAGAAATCGCTGAGTTAGCACGAGAAGGGCGGAAAGTCACAAAGAGTTAGACCGCGCGCATGTTTCGTGGCGTTATAGCCGGGCATGCGCAAACTGATCACGCTCCTGGCAATCAGCACGTTCGCATTCGCGGGCGTATCCATCTACCTGTGGAAGGAGTTGCGGGACGCGCGCACCCAGGTGGCGGCGTTTACGGGTCCGTCATCCGCATCACCTATGCCGGATGGTCTCGCGAAGCGGGCGGAACACGGCGCCGATCCGGCTGAGGTTTCCGGCACGCCGGCCCTCGCGGGAAAAGCGTCGGCAAGCCCTACCGCAGAAGACGACAAAACGGCGCGGCAGAAGCTTCTCGAGGAAGACTTCCGCGACGCCTCGCGACGGCGACTCGCGCAACTCTCCGATCCCACGATGCGGGCGCAGATCCTGGAAGAATGGAAGGAAGGGAACCTGCCGAACAAACCGAAGTACGCGCGCTACCTGGGCATCAGCGAAAGCGAAGCGGAACGGCTCATCGAAACACTCGCGGACCTCGAAATCGCGCAACAGGAGGCGTTTTCGCGCTGCGCACTGCAACCGGCCTGCGACTTCAAGGCGTTCGGCGATGCCGCCAGCGCCACCCGACAACGGGCGCTCACGGACCTGTTAGGCGTCGAGAAACAGCAGCGCTACGAGGAGTACACCTACTCGGGTGTCGAGCGTCACATGGTGTCGGCTTTTCTGCGCGACAAGCTCCCCGCGGGAAGCGAGCTGTCCGAGGCGCAAGAGGAACAGTTGATTACCGTGCTGGCCGATGAGCGCCGCCGCGTCGAAGCCGAGATCAGGCAAAAGGGACTGCAACCGTTTCTCTCCCCGATGGGGGGCGTCGCCTTTACCTTCGATGGGTTCGAGTCCGGAAACGTCAGCGATCGACTGAAAGAAGCCATCGACTACAACCGTCGAATCCACACTCGGGTGGAAGCAATGCTGACACCGCAGCAGCTCGCCGCATTCGAAAAGATGCAGGAGGAGAGCATCGCCGGAGTCAGGTACTCGCTGCGGCAGCAGGAACGCGACAACGCGACCCGGTCCTTGACGTCCGGCGAGAGTAGATAGTCCATCGGTCCGGCAGGTCGCCGAAGGACTTGGCCAGCGCCCGCGTTCGGATGCGTCCCTCGCCGTTTGCGGCCCTGCGAACGGGGTCCCTGCGCTCATCGGCAGCTTTCATATATGCTAGCCACTTTCATAAGCGCTAAAACCTGAACTCATGACTGACACCCTGATGGACGTAGTGGTCTGCCCCCAGCCCGGTGCCTTGACCGTCGAGCGACGGCCGGTCCCCGTTCCCGGCCCAGGCGACGTGCTCGTGCGCGTGCGGCGCGTCGGTGTGTGCGGCACCGACATGCACATCTTTCGCGGTGTCCAGCCATACCTCTCTTATCCGCGGGTGATGGGCCACGAGTTTTCGGGTGAAGTGGTCCAGTCGCCGGACGGCTCGGCGCTCAAGCCCGGAGAGCCGGTCTATGTCGTGCCGTACATTTCCTGCGGCGCATGCGGCGCCTGCCGCAAGGGTCGGACGAACTGCTGCACCGCGATTTCGGTTCTGGGCGTCCATCGCGACGGCGGCATGGCGCAGTACGTCGCCGTGCCCGAGCGATTCGTGTTCTCCGCCCGCGGCATCACGCTGGACCAGGCCGCGATGATCGAATTCCTCGCGATCGGCGCGCATGCGGTGCGCCGCGCGGATGTCCGGCCGGGTCAACGCGTCGTGGTGTCTGGCAGCGGACCCATCGGTATCGCCTGTGCGCTGTTCTCGAAATTGCGAGGCGGCGAGGTATCCGTGATCGACACCCGGCCGGAACGACTCGCCGTGTGCCGCGACAAGCTGGGCATCCCCCACGTCCTGACGCCCTCCCCCGAACTACCGGCGCAAATGCTGTCGCTCACGGGTGGCGAGATGTACGACATCGTCTTCGACGCCACCGGCAATCCGCAGGCCATGGAGAACGGCTTCCGCTACGTCGGCCACGGCGGCACGTATGTCCTCGTGTCGGTGGTCAGCGCCGACATCAAATTCTCGGACCCCGAATTCCACAAGCGCGAAATGACCCTCATGGGCAGCCGCAACGCCACCGCGGAGGATTTCAACCTGGTGCTCGAAAGCATGCGCGCCGGCAAGATCCCGACCGCCGACCTGCAGACCCATCGAGCCCCCCTGCACGATTTGCCGACCGCCCTTACCCAGTGGCTGAAGCCCGAATCCCAGGTCATCAAGGCCATGGTGGAGTGCTAGGTTGGTGCCGGGTGAGAAATCGCTGAGTTAGCGT
>JAEWLQ010000129.1 GCA_023457495.1 Pseudomonadota bacterium
GGCGGGCGTACGCCCCCGCGGGCCGGCGGCTGAGGGCCCTCAGGCCGCGAGCGAATCGATCTCCTTCTTGATCTCCTCGACGTCGGTCTGCAATCGCGCCTTCACTCGCTTCTTCGCGCGCGTGATCGCGGCGCTGACTTTCTCCTCGACGTCCGTGGCGGCCACGACGATCAGGCCGCTCGTGCCCTTGTCGAGCACTTCGCCGAGATCCTTGAGCTCACTGCGCTTCATTCCGCCGGCGACATGACCGGCGACGGCGCCGAGACCCGCGCCCAGCGCGCCGCCCCCGAGCGCACCGGCCAGCAACCCGATGCCCGCGGCCGGGAACAGCGCGATCACGGCGCCGGTGGCCAGGCCCGTCTTGAGACCGATGACGCTGCCGTGGCGCGTCGGCTCTTCGACACGTTTGACGATCTTGACCTTGCCGTTTTCCTTGCGAGTCATGACCGCGGCATCGTAGGTGTCGATGAGACCGAGATCGTTGTAGACCCGCCTGATCGCCTCGTAGTCGGCGATGGCATCGTCCTCCGAGTCGTATTGGTTGGCGAGGACAAGAAAGGTGTCGAGCATGGCGAAACTCCTTTTTCCGGTATCCGATGGAATCGATGGCGAGCCACCGACCCTAAGTCCCGCTCATGGCAGCGTCCATACACGCTGTCCATGTGCGCAGGCTCTCCTACGCGTTGCCATGCGGCGCCTAGGCGGGATTGATGCTTCGCAATAGGGAACATTTCACGCGAGTGGCGCATTGTGGGCGCATGACCGCAAACCTCGATCCCCTGGCGCGTCGCGAGGCGGCGCG
This sequence comes from Pseudomonadota bacterium, assembly GCA_023457495.1. Lineage (GTDB taxonomy): Bacteria > Pseudomonadota > Gammaproteobacteria > Steroidobacterales > Steroidobacteraceae > CADEED01. The sequence continues at coordinate 803 of JAEWLQ010000129.1, forward strand.
CGCGCTTTCGGACCTGAGCGACGACGGTCTCGTCGAACGGGTCCGCGCGAAGGATTGCAGGGCGTTCGAGGCGCTCATGCGCCGGCACAACCGCCGGCTTTTCCGCGTGGCGCGCAGCATTCTCAGGGATGGCGATGCCGCGCAAGACGTCGTGCAGGAGACCTACCTGCGCGCGTTCACGAAGCTCGAGTCGTACACGCCGGCCGGCAAGTTCGGCGCCTGGCTCACGAAGATCGCGTTCAACGAAGCGTTGATGATGCGCCGCCGGTTGCGCGGCGACACGGTGTCGCTCGACGAGGTCCCACCGGGTAGTTTGCCCGTGGAGGAGCCGGTGTCCTCAGGGCCGACGGCGGACCAGTTCGTCGAGGCGGCGCATGCGCGTGAGCTGCTCGAGCACGCGGTCGATGCGTTGCCGGAGAATTTCCGGCTGGTGTTCGTGCTGCGCCTGGTGGAAGGACTCGACGTGCGTGAGACCGCCGAGTGCCTCGAGATCAATGCCGCCACGGTGCGCACGCGGCTGTTCCGCGCGCAGCGGCAGTTGCGCCGCGACCTGTCGCAGGTGTTGCAGGGAGAGAGCGCCGAGATCTTCGATTTCGGGGAGGAGCGCTGCGACGGCGTGGTCGAGCACGTGCTCGCGCGCGTCGCGTAGGTCAGTCCGGCGCGAGTTCCTCGAGCGGAATCACGGGCGAGCGTTTCACCGTCTCGAGCACGATCGATGACGTCACGTCCCGCACGCCCGCCACGCGCAACAGTCGCCGCATCGTGAAATCCGACAGCGCCTCGATGTCGCGCACGATCACGTGCAGCAGGAAGTCCATCTCGCCCGTCATGGTGTAGCAGGCGAGCACTTCCGGCCGGTCGATCAGCGTGCGGCGGAAGCGCTCGACGATCTCGTCCGAATGCTGCTCGAGCTTGATTTGGACGATGGCCTGGATGGTCTGGCCCACGCGCTTCGGATCGACGATGGCGGCGTAGCCCTGGATCAGGCCGGAGTCTTCGAGCTGGCGCAGGCGTCGTGCGCAGGGCGTCGCCGAAAGGCCCACGCGCTCCGCCAGGTCCGTGACGCTGATGCGGCCTTCACGCTGCAACACATCCAGGATGCGGCGATCAGTCTTGTCCAGCTTCATACGTGGCAGATTTAACCACAAAGTCACATCGCATTAGTGAAATGACGCAAAAAATGAGCTACCGGCCGACAGAATTGGCTCTTTTTCGCCCTTGGAGCCGGCGGAAGATGCCGTCATGCCTCGCCAACCCGTCGCTCCCACACAGGCGGCCGTAACGCTGCGCGGAAACTACGCGCAGGCCTCGGCCGACTTCCGCGTAACGCAGGATTACTCCCGCTATACGCCGGACGAGCATGCCATCTGGCGCACGTTGTACGAGCGTCAGACCGCGCTGCTCAACGACCACGCCGCGCCGGAGTTCATGGCGGGCCTGAGATTGTTAGGCGTCGATGCCCACGGCATCCCCGTGCTCGAGCAGGCGAGCGAGCGGTTGCGGCGGCTGACCGGCTTCGAAGTCATCGGCGTGCCGGGGCTCATCCCCGAGACCGACTTCTTCACCCATCTGTCCGAGCGCCGCTTCCCCGTGACGGTGTGGATGCGCCGGCGCGACGAGCTCGACTATCTGGTCGAGCCCGACCTGTTCCACGATTTCTTCGGTCATCTGCCGATGCTCGCGCACACGGTCTTCGCGAATTTCATCCAGGCCTATGGCGCGCTCGGCGCCCGCGCGCGGGATCCCGCCGCGCTGAAGATGCTCGCGCGGCTCTACTGGTACACCGTGGAATTCGGCCTGGTCGCAACCTCGCGCGGACTGCGCGCCTACGGCGCCGGCATCCTCTCCTCGAGCGGGGAGACGGTGTATGCGACGCGCGCCACCGGACCGGCGCGCATCGCGTTCGACCTGCAGCGCGTCCTGCGCACGGATTACCTGATCGATTCGTACCAGAAGACCTATTTCGTGCTGGACGACATCGAGCAGCTGTTCGACAGCGTGCTCGACGCGGACTTCGATCAGTTCTTCGCGCAGGCGCACGAGCCCGCGCTCGCGCCAGATGCGCGGCTGGCGAGCGACCAACCCGCGGCGCTCGCCCTTTCCTGATGTACGAGTCCTGACGGCGCAACTCGCGCCAGCAGGTTTTCGCCGGTAAGCTGCGCGCCGGCATGCACACCCGCGCGCGCGCAGCGAATCCTCATCGTTCCAGCTTTCTTGCGGTCACCCTGCGGCGCATCGATCTCGATCGCGGGGATCGCGCGGTGCTGCGCGGCATCGAGTGGCGCATCCAGCCGGGCCAGCGCTGGTTGCTGATCGGCGGCAACGGCGCCGGCAAGACGCAGCTGCTCAAGCTGGTGTCCGGCGCGGTATGGCCGACACCGACGGACCGCGAGCTGCGCCGCTACCGGTTGCGCGGCGAGGATTTCGATACGCCAGCGGGCATCCTCGACGAAATCGCCTACGTCGGCGCGGAGCGGCAGGACCGCTACGAGCACTACGAATGGAATTTCCGCGTGGAAGAGGTGGTGGGTACGGGGCTGCACCGCACCGACATTCCCACCGGCGAGCTCTCGGCGACGGAACGGAAACGCGTGGACGGGTTGCTGCGCAAGCTGCGTATCGAAGCGCTGGCGCAGCGGCGGTTCCTGACGCTGTCCTACGGCGAGCGGCGCCTGGTGCTCATCGCCCGCGCGCTCGCCAGCCGGCCCAAGCTGCTGCTGCTCGATGAGGTCGCGAACGGCCTCGACGCCCGCAATCACGCGCGGCTGCTCGAGTGGTTAGGCGGCACCGCGGCCTCGCAGATGCCGTGGGTATTCGCCACGCACCGGCGGGAAGACGTTCCGGATTCGATGACGCACCTGCTCGAGATCGAGCAGGGCCGCGTGGTGCGCCGTGGCGCGCTGCGCCCGGCCAGGGCCCGCGAGCTGCTGCGCCAGGAAGAAGTCGCGTTCTTCCGCGGCCGCGCGCCGCGCCGGGCCAAGCGGCCGCGCGCCAGCAGGCCGCTGGTCGCGCTGCGCAATGCGCACGTGTACGTCGACGATGCGCACATCCTGCATGGCATCGACATGGACGTGCGCGCCGGTGATTGCTGGGTCGTTCATGGGGCGAACGGCTCTGGCAAGTCGACACTGTTGCGCACGATCTATGGCGATCACGGAGTCGCCGCCGGCGGTGGCATCGAGCGCAAGGGGATCGTCCCGGGCGTGCCGCTCGAGCAATTCAAGCTCCGTACGGCCTTCGTCGCGCCGCACCTGCAGACCTGGCACGCGCCGAAGATGCCGGTCATGGAAGTCGTCGCGTCGGGCCGGTATGCGAGCATCGGGCTCAATGAGACGCTCACCGCGAGTGATCGCAAACATGCCGAGCAGGCGCTGCGGCGCTTCGGGTTGTTTGCCATGCGCGCGCGCACGCTCGCCGAGATGTCGTACGGCCAGGCGCGCCGCGTGCTGTTCGCGCGCGCGTGGACGCGCGAGCCGCGGCTCGCGTTGCTCGATGAGCCATTCGCGGGGCTGGACCGCGCGACGCGCGCCGATCTCGCGCAACGGCTCAACGAGTGGCTGGAGGAGGGCGGAAGCTGCGTGATCGCGACTCATCATCGCGAGGAGTGGCCCGCGCATACGACGCACATCCTGGAGCTCGCGGACGGACGCGCGATTTCGAGTCACGCGGTGGGTGAGGCATGAAGAAGTGGTTGTCCTTGCTGGTTGTCGCGCTGCTCGCGGCGCTGGCGTTCTTGTGGTTCAAGACGGGCACCGAGCCGGCGCCCGTGCAGGTGACGTTGTCGCCCGGGCCGCCGCAACCGCGCGTGCCGCCGGCGGAGGCGGGCATCGATCCGCAGGCGATCGAAGCCGCGGTCCAATATGCCGGCGAGCGCAACACGCGTGCGCTCGTCATCGGGCACGGCGGGCACGTCGTGTTCGAGAAATACTGGGGCGACATCACCGCGGATACGCCGGTGCGGATTTCCGGCTTCACGCCCGCGCTCGCCGCGTTGCTGGTCGGCACCGCAATGAACGATCGCGTCATCCGTGATCTCGACGCGCCCGTTTCGGCGCTCGCGAAAAATCTCGCGGAGAATCCGCGCGCCGACATCAGCTGGCGTCAATTGCTGTCCCAATACGATGCCGAGACGGCGGCCGACGCGAACACGCTGGCGCGCGCGCTGGAAGGCGCGTTGGGCGGCTCGTATGAGCAGCTGGTGGCGGATCGGCTGTGGAAGCCGCTCGGCGCCGGGGACTTTTCGCTGGCGCGCTCGAAAAACAAGGGTGGCCTCGAGGTGCGTGCCGACTGCTGTTTCACCGCGCGGCTCGGCGACTGGATGCGCGTGGCCGAACTACTCGCGCACGACGGGATCTTCGAGGGCAACCAGTTTTCGCCCCCGGGTTACGTGCGGCTGATGTTCGCGCCCGTCCGCAAGGAAGCCGCGCATGGGTTCTTCACGCGCGTCGATGGCCAGTTCGCGGCGCGCGACGTCGGCTGGCTGGAGGCCGAGGGCAAACAACGTCTGTGGATCGTGCCGTCGCTGCGCCTGACGATCCTGCGCGTCGGCGACGAGCCGCCGCAGTCGCTCGGCTTCGACGAGGCCATGATTCCCGACACGATCATCCGCGGCACCGCGGGCTGGCAACCGGCGCGGGCGGGCGAGGGGATCGATCCTAAGAAATTCGCGCCCCACTAGGGGCGCCGGCCTTCTCAGTCGAAGGTCATCGTGGTTTCGAACAGCTCGACCGCCTGGCCGACGATCCAGACGCCGTCGAGCTTGCCGTCGCTGAATTCGAGCTCCACATCGACGCGCCCCGCGCGGTGCACGTGGTGGCCTTGCGCCCCGGTGAAGCGGGCGGTGGCGCCGGTGTGCTGCAACAGGCCCTGCTCTGCGAGATAAGCGCCTAACAACCCGTGCGCATTGCCGCTGACGGGATCTTCCGGAATGCCGAGCGCCGGGCAGAACATGCGCGACTCGGTCAGGCAGTCCGCGATGCCGTGCGACAGCGTGAATACGAAGAATCCGGCGGCGCCGAGCTGCGCGGAGAGCGTGGTCAGGCGCGAGAAATCCGGCTTGAGCTGCTTGACCTGATCCGTGCTGCGCACGCCGATGATCAGGCGCGTGCTCGAACCCCCCACGATGCGCAGCGGGCAGCGCGTGTCGATGTCGCCGGTCGATAGCGCCAGCGCGTCGAGCACCGCGAGGCGCTCACGATCGTTGAGTTGACGGCCGAGCGGCGGAGCGGGTTGTCGCACCGCGATGCGCCGCGACACGCCGTCTCCCCGGACCTCGACGTCGACGATTCCGGATTTCTGGCGTTGCCGCACGCGTCCGCCCGTGCCGCTGTCGGTAGGGGCATGAATGCGCGGCGCGCCATCGCGCGACAGCACGAAATGCGTGGCAACGGTGGCATGGCCCACGAAGCTGGCTTCCGTGCGCGGCGTGAAGAACCGTACGCGCAGATCGTGATCCGCCGCATCGGGCTTGAGTACGAAGGCCGTGTCCGCGTTGTTGAGCTCGCGCGCGATGGCGAGCATTTCGGCGTCCGTCAACGTGTCGGCATCGAGGACGACTCCCGCGGGATTGCCGGTGAAGCGATCCGTCGTGAAGGCGTCGACCTGGAAAATGCGGATGCGGCGGCTCATGCGGGCGGCGAATTCTAGTCCCTTTCATACAACGCGCAACTCCGTCTTTTCCGTTAACATCCGCCCTGCCTCGGGGTGGCGTGTGCGTCGTGCACTCGCCTGAGATGCGGATGGGCCGCGAACCCGTAGAACCTGATCCGGCTAGTACCGGCGGAGGGATAGGAATGCACGCCTCACTGCGCGCCATCGGCGCGACCTCACTTCTTTTCTTTTCATTTGCGACGGCCGCCGCGGACGATCCCGGTCTCGAGGAAGTCCTCGTGACCGCCGAACTACGCGATCGCGGGCTTGCGGAGTTGCCGATGAGCGCCACGGTGCTCGACGCGCACACGCTCTCGGTCGCCGGCGTCACGCACTTCCAGGATGTGCTCGGACTCGTGCCGAACCTCAACTGGTCGGCAGGGACGTCGCGGCCTCGCTTCTTCCAGATCCGCGGCATCGGCGAGCTCGAGCAGTGGCAGGGCGCGCCGAATCCCTCGGTGGGCTTTCTCATCGACGGCATCGATTTCTCCGGCGTCGGCATGCCCGCGACACTCAACGACGTCGAGCGCATCGAAGTGCTGCGGGGGCCGCAGGGCACCGCGTATGGCGCCAACGCGCTCGCGGGCCTGATCGCCATCAACACGCGCGCGCCGACCCGCGACCAGACCTTGAATGCAGATCTCCTGGTCGGCGACTACGGCACCCGCGGAGCGACCGGCGTGCTCGGTGGGCCGATCGGCGACGGCGAAACGGCCTGGCGACTCGCGGCCGGCAACTACCGCAGCGACGGCTTCCGCCGCGACAATTTTCTCGGACGCGACGACACGAATGGCTACGACGAGACCAGCGCGCGGCTGCGCCTGCGCGCGCAGCCCTTCGATGACCTGCGCGCGGATTTCGTCGCGATGTGGGTCGATCTCGACAACGGCTACGACGCGTTCTCCGTCGACAACTCGCGCACGACCTTGTCCGATCAGCCCGGCCAGGACACCCAGATCGCGCGTGCCTTCGCGGCGCGTCTCGACTTCACCGGCGCGCAGACCTTCGATGTCGTCAGCCGGACCACGATCGGGACCTCGCGCAGCGTGTACTCGTTCGATGGCGACTGGGGTAACGACGAAAGCTGGGGCATATACGCGCCGTATACCTATTTTCAGCGCTTCGACCGCGAGCGGCGCACGCTGAGCCAGGACCTGCGGATGGTTTCGCGCGACTCCGTCGATGCCGGCGCGTCCTTCTCCTGGCTGACCGGCATCTATGCCTTGCGCACCGACGAGGAGGTCGAGCAGCTCGACACCTGGGCCGACAGTTTCGGCCCGGGCGAGGCCCGCATGGCCAGTGATTACCGCGCGACCAACCTGGCCGCGTACGGCGAGCTCGAGTGGCGCGTGGGCGCCGCGACGGTGGTGTCCGCGGGCGTGCGCGGCGAGCGCCGCGGCGCCGATTATGTCGACACCAACGGCGCCGCCTTTTCGCCCGACGAAACCATGTTCGGCGGTAGTTTGAGCGTGCGGCATGCGCTCGCTCGCGGCACCGTTTACGCGCGCCTCGCGCGTGGCTACAAGGCCGGCGGGTTCAATATCGGCGCGCAGGTGCCCGAGCAGTCCCGCACGTTCGACACGGAGACCCTGAACAGCCTCGAGCTCGGGTGGCGCGGCGCCAATGCCGACGGCTCCGTGACGACGGACGTCGCGCTCTTCTACATGCGGCGCAACGATCAGCAGGTGCCGACGGGCGAACAACTGGTCCCCGGGGATCCCCTGAGCTTCGTGCTGTACACCGACAACGCCGCGCGCGGCGAGAACTTCGGCGTCGAGGCGACGATGCGTTGGCGGATCGCGCCGCGCTGGTTGCTCGATCTGCGCGGAGCCATGCTCGAATCGCGATACATCGATTATGTCTACGGCGAGCGCGATCTCGACGGCCGCGAGCAGGCCCATGCGCCGCAATACCAGTTCGACGTCGGTGTCGAATATGGTCACGGCGGCTGGTTCGGCCGCATCGATTTCGCCGGCGTCGACGATTTCTACTTCGACGCGTCGCACGATGAGCGGGCGCCGGCCCGTGTCCTGACACATCTCAAGGCGGGATATTCGGGAGACCGCTGGCGCGCGGAGATCTGGGTCCGCAATTTGTTCGACAGGTATTATTCCCAGCGTGGCTTCCAGTTCGGCCTCGAGCCGCCGGACTATCCGACGACGCGATACACCCAGGCGGGTGATCCGCGCCACGCGGGCGTGACGGTCGCTTATACTTTTCGTTGAAGGAACCACATGAACATCGGCGTCGAGATCAGCCTTTATCCACTGCACGATGATTACATCCCGCCGATCCGCGGATTCATCGAGCGGCTCAACGCGGACGGGCGATTCAAGGTCATCACCAATGACATGAGCACCCAGGTATTCGGCCGTTACGAAGACGTGATGGACTCGCTGACCCGCGAGCTCAAGCCGACCTTCGAACGCGACGGCAAAGCGATTTTCGTCATGAAGATACTGGGACCTTTGGGTTAGCCGCGTCTCATATGTCGTGACCCTATCCGATGGAACCCTGACAGCCTTTCAAGTGCTCACGACCGTGGCGGGCGCGGCGTATGCCGTGCTCGCCGCGCGTCGTAATCGGCTCTGCTGGATCGCGGGGGCCGTCGGCGCCGCGCTGCTCGCGCTCCTTTCCGCCCTGCAGGCCCTGCCGATGCAGGCCGCGCTCAATGTTTTCTACGTGGGCATGTCCGTTTACGGATGGCTCAAATGGACGCGCGCGAGCGCCGAGGGGAGCCTGCCGGTCGGTTACTGGCCCTGGCGGGGGCATCTCGGTGCCGCGGTCGTCCTCGTGGTGCTGTCCTTCCTGAGCGCACACTGGCTGGCCGAACGCACCCAGGCCGAGTGGCCGTTGCTCGATTCGCTGGCCACCTGGTTCAGCCTGTTCGCGACCTGGCTTGCCGCCCGTGCGCGGATCGAAAACTGGATTTACTGGATCGTCATCGATGGGGTGCTGGTGTACTTGTATTACATGCAAGGTTTGCCGTGGATCGCCGCGCAGTTCGGGGTGTTGGTCGTCATCGCCGCGGCGGGCCTGGTTTCGTGGCGACGCCGGTTGCAGGCGCAGGGGGTGCCCGCATGATCGACGGCGTAACGTTGCAGCATGTGCCGGGATGCGAGAACGGCGACGCGCCGTATTCGCAGGAGCTCATCGGCGGCGGCAAGGTCAATCGCAGCTTCCTCGTGCGCACGCGCCGCGGAAAATTCGTCGTGCGGCTCAACGAAAACGCCGCGGCGGATCCGGGTCTCGACCGACAGCGCGAGTTCGTCGTGCATACCGCGGCGGCCGAGGCCGGCATGGCGCCGCACATCATCTATGGATGCCCAGATCATTCCTGCCTGGTGACCGAGTACCTCGAGGGACGGCTGTGGACCTCTCACTACTTCACGCGCATGCGCGACCTGCGTTCGCTCGGGCAACGACTGCGGGCCCTGCACGCCGTGACTCCACCGTCGCTGGCGCGGTTCGATCCCATGGCGATGGCGCGGCGCTACGCGGAGCTGATCGTGCAGGACGATCCCGCCGAGTCGGCGAGGCTCGAGGCTTTGCTGGAAAGCGGGGCCGCCTCGCTGGCGCGTTCGGGTTCCGCCCGCCGGTCGCCCACGATCATTCACAACGATCTGCACAGCGGTAATGTCATCACCGCCGACCGGCTGTATTTCATCGACTGGGAATACGCCCAGGTGGGCGACCCGCTGCTCGATCTCGCCTGCCTGATGACCTACTACCCGCGGGCCACCACGCACGCATCCCTGTTGCTGTCGGCGACGGGACTGGATGCCCGCGGCGCCACGCCCGTGATGCTCGAGGAGCTCACGAACGTGTTCACGCTGCTCACCTACCTCTGGTACCGCGCCCGGCGCATCCGGCGCAGCGTATCGGGCACGGACCTGGCCCTGGAATTCGCGACGCTGCGCCGCCTCGAGCCGCTGGCGCCGGGAGACGAAGGCCGGCACACTTGAGGCGCGCGGATCCCGCGCGATTCCCAGGTCGGTTGAGCTCTGATGGCGATCTTGCAAGTGATTGATCGGGACGGCATTTCTCACGATGTGGAATGCAAGCCAGGTCTCAAGGTGATGGAAGTGCTGCGCGAGCTGGACTACGGTGTCGCGGCGATCTGCGGCGGCATGTGTTCCTGCGCGACCTGTCACATCTACGTGGACCCGGAGTGGATCGGAAAACTGCCGGCGCCGATGTCCGACGAGCGCGAACTGCTCTCCGAGCTGTCGCACTACCGGGAGAATTCGCGTTTGTCATGCCAGGTCGAAATCACCGCCGCACTGTCGGGCCTCAAGGTGACCATCGCCGAGGACGAGTAGCCAGCATGTTCTCCTCCATCAACTGGATGATCGCCTTCGCGATTCTGGGTGGATTGGTCGCGGCGTGGCGCATCTACCAGAACCTGGAGAAGTTGCGGCGCCAGAAGAACGACAGCTGGGACGCGCGGCTCATCGACCAGCTGCGCAAGCGCGGCACGGATCCGTTCAAACCGCACGACGTGGATTTCTTCTTCGCGTTTCCGAGCGCGCAATCGGCCGAGGAAGTGGCGACGCAGCTGCGCGCCGAAGGTTTCGACGCCGACGTGATCGACACCCCGGATGCGGGCGCGCTGCGCTACAGCCTGCACGCGCACAAGTCCATGCATCTGACCGTGCCCGACATGCAGGCGCTGAGCCGCAGGTTGTCGGAAACCGCGAACGTCCGCCAGGGACGTTACGACGGCTGGTCGGCGAAACAGCAGCCGAGGGACCCGGGTCCCCCGGCCTGATCCGCTACTAACTACTTCTTTTTTTCGGTCTGCTTGCGCACGGCCTCGGCCGCGGCCTTGATGGCTTCCGGGTCGCCGAGATAGCCGCTCTTCACCGGTTTGAGGTTCGCGTCGAGCTCGTACACCAGCGGCACGCCGGTCGGAATGTTGAGCTCGGTGATGTCCGCCTCGCTCACCTCATCGAGCATCTTCACGACCGCACGCAGGCTGTTGCCGTGCGCGGCCACCAGCACGTTCTTGCCGAGCTTGAGCTCGGCGGCGATGCGGTCATTCCAGAAGGGCAACACGCGCGCGAGCGTGTCCTTGAGCGATTCGCTGGCGGGCAGCACGCGCGGATCGATGTTCGCGTAGCGACGGTCGTTGATCGGGTGGCGCGGGTCGTCGAGGGCGAGCGGCGGCGGCGGAATGTCGTAGCTGCGGCGCCAGATCTTGACCTGCGCCTCGCCGTGCTTTTCCACGGTCTGCGCCTTGTCGAGTCCCTGCAGCGCGCCGTAGTGGCGTTCATTCAGGCGCCAGCTGCGTTCCACCGGGATCCACATGAGATCGAGTTCGTCGAGCACGCTCCACAGCGTGCGGATCGCGCGCTTGAGGACCGAGGTGAACGCGATGTCGGGCACGAGCCCGGCTTTCTTGATCTCGATGCCGGCGGAGCGCGCCTCGATGCGGCCCTGGTCCGAAAGATCGACGTCATGCCACCCGGTGAACAGATTTTCCACGTTCCAGGTGCTCTGGCCGTGGCGAACGAGAATGAGCTTTCCGGGCTTGCCTGACATGCGGTCCTCCAAAAATGGGGCGCCATGTTAACCCAAACGATTTCAGGTCAGATGCGCATCGAGCCCGCTTTTACAGCGGATTCTGTGCTGCCGCAGCGTGTCCGCGTACACGGCCTGGTTCGCCGTCAGCCGCTCGCGGGCCGCGGGCGGATGGTCGAGGTGGATGGCGACGCCGCCGAACAGCAGCGTCTGGCGCCGCACGCCGGCGTGCCCGAGCCGCGCGCAAAGTTCCTTGTCCTCCGGACCCCAGCCCCGGATCTCCTCGTTGAAGCCGTTGACGCGAACCAGGTCCTCGCGCCAGAAGGCCTGGTTGCATCCCTTGGTGGCGATGAACGCATTCGCGGCCCGGCGGGCGCACGAGGCGAGGGTCGGGGAACGCAGTAGATAGAGCCGGCGCAGCCCGCCGAGCCCCTTGTCGAGAAACCCGACTGGAGCCGGGGAGGCGATGAGCGCGCGCGTCAGCGCGGCATCGGCGCGAACGCGTACCCCCTGCGTGAACCATCCGGCCCGCGCCAGGCGCGCGTGGTCCGCGATGAAATGCGGGTCCAGCACCATGTCGCCGTCCACGAAGACGAGATAGTCGGCGCTGGCCGCGGCGATCGCGAGATTGCGCAGCCGGGTCAGGCGGAAACCTTCGTGCGCCTGCGAGACGAAGCGCACAGGCGTGGCGCTGCGCGCGGCGAAATCCGCGACCACGGCGCGCGTGGATTCGCCGGAGCCATCGTCGGCGACCAGGATTTCGGAAGGGGCTAGGGCCTGGTGCGCGGCGCTGGCCAGCACGGCGCCGAGCGCATCGGGGCGCTCGTAGGTCGTGATCACCAGCGCGACGCGCATCCGGTCAGTCAGCCGGATGCGAGACCACGCACCGCATCGACCCCGACCGTGAGCGTGGCGAAATCGGCCGCGCCGGCGCGCATCTCGGACAGCGTGCGTTTCCAGCTCGCGAGCGCGTCGGCGCGCTGGGCGCTCCAGCGCGCCACGCGTTCGGCAGAGCGGCGCGCGCCACGCGTGCGCAGGATCTGCTGCGTGAGCTGGCGATGCGCGCGCATGGCGGCATCGCGCAGGCCGGTGCGCGCGGTCGCCTGCCAGGAGCCATCGACGGTGAGCCGGTCGATTTCCGCATGCAGCCAGTCGAGCCCGATGAGCTCGCCCAGCTCGAAGTACACGCGCGCGACCTCGACGACGGGCGCGCGCTCGTCACGCGCCAGCGCCACGATGTCGAGCGCGGGCTCGAGCAGGAACAGCCGGGCGACGCGACGCGCGAGACCCTCGGGTACGCCGCCCTTCGTGAGCTCCACGAGAACGGAGTCGTACTGCGCACGGACCGCGGTCCCGAGTCCCACGTCCGGGGACTGGTCGAGCTGGGCGATGCCGGGCTTGAGTTCGCGCACCGCGTTCTCGATGTGCAGGTCCTTGCCGCGCTCGCGCAGCAGCCAGTAGCTCGTGTGACGCAACAGGCGGCCGGTGCGGTAGAACATGGCGTATTGCACGTTGGCGGCGATCTTGTTGTCGAGCGCCTCGATGTCCGCCCACAACGCGCGCATCGAGAAGACCTCGCGCGCGATCGTGTAGGCGCGCGCGATGGCGGCGGGGCCCGCGGCGGTTTCCTCGAGCGCGCGCGTGACGAATACCGGTCCCATGCGGTTGACGAGGCTGTTGGTGGTGGCGGTGGCGACGATCTCGCGGCGCAGGGGATGTTGCGCGATCTGGCGCGGATAACGCCTCTGCACCGGCGCCGGGAAGTAGCGTTGCACCTCGCTCGCGAAATAGGGATCGTCCGGCAGATCCGAGTCGAGCAGGTGATTGCTGAGCCAGAGTTTGCTGTACGCGAGCACGACCGCGAGTTCGGGCCGCGTGAGGCCCAGGCGCTGCTTGCGCCGGTCGAGGAACTCCTCGTCGGCGGGCAGGTATTCGATGGCGCGGTCGAGATGGCCGCCGCGCTCGAGCGCGCGGACCAGGCTCTGGTATTCGGTGAGCCGTTCGGGCGCCCGCTGCTCGAGCACCGAAAGCGCCTGGCTCTGCAGATAGTTGTTGCGCAGGACCAGGGAGGCGACCTCGCCGGTCATGCTCGCGAGTAGTTTGTCGCGCGCGGCGCGCGTCAGGCGGCCCTTGCGCGCCACGCTGGCGAGCAGGATCTTGATGTTGACCTCGACGTCGGAGGTGTTGACGCCGGCGGAGTTGTCGATGAAGTCGGTGTTGATCCGGCCCCCGGCGCCAGTCGGGCCTCCGGATTGCGCGTATTCCACGCGGCCGCGCTGCGTGCAGCCGAGATTGCCGCCTTCGCCGACGACGCTGGCGCGCACCTCGTGGCCATCCGCGCGGATCGCGTCGTTGGCGCGGTCGCGCGCCTCGGCCTGCGATTCGGCCTGTGCCTTCACGTACGTGCCGATGCCGCCGTTCCACAGGAGATCGACGCGCATGCGCAGGATCGCGCGCATCACCTCGACGGGCGTCGCTTCGGTCGTCGGCAGGTCGAGCAGGACGCGCGCCTCGGCCGACAGCGGAATCGACTTCGCGGTGCGCGGCCACACACCGCCGCCGCGCGAGATGAGTTTGCGTGAATAGTCGTCCCAGCTCGAGCGCGGTAGCTTGAACAGCCGCTCGCGCTCGCGGTAGCTGGCCGCGGCATCCGGATCGGGATCGAGGAAGATGTGACGGTGGTCGAACGCCGCCACCAGGCGGATGTGCTTCGAGAGCAGCATGCCGTTGCCGAACACGTCGCCGGACATGTCGCCGATGCCGGCGCAGGTGAAATCCTGCGACTGGATGTCGACGCCCATCTCGCGGAAGTGCCGCTTCACACTTTCCCACGCGCCGCGCGCGGTGATGCCCATTCCCTTGTGGTCGTATCCCGCCGAGCCGCCGGAGGCGAAGGCGTCGCCGAGCCAGTGGCCGTATTCGATCGAGATGGCGTTGGCGATGTCCGAGAACGTCGCGGTGCCCTTGTCGGCGGCGACGACTAGATAGGCGTCGTCGCCGTCGCGGCGCACAATGCCGGGCCGCACCACGATCTTTCCGTCGACGATGTTGTCGGTGACGTCGAGCAGGCCGCGGATGAAGGTCTGGTAGCTGGCGATGCCTTCCTTCTGCGCTTCTTCCCGCGACAGCCCCTGCAGGCGCTTCGCATAGAAACCGCCTTTCGCGCCGACGGGCACGATGACGGTGTTCTTGACGTTCTGCGCCTTCATGAGGCCGAGGACCTCCGTGCGGAAATCCTCGCGCCGGTCCGACCAGCGCAGTCCGCCGCGCGCGACGAAGCCCATCCGCAGGTGGACTCCCTCGACGCGCGGACTGTAGACGAAGATTTCGAACTTCGGGCGCGGCAACGGCAGTTCGGGGATCCTCTGCGGATCGAGCTTGAACGATACCCAGCTCTTCATTGCGCCTTCGGCATCCGGCTGGAAGTAGTTCGTGCGCAGGGTGGCCCGGATCACTGATAGATAGGCGCGCAGGATACGGTCCTCGTCGAGGCTCGTGACGCGGTCGAGCGCGCGCAGCACGCCGGCTTCGATGCGTTGGGCGGCGCTCTCGCGCGCCCGGGCGCTGGGCGAAAACTGCGTCTGGAACAGCTTGAGCAGCGCGCGCGTGATGGGGGCCTGCGCGACCAGCACCCGCTCCATGTACGCCTGGCTGAACGGAATCCCCGTCTGCAGCAGGTACTTGCAGTACGCGCGCATGACCACGATCTCGCGCGCGCTCAACGAAGCGCACAACAGCAGCCGGTTGAAGCCGTCGTTCTCCACCTCGCCGCGCCACGCGGCCAGGAAGGCCTCCTTGAACAGCGGCTCGAGTCCGGCGACGTTCGCGCGGCGGACGTCGCGCGCTTCGAGCTCGAAATCCTGGATCCACACGCCGCGCTCGCCGACCTCGGCATGGTAGGGGCGCTCCGCGACGACGCGTAGTCCGAAGTTTTCGAGCATCGGCAGGATGTCGGAGATCGAAATGGGATCACCTGCCTGCAACACACGCAGGTGCAGTCCGCTCTGGCGCTCTCCGGCCGCGCGTTCGCGCAGGTTGAGCCGCGGCATCGACGCGTTGGTCTCGATTGCTTCGAGGTCTGAGATGTCTTCGAGCGCGAGCGCCGGGTCGACATCGGCGCGGTAGGCCGCCGGAAACGCGCGCGTGTAACGCTCGGCGACCTCGACGGTGTGACGGCCGGCGCCCCTCGAGATGAGCTCCTGCCGCAGCCGGTCTTCCCAGGTCGCCGCGGCCGCGGAGATCTCGGCCTCGATCGCCGCGAAGTTCTCGACCGGTCTTGCGCCCTGCGGCGTGCGCACCAGGATGTGCAGGCGCGCGAGCATCGAGTCGGAGATCTGCACCTGTGTTTCGATGTCGGTGCCGCCGAAACGCTTGCGCACGATGCGCTCGATGCGTTCGCGCACCTCGGTGTTGTAGCGATCGCGGGGTACGTACACGAGACAGGAATAGAACCGCTCGTAACTGTCGCGTCGCGCGAACAGCCGGACGCGGCGCCGCTCGTAGAGGTTGACAATGCCGCGCACCAGCGCGATGAGTTCCGGCACGCTCATCTGGAACAGCTCGTCGCGCGGAAAGGTTTCCATCACGTGCACGACGGACTTCGCATCGTGGCTGTTCTCGGGCAGGCCGAAGTGCGCGATCACGGCTTCGAGCTTGCGCCGCAGCAGCGGAATCTCCGACGGCGCCATGTGATAGGCGCTCGAGGTCCACAGTCCGAGGAAGCGGTGCTCGCCGGTGGCGTTGCCCGCGCCGTCGAAGGTTTTCACGCCCACGTAGTCGAGGTAACTGCCGCGATGCACCGTGGACGGTGTATTGGCCTTGGTGAGCACCAGCAGGTCGGGCTGCCGGGCCTGGCGGCGCAGATGCCCGGTGAGCAGGATGGGCGAAGGGGGCGTGCCCGCGCGCAGCTTTTTCGAGGGCAACGCGCGCAGGATTCCCAGGCCGCTCGCCGGGTCGCGAATCAGCGCGTCACGCGCACGGCCGCGCTTGAGGCGGTAATGGCGATATCCGAGGAACACGAAGTGACCGTCGTGCATCCAGGAGAGCAGGGCGCGCGCCTCGCTCGCATGCGAGCGCGGAACGGGTAGTTTGACGCCGTCGAGCTCGTTGGCCACCGCGCGCACGCGCTCGAGCATCTGTGGGAAGTCTTCGACCGCGCGCCGCACGTCCTCGAGCGTGGCGCGCAGGCGCCGTTCGAGCTCGCGGACCTGCGCCGCGTCGCGCGGACGGTCGATCTCGACCAGCTGCCAGGACTCCATGCGCGTGCCGGGTTCCGCGCCGGCATCGACTCCCACGTCGGTGAGGTTGCCGCGTGCGTCGCGTTTCACCGCCAGCACCGGGTGCACGATCAGGTGCACGCCGATGTTCATCTGGCTGAAGGCGATGCCGATCGAATCGACCAGGAAGGGCATGTCCGGCGCGACGACGCGCACCAGCGCGCGGTGCGACGCGGTCGGGGTCTCTTCGTTCAGCGGGCCGGTGAGTTCCACCAGCACCTGGCGGCTGGCGCGTTTGCGTCCGAACTGCAGGTGCGAGAGCGCCGCGGCCGCGAGTTCCGCCGGCGGATGCGCGCGCAGATCTTCTTCCGCGACGCCGCGGAAGTATCCGCGCAGGAATCCGGCGGCGAGTCCGCGGCGTGACGCGGGGAGTTTCCTGCGTGCCTGCGCAACGATCTTCTCGATCAGGGCCAGTCGTGCGGCGGGAATCTTGCCGAGCATCTAAAGACCTCCGCGCGATTCGAGGAAAGGCGCGCGATTATACATCCGCAAGTGATTCACTCCGCGTGCGCGGGCCCGAGCTCGACGGCGCGACCTAGCAAAACTCTCAGGAGCCGGTCGAGCGTGGCGCGATCCTGTTTCGAGAGAGACGCGAGCAATCCACGTTCATATTCGAGCGCCATGGGCACCACCTGGGCGTAGACGCGCGTTCCCGCGCTCGTGAGCTGCAGGTGCGTGCGCCGCCGGTCGGCCGCGGCGGTGGTGCGGCGCAGGCGGCCCGCCGCGAGCAGCGCCGCGACCGCGCGGCTGACGGCCACCTTGTCCATCGCGGTTCGCGCGGTCACTTCGGCGGCGGACAGGCCGGGATTCGCCGCGAGCACCGCCATCACGCGCCATTCGGGAATCGACAGGCCGAAATGCGCGAAATAGGCCGCCGCAATCGCGGAACTCACGGTGTTGGACAGCACTGACAGCCGAAAGGGCAGAAATCCTTCGAGATGCAGCTTCTCGGGTCGCGTCATGGCGGTCTTGCGACTTTCACATCCTGGCGGAATGGTTACAATTGAAACTAAATCATTTCCCTTCCGGAGGCCAGTGTGGCTGCCTCTGTCGACGCCAATCCCATGGGAACCGACGGATTCGAGTTCGTCGAGTACACCGCGCCCCATCCACAGAAACTGCGGGACCTGTTCGAGCAGATGGGTTTCCCCGTGGTCGCCCGGCACCGTTCGAAGAACGTCACGCTGCATTCGCAGGGCGACATCAACTTCGTCATCAACGCCGAGCCGGATTCGTTCGCGCAGAAATTCGCGCAGGCGCACGGACCTTCCGTCTGCGCGATGGCGTTTCGCGTAAGGGACGCGGCCGCGGCGTTCGAACGAGCCGTGGCGCTGGGCGCCGAGCCGCATCGCAACAGCGTGGGGCCGATGGAGCTCAACATTCCCGCGATCGTCGGAATCGGCGGTTCGCTCATCTACTTCGTCGACCGTTACGGCGAACATTCGATCTACGACGTCGATTTCCGCCCCGTGTCGGGCGCGCCGCTCGAGCCGGCGGGGCTGTCGGTGATCGATCACCTCACGCACAACGTGCACCGCGGCAACATGGACAAGTGGACCGGCTTCTACGAACGCCTGTTCAACTTCCGGGAGATCCGCTACTTCGACATCGAGGGCAAGAAGACCGGCCTGTTCTCGCGGGCGCTGACGAGCCCTTGCGGCAAGATCCGCATTCCCATCAACGAATCGCAGGACGACAAGTCGCAGATCGAGGAGTACCTGCGCGAGTACCGGGGCGAGGGGATTCAGCACATTGCGCTGGCCTCCGAGGACATCTTCAACACCGTGGACGTGTTGCGCGGGCGCGGCGTCGTCTTCCAGGACACGCCCGACACTTATTATGAAGGCGTCGACGCCCGCGTCAGTGAGCACGGGCAGGATCTCGAAGCGCTGCGCAGCCGGCGCATCCTCATCGACGGCAACGGCGCCACCGATGAAGGGCTGCTGCTGCAGATATTCACGGCCAACGTGATCGGCCCTATCTTCTTCGAGATCATCCAGCGCAAGGGCAACCAGGGATTCGGCGAGGGCAACTTCAAGGCATTGTTCGAGTCCATCGAACTGGACCAGATGCGAAGAGGTGTCATTTGAGTCTCGAGCTCCATACCTACTGGCGCAGTTCCGCGTCGTACCGCGTGCGCATCGCGCTCAATCTGAAGTCGCTGCCGTACGAGACCCACGCGGTGAACCTCGTCAAGGATGGCGGCGAGCAGTGGAGCGCGAAGTATCGGGAGGTGAACCCGCAGAACCGGGTGCCGACACTGGTGCACAACGGGCAGCGATTCGCCCAGTCGCTGGCGATCATCGAGTATCTCGACGAGGTGTTTCCCGGCGCGCGGCTGATCCCGAAGGACCCGGTGGATCGCGCGCGCGTGCGCATGTTGTCGCAGATCATCGCCTGCGACATCCAGCCGCTGCAGAACATCGGCACCACGAGGTACCTGAAGGAAAAGTTGCGGCTGAGTGACGCCGCGGTCACCGAGTGGATGCAGGAGTGGATCACCCGCGGACTCGACGCCTTCAACGCGCATCTCGAACACGATCATCTTTCCGGCCGGTTCTGCCACGGCGATTCGCCGACCATGGCGGACTGCTGCCTGGTGCCGCAGCTGTACGCGGCCGATCGTTTCGGCATCCGCGCGACGAAGTACCCGCGGCTGGCGTTGATCGCGGAGAACTGCAGCCACCTGCCGGCCTTCCAGCACGCGCATCCGTCCAGACAGACCGATGCCGCATAAGGTCTATCCGGATGCGGCCGCTGCGCTCGCGGGGCTCACGCGCGATGGCATGACCGTGATGTCGGGCGGGTTCGGACTTTGCGGCATTCCGGAGAATCTCATTCTCGCGCTGCGCGCTTCGGGTGCGCGTGATCTCACGGTGATCTCCAACAACGCGGGAGTCGACGGTTTCGGCCTCGGCCTGCTGCTCGAGACGCGGCAGATCCGCAAGATGGTCTCGTCGTACGTGGGCGAGAACAAGGAGTTCGAGCGGCAATACCTGGCCAAGGAGCTCGAGCTCGAATTCAATCCGCAGGGCACGCTGGCCGAACGCATTCGCGCGGGCGGTGCCGGCATCTACGGGTTCTACACGCGCACCGGCGCGGGCACCGTGGTCGCCGAGGGCAAGGAAACCCGCGAGGTGAATGGCGAAACCTTCGTGCTGGAGACCGGCCTCACCGCCGATCTGTCCATCATCAAGGCGTGGAAGGGCGACACCGAGGGCAATCTCGTGTTTCGCAAGACCGCGCGAAATTTCAATCCGATGATGGCAACCGCGGGGCGCGTGACGGTGGCGGAGGTCGAGGAGCTGGTCGAGGCGGGAACGATCGATCCGGACCAGGTGCACACGCCGGGCATCTTCGTCCAGCGGATCTTCCAGGGAGCGAACTACCAGAAGCGCATCGAGCAACGCACCGTGCGCAAGCGGGCGGGTGGTTAGTCACATGGCCTGGACACGCGACGATCTCGCCCGGCGCGCCGCGAAGGAGCTTCGCGACGGCTACTACGTGAACCTCGGCATCGGCATTCCGACGCTGGTCGCGAACTACATCCCGGCCGGCATGAGCGTCGTGCTGCAATCCGAGAACGGCATGCTCGGCATGGGGCCGTTCCCGTACGAGGGTGAGGAAGATCCCGATCTCATCAATGCCGGCAAGCAGACCATCACGCAGTTGCCCCTGTCTGCTTTTTTCTCGTCATCCGACAGCTTCGGCATGATCCGCGGCGGACACATCAACCTGTCCGTGCTCGGCGCGCTCGAGGTCGCGGAGAACGGCGATCTCGCCAACTGGATGGTGCCAGGCAAGATGGTGAAGGGCATGGGCGGGGCGATGGACCTGGTCGCGGGCGTGCGCCGCGTGGTCGTCGTGATGGAGCACAACTCGAAGGACGGCGCGCCGAAGTTCAAGCCGCGCTGTGATCTGCCGCTCACGGGCGCCAACTGCGTCGACATGCTGATCACGGACCTGGCGGTGTTCGAGCGGCCGGATCGCAAGAGCCCGTTCAGGCTCATCGAGCTCGCGCCGGGTGTGACAGCGGACGAGGTCCGCGCGAAGACCTCGGCGGCGTTTGCGAACTGACAACCGGCGAAGTCAGGCTGCCGCGTCGTACCGGCGCGCGGTGCCTGCCATGCGAGTGTAGTTAGCCGTCACCCAGTTCTCGATCTCCACCACCAGTCCCGCGAGGGACCGGCCGAGCGGCGTGAGCGAGTACTCCACGCGCGGCGGCACCTCGCCGTAGTCCGTTCTGCGCACAATCCCGTGACGTTCCAGCTCCCGCAGCGTCTGCGTGAGCATTTTCGCGGATACGCCATCGAGCCGCCGCTTGACCGCGTGGGTGCGCGCGGGACCCGCGCGCAGCGCGCACAGGATCAGCATGGACCATTTGCTGCCGATCAGCGCGAGAATGGCCTGTGACGGGCACTCGCGGTTGTAGACGTCTGCCTTGGGACTCATGTGGATGGTTACCGGAAGGTGCGTACTTACCAATGGGAGATCGCAAGTCTAAAGTAGCCGCATGCAGGTAAACACGGATTTCTCGCGCATCGCGCTCGACGCGCCCATCGTCCAGGGACCCTTCGGTGGCGGGCTTTCGTCCGTCGATCTCGTGGTGGCGGTCAGCGAAGGCGGCGGACTCGGATCATTCGGCGTGCATCACCTCGATGGCGCCGGGATACGCGAGGTCGCATCGCGTATCCGCGCGCGGACTCGGCGCTCGTTCGCGTTGAACCTGTGGATCCCGCATGCCGGAAGCGAAGAGCCGTCGATCAGCGATGCTCAATGGAACGCGGCCTGCGAATTGCTGCGTCCCTATTTCGACGCCCTGCGCGTGCCGTTGCCGGATCGGCCGGCGCGATTCGCGCCGTACTTCGAAGAACAGGTCGAGGCCGTGGTCGGGCTGAAACCGGCGGTGTTCAGTTTCGTGTTCGGTGTTCCGTCGGCGGACATTCTCGAGCGCTGCCGATCCGCCGGGATCCTCACGCTCGGCGCCGCGACGACGCCCGCCGAGGCCAAACTACTGGCCGATGCCGGGGTGGATGCGATCGTGGCGACCGGGATGGAGGCGGGCGGTCACCGTGTCTCGTTCCTGGCCGAGCCCGAGCAGTGCCTGATGGGAACGCTGTCGCTCGTGCCGCAGGTCGTGGATGCGGTGAAGGTCCCCGTCATCGCCGCGGGCGGCATTGCCGATGGTCGCGGCGCGTCCGCCGCGCTCGCGCTCGGCGCGTCGGCCGCGCAGATCGGCACGGCGTTTCTCGCGTGCGAGGAATCCAATGCCTCGGCGCGGCATCGCGAAATGATCTTCAGCCCGGCGGCGCTGCGAACTTCGCTCACGCGCGCCTTCTCGGGCCGCCTGGCCCGCAGCATCCACAACGATTTCATCGATGCCATGCGAGGACGGGAGCAGTCGTTCCTGCCGTACCCCGCGCACGGCTGGTTGACCGCGCACCTGAAGAGCGCGGCGCTCGAGGCCGGGCGCGCCGATGTCATGGCGTTGTGGTGCGGTCAGTCCGCGCCGCTGCTGCGGCACCGGCGCGCGGGTGAGCTCATGCGGTCACTCGCGGGCCAACTGCAAGGCGCGATCGAGAGCCGCTTCGGATGAAGTGCCGACATCCGGCACCACTCCTGTCCCCTCCCAATTGCGTCCGTTGATCGGATTCCTCGGCGAGCCCGTCGATACGAAAACGCTGAAGCCCTGGGGCGTGTTGAAGACATCTCCCGGATTGGCCGCCCCGCCGGTGCGCTCACCGATCACCTTCGCGCGTCCGGCCGATTGCAGCGAGAACGCAATCGATTCGGCCGCGGACCCCGTGCGGTTGTTCGTGAGCAGGTACAGCGGTACGTCGGGATTCGGGCGCGGATATTCGACGGCGGGTCGCTCGTCGAAGGACTCCGTGCGCGTGTGGAACGAGTTGTAGACGTTCGCGCCTGGCTTCACGAACGCGCTGATGAGATAACCCGCCATCGAAGTGTCGCCGCCGCCGTTGTCGCGCAGATCGAGGATGACGGCCTTGGCGGCGAGTGCATCCGCGAGCGCGACGTCGGCCGCGCGCCGCGCGGGATCGTTCGCATCGTTGAAGTCGATGATCGCGACCGTGGTAAGCCTGATGACGACGATGTCGTCGGGCAGTTCTTCGACACTGCGAAAGCCGTAGTTGGACGCCCGCGCCTTGTCCATGAACCTCTTCAAGTGGTCCACGTTGCCGCCCTTGGCGGTCGGCGGCTCGTATTTCACCCGGAAGTGACGGTCGAACGGTTGCAGGATCGCGGTCAATCGTTGCGCGAGTTCATTGCGATCGGCCAGCTCATCGAGCTTCTCCTTCCTGGCACGGCGCAGGAGTTCATCCGCGATCTCCTTGCCTCGCCCGGAGTCGAAGTAGTTCTCGCGAATCACCTGCGCGACGCCGGCAATGTCCGCGGGAGCCTGCGCCCTGGAAGCCGCGCACAGCACGAAGCAGCACATCACACTGCAAAAGCGTCTCTTGTTCATGCGGGTTCTCCTCCCGCCAAGGATGCGCCAGGGAGAACAAGGGTTGCACGCGACTGAGGTCTCCGTGCGCCCATTTGTCCTAATAATGTGCTCGAACCCTGCCGGGCCGCGCTTTCAGCGTAGACTCGGGGAAAAGATGGGGTGGGACGGGGAAGTGAGAGTACTGCTGATCGATGATCACCCGTTGTTTCGATCCGGAATTCGCAGTGTCCTCGACGGGTGGCACGAGAAAGTCGAGGTCGTCGAGTCCAGCGATTGCGAAGAGGCGCTCGCGCTGATCGCATCCGGCGCGGAGTTCGCGCTGATCCTGCTCGACCTGAATCTCCCGGCGATGGACGGGATGACGGGCCTTGCGAAACTGCGCGACGCGGTGCCAGCCTCGTCCGTCGTCGTGCTCTCCGCCGCTGAGGATGCGCGCACCATCCGCAATGCGATCGGCGCCGGCGCGAAGGGCTACATCCCGAAGTCCGCCGATGCGGAGATCATCATCGGCGCCCTGCGTCTCGTGATGTCGGGCGGTGTCTATCTACCCGCCGGGGCGATCGCGGCTGCCCAGGCGCCGGTCGCTGGAGAACTGACGAACCGCCAGCGGGATGTGCTCCTGTGGCTGGTGCGCGGCAAGTCGAACAAGGAGATCGGTGCGCTGCTCGGCATGGCGGAGAACACCGTCCGCGTGCACGTCGCGGCGATCCTGCGGAACCTCGATGTGAGGAATCGGACCGAGGCGGGGTTCGCGGCCGTCAGCCGCGGTTTGATCAGTACCCAGGACGTCTAGCCCGGGTTTTGTGCCGACGTCGAGATGGAGCCCCGTACTGCCGTCTGCGACTTCTGGATCAGGTAGCTGGCCAGGCTGCGCAGGCTCGCGGCGGACACGGGCTTGAGCAGCGATTCGCAGCCGCTCGCCTTCGCTTCGAGCGCGCGTTCCGGGGCGATGTCGCCGGTGATGATGATCGCCGGAAGATGGGCGCCATAGCGCGCGCGGAACAGCTCCACTCCCTGCACGCCAGTCTTGCCGTCGCGCAGACGATAATCGGCGAGGACCAGGTCAGGAACGAGATTCCGGTCGGCCAACAACTCGAGCGCGACCTCGGTCGACTCGGCCAGGATCGTGCCGCAGCCCCACGATTTGAGGATCTCGTCCATGCTCGTGCGGATCGGCGCATCGTCATCCACGACCACGACGAGCGCGCCCCCCATGTCCTCGTGCCAATCAGTGTCGGCCTCGGCGGGCTCGTCGATCGCATCGACCACCGGCACCGTGATCGAGAACGTGGTTCCGACGTCGACCACTGAATTCACTTCGATCTGATGATGGAGCAGGGCGGCGATCCGCTTCACGATGGCGAGCCCGAGCCCCAGGCCCTTGTCGCGATCGCGTTCGGGATTGTCGATCTGATGAAACTCTTCGAACACGCGCTGGATTTCGTCGGCGGGAATGCCGCGGCCGGTGTCGCGCACTTCGATGCGGATCGCGCCGGCGCGCGACTCGCATTGGAGCTCCACGCTCCCGCGGGCCGTGTAGCGGATCGCATTGGAGAGCAGGTTGCGCAGCACACGCGCCAGCAGAATGGGATCGCTGCGCACCCACGCCGGACAGGGACGGATGCGCAGCTCGAGTCCCTGGCTGGCGGCCTGCGGCGCGAACTCCAGTGCCAATTGGTCGAGCAGCAGCTGCAGTCGGAAGTCGCCGATGTCGGCCTTGAGCGCCCCGGCTTCGAGGCGCGACAGGTCCAGCATGGAATTGAGCAGGCTCTTGAGGCTTTGGGTTGAGAGCTTCAGGTTGTCCACCAGACGGCGCGCGTCGTGCGTGCCGAGGCGCGCATCGAGCGCGTCGACGAACAGGCCGAGCGCATTCAATGGCTGGCGCAGGTCGTGGCTCGCCGCCGCCAGAAATCGGGTCTTGATGTCGTTGGCGCGCTCGGCGCGTTCCTTTTCCGTCTTGAGGTGATCGACGAGCCTGCGGTTCTCGAACTCGAGCAGGATCTGCTGCTCGATGCGTCGGTGGCTGATGCGGGCGGAAGCCGTATTGATCAGCAGGAACATGACCGCGAGCACGCCGAGCAGCTGGAAGAATTCGCCGTCGAACGTGAACAGCGCGACGAGCAGCGGCGCCGAGGAGAAAATCGCGAATCCATAAAACGACTTCAGGTTGAACGACAGTCCTGGAATCGCGCCCGCGATGAAGCCGCCGATCACCAGCGTATAGAAGAACACCAGCGTGAGGTCGCCGCTGTCGAGCACGAACGCGGGCAAGCCCCATGCGAACCCGTTGAACCACGCGAGCAGCATGTAGCCGCGGCCCCACGTCTCATAACCCTCCGTGGGTTTCACGCGAGCGAACAGGACGATCAGCGCGACTCGCGCGACGATGACGGCGTTGATGAGCACGAGCCAGCCGACGACCAGCCGCGGATCGACGTGGCCGGCGAACATGTATGCCGTGAGCGAGGATGCGGTCACGCCGACGACGAGCGACATCAGCCAGGCATGCTGATAGAGCAGCTTGACCGACTCCGCTTCGACATATGCCGCGGATGGCGCGGCGGTTGTGCGCTCTGATTCCATCTCCGGCCACTCTACCCAACTCCGGGGGCCGCACGTCACTAGTCCGATCGTGTTAGGCGGCCTAGTCCGAATTCGCGATTCAGCCGCGGCGCGCGGGCTTCTAACTTACCGGGAGGGGAGCACACGAGGGCAGCTCGCCGCCGGGTCCAGACAACTCCGATAAGAAGAGCGACTTATGCGACAAAAAATGACTTTGTTAGCCATCGTGTCGCGGGTTTTCGCGGCCCTTCTCGCCGGTTGGAGCAGCGGCGCGCGCGCCGACCAGGTTCCGGTCATCACCGAGACGAGCACGGGCGCGTCCGGCAATCCGGCCGCGGCCGCCGCAAACGTCTCGGCCACGCTCGACGAAGAGGACTGGATCGATTCCGCGAGCAACCGGCCGGCGATCATCGCCGAGAGCGCCGGTGGCACGGGCCTCGATGGCGCCGCCCTCGTGACGGGCTTCGGCGAGAACGGCGGCGATGGCGGACGCGGCGGGACCGTGACCGTGAGCAGTCAGGGCGACATCGATACGCAAGGTCAGGAGGCGCGCGGCGTCTTCGCGCGAAGCGTGGGCGGCAACGCCGGCGCTGGCGGCCTCGGTGTCGTCATCGGCGGCGCGGGTGGCCACGGCGGCATCGGCGGCAACGGCAATGTCGTCCTCGTCGAGGTCAGCGGTGACATCACGACACAGGGAACTCGCGGAATCGGCGTCGACGTTTCGAGCCGCGGCGGCCGTGGTGGCGACGGTGGCGTCGGCGGCGGTGTGGGCGGTGTGGGTGGTTGGGGCGAGCGCGGCGGACACGCGGCGCGGGTATCGGTCGACAATCGCGGCGCGGTGACCACGGCCGGATTGGCCGCGACGGGCATCATGGCGAACAGCGACGGTGGAAACGGCGGAACCGGCAACGTCGGCGCCGGACTCGGCGGCGTGGGCGGTGGTGGCGGAGCGGGCGGCGCCGGCAGTTGGTCGCACGTCACCAATCACGGCGACATCACGATTACCGGCGATTTTTCCACGCCGGCATACGGAATCTTCGTGCGCAGCACGGGAGGGCGCGGCGGCGATGGTGGCGTGGGCGGCGGTGTCGGGGGCGTGGGCGGCGGCGGCGGAGCGGGCGCGCAGGCCGGATTCGCGGAGATCTTCAACTACGGCGGCGTGAGCACGCGGAGCGATCGCTCTCATGCGCTGACGGCCTCCAGCATCGGCGGTGCGGGCGGCAATGCGGCGACGGGTGGCGGCGCGGGCGGCGTCGGCGCGAGCGGCGGCAATGGCGCTGCGGGCGGAGCCGTCGAGGTGACCAATCATGGCGCGCTCGCCACGCACGGCGACAACTCGGTCGGCGTGCGCGCGCGCAGCGAGGGCGGCGCCGGTGGCGCTGGAGCCGTGGGCGCGGGCGCCGGCGGTGTCGCCGGTTCGGGCGGCGAGGCCGGCAACGCCGGACGAGCCGAAGCCGCGAATCACGGCGCGATATCGACACAGGGCGAAAACGCGCACGGCATCCTCGCGCAGAGCGTGGGCGGCGCCGGAGGCGCGGCCGGGTTCGGTGGCGGCGTCGGCGGCATCGGCGGAACGGGCGAGCGCGGCGGCAATTCGGCGCAGGTCGAGGTAGTTAGTTCCGGAGAGATCGTCACGCACGGCAGGGGCGCGATGGGCATCGTCGCGATCAGCGAGGCGGGTGACGGTGGCGCCGGCGGCGATGCAAACGGCGCCGGTGGCATCGGCGGCGCGGGTGGACGCGGCGGCACGGCCGGGCGCGTCGAGGTGCACAACAGCGGCGCAATCACGACCTCGGGCGAGGCCGGGCGCGGCATCGCGGCCAGCAGTCTCGGTGGCGCCGGCGGCAGCGGTGGCGATGGTCAGGGAGTCGTCGGCATCGGCGGCGCGGCGGCCGGCAGTGGACCGGGCGGCGCCGTGGCCGTCGAAAATCACGGCGAGATCCGCACACGGGGCGCCCATGCGCGCGGCATCCATGGCGAGAGCATCGGCGGGCACGTCGGCACGGGTGGTGAAGCCACGGGTTTGATCAGCTACGGCGGTGACGCCAACAGCAGCGGCTCGGCGGGCGCCGTGAGCATTCTGAATCACGCGGCGGTGACGACCGAAGGCGAATTCTCCACGGCCCTGTTCGCGGAAAGCACCGGCGGCGGTGGCGGAACGGGCGGCTTGAGCGGTGGCCTGTTCAACACCATCGGCGGCCGCGGCGCGGCGTCGGGCAATGGCGGGTCGGTATCCATCGACAACACCGGAACGCTGTCGACTTCTATGACCGACGCGCATGGAATCTTCGCGCACAGCGTCGGCGGCGGCGGCGGCAATGGCGGCGGCAGCCTCAGCACGAGCGCATGGCTGGGCACTTCGTTCGGCGGCGTCGGCGACTCGGGCGGCAACGGCGGGAGCGTCGCGGTGACGAGCGGCGCGTCTTCGATCAACACGCTCGGCGATCGCGCCTACGGCATCTACGCGGAGAGCCAGGGCGGCGGCGGCGGCTACGGTGGCTGGTCGATCGCACTGTCCGGCGGCGCCGGCGGCAGTTTGAGCTGGAGCATGGGCGGTCGCGGGGCGGGCGGCGGACATGCGGGCGTCGTGGACGTCGCGAACGGCAGCGACATCGGCACCCTCGGCGGCAACGCGCACGGCATCTACGCGGTGAGCCGCGGCGGTGGCGGCGGCAGCGGCGGATTCAGCATCTCGGGCGCGGGCAGCGATGGCATCGGGCTCGCGGTCAGCATCGGTGGGTTCGCCGGCGGCGGTGGCAACGCTTCGAGTGTCAATGTCGTCAACACCGCCGAACGGATCAGCACCGCGGGAGCGTATTCCAACGCCATCTTCGCGCAGAGCGTCGGCGGCGGCGGCGGCAACGGCGGATTCAGCATCGCCGCGGCGGGCGGCGGCGCCGGCGCGGGCACGTTCAACATGGGTGGCCGCGGCGGCGCGGGCGGCCACGGCGACGAGGTGTACGTCGAAAATCACGGCGGGCTCTCGACGACTAACTACCTATCCACGGCGTTGTACGCGCAGAGTCTCGGCGGCGGTGGCGGCAACGGCGGTTTCGCGATCGGACTCGCGGCGGCCGGCACCGGCGCCGGCACGGTCAACATCGGCGGCTGGGGTGGCGACGGCGGCAACGCGGCGGGCGTCACCGTCGTGAATCATGGCGACATCGTCACCTCCGGCATCGAGGCTAAAGGCATCGAAGCGCAAAGCCAGGGCGGCGGCGGCGGCAACGGTGGCTTCAGCATCTCCGGCGCGGGGGCTGGCACCGGATCGGGCAGCGTCAACCTCGGCGGATTCGGCGGCGGCGGCGGCTCGAGCTCCGCGGTGCTGGTCGATAATCACGGCAGCATCGCGACGCTGCGTGACAACGCGACCGGCCTCTTCGCGCAAAGCCTCGGCGGCGGCGGCGGCAATGGCGGCTTCAGCATCACGGGCGCGGTGGCCGGCACGGGTTCGGGTTCACTCAGCGTCGGTGGCTTCGGCGGCGACGGCGGCAGCGCGGGCGTCGTCGACGTCACGAACAGCGGTGAATTGATCTGGACGTCGGGCGCGCGCGCCAACGGCATCACCGCGGAAAGCCAGGGCGGTGGCGGCGGCAACGGGCACTTCAGCATTTCGGCCGTGGGAACCCAGTACGGCGGCACGCTCAGCGTCGGCGGCCAGGGCGGCGGCGGCGGCAATGGCGACGGCGTCAGCGTCACCAACGACGGCCGCATCGTCACCGAGGGCGATCACTCGCTCGGCATCTTCGCGCACAGCATCGGCGGCGGCGGCGGCGATGGCGGCTTCAGCATTTCGGGCGCCGTGTCGACGGGTATCGGTGGCGGTCTCAGTGTCGGCGGCTCGGGTGGCCGCGGCGGCGACAGTGTTCGCAGCGACACCGATGACGCGCGCAGCACCGTGCAGGTGAACCACGCGGGCGCGATCGAAACCGCCGGTGCCGGATCGAGCGCGATCTTCGCGCAGAGCATCGGCGGCGGCGGCGGCAAAGGCGCCTTCAGCGTCGGCGCCAGCGTCGGCACCGGCACGCAGCACGTGCTCAGCGCGCTCGGGCTGAGCGTGGGCGGGTGTCTCAATTTCCTGCCCGACCCGCTCAATCCGAATCATGTGTGCAGCGGCGGCGACGGCGGCACGGTGGACGTGGCGGCCAGCGGGTCGATCACGACCCACGGTGACGCGGCGCACGGCATCCATGCGGAGAGCGAAGGCGGCGGCGGCGGAAGCGCCGGCTGGAGCGTGAGCGGAACCAGCGCCATGAGAGGCGCCATTTCCGCGAGCGTCGGCGGCTTCGGCGGCGGTGGCGGCGACGGCGCCGACGTCACGGTGACCACGACCGGGGAGTCGCAGATCGACACCGCGGGACACGGCTCCATGGGCATCCGCGCGCGCAGCATCGGCGGCGGCGGCGGCGACGGCGGATACAGCGTCGCGGGCAGCCTGTCCCTTCCCGGTGACATCCGGCAGATGAGCGCGAGCGTCGGCGGCTCTGGCGGCGCGGGCGGCGACTCAGGCAACGTGACCATCACGGCGGGCGGCAGCCTAACTACCGAGGGCGACGACGCGATCGGCATCTTCGCGCAGAGCATCGGCGGCGGCGGCGGCGAGGGCCGCACGTCGTTCGCCGGCGCGATCGACCTCACGCCGACCGCGAGCGGCACTTCGTCCCTGCAGATCTCGGCTTCCGTCGGAGGTTCGGGCGGCGACGGCGGCAGCGCGGGCGAGCGGGTGCGCGTGGAGACCCTGGCGGGCAGCCGGTTGTCGACGCAGGGCCGCGACGCGTCGGGAATCGTCGCGCAGAGCATCGGCGGGGGCGGAGGCATCGCCGGCAATTCGGTGGCGGCGATCTTCGACGTCGCGGCCCAGGCGGAGGCGAGGTCCGTCGATATCTCCGTCGCGGTGGGCGGCGCCGGAGGCTCGGGCGGACGCGGCAACACGGTCGAAGTCGACAACGGCGGCGACATCGAAACGGCCGGTGATGCGGCACACGGCATTTACGCGCAATCCGTGGGCGGCGGCGGCGGTATCGGCGGCGGCGCGGTCGCCGCCGCGATCATCGCGCGCACCGAGACGCCGGGACAGAAGTGGGCCGGCAATTTCGCGGTGGGCGGTCTCGGCGGCGACGGCAACGTCGGCGGTCAGGTCGACGTGCGCAATCAAGGCAACATCACGACGCATGGCGCCGCGGCGCATGGCATCGTCGCCGAGTCCATCGGAGGCGGCGGCGGAGATGGCGGGAACGCCAACGCGGTTTCGTTCGCGCTCGGGCTCGGTTGCCATGTTCCGGTGATCAGTGGCCTGGTTTGTCCCAGCGCGCCGGAACCGGCGAACAAGCCGGTATACACCGGCAGAGTCGGCGTAGGCGGATTCGGCGGCGACGGCAACGATGGGGGAGCCGTACTGATCGAAAACGCGGGCGCGATCCGCGTCGACGGATTCGCGTCGGCCGGCATCCTCGCCCAGTCGATCGGTCACGGCGGCGGAAACGGCGGCAACGCCTCGACTTCCATCAGCGGCGTACTGCCGACGCTCGGCGGCGTGGACGTCGCCGCCGGCCTGGCGGGCATCGAAGGCGTGACCATCGACAATTCCGGCTCTCCGCTCAGTCTCTCGGGCGCCTCCGTCACGGTGGGCGGGTTGGGCGGCGGAAGCGGGTCCGGCGGGGACGTGATCGTGACCAACCGCGGCGACATTGCGACCACCGCGCAGGATGGCCTCATCACGTTCGAGGTGCCGTGGTTGGGCAACTCCGAGGTCACGATCGAACTGACCGCATCCTCGTCGGCCATCGTGGCGCAGAGCATCGGCGGCGGCGGCGGTTCCGGTGGACTCTCGAACGCGGGCGTGACGGGCTTGGTGAGCGTGGGCGGCTGGGGAGGCGCATCCGGAGACGGCGGCATCGTGACCGTGACGAACGAAGGCAGCCTCTCGACCGTCGGCGGCAAGTCGTACGGAATCCTCGCGCAGAGCATCGGCGGCGGTGGCGGACTCAGCGAGGCGACGGAACTGGATCCGGAAACGGATCCGGCCTCGGGCGGCTCGTGCGCCGGACTCATCTGCATCGGCGGATCTGGTGGCGCACACGGCGATGGCGGCGCGGTGACCATCACCAATGACGGCGGCATTCACACGCGCGGTGACATGTCGCGCGGCATCATGGCGCAATCGATCGGCGGCGGCGGCGGCGCGCTCGCCGGTGGAACGGGCACGTCACTGCCGTTGGCAATCGCGTTCGCCGGCATCGGCGGGGCTGGCGGACACGGTGGCGCGGTCACGATCACCAACAACCATTTCATCCGCACCGAAGGCGAATCGGCCAACGCGATCTTCGCGGAGTCCCTCGGCGGCGGCGGCGGTTCGTTCAACGGGTCGCTGGCCACTCTCAGCCTCGGCGGCGCTTCCGGTAGTTCGGGCGACGGCGGCGCGGTGGAGATCTTCAATCACGGTCTGCTCGCGACCAGCGGGCACAACGCCTCGGCCATCCATGTCGCATCCATCGGTGGCGGCGGCGGCGCCCACACGTTCTCGGGCGTCGACGGGACTTCGCGCGCGATCATCGGTCTCGGCGCACGCGCCGGCGCTTCCGGCAACGGCGGCACGGTGACCGTCGATAACGCCGCGGAGGGCGTGATCACGACCTTCGGCGACAACTCGCATGGAATCCATGCGCAATCCATCGGCGGCGGCGGCGGCAACAGCTCGATGACCGGATCCCTGCTCGAACTACTCGCGATTGGCCGCGAGGGTGGCGAGGGCGGCACGGGAGGCGCCGTCACCGTGACGAACCGCGGCATCATCTCCACGAACGGCAGGCGGTCCGGCGGCATCGTCGCCACATCGGTTGGTGGCGGTGGCGGCGACGGCTCCTTGACGTACACGGGGGCGACGGTGGGCCTCCCCATACTGCCGATCGCCTTCGCAATTGGCGGCGCGGGAGGCAGCGGCGGCGATGGCGGCGAGGTGGTCGTCGAAAACCTCGAGGGCGCGTCGATCTCCGCGCGTGGCGCGAGTTCGACCGGCATCTTCGCGCAATCCGTGGGCGGCGGCGGTGGGAGCGGTGGCGTGAGTCTCGTCCAAGTGGGTCAAGCGTCTCTCACGCTGGGTGGCAGCGGCGCGGCGGGTGGCGATGGCGGCGACGTGACCGCCACGAACGATGCGCGGATCACGCTGCGCGGCGACAACTCGATCGGCATCCTCGCGCAAAGCATCGGTGGCGGCGGTGGCGCCTCGCGCAACGATTTCGCAATCCCGACCGTGTTCGACGGCGTGGACGTGCAGGTGGTGCCCGCCCACATCGGAGGAGCCGAGGGCGCATCCGGATCGGGCGGCAACGTTGCGGTCACCAACAGCGGCGCCATCGTCATCCAGGGCGACAACTCGGTCGGACTGTTCGCGCAATCGGTCGGCGGCGGCGGCGGGCTTGCTCAGGTGAGCGGCGGCGCGGCGCAAGTCGAGACGCTCGATGGCGGCATCGGCAATGGCGGCACGCAAACCATCACCAATACTGGAAACATCCGCATCATCGGGCGCGGCGGCGTGGCGCTGCTCGCGCAGAGCATCGGCGGTGGTGGCGGTGCGCTGCTCGGCGTCACGAGCTCGAGCGCGACCCGCTTCACCGGCACGAGTGGCGGATCCGGCACGGCGGCCGACGTGGTGCTCGATCTGACCGGCGATCTCATCGCCGCGGACGCGGATTCGATCGCGCTGCTCGCGCAAAGCGATTCGTCGGATGGACGCGGCAATCTCACGGTGAACATCCGCAATCGCACGCCGGAAGTACTCAGTGCGATCACGGGCGGAGCGGGCGGCGGCGCCGGAGTGATGCTGCTCGGTGGCGCGGACAACCGGCTCAACAATGCCGGCTTCATCTCCAACGCGCACAGGTTTGCTGGATTCGCCATCGTCGGCGACGTCGGCAACAACACCGTGCACAACACCGGCGTCGTCACAGGTTCGATTGATCTCGGGTCGGGCAACGGAGTGTTCATCAACGATGCCTCCGGTGGATTCGCCAGCGGCGACATCGTGGATCTCGGTGGAGGCAGCCTCACCAACGCCGGCTTGCTGGCGCCGGGATACATCGGCAACGTTCATACCACCCGCTTGAACGGCAGCCTCGTGCAGGAGGCGGGTGGAGTGCTCGCGGTGGATCTCGATGCGCGGCGAACGACCGATGCAACGGATCGCCTGCAGGTGAGCGCGACGGCGCAACTCGAAGGCGAAGTCGTGCTCAATGTGCTCCAAGACGGTTACGCCGTGCCGGGCGCGCGTACGATGACCCTCATCGAGGCGGAAGAGGGCCTCACGCACGGCTCGCTCGTGTTATCCGCGCCCGACTCGGCGGTTGCCTCGTACACGCTGCGGTACCCGGACGCGCGGCGCATCGAGCTGTCCTACGACATCGACTTCGCGGCCGGCGGCGCACTCAACCGCAACCAGACGAAAGTCGGCGAAACGATCAACGCCTTGCAGCGCGCCGGCGGCTCCGTGGCGTTCGCGCCGCTCGCGGCCGGCCTGCTCGAGCTGCCCGACACCGACTCGCTGGCGGCGGCGTACGACCGGCTGAGTCCGGAAATCTACGCGGGCAATGAAACCGGCGCGCTTTTCTCCGCGCTCGGTTTCAACGACTCGATGATGAGCTGCCGCGCCGTCGGCGGGCAGTTCCATCTCGCACGCGAGGATGCGTGTACCTGGCTGCGCATGGGCCTCGACGGATTCAACCAGAAAGCCACGGGCGAGAATCTCGCTTTCAATCGCGACTCGCTGACCATCTCGGGCGGCTCGCAATGGGAGTTGACCGATGCCTGGCACATCGGCTTCGCGCTGGGTTATGGCTTCGACAGCGTGCGAACGGGAGTGCTCAGCAATTCGGATGGCCGCCAGCTGAACGCCGGGCTGGTCGCCAAGTGGCGCAGCGGAAACACCACGCTCGCCGCTTCGCTGGCCGGCGGCCGGCTGGAATACGAGACGCGGCGCTTGAGCGGTCTCGTGGGCTCCGGCGAACAGTCGATCAGCAACCCCGAGACCCGACTCGGAGCAGCGCACCTGCGGCTCGGACACGTGTTCGACCGCGGAGCCTGGTACCTCCGTCCGCTCCTCGACGTCGGCTATAACTACCTGGACACCCCGGCGTTCGCGGAGGAGGGTGGCAGCGGCGCGACGCTGAGCATCGCGTCGCGCGACCACACCGCGTGGTCGGTGCAGCCGGAGCTGGAATTCGGCGTCGAGCGGGCGTTGTCGTCCTCTGCACAGCTGCGCACCTGGCTACGCGCCGGCGTGTTGCGCTGGATGTCCGGCACGACGCCTGAGGTCAGCGCGTTCTTCCAGGACGCACCCGCGGGGACGCCGGCGATGACGGTGAGCGGCAGGTCCGAACGGGACTACGCGAACCTGTCGCTGGGAGTGTCGCTGTTGAGCGGGGAGAAGATCGAGCTGCGCTTCGACTACACCGGCCGGTTCTCGGGCGAAACCACCCACCAGGGCGCGGGCCTCAAGTTCTCGACGCGGTTCTAGCTACCGCCGCGTGCCGGTCACGCGGCGCGGTGAGCGCTCGCGAGGTATTCCTCGCTTTGCATCTCCGCGAGCCGGCTCGCGGTACGCTGGAATTCGAACTTGAGCTTTTCGCCCTGGTAGAGCTCGGCCGGGGCGGCCGCGGCCGACAGGATCACATTGACGCCGCGGTCGTAGAATTCGTCGATCATCGAGATGAAGCGGCGCGCGGCGTTGTCGGCATCCACGCCGAAGGTCGGCACGTTCGCGACGATCACGCTCTGGTATTCGCTCGCGATCGCGATGTAGTCCGCCGCGCTGCGCGGCCCCTCGCACAGCGCGGAGAACTCGAACCAGATCACGTTCTCGCTCTCGCGCACAACCTTGATCTTGCGATGGTTCACGCTGATGTCGTGCCCGCTCTCGACGTCCTCGTCGGAGAGGTCGTCGAACAGCTGCTGGAGCTTCTTCTGCGTGGCGGCATCGGCGCTCGGCAGGTAGATGGGCGCCGCGGTGAGCTGGCGCAAGCGGTAGTCGACGCCGCCGTCCACGTTGACGATCTCGCAGTGTTTCTCGAGCAGGCCGATCGCGGGCACGAAGCGGTCGCGTTGCAGGCCATTCTTGTACAGGTCCTTCGGTTTCACGTTCGAGGTGAAAACCAGCGCCACGCCGCGTTTGAGCAGCGCGTCGAACAGCCCGGCGAGGATCATCGCGTCGGCGATGTCGGAGACGAACAGCTCGTCGAAGCAAATGACCCGCGCCTTCTTGGCGATCTTGTCGGCTACTCCATCGAGCGGCGACTGCATGCCCTTGAGCCGTTTGAGCTCGGCGTGCACTTCGTGCATGAAGCGATAGAAGTGGGTGCGCCGCTTCGCGCTGATCGCGAGCGAGCCGTAGAAGATATCCATCAGCCAGGTCTTGCCGCGTCCAACGCCGCCCCAGAGATACACGCCTTTGGGCGCGCCATTTGCGGACAGCGTGAGTCCGCGCAGCAGACGTTTTCCGATCGGCGCCGCGGCCTCGGCGGCGAGCGCCGCGCGCAGCCGTTCGAGGGACTTGAGTGCGGCGAGCTGCGCCTTGCAGGCGGCGAATCCACGCTTGGCGATCTCCCGGGCGTAGAGCTCGCCGAGGACGTCTTGGGTATCGTTCACAGAAGTTGGTAGTTGGGTCCGGAGCCGCCCTCGGGCGTCGTCCAGTCGATGATCTGGTAGGGGTCCTTGATGTCGCAGGCCTTGCAGTGCACGCAGTTGGCCGCGTTGATCTGCAGCTTCTTGCCGCCCGCGCCGTCGTCGACCATCTCGTAGACCTGCGCCGGGCAGAAGCGCGTGCAGGGATTGCCGTATTCCACGGCGCAGGTGGTGGCGCAGATGTTCCGGTCGCGCACCTTGAGATGCGTGGGCTGCACCTCGTCGTGCGCGGTGACCGCGAAGAACACCGAGGACAGCCGATCGCGCGGCGGCAGGTCGCGTTGCACCCAGCGGCGGTCCGGGGACTCGTATTCGGCGAGTTTCTCGAGCGGCCAGGTTTCGGTATTGCGCAGCGTCCACGGAGTCGTGCCGGAGAGCATGCTCTCCATCGCGGCGTTGAACATGCCGCGTTTGAGGCCGCGCTTGAATCCGGGCTTGATGTTGCGCACCTCGTGCAACTCCGCCATGGCCTCGGTCTTGCGCCACACGGCATCGAATCCGATGCTGGTGTCGTTCTCGGCGAAATAGTCAGCCGCCGCCATCGCGCAGCGCAAGGCCTGGTGGATGCCCTTGATCTTGGGGACGTTGAGCGTTCCGGCCGCGTCGCCCACCAGCACCGCGCCCGGCATTTCGAGCTTCGGCAACGACTGGTAGCCGCCGGCCGCTATCGAGCGCGCGCCGGCGGAGAGGATCTCGCCGCCCTTCAGGAACTCGTGCATGCGCGGGTGATGCTTGAACTGCTGGAACGCCTCGAAGGGAAAGAATCGCGGATCGCGATAGTCGAGGCCGGTGACGAAGCCGACATACGCGCGGTTGTCGGTAAGGTGATAAACGAAGCTGCCGCCGTAGGTTTTCGTGTCCAGCGGCCAGCCGACGCTATGTTGCACGAGCCCGGGCGTGACGCGTCCCGGTGGCAACTGCCACAGCTCCTTCATGCCGAGCGCGTAGACCTGCGGGTCCGCGTTGGCGTCGAGCTTGTAGCGGCGGATCAGGACCTTCGCGAGACTGCCGCGGCACCCTTCGGCGATGACCGTCAGCCGCGCGCGCACCTCGGCGCCCGGCATGTAGTTAGGACCGCGCGAGCCATCGTGCTGCACGCCCATGTCGCCGATCTGCACGCCGGCGACGGAGCCGTCGTCGTCGAACAGCGGGAGCGCGGCGGCGAAGCCGGCGAACACGTCGACGCCGAGTTGCTCGGCCTGGGTGGCCATCCACTGCACGAGTCCGCCGAGCGAGACGATGAAATTGCCGTCGTTGTGCAGGTAGCGCGGAATCCACGGCATCTTCGTCGCGCCCTTGCGCGACAGCCAGTGGAACTCATCGCGCACCACCGGCACGCGGATCGGCAGCGGCGCCTGGCGCCACTCGGGCAGCAGCGCGTCGAGCGGTCCCGGCTCCATGACGGCGCCGGAGAGGATATGCGCGCCGATGGTCGAGCCCTTCTCGAGCACGCAGACCGTGAGTTCGGGCTTGCGCTGCTTGAGACGGATCGCGGTTGCGAGCCCCGCCGGCCCGCCGCCAATGACGGCGACGTCGTACTCCATGACATCGCGTTGCGCGGGGCCGGGTGAGTTCATTTCGGTTGCATGCGGATGGCGCCGTCCAGCCGGATCGTTTCGCCGTTGAGATAGGAGTTCTCGCAGATGGTCTGCACCAGTGCCGCGTATTCCTCGGGCCGGCCGAGCCGCGGCGGAAAGGGCACTTGCTTGCCGAGCGAGTCCTGCACTTCCTGCGGCATGGCGGCGAGCATCGGCGTGCCGAAGATTCCCGGCGCGATCGACATCACGCGGATGCCGAACATCGCGAATTCACGCGCGATGGGCAGCGTCATTCCCGCCACCGCGGCCTTGGTGGCGGAGTAGGCCGCCTGACCGATCTGGCCTTCGAACGCTGCCACCGACGAGGTGTGGATGATGACGCCGCGTTCGCCGTCGGCGTTCGGCGTGTTGGCCTGCATGATCGCGGCAGCCGCCTTGTCGCAGAGGAACGTGCCGATCAGATTGATGTGCACGACCTTCGCGAAGAAGTCGCCCGCCATCGGGCCGTTCTTGCCGAGCACGCGTCCCGCGCCGATCACGCCCGCGCAATTGACCAGCAGGTTGATGCCGCCCAGCGCCGCGCGCGCCGTTTCCATCGCCGTGTTCACTTCCGTTTCGGACGTGACGTCGCACTTGGCGAAAGTCGTGTGGCCGCCGATCGCCTGGGCGGCCGCGAGGCCCGGCCCTTCCTGCACGTCTAACAATGCGACGCGACCGCCCGCCGCCGCGATGTGACGCGCCACCGCGTGGCCGAGGCCTGAAGCACCGCCCGTTATGACCGCGCGCGCATCGGAGATTTTCATGCGGCAAGCATAACGAATGACGTGTCCTCGACAATAACAATTCGGGCGATCAGGGCACTTCCACCGCGAGGGCCGTCGCCTCACCACCGCCGATGCACAGTGATGCGATGCCGCGGCCACCGCCGCGCGCGCGCAGCGCGTGCACCAGCGTCGCCACGATGCGCGCGCCGGTGGCGCCGATCGGATGTCCCAGTGCGCAGGCTCCACCGTTCACGTTGGTGCGGGCGTGATCGAATCCTACATCGCGCATCGCGGCCATCGTCACGGCGGCGAACGCTTCGTTGACTTCGAACAGCGCGATGTCGCCGGTCTTCCAGCCGAGTTGCGCGAGCAGTTTCTGGATCGCGCCCGCCGGCGCGGTCGTGAACCACTCCGGCTCCTGCGCGAAGCTCGCGTAGCCCACGATGCGCGCGAGCGGCTTGACGCCGCGCCGCGCGGCTTCCGCTTCGGACATGAGCACCGCGGCCGCCGCGCCATCGGAGATCGATGACGAAGAGGCGGCTGTCACGGTGCCGTCCTTGCGGAAGGCGGGCTTCAGGGTCGCGATCTTCGCCAGGTCCACGGTGAACGGCGTTTCGTCCTTGTCGACCACGGTCTCGCCCTTGCGGCCCTTGACGGTGACTGGCGTGACCTCGGCCGCGAACGCGCCCGAGTTGACCGCCTTGACGGCGCGTTGCGTGGATTCGGTGGCGAACGCGTCCTGGTCGGCGCGCGAGAAGGAGTATTTCTGCGCGGTGTTCTCGGCGAAGTTGCCCATGAGCTGGCCGTCGAAGGGGCTCTGCAGGCCGTCGTAGAACATGTGATCGAGCAGCTCGGCGTTTCCCATCCGCAGGCCGGCGCGCGCCTTGGGAAGTAGATAGGGCGCGTTGCTCATCGACTCGAGACCACCGGCCACCGCGAGCGCGACATCGCCCGCGCGGATCTGGTCGGCGGCCATCATGATGGCCTTCATGCCCGCGCCGCACATCTTGTTGATGGTGGTCGCGGGCACCCCGGTCGGGATGCCGGCGGCGAGCGCGGCCTGGCGCGCCGGCGCCTGGCCGAGCCCGGCGGGCAGCACGCACCCCATGACGACTTCCTGCACCTCGTTGCCAGCGACGCCCGCGGCGGCGAGCGCGCCCTTGATCGCGGCGGTTCCCAGTTGCGGCGCGGTTACCGGGGCCAGCACGCCCTGGAAGGCGCCGATGGGAGTGCGGGTGCTGGCGGCTATCACTACTGACTTGCTCATATGTGTTTCTCCGTCAATCGCGGCCTCGGAGGCCTCGATGCTTGTGCATGTTCAATCGCGGCCACGGAGGCCGCGATTGAACACATCAATGAATCTTTCGGCGATCTCCGCCGGGCGCAGCGAGGCGTCATCTCGGTACCAGTGGCCCATCCAGTTGAGTGCACCCGCGAGCGCGAACGCGGTCATCTTGGGGTCGCAGTCGCGGATCGAGCCGTCGGCGACACCCGCGGAGATCAGCGCGCGCATGCGCCGATCGATCCCGGCCTTGAGCTGCTGGATGCGTTTGCTCATGGTGGCGCCGAGATGCTGATCCTCGGCGCGCAGCATGCACCATCCGAAGTCCCCGACGATCGCGCTGGCGTAACCGCGGATGAACGCGAACAGCCGCTCGCGCGCGGGGCCGTCCGCCTTTTCGCAGGCGTCGAGCGATGCCGTGATCTGGTCGAGCCCGGCGCGGAAGCATTCGAAGAGGATGGCTTCCTTGTTCGGCACGTAGAGATACAGCGTGGGCTTGGTCACCTCGAGGCTGGCCGCGAGGTCGTCCAGCGAGGTGTTGTGGTAGCCCCGCGCACTGAAGGCCCGCGCCGCGGCGAGGATCACCGCTTCGCGCTTGAGGGCGTGATGCTCGCGCAGCCGGCGGCGGGCCGCCCAGGGCGAGGCGCCGGCCGGTTTTGTTGCCTTGCGGGAACGGGGGCGTGGGGCAGAGGTGGACATCGGTGTGTTACTCTCCGGTAACCGATCTTACCAGCCAGTAACATATGAAGCCACCTGAGCCGGGCCGGCCACTGCGATTCGTCTCCGCCGCCTCGCTGTTCGACGGGCACGACGCCGCCATCAACATGATCCGCCGGCTGTTGCAGTCGGGCGGCGCGGAGCTCGTGCACCTGGGGCACAACCGCAGCGTCGACGACATCGTGCGCGCGGCCATCGCCGAGGACGCCGATGCGATCGCGGTGAGCAGCTACCAGGGCGGGCACAACGAGTATTTCCGCTACATGATCGACGTGCTGCGCGAGCGCGGCGCGGGTCACATCAAGGTAGTGGTC
>JAEWLQ010000130.1 GCA_023457495.1 Pseudomonadota bacterium
CGGCCGAAGTGGCCGAGAGCCTGCGCGCGACGCATGAAGCCGGGACGGTGAAGCGCCTGGAGGACCTGCACACCATCAAGCGGCTGATGGAGAAGTCGGCCGCGCGTGTCGACGAAGAGCCGCGGACCGATCCGGGCGATTCCCCTCCGCAAACGCCTGAGGAGATGCTGGAGCGCGCGCGCGAGTTGTCGAGGGACATCGACGCGCTGGACGAGGAGATCCGCGCCGAGGAACTGGCTGCGCTGTTGGGCGAGGACGCGCTGCCGCAGATTCCCGCGCCGATGCCCGCGCCGTCGGCGGCACTCGAATCGCCCGCGGCCGCGCCCAAAGCAGCACCCATCGAGGAAGCGGGTGCGGTCGATGACGACGCCGGACGCCATGAGCCGCTCATGCAGGCTGCCGTCACCCCGGAGTCCGCGGCCCGCGAAGTCGCCGCGCTCGAAGCGCGGGCGCGGGAAACGCTGGCTAAACGTCAGCTGCGCCTCGAGGCCAGGGCAAACGGAGTGCAGGTCCAGATGCACTCGGCCAAAGGCGAAGGAAGTGCCGATGGAATCGCGCCATCGCCCGGATCGGGAGATGGCGCCGACGCGGCGCTGAGCGCCGAGATCGCACAGTTCATCGGCGCCGGCGAAGGCACCGGCATCGACCCGCGAACGCCGGCGACGACGTATTCGAACGCGGGCTTCTTTGGACGTGGATACGGTGAGATACCGCCGGTCGACGCGACGGATCTGGTGCTCGGCCGCGGCCGTATGTTCGGCGCGGGCGGTGAATACGCCAGCCGCGTGTACCTGAATTCCTGGTACATCATCGGGCCGTTTCCTGGACGCCATGGCGCCGGCCTCTTCGACAATCCGAGTCATCCACCGGAGCAGGCGGTGTTGCTCGATGCCGTGTACTACGGCAAGGACAACCGCCTGCTCCGTTGGCGGTATGTCACCGCGCAGAGCTATCCGCTGGTTCCGCCCGATTCGGTGGAGGATTCGGTGTACTACGGCTACACCGAAGTCTTCGTCGACGAGGCTTGCGATCTGATCGCATGGATCGGCGTCGATGACGACGTCCAGATCTACATGAACGATCGCCTGGTGTGGAGGGGAGGAAACATCGACAAGCAGTGGTACTTCGATGAGGTCTTCCGGTCAGGCACGACGTATCTGCGCGATTACAACCGCACGGAGGACAGGCGCCTCCTGCATTTCAACAAGGGCCGCAATCGGATCTTCTTCAAGCTCTCGAACGGCCCGAACTACCCATTCCTGTCGCTGGTCCTGACGAGTGGATAGGTGACGGCCCGTTCCCGCCGTCAGCGGGTAGAGCGGCCCAGGGGCAGTTCGAACGAGCCCACGGGCAGGCCGCCCAGCGATTTCAGTTCGCACACACCGCCATCCGACCAGCAATATCGCAGCCGCGTCGCCGCGGGGAGCGCAGTGCGATGGATCTCGATGCGGCTGCCACGCTGCGTGGCGCCCGCCGCGACACAGCTTCCCGGCTGCGTACCGCACAGCGCGAATCCCGCCACGCCCTTTTCCTGCGCGGCCGGCGACAGCGGAGGCGAGAACTCGAGCACGAGCGGCCCGGCTCCCGCCACCAATCGCGGCACGATGCCATTCTTCGCGCCGCTGCCCTCCAGCGCGCGCGCCACCTGCAGCGCCCGCCGCGCCACGGCGTATTTGAGCGTGGGATGGATGTCCGCATCGTCTCCCAGGTCCTGGGTGACGACGAGGCCGACTCGCGCGTCGCCCAGCGCCACCTGCTGCTGGATGTTGCGCACGGTGGCCCATTGCGACTCCGCCGGCGGCTGCAGCACGGCGCCGTAGTTAGGCAGCTGCACGACGATGAACGGCAGCTCGCGCCCGAACCACTCGCGCCAGTCGCGGATGAGGGCGGGCAGGAGCGCGGCGTAGTCGCCCTTGTCGACGTTCGATTCGCCCTGGTACCAGATCACGCCGCTGGGCGCGAGCGGCTGCAGCGGCGCGACCATCCCGTTGAACATGCCGGTGATGCCCGAAACGCTTTCCCACGGCGCACGCGGTGGATAGCCGGTTTCCTTGGGCACGGCGCGATATTTCCAGTGGCTGCCGAGCGCGACGAATTCACCGTCGTCGAAGCGGATGCCGACGTCGGCTTCTGGCCCATACATGCCGCCCGCGCCCCAGGTGCTCGTGACGAACACGCTGAACTGGTTGGTGCCGGGCTTCAGCCATCCGGCTTCGAGCGGGTATTCGCGATGCGTGCCGTAACCGAAGGTGTTGGCCACGAAGCGGCCGTTGAGCCAGGTCGTGTCCACTTCGTCGATCTTGCCCAGCACGAACTTCCCGGGCTTGCGGCTCTGCGCCTCGGTGAGCTCGAAGCGCGTGGAGAACCACAGGTTGCCGGTGAATTTCTCGAGACTCGGGTCCGGATAGGTGCGCCAGTCTTTCAAAGGCGCGTCTTTCCAGTCGCCGTTCTCGTCGAGCACTCCCTGTTCCCAGACCGGCCCCATCGTGGAGCGCGACTGCCACCACTTCACCCATTCACCGGCAAAGTCGACTTCGGCGGCGCGCGGCGTGGCGCGATAGCGCCGCAGCATGTCCGCGCGCTCGCGGTACGCCGGCAACTGCGCGAGCCGCGTTTCGCCGATCCACGGTTCGATGGAAGCGCCGCCCCAGGATGCGTTGATCAGC
This sequence comes from Pseudomonadota bacterium, assembly GCA_023457495.1. Lineage (GTDB taxonomy): Bacteria > Pseudomonadota > Gammaproteobacteria > Steroidobacterales > Steroidobacteraceae > CADEED01. The sequence continues at coordinate 2,667 of JAEWLQ010000130.1, forward strand.
CCGATGGGCAGTCCGTCCTCGGCGATCTTGCGGTTCGCAAAGAAATAGCAGACCGCGGAGAAGCGCGGGATGTTCTGCGCATCCGCGTCCTGCCAGGTCGGCTTCTTCTCGAATTCCTTGCGGGGCGACAGTGCGGTCTGCTGGGCGACGGTCAGCAGGCGAATGGCCGGGTGAGCCTGCGCCGCTTCGGGCGGCTGGTCGGTCGATCTAGCTACCGGGTATTCCATGTTCGACTGGCCGGAGCACAGCCACACTTCACCGGCGAGCACGTCCGACAGCGTCGTCACGGCTCCTCGATCGTCCTTCAGCGAGAGCGTGTAGGGGCCGCCGGCCCTCAGGGGCCGGGCCGCGACGCGCCACTCGCCCTGCGAGTCACTCTGGAAGGCGTACCGGGCGCCGTCCACCTCGAGCGTGAGTTTGCTCCGCGGCGCCGCGCGGCCCGTGAACGCCAGCGGCACATCGTGCGGCAGCACCATGCCCGACCCGAACACGTCCGCGAACGTCGGGCCCGGTTGCGCGGCGGTGGCCCCGAAGCAAACAAACAACGATGCGAGTACGGACAGGCGCGTGATGTGGGTTCTCATGCGCGGACTATTCCGGGACAGCGGGGGGTTTGTAAACCCCGCGGCCTCGCGATCAGGGCGCCGCGGTCCGATAGTGATCCTGCATCGGATAACGGCGCGCGTACCAACTGAATCCGAGCGCGACGATCAGCGCGAACGCCGCGAAGAAGAACATGAGGAATGCGCTCTCCGTGAGCCCGGTTGCCGCGACGTGTGACATCACCGTCTCGTTGCGCACGCCCGCGTTGACGACGAGCACCCACAGGTTGCCCACGGTCACGGACAGATACCAGAACGCCATGATCACGCCTTTCATGGACAGCGGCGCCTGGCTGTACGCGAACTCCAGCCCCGTCGCCGACACGAGCACCTCGCCGAAGGTCAGCAGCGCATAGGGCAGCACCTGCCAGACGATCGAAACCGCGTCGCCGCCGTCGATCGAAAGCTGGATGGCGCCGGCCGCGATCCATGCGAGGCCCGAGAACGCGATGCCGAAGCCCATTTTCCGCAGCGGCGTCACGTCGATGCCGAAGCGGCGCAGCGCCGGGTAGAGCACGAGGTTGTTGAAGGGAATCAGGATCATCACGAGCGCGGGATTGAGCGCCTGCATCTGCGCGGAGGAGAACCACTCGGGCTTGACCATCTGGTCCGCCTGCAGGATCCACGTCGACGCCTTCTGGTCGAACAGCGACCAGAACGGCGTCACGAGCGCGAACACGGTGAGGATGCGCAGCACGGCGCGCACGCCTTCGATCTGTTCGGGCGGATGAACCGCGCCCGCGCGGTCGAGCTGCAGGTACGCGCCCGTGCCGCCGAACGCCAGAATGAAAACCAGCGCGAGACACGCCGAGGCGACGAAGCCCAGCGACCCGATCATCGCGAACGCGCCGACGGCCAGCGCGGCGCCGATGCCGGCGAGAACGAGCCCCGGGCGACCCTGTCCTTCGGCGCGGGCCCACAGCGCCGTGCGCGCGACGCGCAGGAACGAATGCGGATCGGACGGCGCGGGCGGCACGTTCACGTATTTCTTGCGGCCCGCCCAGAAGATGACGGTCGCGATGAACATCAGGATTCCGGGAATACCGAAGGCCACCGCCGGGCCGTAATTGCGCAGCAGGATGGGCATGAGCAGCGAGGCGAAGAACGAGCCGAAGTTGATGGTCCAGTAGAAGGCGTCGAACACGAACTTCGCGATGTGCTTGTTGGACTGATCGAACTGATCGCCGACGAACGAGACGACCAGCGGCTTGATGCCGCCCGAGCCGAGCGCGATCAGGAAGAGCCCGGTATAGAAGCCCGCGCGGTTGTCCTCGAACGCCGCAAGACACGCGTGTCCCACGCAGTAGACCAGCGACAGCCACAGGATCGTGCGGTACTTGCCGAGCAGCCGGTCGGCGAGCCAGCCGCCGAGCAGCGGGAAGAAATAGACGCCGATCACGAAGGAATGGAAGACATCCTTGGCGATGCCGGCGCGCTCGGCTTCCGGCGCATACAGGAGCAGCGTGCTCATGAGGAACGGCGTCAGGATGTTGCGCATCCCGTAGAAGCTGAAGCGCTCGCAGGCCTCGTTGCCGATGATGTAGGGGACCTGCCGCGGCAATTGCGCCTTGGCGGATGTCACGGGCGGATTGAGCTCTGCGGTGGACATCGTCGGCAGTTCCTCGAGTGGGGCTGGCCCGAACGGTGCCGACGATCGCCCTGGCGGTCAATACAGGCGATAAGGAGTACGGGATTCCATCCTCGATCACACCCTGGTCGAGTCACTTCCGCGCCGTGCTGAAGAGTCCCGACGTATATGACTGCGCGGCCGGCCGGGGTTTGCTCAATACCTGGTCCTCGAGCCTGCCCACCGTGCTGCGCATTCGCATCGATCAGTGTGTAGTGGCCTGCGCCGCGGGCGTGACCGACGGCGCGTCGGTGAAAGCGTGGCCTCCGATCACTTCTCCACTATCTACGACCTGTCGATCGGCCTCACTCGGGAACACTGATCCCCGATCCGCCCAGCTCCGCCGGAAAATCCTTCAGCTTTGGCTTGCCGTCATGGATGCGCAGCACCGTCTCGGCGTAGTTCACGTGCACACCGGGCTCGAAGCTCAGGTCGGGTAGCAGTGCGGCGTAGACGTCGATGAGTCCGAAACCCGGATGATCCGTGAACAGGTGTCCACCGCATTTCTTGCACCACTGACGTGTGCTCGCCGGCGTCTTGTTGAACCGGCCGATACTCCCGGCGCCGTGGGTGACCTCGACGGCATCAGGCTTCCACAGTGTGAATGCGTTGACGGGGCCCGCGGACCAGTGGCGGCAAGACTCGCAGTGGCAATACCCCATGGCCACGGGGTCGCCGGTCACCTTGAATTGCACTTCGCCACAGAAGCAGTTACTCGAATGCGTCATGGTCATCTCCTTGAAGTTCGCCGTTGCAGGAGATTCTCCGGCACCGCCTCGTGTGTTCGCATTCGGACAGGTTGAGCAATCGTAAGGATTTCTTGCGTGATCGTCCGGCGGGCCGAACATCGACGCAGGCAATCGCAATCGCTTTGGCGCAACCGCCGTTCGTGTGCTGGAATCCCGAAACCTCGCAAGGGAGCGGTACATGCGTTCAGTTCTCGCCACGATTCTGGTCTGCCTCTGTGCCGTCTCGAATGCGGATACCGCGTTGCCGCCGGGTTACTGGACGGAGGCGCAATCCGCGGCAATCCTCGCCAAGACCGAGACCATCCGGCTCGCGCCGTCTCTCGATGCGCTCACGGATGCGGAGCGTGCCGCCCTGCAGGATCTGCTGGCGGCCGGCGAATTGATGCAGACGGTGTTCGAACGTTCGAGGCACGCCGAAGCGGCAGCCTCGCTGGAAAAGTTGAGATCCCTGCACGCGCGCCTGGGCAAGCCGGTCGCGACGCAGAATCTGCTCGACCTCTACCGGCTCAACCAGGGACCCATCGCAACCACGCTCGACAATCGGCGCGAGGCCTTTCTGCCCGTCGCGCCACAGACGCCGGGCAAGAATGTCTATCCAACGGACGCAACCAGGCAGCAGGTAGATAGTTTCCTCGAGGCGCATCCCGCGCAACGCGAAGAGATCCTCGCGGAGCGTTCGGTGGTCCGGCGCGCGACTCGCGCGAACATCGACGCCGACATCGCGACGCTCGAACGATTCCCGCTGATCCGCGGATTGCATCCGGGTCGGCTCGAAGATCTCCAGGCGCTCGCGAAGCGCGCCTCGCCCGAGGCGTTCTACGCGGTGCCGTACGCCATCGCGTATCCGCGGGAGATGACGCGCGCATTCGCGTTGCTCATGAGTGCGGCCGACAGGGTCGAGTCCGCCGACGGCGAATTCGCGCGCTACCTGCGCAATCGGGCGCGGGACCTCGTCTCGAACGATTACGAGTCCGGCGACGCGTCGTGGGTGACGGGACGCTTCGCGCGACTGAACGCGCAGATCGGCGCGTACGAAACCTACGACGACGCGTTGTTCGGCGTGAAGGCCTTCCACAGCATGAGCATCCTGCTGCGCGACGAAGCGGCCTCGGAAGAGATGCGCAAGGCGCTGGGTGGAATCCAGGCCATCGAGGACGCGCTGCCGTATGAGCCGCGCAAACGCGTGCGCGACGACATTCCCGTCGGCGTTTACGACGTCATCGCGGATTTCGGGCAGGCGCGCGGCACAAACACCGCGACCATCCTGCCCAACGACCCGCTGTTCTCGCGGCGCTACGGCCGGACGATCCTGCTGCGCGCGAACATCATGAAGAACCCGGTGATCTTCGCGGCCGACGAGCGTATCTGGCGCGCGGCCACGGTCGACGCGCACGCGAACGATCTCGCGGCCGAAGGAAACGTGCTGCGGACCCTGTGGCACGAGATCGGCCACTACCTCGGGCCGGATCGCGACCGGCAGGGACGCACGCTCGACGTCGCGCTCGCAAATTACGCGGATGCGATGGAGGAGATGAAGTCGGATCTCGTGTCGTTGTTCGCGCTGCATCGAATGCGCCATCCATCGCTGCGCGCGATCCAGGCGAGTGGCATCCGGCGCACCTTGCAGAACGTGAAGCCGCGTAGCGATCAGCCGTACCAGACGATGCAGCTCGTGCAGTTCAACTGGTTCCTCGACAAGGGCTTGTTGCGGGCGGACCCGGCGACCGCGCGACTCACGGTCGACTACGACCGCTACGCGGAAACCGTCGAGTCACTGCTCAAGGAAATCCTGCGTCTGCAGTACGCGGGCGACCCGGCCGCGGTCGGCGCATTCTTCGCACAGTGGACGACGTGGAAGCCCGAGCTGCACGAAAAGCTCGCCGAGCGGATTCGCGCGGCCCAGGGCGCGCGGTTCCGGATCGTCAAGTACGCGGCGCTGGGCGAGTAGTCGTCGCATCCAGAATGGCCAGCGCACCGGCCTGGCGGCATTACCTAATCACGCGGAGACTGCTCAAGTCCGGGCGATCCCTGCCGATAACCGCTGACCATGATTGCCGCCATCCGCACCGGGATCGGCTCCCTCGTGGGTCAATGGTTCGGCGGGTCGCGTGCGAAACACCCGCGGGTAATCAACGATCGGCAGGGAAGCCGCGCGCAGCCTCGCGCCAGGGGCTTTGCCGACGACGCGCGGATGCCGGGTGCGCACGCGGCGGTCGCGCTGCGGCGTTTCACGGCGCTGGCGCTCGATGCGAGTCTCGACGAATTGCGCACGGAGGCCACCGCGTCAGAGCTGGCCGAGCTCGAGCCGGCGACGCGTGTGCTCGGCAACCTGGAATTGCACGCGAAGTACCTGCCGCGCCGGCCGTCGCTGCTGCCGCGGCTCATGAGCGCGATCAACAACGATTCGAATTCGCTGCGCGAGATGGCCAGGATCATCGGTGAGGACGGCGCGCTGCTCGGTGGTCTGCTGCGCCTGGCGAACAGCTCTTACTACCGGCTGAGCGGCAGCAAGCCGATCGAAAGTTTGGAGAAGGCGGTCGCGCTCGTGGGCACGGACGGATTGCGCTCGCTGGTGGCCACGGCGTTGCTGCACCCGGTGATGACGGGTACGCGCGGACCTTTCTCATCGTTCGCCGAGTCGACCTGGGAACACAGTCAGTTCGCGGCCGGATGCGCGGAGCTGCATGCGGTGCGCATCGAGCGCGCGGATGCGTTCAGCGCCCGCCTCCTGGTGATGCTGCTCGGACTCGCGAGCAACGCGGTGTTCCGCATCGTGCGGGAGCATTGCCCGGACGTGAGCAACCTGCGTCCGGCGGCGATGGCCAAACTACTCGACGACTGGGTGCCGTCCACCCCGATGCGCATCGCGGAGAACTGGCAGCTGCCCGAGGAGCTGCGCGGAGTCCTGTCGGCGCCGGGCGAGCCGGGCCTCGCGCGCTCGGTGCGCTTCGGGCGGCTGGCCGGCGCGCTGCTGCTGCTCGTGAATCGCGGACACATGCGCGAGCTCTCGGCGCGCGCGATCGTGCTGGCCGACGATCATCGCCGCGCCGAGGTCGATCGTCTCTGGTCACGCCTCGCGGTCATGCATCTCACCGCTGCGCGCTGAAGGTCCGGGAGCCGGGGTTTCCCGGAACGTTTCCGGAACGACGGCTGGCACGAATTTCGCGGCTGAATTTTCATCACATCATTCGTCGCGTGTTATCCGTAGAGTCGGATCACCTGATCAGGGATCCACCGATGAACATTCTCGAAAATGCCCCGCCCCGCGGCGCTCGCCGGCCCGCTTTTGTTTGCACGTTCCTGAGTTTCGTCCTGCTCGCGGCCGCGCAGGCCTTCGCGCAGCAGGAAGCTGTCGTGACCGCGCCTCCGTCGATCCGCGACTTCGAGCGATATGTCGGCAAGCACCTCTATTCGAAATCCCGCGGCGAATTCCTTGATATCGCTCGCGGTGGCGACGGCAGCCTGACCATCCAGGCCAGGCTCATCGGTGGTCACGTCAATTGGCGCTATGTGCTCGCCGAGTCGAAAAAGAAGCCGGGCAAATGGGAACTGCTGGAGGCGCCCAGCGAACATCGTTTCTATCGCACGGCGGAATGGCCGGCGGACAACAAGCTCGAGGTGTCGGCGAAGGACGGCAGGCTCGGCGGCTGGTTCCACAACCTCGACCTCATCGCGGACGGCGGCATCGTGAAGGCGCGCAGGTACGGGCACATGGTCAACAGCATCGGCTTGTTCACCGGCCGCGAATACGACTGGACGTACGAATACGAAGTCATCAGCGATGCGGCGCTCGCCCAGTTGAATGCGGAGATCCGCGAGGCGCAGCGAAGCATGGCCGCGTACCAGGCGTCGCAGCCGAAGAAGACCGACGCCGAGATCTACGCGGAACGCATGGCCGTGCTGGCCGAACTCGCGAAGGACACGGACTCGTACGAGGCGGAGATCTACGCCGAGCAACACGGGCTTCCGTACACGCCGCCGGTCCGGGAGGCGCCGGGCGTGTCCCCGGCTTACCAGGCGTTGCTCGATGCGAACGCGGCGGCCTCGGCCAGCGAGGCGCGCTCGCGCGCGGCGCTCGACGCGACGCTGGAGCAGGCCGCGCGCCAGGCGGCGTACGAACGCGACCTCGCCGAGCGTCGCCGGCAGGACCAGGAGAATGCGCGCCGCGCGGAAGATGCGCGCCGTGCGCGCGAGGCCACCGAGCGCCAGTACGAAATCGCGCGACAGCATGAGGCGCAGCAGCAGGCTCAGAGGCAGGCGCGCGTGCAGGCGGAGCGTGATGCCGCGGCGCGCTCGCAGCCGCCGGTCAACACCGGCGTCAATCGCTCCCTCGAAACCACCGTCGCGGAGCGGCGCTGCGAGATGATTCATCCGAATTTCAACGACACCTACAACACGGTGAAAGGCGAGGAGTTCGGCAAGAAGTATCTGCGCGACCGCGCCGAGGCTTCCTGCCTCAGCCGCACCGGCAACTCCGGTATCAACGGAGATGCGACGTGCACGGCGGACGGGCCGCACGTGTCGAAGTGCAAGATCCTCGTGCAGTGCGTGGGCACGATGCGCAGCCCGAGCTGCGCGAGCAACGCGCAGTGAGCTGACGCAGTGAGCTGAAGAAGGGGTCGGGCTTCAGCGCGGGGGCGCGAGCCCGATTTCGATCAGCTTCACGGACTGGCGCCGCATGACGAGGTTCAGCCGCAGGTCTCCGGCGGAAGACTTCTCGAGTTCGCGCGGAGCCGCATTCATTTTCGCGGCCGAATGCAGTGCGGCGACCTGACCCTTCGTGGGTGACTGCGGCGACCCCATCGCGAGCCACGCGGTGTACGCGTTGCCGGATCGTTCGTCGATCGAATATTCCACGGCCCGCGTCCCGTGCGCGGATTTCGGAAGTCCCGCGACCGTGAGCTGCACTTCCCGCCGATCGTCGTAGCCGCCGGCGACATCGTGATAGTTCCAGACCAGGATGGTCAGACGTGACTTGGCGTCATCCACCGAGGCGATGGCCCCGAGGTCGGGCTCGCCGCGCACGCTGTCCGCGATGATGGCATCGACCGGGATCATGGACGGCGCGTCGACGGCCAGGCGCTTGTTGCCCATCCGTGAGAACAACTCGAACGTGTTGAGCACAGGCAGCGCCACTTCGTTGGTCGTGAGCGCACGCAGCCCGTTGAACCACGGCTGATCGGCAAATGTGAAAGCCCAGGACACCGCGCCCTGCAGGTCTCCGCCCGTGCGGGCGAGCAGGTCCTGCTTGCGCATGAACGAGGCGGCCGTGTACGCGGCGAACTGGGACGTCCGGCGGTAGTCGCGCTCGGGATCGAGCGTCGCGGGACAACCGGCGCAGCCTTCCGGGTCCGACTCGCCGATGTAGATAGGCAGGCGCGCGAACTCCGGAAAACCCGCGATGATCCGGCCGTAGGTGTCGATGGTCTTGAGGTGATTGCGCAGGTTCATCTCCACGCGCCCCTTGTCATCGAGGCGCGTGGTGCCCTTGGCGTGAAACGCCACGAAGTCGAGCGGCGCGCCGACGCCGCCGGTCGCGTTGTTCTTGCCGGAGCGGCAGTGCTCGAGGAATTCGCGCATGAAGACGTCGCCGTTCTTCCAGCCCGGGTCGGTCACGTGCGGGCCGCCAACGCGCGCGTTCGGCAGCGCGCGCTTCACCGCGGCGGCGAAATGATCGTAGAGCTTGAAGTACTCTTCCTTCGTGCCGCGCCAGTACGGCGATTCGGGTTCGTTCCACAGCTCCCACAGCCAGGAGGATGCGCGTTCGACGCCGTAACGCTCGCCGCTGTGGCGGGCCCAGGCCTCGATGAGCGCCTCCCATTTCTGGTAATCCTTGGGTGGATAGAACGCGCCGCCGGACACCATGTCGCGGGGCAATCCGGTCTTCACCAGCGTTGGCGTGTATGGCTCGGGCTTCGAGGAAAGCGCCTGCGGCATGAAGCTCGCCTGCACGAACGGCTCGATGCCGGGCCGCGTGAGCTCATCCATGATGGCGTCGAGCCGCGTCCAGTCGTAGCGCGGATTCCCGGCGGCGTCCTCGGTGTAGACGTTCGTGCTCGACCACTTGAGCGCGAGCGTGCCGTCGCCGCTGGTGAGCAGGTGATGCACGCGGATGCGGACCGGTTCGTCGCTGAGCGCGTTCAGTTTCCCGAGCAGGTCGCGGCCTTCAGGGGTCAGCGTGGTGCCGGCCTCGTCGTAGCCGAAGTAGTTCCAGATGGGGCGGATATCGCCCACCACGCGATCGGCGTGGACCGTCATCGGAATCGGTGACGCGCCGAGGGTTACGGCGCACAGGGGCAGCAGGCACAACCAACGCGAGAGTTTCATGAGCGAGAGCGTACCGCGATGCCTACCACGGCGTCGGTTTGTAATCCTTCAGGAACTGCCCCCAGACATGTTCGCCGCTGAGCCGCCCGGAGAAGATGGGATCCACGATGCGCGCCGCGCCGTCGATGATGTCGAGCGGCGGGGAAAATCCCGCTTCGGCCTTGCGCGCTGCGTGTACGGCCGGGTCCTCGTCGGTGACCCACCCGGTGTCCACCGCATTCATGTGGATGCCGTCCTTCACGAAGTCCGGCGCGCTGGTGCGGGTCATCATGTTGAGCGCGGCCTTCGCCATGTTGGTGTGCGGGTGCTTGTCGGTCTTGGTGGTGCGATAGAACTGGCCTTCCATCGCGCTGACATTGACGATGTGTTTGTGCGCGCCGGCCGTGCGCACCATGAGCGGCTTCAGGCGCGCATTGAGGATGTAGGGCGCGATCGCGTTCACGAGCTGCACCTCGAGTAGTTCGGGCGTCTCGACCTCGTGCAGGCGCAGGCGCCAGCTGTTCATCTCGCGCAAATCGACCTGCTGCAGGTCCTCGTCGAAACGGTTCGCCGGAAACAGCGTCTCGCCGCCGCGATAGTCCTCGTCGAGATAGCGTCGCTGCGAAAGCGCCGCGCTGTGCACGAGTCCCTCGCCGGGATTGTGCTCGGCCGCGAGCAGCGCGCCCGGCGCCGGCGCCGACGAGCCTTCGAGCATCCGGCGCAGCTCGTCGTGATCCGCCAGCGTGGACCGCAGGTGGATCGGCAACCGGTCGATCGATTCCGCCTCGCGCGCCAGCAGGTGCTCGAAGAATCCGGCAGGCCGGCGCACCGTCTGGCAGGCGTTGTTGAGGATGTAGTCGAGCCGCGGCAGTCGTTCGACGAGGAACTTCGTGAACAGCTCGACGCTCGGCGAATGGCGCAGGTCCAGCCCGTGGATCCGCAGCCGCGCGCAGAACGAGGAGAAATCCGGCTCGGTCGCGTAGCGGTCGGCCGCGTCGATCGGAAAACGCGTGGTCACGATCACATGCGCGCCCGCGCGCAGTAGTTTTAGCGACGCCTGGTAGCCGATCTTGACGCGCGCGCCGGTGACCAGCGCGTAGTGGCCGCTGAGGTCCGCGGTCTGCTCGCGCTTGGCGTAGTTGAAGTCACCGCAGGACTCGCACATCGAATCGTAGTAGCGGTGCACCTTGGAGAAAGGCTGCTTGCACACGTAGCAGTCGCGTTCCTGGTTCAGACGCGGCCGTTCATCGCCTTCTTCCGGCTTCGGCGGCTCGAGCCACAGCGGCGCGAACACCGGCGAACGGCGCTGGACGCGCAGGCCCGCCTGTTCGATGGCCTTGCGGTCCTGCTGCTTCGCGGCTTCACGTTCGGCGCGCCGGAAGGCCTTCGCCATCTTCACGAGATCGTGGCGCTCGGGCTTGGCGACGAGTCCGGCCAGTGTCAGCAGCTCGCGGCGCTGATCCTGCGTCAGGCGAGTGAGGTGCGCGCGATCCGCTTCGATGGCGCGCAGCACTCGCAGGCACGCGTCCAGGTCGTCATCAGAAATGTCCATGCGGCATTGTATTGAGCCGTCAGCCTCGCGGGGTGGCGAAGGTCTGCACCCAGTAGATCTCGCCGCGCTTCGAGCCGGTCGCGAGGCCTACGCCGATGTGCCGGAATCTCGCGTCCATGATGTTCGCGCAATGCCCCGGACTCGCCAGCCAGCCTGCCACGACTTCCTCCGCCGAAACCGGGCCATACGCGATGTTCTCGCCGGTGAGGCCGGAGTCATAACCGGCGCGCAACACCCGGTTCTTCGGCTGACTGCCGTCGGCGCCGCGGTGATCGAAGAATTTCTTGCGAGCCATGTCGCGCGCGTGCCGCGCGGCGGCCTCGTCGAGCTGGCGTGAAGCGCCCAGCGGCGCCACGGCGTCGAAGCGTTCGGAGCCGCATTTGCGGCGCTTGCTGCGGGCGGCGTTCACCAGTTCGACCACGCGTTCGCGGACCGCGGTGTTGGACTCGCGCCCGACCATCACGTCGGCGGCCTGGGTCGTAGAAGTCAGCGCGGCCAGCAGTGCGGCAAAGGCGAGGGGCCGCAGGTACATATATAAGTGATCGAATCCGGGCATGGAGGCGAAATATCCGGGCGGCGCGCTGAATGCAAGGTGAATCACGCGCCGGAAATGAAAAGGCCCCGGCAGGAAACCCCCGGGGCCTTTCTGGACGATTCGCTGACGCGGTCAGTCGCGCGAGGCGATGAGCAGTCTCAGCACGTACCAGAACATCAGCACGATCGAGGAGAACAGCGCGAGCGCGGCGCCGACGTAACGATCTTCCGGATAGTGATGGATGATGTTCGAGGTGTCGTACAACACCGCGGCGCCGGCAAAGCCGATCATCGCGACGGAGAACCACGTGCCGAGCTGGAAGCCGAAGAGCACCGAGCCGGCGATCCCGACCAGCGCAAGCACGCCGGCCCACATCAGGACGCCGCGCATGAACGAGAAGTCCTTGCGCGTGATGAACGCGACGGCCGTGAGTCCGAGCACTCCGAACACGGTGATGAACACGGCGCTCTCGATGATGCCGGCCTGCAGGGTTGCCGCGATCAGCAGCAGCGGCGCGAAGATGACGGCCTGCATTACGACGAAGGCGACGAGTGCGAGGTACTGGAGCGGCTTAGACGTCACGCTGTGCGCGACGTGTGTGGCGATCCAGCCGACCAGCATCAGCGCCCCGATGATCACCAGCCAGTTGAAGCTGAGGATCCACTGGGACAGCGGCACGACGCGGCCGGTGCTGAACAGCCACATCTCGATGGCCGTGAACAGCAGGATGGCCGCGGCGACGTGGCTGTACGTCCGGGTGATGAACGCGGAACGCGCTTCCGTGGTGAGTGCTGCTACGGGTGTCAGGCTGGGCAGTGTCTGCTCTTGCATGGTCGCTCCCGAGGTGAGGCTGATGAGACCGGCGTCGATTCTAACAATCGCCGCCGCGTTGGATAGCCCGGGATGTCGGTCCGGCCAAACGCCGGATTTTCCAGCACTTTCTCGGAAACGGGGGCCCCGGCGCGTCAAGTCTGCCTTGGTCCGATGGCATCGCGCCGGGCTCGCCCGGAAGATCTCGCGCCTGACGACATCGCGACTTTCACCACAAGGACGAGGGGAGGCCGCCCATGAAGCCCTCGAAGCGTTCGTCGATCTGCGTGGCGTTGACGTTTGCGGCAATGGCGCGCATCGGTCTCGTCCAGGCACAGGACGTGCCGGTCGAAGCCGTCCCTCCCCAGAGAGGAGAACTTCTCGAGCATCCACCGCAGCTCGGCGTGTACTCGCCGTCGGATCTCATCTCGAAGCTCACCGACGGCACGCTCACGCAATGGCTGATCCGGCGCACCTTCACGCCCCAGTGCAGCGTTGCTATCTACCAGCTCCGCTATGGCACGGTCGGCGCGCGCGGCGAGCCGACCACGGCTTCGGCTGCGCTGATGCTGCCCACCGGCGGTAACGGCGCATGCCAGGGGCCACGGCCGATCGCGCTGTACGCGCATGGCAAGCGCAACCTGCGGACCTTCAACATCGCGGACCTGAGCGGCGAGACCAACTTCGAAGGCGTGACCCTCGCGTTGGCGCTGGCGGGTGACGGCTACATCGTGGTCGCGCCTAACTACGCCGGGTACGACACCTCGACGCTCGACTACCATGCCTTCCTGCACGGCGACCAGCAGGCCGCCGACATGATCGACGCGCTGGTCGCGGCGCGCGCCGCACTGCCCGGCCTCGGGGGCCTCGACAACCAGAAGCTCTTCGTGACCGGCTATTCGCAGGGCGGCTACGTCGCGCTGGCGACGCAGCGCGCGCTCGAGGCCGCCGGCATCCCCGTGACCGCGTCTGCGCCGATGTCCGGCCCCTATGCGCTGACGGCATTCGCGGACCAGGTTTTCATGGGCCAGGTGGGGCGCGGCGCCGTCGAGGAATTCATCATGCTCGCCGCGAGCTACCAGCGCGCGTACGGCGATCTGCACGCAGGTTCAGACATCTTCGAAGCGAAATACGCGGCGGCCGGTTCGCTGCTGCCGGGGATCGCGGGCAGCGGCACGCTCGTCGCGGAAGGCCGGATGCCGGAGCGCGCGATCTTCAGCAGCACGCCGCCCGCGCCCGAGTTCGCAGCGCTCACGCCCGCGTTCACCTCGGACCGGTATGCCGAAGTATTCGCCGAGGGCTTCGGAGTCGATTACCTGATCAGCAACGACTATCGGTTGACCTATCTGCAGGATGCGCTCGCCAATCCGGACGGCGATTATCCGGATACGACGACGGGCCATCCGCCCGCGAATCCCGCGCACCCCCTGCGCATCGCGCTCCGAAACAACGATCTGCGCAACTTCGCGCCGCTGGCGCCGGTACTGCTGTGCGGCGGCGATGAGGACCCGGTGGTGTTCTTCCGGAACACCGAACTCATGGCGGGCTACTGGGCCGCGAACGCACCGAACAGCTTCGTGACGGTGCTGAACATCGATGCGCCGCCGGGTCACGACGGGCCGTACAAGAGCCTGCGCAAGCACTTCGCTGAAACGAAAAGCCTGTTCAAGCTGATCGAAGGGCACGCCGCCGTACGCAAGGAATACCACGATGTGCTCGTGCCGGCCTTCTGCCTGCAGGCGACGCGGAAGTTCTTCGGCAACTTCTGACAGTTGTTCAAGCTCGCCCGGCGGCGGCGAGAGGTGTATATCTGCGGCATGAACATGCGCGTCCTTTTGGCCCTGATCACGCTGGCAGTCCTCACCGGCTGTGGCGTCAATCCCGTTACCGGCAAGAAAGAAATCCAGTTCGTCTCGGAAGCCCAGGAGCTGCAGATAGGCGAGCAGAACTACGCGCCGACGCGCCAGGGCGAAGGCGGCGATCTCACCGTGCTGCCCGAACTCACCACCTACGTGAACAGCGTCGGGCAGAAGCTCGCGGCGGTGGCGGATCGCAAGCTGCCGTACGAATTCGTGGTGCTGAACAACTCGGTGCCGAATGCCTGGGCGTTGCCCGGCGGCAAGATCGCCATCAATCGCGGACTGCTGGTCGAGCTGCAGAACGAGGCCGAGCTCGCCGCCGTGCTCGGCCACGAGATCGTGCATGCCGCCGCGCGGCATGGCGCCAAGGCGCAGGAGCGCGGCACGCTGATGCAGGTCGGCATGGTGGCCGCGCAGGTCGGCGCGGCCATGGGCGGCATGGATCCCAACGTCGCGAACCTAGCCCTTGGCGGCGCCGGCGCGGGATTGCAGATGATCCAGATGAAATACGGCCGTGACCACGAGCTCGAGAGCGACGAGTACGGCATGAAGTACATGAAGGCCGCGGGCTACGATCCCACCGGCGCCGTGACGCTGCAGAAGACCTTCGTGCGGCTATCCCAGGCGGGAGGACAGAAGGAGCAGAACTGGCTCGAGGGCCTGTTCGCCTCGCATCCGCCCTCGCAGGAACGCGTCGACCGGAACGAAGCAACCGCGGACCGGCTCGGGCGCGGTGGCGTGCTGGGCGCCGACTCTTTCGCCGCCGCGATGAAGCCGCTGCGGCAGATGAAGCCCGCTTACGACAAGGCCGACCAGGCCCTCGCGGCGGCACGGAAGAAGGACTACGCGGCGGCGAAATCGCTCGCGGGTGAAGCGGCGAAGGCCATACCCAACGAAGGCAGCTTCCAGGTCCTGCTCGGGCAGATCGCGCTCGCCGAAAAGCAGCCGCAGGCCGCCGCCGGCCATTACGACAAGGCGATGCAGCTGAGTCCCAACTACTTTGCCTCTTACCTCGGCGCCGGCGTCGCGCAGAGCCAGCTCGGCAACAGGCAGAAGGCGGAGCAATACCTGACGCGCAGCGCGCAACTGCTGCCGACCGCTCCGGCCGCCTATTACCTCGGCAACCTCGCGCGCGATCGCGGCGATACCGCGGCGGCGCGCAAGTACTACGAAGCCGCGGCGAGCTCGCAGAGCGAGATCGGCCAGGCGGCCGCGGTCGAGTTCATGAAGATGGATCTGCCGCAGAACCCGGGCAACTACGTCGCGGCCGGCGGCCAGCTCGATGCGCAGGGCCGCCTCATGGTCGTCGTGCAGAACCGCTCGAAGGTGCCGCTCAACGCGATCCAGGTGACGCCGGTGCTGATCGATGCGAACGGCCGCGTCGTGCAGCAGGGCAATCCGGTGGTCATCCAGGCCGTCGTCAAGCCGGGCGAACAGGCGGCCGCGGCCAGCGGCATCGCGAACCTGACGGCGGAGCAGCAGCAGGCGCTGCGATTCCGGGTCGACGGCGCGAAGATCGCGGAATGATGTAGATAGATTCCGTGACGCCGCTCCGCCCGCGCGCCAAGTGACATGCATTCGAACATGTCATAGGCTGGTGAGAGCAAGGAAGGGGGATCACATGTTCGGCTATCCACGCATGGGCCACCTGCGCGCGACGATCATCGCGGGTTCAGTGGCGTTGATCATGGGAACCGCGGCGGCCGCGCCGCAGCCGCTGGAGAACTTCGCGCGCATGCCGCAGATGCGCGATGTGGTCATCTCTCCCGATGGGCGTTACGTGGCGTTCGTCTCGGCGCTGGACGATGGCTCCGCCATCATGACCTTCGATCGCCAGACTAACGGCCAATTCCAGCGCATTGCGGTGTCGGAACCGGGACGGTTCGACGTGAATCGCTGCGCGTGGGCCAACAACGAACGCCTGGTCTGCAGCCTGGTCGGCAACATCCGCGGCAGCCGCTACGCCGAGACGCCGTTCGTGCGCACGATGGCCGTCGACGCCAACGGCGCGAACATCAAGACGCTGGAGAAGTCGGCGGAGAAGGGCAACCTGTTCATGGGCAAGACCACGCCCAAGAATCTCGCTCCCAGCATGAACGTCCGCATGAACAACTCGACGGTGGACAGTCCCGCGTCGCCGGATTTTTCCTTCAACAGTTCCGCGGGCGGCGCCGGATCGCGCTACGAGAGTTTCGGCGGACAGCGCCGCGACCAGGTCGTCGACGTCACGCCCGACGATCGCGACACCATCCTGATCCAGGCGGTGGACGAGGGCGACGTGTATCCCAGCGTGTTCGCATTGAACGTGTACAACGGAATGCGCGTCGTGCGGATTCACCAGAGCCCACCGATCCGCCAGTTCCTCGGCGACGGCAAGGGCGCGGTGCGGCTGGGCTGGGGCACGAGCGCGCGCCTGAACACCAACTACTTCGTACGCAGTGACGAGAACAAGTGGCGGGAGCTGGAGAAACTCTCCGAATTCACCCGGACACGTCCGCTGCTGCCGATCGGCGTCGAGCCGGGAGGCACGGTGGCCTATGCGGTCGGTGATCACGAAGGCCGCCTCGCGCTGTGGGGGTTGGACCTGTCGGATCAGCGCGCGCCGGAAATGTTGCTGACCCACGAGAAGGTGGACCTCGGTGCGCCCGTGTTGTCCAGCGACAAGCGCCTGATCGGCGTCCGCTACGAAGTCGACCGGCCCTTCGTGCACTACACGGACGAGAAGCTGCGTACCGTGATGAACCAGATCAACTCGCTCTATGCGCCGCGCTTCCACACGATCGTCGACATGACCGCCGACCGGAAGACTCTCGTGATCCGCTCCTCGAGCGACGTCGACGAGGCGACTTACTACCTATACGACACCGGCGAGAAGAAGCTGAAGCGCCTGGGCAATGCCTACCCGGAGCTCGCCACCGAAAGCCTCGGCACGATGAAACACATCACGTACAAGGCCGCCGATGGCACCGAGATTCCCGGCTACCTGACGGTGCCGCGCGGTGTGCCCGCGGAAGAGTTGCCGTTGATCGTGATGCCGCATGATGGTCCCGCCGCGCGCGACACGATGCAGTTCTTCTTCCTGCGCAACTTCCTGGCGAATCGCGGCTACGCCGTGCTGCAGATGAACTATCGCGGCTCGGCCGGGTATGGGCAGAAGTGGCGGCGCGATGGCGAGGGCAACTGGGGCGGACTGACGTACTCGGACATCACCGACGCGACCCGCTGGGCGATTTCCGAGGGCATCGCCGATCCGAAGCGCATCTGCATCGCCGGATGGGGATTCGGCGGTTACGCCGCGTTACTCGGGGCCGCGCGCGACAGCAATCTGTACCAGTGCGCGATCAGCGTCGCCGGCTTCACGGATCTGGAGATGCTGCGCGATCACGCCGGCATGCTGAGCGCGCCGGAAGCGGCATACCTGGCTCGGCAGATCGGCTCGAACAACGCGCGGCTGGAGCAGGATTCGCCGCTGCGGCAAGCGGGTTCGATCGGCGTCCCGGTGTTGCTGGTGCATGGCGACCTGGATTGGCAGGTGCAGATCGATCACTCGAAGAAACTCGCGTCCCAGCTCGAGAAGCTCAAGAAAGATCACAAGGCGGTGTTCATCAAGGGCGCCGGGCACGATCTCGACCGCAAGTCGGATCGCGTCACGCTGCTCAAGGAAGTCGAGCAGTTCCTGCGCAAGAATCTCGGTCAGGGCGCGTAGAGCCGCCCCGACTCGCGCGCGCGCAGCGCGGCGTTGACGTGCTGGCGTTCGAGGATCTGCCTCAGCGTCGCCGCCGCCTGCGGGATCGGATGGGCCGCGAAGAAATCCCGGGCCGTCGCGACGTCGACGGCGCGGTTGAGCAGCTTGACCGAATCGACCATGCGCACGATGGTGTTTCCCGGAAATCGCTCGTTGGCCGTGCTCCAGTGATCGCGCACGAAGCGCCACGCGGCCGCTCCGAAGCGGCGGTTGGCGATGCAGGCGTTGAGGACGAATGGCGCATCCTGGGTCTTCACCTCGCCACTGATGGCGAGCTCGCAGACGCGCGTCAGTAGTTCGACGTCGTCGAGCTGCGGCAGCGCGTACAGGTGACGCAGCCGCTCCTGTGGTGTCCGGCCGCGTCGATAACCTTCGAGCAGTACTTCGAATTCGGCCTGACCGCCGGTGGCGGCATACGCGCCGGTCGCGGCCTGCAGCAGCTCCGGGTCGACGAGGCTGGCGTCGGCCAGCCCCTGCTCGAAGATGAAACGGCAACGCTCGCGCGTCGGACCATGACCGCCGAGCACGGCCAACGCGCCGACGAGCAGGCCGCGCAACTTCGCCGTCAGCGCGGTTTCGCCCGCCACCGGATCGCCGAGCCGTGCGACGACGGGCTCGAGCTGCTCGGTCACTCGCCGCTGGAAGCGCTCGAACGGCGCATCGTCGAGCAGCCGGCCGATGCCGCGCAGCCCGACCACGATGGCCTGCCACACGGCGTGTTCGGTCTCGTTCGAGAAGCCGGCGACGAATTCCAGGTAGTTCGAGGCCGTCATCTCGCCCGCGACGACCGCGTTCCAGGCATCGTCGACGAGGTTGTAGCGTTCGAGGGTGTCGAGCTCGGCGAGCGCGGCGCCCGACAGGCGCGCGCGCAGCGTGTCGTCGTAGGCGACGCGGAAGTACCCATGGCCGCCGGCGTTAACCACGACGAAAGAGGAAGGCGCGTCCAGCGGTAGTTTGACGTCGTCGCCTTCGAGCAGCAGCCGGCTGATCTTTCCGCCATTACGCACGCCGACGGGCACGACCCAGCGGGCGGAATCGTCGGCGGACTTGCCGAACGCGAACCGCCGCTGGCGTAGCACCAGCGTCTCGCCTTCGAGCGCGGCGGAGACGAGTGGATAGCCGGGCTGCCAGATCCATGAGTCCATCAGCCGGCGCACGGGCTCGCCGCTCGTGGACTCGATCGCATCCCACAGGTCGCTGGTCTCCGTATTGCCGTACGCGTGCTTGCGCAGGTAATGGCTCACGCCCGCGCGGAAGCGCTCGGTGCCGAGATGCTGCTCGAGCATCCGCAGCAGGGCGCCGCCTTTCTGATAGGTCAGCACGTCGAACATGCCCTGGCATTCGTCGGGCGAGCGCACCTCGAACTCCACCGCGCGGGTATTCGACAGCGAATCCGTCTCGAAGGCGAAGCTGCGTTCGATGCCGAAGGAGGTCCAGCGCTGCCAGGCCGGACGGTATGCGTCGCAGGCGGCAATCGCCATGAAGGTCGCGAACGCTTCGTTGAGCCAGATGCCGTTCCACCAGCGCATCGTCACGAGATTGCCGAACCACATGTGCGCGAATTCGTGGGTGACCACGTCCGCCACGAGCTGCACTTCGTTCTGCGTGGCGCGCGCCGGATCGACGAGCAGCAGGTTCTCGCGGAACGTGATGCAGCCCGGGTTCTCCATCGCGCCCGCGGAGAAGTCGGGCACGGCGAGCAGGTCGGTCTTGTCGCCCGCGGGGTAAGGAATGTCGTAGTACTCCTGGAACCAGCGCAGCGAAAACGCCGCGACGTCGAGGCCGAATTCCGTGAGACCGCCTTTGCCCGGCACGTACACGGCACGCATCGTGTTGCCTTCGACCTTGCGTGGCGCGGTGGCCTCGAGCGGCCCGACCACGAACGCGACCAGGTAGGTGCTCATCACCATGGAGTCGGCGAACGAGACCGCCACCTGTCCACCCTTGATCGTCTCGCGGGCGAGCTCCGGGCCGTTCGCGATCGCCGTCATGCCGGGGTCGATCACGAGCGTGATGCCGAACGCCGCCTTGAAATCCGGCTCGTCCCAGCACGGAAACGCGCGCCGGCAATCGGCGGGCTGCATCGAGGTCGTCGCGATCACGTGCTCGACGCCCGCGGCATCGCGGTAGGTGCTGCGGTAGAAGCCGCGCAGCTTGTCGTTGATCGTGCCGGCGAAGCGGATGGTCAGTGTATGTGTGCCGGCCGTGAGCGGCGTCGCGGGCCGCACGAACAGGCGTTCGGTCTCGCCCTCGAGTCGGAATGCCGCCTCCTGCTCGTCCACCTCGCAGGCGTGTATCTCGAGCTCGATCGCATTCAGCGCGAGCTCCGCGAGCGCGTCGTCGACGACGTCGAGCGTGACCCGCACCGTGCCACCGAACTGGGCGCGCGCCAGGTCCGGCGTGAGCGTGATGTCGTAGCGCCGCGGCAGCGCCGCGCGCGGCAGCCGGTAGGGATCCAGGGCGGAGCCGTGATCGGGAATCGTGCCCGCGGAAACAGGATGCGGTTGGTTCATGGCGTCAGCTCCAGCGGTCGAAGAACTGTTTCTGGGTCGTGGCCCCGATGTCGCTGATCGACACCTGCAGGCCCTGGATGTACTCGTGCAATCCCGATCGCAACACGTCGCCGGGCCGATCGAAACTGAGTTTCGCGCGCAGCAGTCCGAGCTTGCGTTCCGCCTCGCTCGAGCACAGGTCGAGCGGATTGCCGGTGATGAAGTGCAGGCTTTCCTCGGCGCGGTTCACGCAGAAGTGGATCGCGCGCGGGAACGCGCGATCGAACAGCAGGAAGCTCGCGACATCCTCCGGCGTGATCAGGTTGTGGAGCTGACGATACATCTGCAGCGCGCTCGCGGAGTCGAGCAGAGCCGTCCAACCGACGAGATCGACGGTGGTGCCGACCTCGGTCACGGTCGGCAGCAGGATGTAGTACTTGACGTCGAGGATCCGCGACGTCTTGTCCGCGCGTTCGAGGAACTGCCCGAAGCGCGACCAGTGACACGCCTCGCCGCGGCTCAACGTCGTGGTGCTCACGCCCTGGTACTCGGCCGCGCGTGCCATGATGGCGGCGTAGAACTCGGCCATGTGATCCACGGAGAACTCGTGCGTGCTCGCGTCGCGCACGAACAGGTAGAACTCGTTGAGCGCGTGCCACATCTCGCGCGAGATGATCTCGCGGACCGTCTGCGCGTTCTCGCGCGCCTGTGACAGCGTGGAGAGGATGCTGTTCGGGTAGTTCGAGTCGAAGGTGAGGAAGCGCGTGACCTTCTGCGGCGTCGCGCGGTCGTAGTTGCGCCAGAACCAGTCCTGGTCGCCGGTGGTGAGCACCAGCGCCGCCCAGTCGTCGCGCTTCTGCACCGGTGTGTCGAGCATGAGGTTCAAGTTCACATCGACGAAGCGCGCCACGTTTTCCGCCCGTTCGACGTAGCGGCTGCACCAGTAGATGGCATCGGCGACGCGGCTCAGCACTCGGTCAGCACCCAGGTGTCCTTGCTGCCACCGCCCTGCGAGGAATTCACGACCAGCGAGCCACGCCGCAGGGCGACACGCGTCAGTCCGCCGGGTTGCACGTAGATGTCTTTTCCGAAGAGCGCGTAGGGCCGCAGGTCGACGTGCCGCGGCTCGAAGTGGTCGCCGACGATGGACGGCACGCGCGACAACGACAGCGTGGGCTGCGCGATGTAGCCGCGCGGATTGCGGCGGATGCGCTCCGCGAATTCGCGGCGTTCGGTGCGCGAGGAATGCGGTCCGACGAGCATCCCGTATCCGCCGGAGCCATCCGTCGATTTGACCACCAGGTCCTCGAGATGCGCGAGCACGAACGAGCAATGCGCGTCGTCGGAACAGATGTAGGTAGGCACGTTGGGCAGCAGCGGTTCCTCGTCCAGGTAGAAGCGGATGATCCGCTCGACGTAGGCGTAGATGGCCTTGTCGTCGGCGACGCCCGTGCCCGGCGCGTTCGCGAGCGCAACCTTGCCGTCGAAGTAGGCCTTCATCAGCCCCGGAACGCCGAGCAGCGAATCGCGCCGGAAGACTTCGGGGTCGAGGAAGTCGTCATCGATGCGCCGATAGATGACGTCGACGCGCTGGAAGCCGCGCGTCGTGCGCATGTGGACGAAGCCGTCGCGCAGCACGAGGTCGGCTGGCTCGACGAGTTCGACGCCCATCTGCTGCGCGAGAAACGTGTGTTCGTAATAGGCGCTGTTGTAACGCCCCGGCGTCAGCACGACCACGTGCGGATTGTCGGAAAGATGTTGTCCGAGATAGCGCAGCATCGTGTAGAGCTGCATCGGATAGTCGTCGACGGGCCGGATCGACATCGCCTGGAACAACTTCGGGAAGATGCGCTTGATGACGTGCCGGTTCTCGAGCACGTAGCTGACGCCGGAGGGACAACGCAGGTTGTCCTCGAGCACGTAGTAGTTGCCATCGCGGTGGCGCACCAGGTCCGTGCCGCTCACGTGACACCAGATCCCGCGCGGCGGCGTAAGGCCCTCGCACTGCGCCCGATATCCGACGCAGGTCTTCACGAGGTGTTCGGGCACGATGCCTTCGCGAATCACCCGCCGTTCGCCGTAGATGTCCGAGAGGAACATGTTGAGCGCGGTCAGGCGCTGTCTGATGCCGCGTTCGAGCTTCGACCACTCGTCCGCGCCGACCACGCGCGGTATCACGTCGAAGGGGAGGATCCTTTCGCGCGCGCTTTCCCCATCGCCGCCCAGCGTGAAGGTGATGCCCATCTTGAACAGCGCGGTTTCGGCGGCCTGCTGACGCGCCTGCAGCACGCCAGGCTCGAGCTGCTCGATGCCATCGACGAGCGGCTCGAAGCCGGAACGCGCATGGCCCCTCGATGCGAACAACTCATCGTAGTACGGCCCGTTCTCCGGGTCGTAGCGCCGGAAGTCCATGGTGCGCGCCACCGGCGCGGGTTCGCGCAGTGAGAGGTGACGCCAGGGACCGGCGCCGCGATGCGTGCCGTTGAAGCCGCTGAAGAGTCCATTGCTCACAGCGCCACCACCTGCACCGACGCGGTCATGCGCTGGAACGCGCCGGAAGGGCCTTCCCAGAATCCCGAGAGGGGGGCGGCGTTCTCCTGTGCGCGCGAAACGGCGACCGAGATGTGCTCGGAGCCCGCCATCTTGTTGTTCGTCGGATCGTAGCCACGCCAGCCCGCGCCCGGCAGGAAGATCTCGGTCCACGCATGCGTGGATCCGTGCTGGCCCTCGGCCATTTGCACGTAACCGGTCACGAACCGCGCGCCGAAGCCCCAGAATCTCGCGGCCTCCATCATCAGCACCGCGTAGTCGCGGCACGAGCCGCCGCCGAGCTGCAAGGTCTCGTGCGGCAACTGCACACCGGGATCGTGGCGCTCGCTGTATTTGAGCGTGTCGTGGATGTATGCGTTGAGATTGTTGAGCAGGGCGTAGGTATCGATCACCTGCCCCGGCCGGTAGAGGTTCGAGAGCCAGTCGCGCAGCGCGGGGCCGTGAAAGGAATAACTCGGCAGGCGATAGGGGACGAGCTCGACCTGCTCTTCCGGAGAATATTGAAACGGGTACGACGCGGCGCCGGGATCGATCAGCCATTCGATCGGATCGTCATGCGACAGATCGACGTCGACCTCGGCGAAGACGCGCAGCTTGTCCGCGGGTCCGTTGAACGCGAGCACCGCGACCGAGTTGCTCTCGATGTCACGCAGCCAGCGGACGACGGCCTTCGGTTCCACTTCGACGCGCGCGCCGACGATCTGCAGATCGTGTCCCTCGCGGGGCCGCATCATGGCGCGATGCGGGCCGAACGTCACCGGCTGGTTGTAGAAATATTGTGTCTCGTGCGTGATGCGAACGCGCTTCGGCATGTGAGCGGTCCTTAAGGCGCGGGGAGGGGCATCCAATATATTCGCGCCGGCGTGCCGGCCGATCGATGGGACATTCGTCCATGCTCCGTCGTCGCGCGAACGAATAGCATGGCGCGGCAAACAGGTACTCAGCGCCATGCCAATTCCTCTTGACAGCATCGAAACCGGCGACGCCGGCGCGGTGTCGACCGGCCGCCTCCCGGGACGCGAACAGGTCGCGCGCGCCGTGGACGAGGCGCACGCGCGCTTTCGCGGCGAAGACGGCGGCGAAGTAGCTAACTACATTCCGGCGCTCGGCCGCGCGTCGCGCGCGTTGTTCGGCATCTGCGTGGCCGACATCGACGGCTCATGGCATTCGGTCGGCGATGCCGATCACGAGTTCACCATCCAGAGTGTCTCGAAGCCGTTCGTGTTCGCGCTCGTCTGCCAGACCATCGGCGCCGCCGAGGCGCGCGCGAAGATCGGTGTCAACGCGACGGGGCTGCCGTTCGACTCGGTGATGGCGATCGATCTCAACCCGGAGCGCACCATGAACCCGATGGTGAACGCCGGCGCCATCGCGACAACGAGTCTCGCGCCGGGCGCGAGCGCGGAAGAAAAATGGCGCTTCGTGCGCGAAGGATTGTCGCGATTCGCCGGGCGCGAACTTGCGATGGACGGAGAAGTGTACGAATCGGAGGCTGCGTCCAACCAGCGCAATCGCGGCATCGCGCGCCTGCTCGAAGGCTTCGGCCGCATGTACTGCGACGCGCTCGAAGCCACCGACGTCTACACGAAGCAGTGTTCGCTCAGGGTCACGGCGAAGGATCTCGCGATCATGGGCGCGACGCTCGCGGACGGTGGCGTGAATCCGCTCACGCGCGAACGCGTCATCGACGCGGTGCATTGCAAAATCGTGCTCGCGGCGCTCGCGACCGCGGGACTCTACGAGCGCTCCGGCGACTGGCTCTACGACGTCGGTCTGCCCGGCAAGAGCGGCGTGAGCGGCGGCATCTTCACCGCCGCGCCGGGCAAGGGCGGACTCGGCACGTTCGCACCGCCCCTCGACGACGCGGGCAACAGCGTGAAGGGCCAGCTCGTCACGAAGTTCCTGTCATCGCGGCTCGGCCTCAACCTGTTCGCATCGAAACCCTTCGACTGACAACTCATCAATGGCTGTCGAAGAACTCGCGGGTGGCCTGCAGGCAGTAGGCTGGCACGAGGACGTCGTGGTAGTTCTCGAGCACCGCGGCGCGGCCCCCGTCCTTCGCGCCGTCGATCACCGAGATCGTTCCGAGCAGGTGTTTCGCCTGCGCGAATCGCTGCCGGATCTCCGGATACGGACCCGGCGCCGAGGGCGTCGCGTCCACGTCGAGCGTCGTCACCTGGCTCGCGGGCGCGTTCGACACCCAGTAACCCTGCATGAGCTGGGTATTGAAGAAGAACACGACGGGATCGTCCGCCCCGCCGCACAGCAGGACGGGCGCGGTCGGCGACCAGTTCCGCAGGTCGTTATCCACGAGCGCCTGCCGCAGTGGATGCGCGGGGCTCGCCGGGGGCAGGCCGCTCGACGTGTCCGGAAATCCCTGGTCGGGCGCGGCGGCCGCGTCCTGTAGATAGCCTTGGCGGTAGGCATTCGCGATGAGGTGATCCGGGCCGAACCCGCGCGCGAACACAACCGCGAATTCCCGCGGCTCGGTCGCGGGCGTCATCGCCGCCATCTCGGGCGTCGGCGGCGTGTCGTTGAACAGCGCGTCCATGGGAATGGACCCTTGCGAGACGAGCTCGCTCGCGCTGCTCGCGCTCGGGAACAGGTCCGGCGCGCCGACGTATTGCGGCTCGAACATCTCCGCCGGGTCGGTGAAGATGTTTCCGTACGCGTGCTGGTAGCTGGATGCGAGCATCGAAAACTCTTCGACGGCTCCGCCGCCCACCTGTCCCATGAACACGGCGTCCGCGAATGCGGCCATGGCGTAGGGACCGGACATCGGCGCGGACGCGGTGACCGTCATGCCCGCGGCCTCCATCGCGCGGTGGGTCGCCATCGCGACGTGGCCGCCCTGGGAGTAACCGGTGATGAACAACTTGCCGTTGTCGCTGACTGCGGTGCCCGCGAGTCCCGTCCGGGCCGCCGCGAGCGCGTCGATCATGTCGGCGGACTGCTGCGCGGCATGCAGGAACGGGTGATACGGCAGGGTGGAGGTGTCGTATCCCGCGTAGTTAGGCGCGACGACGACGTAGCCCGCGGTCGCCATCGTCAGCGCGATCAACACGCCTTCCGCGTCGCCCTCGAGATTGGCGATGTTGGTGGCCTTGAGATTCCGTTTGCCGTGCGCGTACATCGCGATCGGCCGTGGCCCCTGGCATCTGGCGCTCGTTCCGGACGGCACCATCAACGCGCCCGACGCGGTGGTCGGCTCACCGACGGCGCCGATGGTGCCGTAACGGAGCTGGAACACGTCGACGCTGCATTCACCCGCGGTCGCTTGCCTGATCAGCCATTGCGCCGCCGTGCCGTCGACGACCCTTGCGAGCAGGTCGGCGACTGTGTAGGAGGCGAGCTTCTGCGGAGGATTCTCTATCAGCTGGCCGCGCGGGGGCGCAGGTGTTGGTTCCTGCGCGAACGTGTCGCCGATGTGCGCCACGCAGCCGAGCGACAGCGAGAGCAGGAGTAAGGAGCGAGATAACGGGATCATGGGATCCCCCTTTACCGGGTCCGCGCAAATTCGCGGCGCGCACCGTAGTCGCCGGTGCGCCCGACGTCTGTACGACCATGAGCCAATCGCCGGGGTATCGCGCGCCCACGCGGATGTGGGCGATCCGCTACACCTAACTACGTGGCGGTACTCCAGTCGTCAGACGGAGAAACCTTCCTTCGTGAGCGGCAGCGTGCGTACCCGATGTCCGATCGCGGCGTAGATCGCGTTGCAGATCGCGGGCGCGACCGGCGGCAGCGCCGGCTCGCCAACGCCGGTCGGCGGGTGGTCGCTCTGGATGAAGTGCACATCCACCTTCGGCTGGTGCTCGATGCGCAGGATGGGGTACTGGTGGAAGTTCGACTGCTCGATGCGGCCGTTCTCCATCGTGATCTCGAGTCCCATCATGGTGCTGAAGCCGTCGGTGACGCCGCCTTCGCACTGGTTGTTCGCGCCACTCATGTTGACGATGGGACCGATGTCGCCCGCCACCACCACGCGGTGCACGCGCAGCTTGCGGTTGGCGTCGACGCTCACCTCGGCCACTTCGGCGAAGTGCCCTGCGTGGCTGAAGTGAAATGCGAGCCCGAGGCCGTGGCCCTCGGGTAGTTTGCGACCCCAGCCCGCCTTCTCGCAGGCGAGTTTGATGACGTCCGCCGCGCGGCCGGTGTTGAGGCCGCCTTCGAGCAGGCGTGGCTCGCCCATCACCTCGAGCAGGAAATCGCGATGGTCGCGGCCGGCGGTCGCGGACAGCTCGTGCAGGAAGCTCTGGATCACCCAGGCGACCGAGCAGGAGCGCGGCGCACGCCACGGCCCGCACGGTGTCTTGAGCGGCAGCATCGTCTGCGTGAGCTCGTAGTTGGGGACATTCAGCGCCGGAAATTCCTGCGCGGGCATGTTGCCGCCGCTCACCGGGTTGGTGCCGTCGGTCGTGAACGTGATGAAGTGGTTGCGCCACGCGACGAGTTTGCCCGCCGCATCGACTCCGCCGGCGAGCGCGTGGAAACCGCCCGGGCGGAAGAAGTCGTGCGACAGGTCCTGCTCGCGGGTCCAGACGAGTTTCACCGGGCCCGCGAAACGCTGCGCGATGGCACCGGCTTCGCACACGTAATCGTTCATGAGGCGGCGGCCGAAGCCGCCGCCGACGCGCGTCTGGTTGATCTTGATCTTCTCGACCGGCACGCCGAGCGCGCCCGCGACCGTCGAGAGCGCGCGGTCGGCGGTCTGGGTTGGCGCCCAGAATTCGATGATGCCGTCATGGCTCCAGGCCGTGCAGTTCTGCGGTTCGAGCGGTGCGTGCGAGACGAATTGATAGGTGTAGAACGCCTCGACGCTCTTCGCCGCGCCCTTGAGCGCCTCCGCCGTCGCGCCGGTGGAAACCGTGGTGGTCGCGCCGGTGGGCTGCTTGCCGAGCTCGGCCGCGCGCTTCAGAAGCTCGGACCAGCTGTCCTTCGAGGCGGCGGACTCATCCCAGTCCACTCGCAGCTTCTTGCGTGCCTCGAACGCGGCCCAGGTCGTGTCCGCGACGATGGCGACACCCGGCATCACCTCCGTGGTCTTGCCGTTGCCTTCGATGACGAACGCGTCGCGCACGCCCGGCAGTTGCTTGATCTCGTCGAGATTCGCGGAGCGCACCTTGCCGCCGACCGCGGGGCATTTCTCGAACACCGCGATCTTCATGCCCGGCAGCGTCTGGTCGATGCCGAACAGCGGCTTGCCGGTGACCACCTTGTGGTTCTCGACGCCGGTGTACGACTTGCCTAACAACCTGTATTCGGAGCGTTGCTTGAGCGGCACGCTCGCCGCATCGGGCACCGGCAGCGTCGCGGCCTTCGCCGCCAGCGCGCCGTAGCCGAGCTTGCGCGTGCCGTGCAGCACCGTGCTGTCGCGCGTCGTGCATTCGGATGCCGGCACGTTCCAGGTGGCTGCCGCCGCGGACACGAGCATCGAGCGCGCCACCGCGCCGGCCTTGCGCAGCTGGTCCCAGCTCGCGGGAATCGAGCGCGAGCCGCCGGCGCTCTGGTTGCCGAACACGGCGGGGTTGACCGGCGCCTGTTCGACGACCACGTCGGACCATTTCGCGTCGAGCTCCTCGGCGATGATCAGCGGGAAGGCGGTCTTGATGCCCTGGCCGATCTCCGGGCCCTTGTTGAAGATGAGGATCTTGCCGTCGCGGCCGATCCGGATGAACGCGTTGGGGACGAATTCCTTCGCGCCGGCCACGGCGCCTTCGGCCGGCGCGCTGGTGCAGAAGGCGAGCACGAGGCCGCCACCCGCGAGACCGGTGAGCTTGAGGAAGCCGCGGCGGTCGAATGTCGCGGTCGAGCTAACTACTTCGCCGCCCGCGGGCGGGCGCGCATCACCCTCCATCTCGCGGATGATCTCGCGCAGGTATTCATCGGCCGTGACCGGATCGCGGGTGCGTGCATTCATGCCGATTTCCCCTTGCCCTTGTCGTTGTCCTGGGCGAGCTTGCCGGCCGCGGTGTGCACCGCGGCGCGGATGCGCTGGTAGGTGCCGCAACGGCAGATGTTGCCGGCCAGCGCCGCATCGATGTCGGCATCGGTGGGCTTCGGCGTGTGCGCGAGCAGCGCGGCGGCCGACATGATCTGGCCCGCCTGGCAGTAGCCGCATTGCGGCACGTCGTGTTCGATCCAGGCTTCCTGGAGCGGATGCAGTTTCGTTTCGGAGGGCGCGAGGCCTTCGATGGTCGTGATCGCTTGACCTGCGACGCTGCCGACGGTCGTCGTGCAGGAGCGGATCGGATTGCCATCGGCATGCACGGTGCAGGCGCCGCACAGCGCCATGCCGCAGCCGAACTTGGTGCCCGTGAGTCCGAGCGAATCGCGCAGCACCCACAGGAGCGGCGTGTTCGGATCGACGTCGGTGGTGACTTCTTTACCGTTGATTCGCAGCTTCAACGCGGCCATGCATTGCTCCCTCTGGGATCGTTCGGATTGCGCGTCCGATCGTAGCCGGCTCACCGGGCCGATGCGAGGTATTGCCTCCATCCGCCGAGCGCGCTGATATCCGTGGCGCCGTCCACGCCGATCGATTCGCACAGGAAACCACACACCGCGCTGCCGTCTTCGAGTTGCACCTTGCCGATGCCGAGCGGTGCGGGTATCCCTGAGACGAACGAGCCGAAAGTTTCCGTGGGCACGCGCCACACTTCGACGTCGATCGCCACTCCGTTCTCCTTGACCTGCACGAGGCCGGGCCGGAACGGCGGGCCGCCGGGCAGCGCGTAGAAGCGGTAGATCGGCGCGGTGCGGGTCGTCGCGACCTGCCAGGCGCCGCGTTCGAGCAGTTGCTTGTTGAGCGGCAGGCCGGACATGTGCGCGCCGCACACCATCACGTCGAGAGTGTCGGGGCCGGGAGGCGCGGCCGGCGCCGGATCCGCGGGCGGCAGCGGAAGATTCGTGGCGCCCATCGTCGCGACCGCGGCGCGTTGCACGCGCCCGGCGAGCGCGAGCAGATCGACATCGTTCCACGCCGGGGCGATCAGCGTGACGCCAAAAGGCAATCCCGCGGCGGTGAATCCCGAGGGAACCGCCACGGCGGCGAGGTCCATGAGGTTCACGAAATTCGTGTAGCGGCCGAGCGTGCTGTTGAGTCGAATCGGATCGGCGGTCTCTTCGTCGATCCGGTAGTGAGTGCCGGCGGTGGGCAGCAGCAGGACGTCCGCCGCATCCCAGATCGGCTGTGCGAGACGGATCAGTTCCCTCAGCCGGTACTGCGCGCGGAACGCTTCGCGCGCGCTCGGCGTCGCGCCGCCCTGGATGATGCGCCGGGTGACCTCGAGCATCGCCTCGGGTCGGGATTCGAGCAGCGACTGGGTAGCAAGGTAACGTTCCGCCACCCAGGGCCCTTCATAAAGGAGCCGTGCGGCATCGAGCAACGGCTGGATATCGACCTCGACGGGCTGGCCACCGAGCGTTCTCAGTCGCGCGACACTTTCGCCAAACAAGCTTTCATAGGCCGCGTTGCCGAAGAACTCGAGCTGCGAGGCGCGCGGCACGGCGACGCGGAAGGCGGGTGCCTGCGCCCAACCTGGCCGCGCCGGCGATTGCGCGGCGCGCGCGAAAGGGTCGTCGACGTCGAACCGCGCGGCGACGGCGCGCACGCGCGCGGCATCTTCGGCGGTGAGCGCGAAGATCGACATCACGTCGAGCGAGCGGCAGGCGGGCACGACGCCGCGCATGCTGAGCAGTCCCAGCGTCGGTTTGTAGCCGACGAGATTGTTGAAGGCCGCCGGCACGCGGCCCGATCCGGCGGTGTCCGTGCCCAGCGAGAAACTCGCGAGTCCGAGCGCCACGGCGACCGCGGAGCCGCTCGACGATCCGCCGCTCAGGTGCTCGGGATCGAAGGCGTTGCGGCAGATTCCATACGGCGAGCGCGTACCGACGAGGCCGGTCGCGAACTGGTCGAGATTCGTCTTGCCGAGGACGATGGCGCCCGCGTCGTTCAGTGCGCGCACCACCGGCGCGGAGTCGCTCGGTAGATAGGCAAAGGCCGGGCAGGCTGCCGTGGTCTCGACGCCGGCGAGATCGATGTTGTCCTTGACCGCGAACGGGATGCCATACAGGGGCAGGGAGTCCGGCGCCGCCTGCATCAGCGCGCGCGCCCGGGCGCGCAGCGCATCGTCGTCGATCTCGTGGATCCAGATGTTGTGCGCGCGGAACGCCTTGCGCCGCTCGATGAGCGACTCGACGAGCGCGAGCGGCGTCAGCGTGCCGGCCTGGTAAGCGCGCGAGAGGGTGGTGAGTGACAGGTCGGGTGCGGTGCTCATGGATTTGCTCAGGTGGCCGGACGGACCGTCAGCAGGGTTTCGCCGGCGCTCGTCCCCGCGCCCGCCTTCTGGTGGATCGAAACGACCGTGCCCGCGGATTCGGCGATCACCGCGATCTCCATCTTCATGGCCTCCATCACGACGAGCGTGTCGCCCTTGCGCACTTGCTGGCCGGCGGCGACCTTGATCTGCCACACGCTGCCGGAGACCGGCGACGTCACGGCGATGCAATCCTCCGGAAGCGCGGGTGCGGCGGATTTCGCCGCGGACTCGATCACCGGCGTCTCCGCGACCCCGGCGATGCGCCAGCGCTCGCGCTCGGCCTCGAAGGCCGCGCGCTGCCGGCCGCGGAACGCTTCGATGGAGGTCCGCTCCTTCGCGAGGAAGCCGAGGTATTCGCCGAGATCGAGATGCGACTCCTCGATGCGCAGCGGATGCCGGCCGAACGGAAAGCCCTTGCGCATCTCGAGCAACTCATCGGCGCTCACGGGGTAGAAGCGGATCTGATCGAAGAAACGCAGCAGCCACTGGTGGCCGTCGCGGAAATCCGCCGTCTGGCGGTAGCGATTCCACATCTGCACGGTGCGGCCGACGAACTGGTAGCCGCCGGGGCCTTCCATGCCGTACACGCATAGATAGGCGCCGCCGATGCCGACGGCATTCTCGGGCGTCCAGGTGCGCGCGGGGTTGTACTTCGTCGTGACGAGGCGATGCCGAGGGTCGAGCGGCGTCGCGACCGGCGCACCCAGGTAGACATCACCCAGGCCCATCACGAGATAGCTGGCGCCGTACACGATGTCGCGCACGGCCTCGCGCGAGTCGAGGCCATTGATCCGGCGGATGAACTCGATGTTGTCGGGGCACCAGGGCGCATCCGCTCGCACCGACTGCTGG
Source organism: Pseudomonadota bacterium (assembly GCA_023457495.1). Lineage (GTDB taxonomy): Bacteria > Pseudomonadota > Gammaproteobacteria > Steroidobacterales > Steroidobacteraceae > CADEED01. The sequence continues at coordinate 34,667 of JAEWLQ010000130.1, forward strand.
TACCGCTGCGTGGCGAGCTGCGTCGCGGGATCGTCCCATGACAGTGGCAGGTGCACGATGCGGCTCGGCAGCCGCATCTCGGCGACGCTCGGTAGTTTGCCGAGCGCCGCGAGCAATGCGTCGATCACCTCGCGCGCGGATCTGCGCGACGGATCGAAGTGGACCTGCAGCGAGCGGATTCCAGGCGTCAGGTCGATGATCGCCGGGTCGCGGCGCGCATTGAGCGACTCGAGCAGCGCCTGCACCTGGAAACGCAGCACGAGATCGAGCGCGGGCGGCCCGAACTCCACCAGCAGGTTGCTTTCGCCCGCGCGGCGAATGCAGATCTCGGCGTGGTTCACGGAGGCCGGCAACGTCAGGATGATCGACGGGTTGTCGGGACGCTGCGCGGGCTGCGCGTTGCGCACGAAACGCACCTTGTCGCCGGGACGGAGCTGGCCGATCTTCCAGAGCTCGTCGTCCACGATGGTCACGGGACACACGAAGCCGCCGAGACTCGGCCCATCGGGTCCGAGTATCACCGGCATGTCGCCCGTGAAGTCCACGCTGCCGATCGCGTAGGCATTGTCGTGGATGTTGGACGGATGCAGTCCCGCCTCGCCGCCGTCCGCGCGCGCCCACTTCGGCTTCGGGCCAATGAGGCGCACGCCCGTGCGGCTCGAGTTGTAGTGCACTTCCCATTCGGTCGCGAAGAACGTCGCGATGTCGTCGGACGTGAAGAAATCGGGCGCGCCGTGTGGTCCGTCGTTCACCGCGATCCGCCACGCGTGCGAGTAGTCAGGCCGCTCGCGCGCGGGGATGGGCGCGCAACCTTCCAGGGACAGGTCATCGCGCTTCAGCCGCAACACGTCGCCGGTGCGCAGTGCGCGGCCGCCGTGTCCGCCGAACTGCCCGAGCGTGAACGTCGAGCGGCTGCCGAGGTACTCGGGCAGGTCGAGCCCGCCGCGCACCGCGAGATAAGCGCGCTGGCCGGCGCCCGGGATCCTGCCGAGCGCGAGCACGCTGCCGCGCCTGACGGCGATCGGCCGCCAGAATTCGATCGCGACATCATCGAGCGTCGCGACCATCGCCGCGCCCGCGAGCGCGATCACCGCATCCGCATCGAAACGCAGGGTCGCGCCGGTGACCGTCATCTCGAGGGCCGCGGCGCCGGGCTCGTTGCCGACCATGCGGTTCGCGAGCCGCAGCGCGAGCGAGTCCATCGGTCCCGAAGGCGGCACGCCCACGTCCCACAGGCCGAGGCGTCCTGGCCAGTCTTGCACCGTGGTCAGCGTACCCGGCGCCAGCACTTCGATGCTGGGCGCTTTCGAAACATGTTGCGCGAGCATCGACGTGGTCTGTTCGCCCGCGATGAAAACCGGATTCCCGAGAATCGAAACCAGGTAGGGCAGGTTGGTTTCGATGCCGTTGATGCGCGCAGCGCCGAGCGCGCGGGCGAGATTCGCGCGGGCGGCCTCGCGTGTTTCGCCACGCGCGATCACCTTGGCCAGCATCGGGTCGTACCAGGCGCTGACTTCGGCGCCGGCCTCGACCCAGCCGTCGACGCGGATGCCGTTCCGGCCCGGGACAGGTAGTTTGACCTGCGTCAGCACGCCGCTCGCGGGGCGGAAATTGCGCGCCGGATCCTCGGCATAAACGCGCGCCTGGATCGCATGACCGCGCGGCTCGAACGGAATCGTGAGGTCGGGCGGTTCGCCCGCGGCGGTGCGGATCATCCAGGCGACGAGGTCGATGCCGCCGACTTCCTCGGTGACACCATGCTCGACCTGCAGGCGCGTATTCACCTCGAGGAAATAGAACTTCGCGTCGTCGACGTCGTAGACGAACTCCACCGTCCCCGCCGAGCGATAGCCGATTGCGCCGCCGAGCTTGGCGGCCGCGGCATGCAGCTCGCGGCGCGCCGGCTCCGGCAGATTCGGCGCGGGTGATTCCTCGATGACCTTCTGGTTGCGCCGCTGGACGGAACAATCACGTTCGCCGAGCGCTACGACCTTGCCGCGCCCGTCGCCGAATATCTGCACCTCGATGTGCCGCGCGCGGGCGACGAACTTCTCGAGGAATACGCCGGCGTTCTTGAAATTGCCGGCGGCGAGCCGCTGCACGGCCGCGAAGGAGTCCTCGAGGTCGCGCGCCGTGTCGCAACGGCGCATGCCGATGCCGCCACCGCCCGCCGTGCTCTTGAGCATCACGGGATAGCCGATCGCTTCCGCGGCGGCGAAAGCGGCCGGAAGATCCTGCAGCAGGTCGGTGCCGGGCAGCAGTGGCAGTCCGCTGCGTCGCGCGAGCTCGCGCGCCGTGTGTTTGAGGCCGAAGTCGCGCATCTGCCCGGGCGTCGGCCCGATGAAAGCGATGCCCGCCTGCTCGCAGGCCGCGGCGAACTCCGCGTTCTCGGACAGGAAGCCGTAGCCGGGATGGATAGCCTGCGCACCCGAGGCCCGCGCGATTTCGAGAATGCGGTCCTGCCGCAGGTAACTCTCGGCCGCGGGCGCCGGACCCAGTAGCCAGGCCTCGTCGGCGTCGCGCACGTGCGGCGCGTGGGCGTCGATCTCGGAGTACACCGCGACGGAGCGCAGCCCCATCGATTTCACGGTGCGGAGGATGCGGCACGCGATGGCGCCGCGATTCGCGATCAGTATTTTCTGGAACATTGCGCAGTACCACCCCTTCCATTTCCATGGGGACTGCGCCAGGTCGTCCCGGCGTTGATGAAGTTTCCAGGCGGGTCGTCCCGCCGGCGGGAACGCGCGTTCACGCGCCCTCCCGGGTCATGACGCGCACGGGCGTCGGGTTGTAGGCATTGCAGGGATTGTTGAGCTGCGGGCAGTTCGAGATCAGCACCAGCACGTCCATGAGCGCGCGCATCTCGACGTAGCGACCCGGCGCGGAGATGCCGTCCGCGAATTGCAGTCCGCCCGCCGGCGTGACCGGCACGTTCATGAAGAAATTGATGTTGGACGGCAGGTCGCGCTTGGTGAGGCGCGGACCGCTTGCGTCATCGTGCCGGGCGAGGGCGAGCAGGAAGCTGTCGCGGCAGCTGTGCATGTGACGCTTCTCGAGCGCGTAACGGACGGTGTTGCTCTCCGCGGAACACGCGCCGCCGAGTGTGTCGTGCCGCCCGCAGGTGTCCTCCTCGATCTTCAGCAACGGCCGGCCGCGGTTCGTGAACAAGGTCGTGCCGGTAGTGAGGTAGATGCCGCGCTGCGCCTGGATCGTGTTCTGCGCGCTGTAGTGCTCTTCCGGATCGCGCGCGTTGTAGAACAACGTGTCGACGGCCTGGTTGCCCTCGAGGTCGACGATGCGCAGGACCTGTCCGGCGCCGACGATGCCCATCCACGGCTCGCCGGCCGGAACGATGGTGTCGATCAACGCGGCGCTCATGCGCAGTACCGTTCGGTGTTGATGAATCCGCGCGCATTCTCCGGGCAACGGGAACGGCAGGGATCGCTGGCGGTGGGCGCGTCCACGCGCCGGGCGGTCAAGCCTATGCCCGACGGGGAGTAGCTAGACCCCTGCGCGAGCGGATGCGGACCGGCGTGCAGCAGAACGATGGTGTCCATCTCGAAGCGCAGCTCGACGAACTGTCCCGCCCGCGCGTGCCCGGACGCGAGGTGCATGCCGCCGCCATCGTCGACGACCACCTTGCTGAAGAAATTCACGTTTGCGACGAGATCACGTTCGCCCAGGCCGTACTTGCCGAGCTCGACCAGCATCGCTTCGCGGCCGCTCACGTAGCGTGAATTGCGTTGTTCCTGGAACCGCGTGGCGCCGTATTGCGATGCGATCGATGCGGCATCGGTGAGTCCGCACAAAGGGTCATGCCAGCCGCAGGTGTCGGCGACGATCGAGCAGAGGATGCGGCCCATGTCCGAGTAACACACGCAGCCGGTCGTCAGGTGCGCGGTGTGCTGGGCCTTGAGCGTGTCCGCCATGTTGTAGCGCTCGAGCGGCTGCTCGCGGCTGTAGAACAGGGCGGCGACGTTCGCATCATGGGCGCGCGCCGTGAGCCGCAGCGCCGTTCCGCGCCGCAGGACCCCGGACCAATGTGCGCCGCCGATGATTTCTTCTTCCCAGAGCATGCCGTTCCCGTTCGTCCTTCCGCTCGTGCACGAGTTTGGTGAGCCGGAGTGCAAGGGATGTACCAGCACGATGCGCGTCAGCATCACCTTGCTTGCCGCGAATGCCCGGTGTTTTGCACCCGAATCGTGCCGGTCGCGAGTGGGTTGGCAGTTGTTGGTGCACGGAAGCGGGGGGGGGGGGCCGCGCGCGCCCCCCCCCCCGCCGAGGA
>JAEWLQ010000131.1 GCA_023457495.1 Pseudomonadota bacterium
GAGTGCTAACTCCGCGTTTTCTCACCCGGCACCTACCGGCCTACTCGATGGTGAACCACTGGACTTCGACGCGGCGGTTCTGGGCGCTGTCGGAGCTGGTGGGTTCTTCCCAGCCGCGGCCGACGGCCTCGACGCGGGTCTTGTCGATGTCGGGGAATTTATCGAGCAGTGCGGCGCTCACGGCGAGCGCGCGCTGGCGTGACAGCTCCATCGCCTTCAGCGCCATGCTCTGCACGAGCTGATCGCCGCCCTGGCTCTTGAATTCGTTCACGCGCGCGTTGTCGACGTGACCGCGCAGCAGCACGGTCGAGCCCGGGCTCACCTGCAGGAAGCGCTTGATCGTCTGCAGGTATTCCTGGTTCTGTGCGGCATTGCGATCCAGGTTCGACGAGTTCGGCTCGAAAAAGAAGCGGATGTCCTTGCTGAGCAGTGGATCGCCCTCGAGCGAGGCCTGCGTCGCGGTGCGGATCGGCGCGATCGCGATCTTCTGCTCGGCGAACAGGCCGCGCTTGGCGAGCGCATCCAGGAAGCTCGTATCGACGAAGCGCGACGGATCGGCGGGGTTCTTTATCACCGATCCATACGCAAGAACCGACGATTGGAAGATGCCGCCGAAGGATCCGGCCGAATCGATGGTGCCCGCGAAGAATGCGCGGTTCTCCGGCAGGTTCGAAAGGTGCACGTGCGCGAGCTCGTCGCGCGTCTCCTCGTCGGTCCACTTGAACGCCTTCGCCACGACGCCGAGATGCTCGGCCGGGCTGTCGCGCAGGCGGCGGTTGCCGTCGAGAATGCCGTGCACGAGGCCCTGGACCATCTTCGGATTCGCCTTCGCGAAACCCTTGTTCACCGCGAGCACGTCGGCGATCACCAGCAGGTTGCGGTTCGACACCAGCACCTTCGCGGCGCCGTTCGACGCCTCGACCACCTCGTCGGTCTTCGGCGTCCAGCCCACGCAGCCGTTGAGCCGGTTCGCGCCGCTCGCGAGCTCGTGCTGATACGCGTCGCAGGCAACGAAGGCGTCCTCGTAGAACACCAGGCCCAAACTACCCGCGGCCGGCTTCGAGTCGAGGTCGCGCAGCACCGTGACCGGCACGCCGGCTTCCTGCGCCAGATAGCGGATGAAGAACTCGCTCTCGTTGAACTGCGAGGCGGCGAGCGTCTTGCCCGCCAGCGCGTTGATCGAGGCGATGCCGCGATCGACGACCACCATGTCCGCGCCGCGCGAGTAACCCAACTGGATTGGCACGATCGCATCGAACTGCCGGCCGAGCACGGCGAGCGCGTCGACCGTGGTGGCGGTCGCCGCGAGCCGGCCGTTGTTGAGCGGACTCCAGGTCTCGCTCTCGCTCATCGAGATCGCGACCTTGAAGCCGTATTCCTTGAAGAAGAACGAGTTCTCGTTCGGCTCGAGGCCGCCATTGGCGACGATGAGACCGCCGTAGCCCGCGTATTCGCTGATGTCGATGCGCAGCGTGTTGTCCTTCGGCACGAAGGTATTCGCGGCTTCGAGTGTCGGCGTCCCGGTGACGGGCTCGATGGGCGTGGGCGCGTCGCCTTCGGGCGCCGCGACACCGGTCGATTTGCCGGATCGCTGGGCGGCGCTCGCCGCGGGACGGGATCCTTCCGCGGAATCGCCGCCTTTCTTTCCCAGCCACAGCCAGGCGCCGAGGCCGATGAGGCCCAGCAACAGCACGATCGTGATGATGTTGCCGGCGGCCGAGCCGCGTTGACGATTCGAAACCATGAGTGCTCCTCCCGTGAGCTTGTCGCTCACTCCAATTCTTTCTTCGCGCGTTTGCCCGAGCTCGCACGCCGCGATGCGAGAAGATCCGCCGGCGGCGGCTCGTCGGTGAACGTGTCGATGCCCGCGAACAGCTCGCGCTGATCCTTGAGCCAGCGGTTCGCCTCGTTGAGCGACGCGGTCACGGCGTCGAGCGATTGGGCCATCGTGTTTTCGTCGGTCGCGAGCAGCGCCTGTTCGCGCACCAGCGACACCTGCTGCCGCAACCGCCCCAGCTCCGCGTCGACGAGCTCGAGGCGCCGCTTGGCATCACGATGCGCGGCGTAGCGCGACTGGATGACCTCGATCTGCTGCTCGAGGCTGCGGCGCAGTTCCTCGTCGGTATCCGGCGCGGCGAGACGATCGCGGGCGCGCCGCTCCTCATCATCGAGTTTCCGGCGCTCGCGATCTGCGACCTCGATCACCTCGATGAACGAGGCGCGCGCCGCGAGTAGTTTGAGATGCAGCCAGGCCATCTGCCGGATGTCACCGACCTGCGAGCCGGAGGCCGGCGCGCGCTGCAGCAGCGTGACGATCTCCGCGGCCTCGCGCTCGATCTCGTACTGGCGCGACTGCGCGGAGGAATCCAGGTGCGCGAGCAGGGACTCGTAGCGCGAGGTGCTGTCGGTGAATCCCGCCTCCGCGTCTACGACCTTGCGGAAGCGCTGGTTGCGCGACAGCGCCCACAGATAGATGCCCTCGAACCCGAGGCCGATGAGCCACAGTCCGGGATGGACGAACGCGCCCAGGAAGCCGAACGCCGCGAGGCCGAACCAGTTCGGCGGGATCGGCATGCCGAAAGGCCGCGCGTTGAAGGCTTCCAGAAGATAGGACGGCTTGTCCTTCATGGCGGCGATGGTTTCATTTCGATTGCGCCATCGCGCGGAAGGCGGGCGGCACGAAGCCGAGATCCGTGGCCTCGCGGATCGCGATGCGCATCTGGAAATCGAGGACGTCCGCGGGCACCGGGTTCTGATAACCCACGAGGCTGGCCTCGAGCGCGGCGCCGCCCGGCACGTTCTGCGTCTTGGAGTGCCGGTAGGCCTTGACCACCAGCGCCTCCGCGGCGCCGGGTGTGAGCAGGGTGGGCATGCGCGCTTCCAGGCGCGTGAAATCGGCGGGCTCCAGCGCGAGGCCGTAGCGGCGCGCGAGCGTGCCGATCAACTGGGCGCTCTCGGCGGGCGTGCTGGTCGGCAGCAGCGGCACTTTCACGTCGACGCGGCCGGGACGCTTCAGATCCACTTCGATGAGATCCGGGCGCGACGAGGCCAGCAGCCAAAGCACCCGGCCGCGATTGCCGCCGTCCGACATCTCCTGCGCGATCATCGAGTAGATGCGGCCCGAGAGACCGGAATCGCTGCCGCCGGATTCGCGTTTACCGAGCGTCTGGTCGGCCTCGTCGATGAACACCATGCAGCGGCCGAGCGCACGGATGAGCCGGAAGATCTTCTCGAGGTTGCCCTCGGAGGATCCCACCCAGCGGTCGCGGAAGTTCTTGAGCTTGACCACCGGCACGCCGGCTTCGCCCGCGAGGCACTCGACCAGGAAGGTCTTGCCGGTGCCGACCGGGCCGCAGAGTAGATAGCCCATCGGCAGGGCCTTGAGGTCGCCGGCGCGCCACAGCGCGATGTCCTGGCGCAGCCAGGTCTTGAGCGCTTCCTGGCCGTGATAGTCCGCGAGCGAGCGTTTCGGGTCGATGAATTCGATGAGGCCGGCGGAGTCGCGCTCCACCAGCTCCTTCTTGATGCGTGACAGATCGGCATCGCCGATGGGCTTGCCCTCGTGGTGACGGGTCTTCACCAGGCTTTCGAGGCTCGAGACGGTGACACCGGCCAGCGCGCCCGCGAGCTCGCCGAGATTCGCGCCGGGCGCGAAGGCTTTCGGCGCGCCGCGCGCAAGGATGTCGAGCGCGCGTTCGAGCGCCGAGCCGTCGGGCAGGGGCACGCGGATGCGGGTCGCATGCGCGGCCGTCGCGATCTGCGGCTCGACGTCGTTGAGATTGTCCGCGATCAGCAGGCTCGCGAACGGCAGCTCGCGGAACGGCGCCTCGCTCGCCCACGCGCGCAGCATGCTGGTGAGGCTGCCGTGTTCGAAGCCCGTGCCATCGGCGGGCACGATGTGATCGACGCCGCGCAGGATCACGGCCACGTTCGGCACGCGTTCCTTGCTGCCCCCACTGATACCAAGGGTGCGCAGGTTGCCGAGGTAGCGCGCGTAGCTGCCGATCCATTGAATCGCCTGCAGCGGCTCGCGCATGCGATTGCGTAACTCGGCACCCTGCCATTTCTCCACGACGTTGCCGCCGCGTTCGAACAGCAGGCCGTTGCCGAGGTCGTACGACAACACGACGTCGAAGCCCGTGAGCAGCGTGTTCTCGAGGTAGTCGGCGAGGTTGACGAGATTCGCGCCGACGGCCAGCCGGTCGTGCACGTTGCCGAACAGGATGAACTGGCTGGACGCGCCGCTCTCGTAGGCGAGCGCGAGCTCGGCGGCCCAGGCGGGAGCGTTTTGCGGAGCCGGCACGGGTCAGCCTCCCGGCGACGCTGGCGAACTAACTATCAGAGTCTCCGTCAGCCCTGGCCCTGGTTCTCGGGAGTGGCGGGTTTCTCGGTGGCGCCCATCGAGCGTTCGGCCGTGGCCGGCGCGGCGTCGCCCTTGATCGAGATGCCTTCGCGCGCGGCGAAGTCCGCGAGCGCCTGGTCGGCGAGGGCGTTCATCTCGGCTTCCTTGATCTCGACCTGGCCCATGTCGACCGCGTCGCGCGCGACGCGGGCGCGGCCGGCGGCCTTGTTGCGCTCCTCTTCGACCATGTCGTGCAGCCGGTTCAGGGTGTCTCCCGAGCCGCCGATGTTCGTGATCATGCCGGCGCTCATCTCGTGGATCTCGGCCATCGCCTGCTTCATGCGCATGTCGTTGATCGCGCCCTTGAGGCTTTCGATCTTCGCGCGCGCGGTCTGCACGGCGACGTCGCGGGCCTTCACGAGATTCTTGTAGGTTGTCTCGGCCGCTTCGAGCTGGGTGCGGTTCTCGACGAGCTGCTGCTCGACCGCCTGCAGGCGCAGGGCATATTGGCCCGCGGCGGAGTTGTTGCCGGCGCGCACGTGCGCGGTGGTCTTGGCGCGCAGGTCGCGCTGCTCGGCTTCGAGCTTGCGGACCTGGCTCATGAGCCGCTCGGAGAGGCCGGCGTGCGAGGCGAGGCCCTGGTTGAAATTGCCTATCTGCTTGCGGAGATTTTCCTGCTCGAGCTCGAGCAGCGCCTCGGGGTTACGGCGCTCGATGCCGGAAACGAACAATGACAGGAACCCTTTGAACAGGTTTGCGATGCGACCGAACATTGGCACCCTCCGGCGAAAAGCCGCGCAGCCGCGCGGCGTCGCGCAAGAATAAAGGTAGGAGGCCGCAATGCAAGGGAAATGGGGACAGTCCCCATTTCCTAGCAATTGGGGACTGTCCCCATTTTCCGGGCCACCAGCAGCAGTTCGGTGGGAAGATGAGCCTCGCGTGCGAGGCCCAGCCGGCGACAGAGGCCGAAATCCCACAGCGACCACCACGGGGTGGAGGTGTGGATGTGGCGTTCTTCGACCTGGAAGCCCGCCTCGCGCACTAACTTCACGTATCCCTCGGCGGGGCGCTGCACGCCGGGTGGATGCCGGAAGAACCAGCGAACCGTCCAGGTGTTGATGAACGACTCGCAGGATTCCGACAGGAACAGATAGCCGCCCGGCGCGAGCACGCGATGCAACTCGCGCAGCGCGCCTTGCTGGTTCGCCACGTGGTGAATGAGCTGGTGACACAGGATCGCGTCCACCGAGGCATCGGGCAGATCGAGCTTCGTGACCGACCCGGTGCGCACCTCGACCGGAACCTTGCAGCCCTGCGCCGCCTTGCGGGCCACCTCCGCCATGCGCGGATCGACATCGATGCCGACGATGGCGCGCGGCGCGAAATGTTGCTCGAGGAGCTGGAAGGCGAGTCCTTGCCCGCAGCCGACGTCCATGAGACGGTTGAACGATCCAGGCAGGTCCGGGCCCGCGAGCGCTCGCAGGTCCGCCACCGCCTGCGAAAGCACATAACGAAACCAGGTCTCCGTGGAGAGAAACCATTTACCGAAGCGTGTTTCGGAGACCCAGTCGGGCGCCGTCGATTCCATGACCGCATCATATTCCATGCGCGCCTTCGCCTTGCGGGCGGTCGAAGCGATGCCGCTCGCCATTTTCCTGCTCTACATGGCGATCGCGAAGCCGCGCGAGCAGGTCGAATGGCGCCTGCCGTATTACACGGCGACGGCGCTCGCCTTCTTCGCCACGACGCTGCTCGTGCGCCGCGGCGCCATCCTCAACCGCATCTATCTTGGCATCGCGTTGTATTTCGTGAGCGGCACCATCGCCCTGCTGACCCGCTGGCCGTGGATCAACGCCGAATACGGCCGGCTCGAAGGCACGGCCATGATGTACTGGGTGCTCGCGACCGGACTCTTCTTCACCTTGTTCAATACGCGCGGCTACATCGGCCTGGACGCGGATCCACGCACGGTGCGCAAGGGTTCCTGGCTACTCCTCGGAATCACCCTGGCCGCGGCGGTTGTTTCGACGGCCTTCGTCGGCAACCGGCTCCTGTCCTCCTTCGCGCCATTCATCGCGGTGTTCACCGCGCACGGGATCATCAAAGCAAGGCTAAGATGATGCCCATCGGACAGGGGCAAGCCATGTACAAGAACACCCTCGTTGCCATTCTCCTCGCGTGCTCCGTGGGCGCCGGCGCCGCGGACAAGCCCACGAGCTTCGACGCCAGGGCGCGCGAGATCCTCGCCAGGACCGTCTCGTTCCAGACCGTGCTCGGCAGGCACCAGGTGCCGGCGATGGCCGAATATCTCGCCGGCGAATTCCGCGCCGGAGGGTTCCCCGCCGAAGACGTCACCGTCGTGCCTTTCGAGCGCCCCGGCGACAAGACCGCCACGCTGGTGGTGCGTTACCGCGGCGATGGCTCGGGCGGCAAGCCCATCCTGCTGCTCGCGCACATGGACGTGGTGGATGCGAAGACCTCGGACTGGAAACGCGACCCCTTCACGCTCGTCGAGGAAAACGGCTACTTCTACGGCCGCGGCACGTATGACGTGAAACACGGCATCGCCGAGCTCGCGACGGTCTTCCTGCGCCTCAAGGCCGAGAAGTTCGTGCCGAAGCGCGATCTCATCATCTACTTCAGCGGCGACGAAGAGACCTCGCAGGCGACCACGGTTGCGATGACGCGCGATCACCGCGCCCTCGTCGACGCCGAATACGCGCTCAATGCGGACGGCGGCGGTGGCACGCTCGACGACGAAACCGGCAAGCCCCTGTACTTCGCGCTGCAGACCGCCGAGAAGACCTATGCCGACTTCCTGCTAACTACCCGCAACCCGGGCGGCCACAGCTCGACCCCGCGCGCCGACAACGCCATCTACGATCTCGCCGCCGCGCTCGTGAAGCTCGGGCAGTTCAGCTTCCCGGTGATGTGGAACGACACGACGATCGCGAGCTTCCGCGCCGCGGGCAAGACGACGCCGGGTGAGCTCGGCGCGGCCATGACGAAGTTCGCCGGCGATCCGCGCGACGCGGCCGCCGCGGCCGTGCTCGCCGCGCATCCCGCCTACGTCGGCCAGACGCGCACCACCTGCGTCGCGACGCGGCTCGACGGCGGGCACGCCAACAACGCCTTGCCGCAATCGGCCACCGCGACCGTGAACTGCCGCATCTTCCCGGGCGTGAAGGTCGAGGACGTACGCCTCGCGCTCGCGCGCGTCGTCGGCGCGAACGTCGCGGTGACCACCATCGATCAGCCGATGTCGAGCGATGCTTCGCCGCTGCGCAGCGACGTGATCACAGCGGTCACCCGCGTGGTGCAGAAGTATTACCCGGGCGTGCCCATCGTTCCGCAGCAGGCCTCGGGCGCGACCGACGGCCTGGTGTTCCGCGCGGCCGGCATCCCGACCTATGGCGTCGATCCGACCTTCATTCGCGACAAGGATGCCTTCGCGCACGGTCTCGACGAGCGCATCCCGGTGAAGTCGTTCTACGACGGCCTGCGGATGTGGTACGACCTCATCAAGGAACTCTCCGGCCGCACACGCCCGTGACCACCGCCGCCCCTCCGGATTCTCCCGCCGGCACGCTCGATGTCGCGCTCGCGAATGCCGCGCGACTTCTGGAGGCCGATCCGCGGGCCGCGGCGGAACAGGCGGACGAGATCCTCAAGGTCATTCCCGACCAGCCCAATGCGCTGGCGCTGTCCGGGCTCGCCCTCGGGCGACTGGGGCGGGGCGAGGAAGCGATCGCCGCGCTGAAGCGCGCGGTGCACTTCCGTCCGGCGTTGCCCGACGCGTGGCGCGCGCTCGGTGATCACTACACCGCGCTCGAGATGAAAGAGGCCGCGGACGCCGCGTATGCCGAATCCATCCGCCACTCCACGCGCGATCCGCAACTCGTCCACGCCGCGACGGCACTGTGCGAGAACCGCATCCCGGAGGCGGAGGCCGCGCTGCGCGAGTTCCTCAAGCGCCACCCGACCGACGTCGCCGCGATCCGCATGCTCGCCGAGGTCGCGGCCCGCATCGGCCGCTACGCCGACGCGGAGAACCTGCTCGCGCGTTGTCTTCAGCTCGCGCCGGGCTTCGCGGCCGCGCGCCACAACTACGCGACGGTCCTGCACCGGCAGAACAAGTCCGAGGCGGCGCTCACCGAGGTCGAGCGCCTGCTTGCGGACGATCCGCGCAATCCGGGTTATCGCAACCTCAAGGCCGCGATCCTCGGCCGGATCGGCGAATACGCGGCCTCCATCGAGCAATACCAGGCGGTGCTCGCGGACTATCCACAGCAGGCCAAGGTGTGGATGAGCCTGGGGCACTCGCTCAAGACCGCCGGCCGCAACGCCGAGAGCATCGAGGCGTATCGCAAGACCATCGCGCTCGCGCCGCATCTCGGCGAGGCGTACTGGAGCCTCGCGAACCTCAAGACCTTCCGCTTCTCGCCGCAGGAAGCCGACGCCATGCGCGCGCAGCTCGCGCGCGAGGACCTCACTACCGAGGATCGCTTCCACTTCGAGTTCTCGCTGGGCAAGGTGCTCGAGGATGCCGGCGAATACGCGGAGTCCTTCCATCACTACGCGGAAGGCAACCGGCTGCGCCGCGGACTCATCCGTTACGACGCGGAAGAGAATGCCGCGCACGTGCAGCGCTCGAAGAAGCTGTTCACCCGCGAATTCTTCGCCGCGCGCGTGGGCTTCGGCTGCGCGGCGCCCGATCCGATCTTCGTCGTCGGCCTGCCGCGCTCGGGCTCCACGCTGATCGAACAGATCCTCGCCTCCCACTCGCAGGTGGAAGGCACGATGGAACTACCCGACGTCGCGATGCTCGCGCGCGCCGTCGGCAACCGCACGTCGCGCGAGCCCGGCGGCGCCTATCCACGCGCACTCTCGAAGTTCGACGCCGACGAGTTGCGCGACCTCGGCGAGCGTTACATCCGCCAGACGCGCATCCAGCGCAAGACCGCCGCGCCGTTTTTCATAGACAAGATGCCCAACAACTTCGCGCACGTCGGCTTCATCCACCTGATGCTGCCGAACGCGAAGATCATCGACGCGCGCCGCCACCCGCTCGGCTGCTGCTTCTCCGGGTTCAAGCAGCACTTCGCGCGCGGGCAGAACTTCACGTATGACCTGGCCGAAATCGGCCGGTACTACCGCGATTACGTCGAACTGATGGCGCATTTCGACGAAGCGTTGCCGGGCCGCGTGCACCGGGTGTTCTACGAGAACATGATCGAGGACACGGAAGGAGAGGTCCGGCGGCTGCTCGCCTACTGCGGTTTGCCCTATGAAGAGGCAGTCCTGCGATTTCACGAAAATCAGAGGGCAGTGCGCACCGCGAGCTCGGAACAGGTGCGCCAGCCTATCTTCCGCGACGGTATCGATCACTGGAAGCACTTCGAACCGTTCCTCGTGCCCCTCAAAGAGGCATTGGGTCCGGTCCTATCCAGGTATCGAACTACACCGAAGTTTTGATTCGGTTACGAAAGGCATACACTGATCGCAGAATAAAAACTCGGGGAGCGGCGATGACTCGTAGCAAGTTACGCAAGATCCGACGTGAACAGGTCCGACAGGCCCGACTGGCCCGAACCTTCCTGAGCCCCATTCCGATCGCCGGCGCCCTCCTGGCGGCATCACCCACCCAGGCGCAACAGGCCGAAGAGCCGGCCCTACGCGGCATGGAGGAGGTGGTCGTCACCGCCCTCAAGCGCGAGCAGAACCTGCAGGACGTGCCGCTCAGCATCCAGGCCATCGGCACCGAGCGACTCGCCGATCTGGGGATCAAGGGCTTCGATGATTTCGTGAAGTACCTGCCCAGCGTGTCGTTCCAGCAGGCGGCGCCCGGATACGCCCGCGTGTTCATGCGCGGCGCGGCCGCCGGCGACAACGGCAACCATTCCGGACCGCAGCCCGGCGTCGGCCAGTATCTCGACGAGCAGCCCATCACGACGATCCAGGGCGCGCTCGACATCCACATGTACGACATCGCGCGCGTCGAGGCGCTCGCGGGTCCGCAGGGCACGCTGTACGGCGCGAGCTCGCAGTCGGGCACGATCCGCATCATCACCAACAAGCCGGATGCGTCGGGTTTCGACGCGGGTTACGGCATCGAAGCCAACACGATCTCTGATGGCGATCCCGGCTATCTAGCCGAAGGATTCGTGAACATCCCGCTGAGCGAACGCGCCGCGATCCGCCTCGTCGGCTGGGCGCGCCACGACGGCGGGTACATCGACAACGTCGCCTACACGCGCACCTTTCCCACCTCGGGCATCGCGATCAACTCGCTTGCCGAGGACAACTACAACGATTCCGACACCTACGGCGCGCGCGCCGCGCTCAAGATCGATCTCAACGACAGCTGGAGCATCACGCCCACGATCATGGGCCAGAAGACGACGGGCAATGGCATCTACGCCGGCGACAGCAACTTCGGCGACCTGGAAGTCGCGCACTTCCACCCGGAAGACTTCGATGACCGGTGGGTGCAGGCGGCGCTCGCCATCGAAGGCAAGGTCAGCAACTTCGACATCACGTTCTCGGGTGCGTACCTCAAGCGCGACGTCGATACGAACTCCGACTACTCGGACTACGCGTTCTTCTACGACACGCTTTCCGGGTACGGCGTGTATTTCTACGACAACGCCGGCGAGCTCATCAACCCGTCGCAGTTCATCCAGGGCAAGGATGGCTACACGAAGACCAGCGGCGAGCTGCGCATTTCGAGCCCGAGCGAGAACCGCGTGAGTTTCGTCGCGGGGCTCTTCTACCAGCGCCAGACGCACGACATCCAGCAGGAATACAACATCACGGGTCTCGCCGATCAGAGCGACGTGACCGGCTGGGACGACAGCTTCTGGCTGACCAAGCAGTGGCGCGTCGATCGCGACTACGCGGTGTTCGGCGAAGTGACCTTCGATGCCACCGACCGGCTGTCGCTGACCGGCGGACTGCGTTTCTTCAAGTACGAGAACTCGCTCGAAGGGTTCTTCGGCTTCGGCCTGACGAATCCGTATGGTTCGAGCACCGGCGAGGTGTCGTGCTTCGACACGGGGCAGGTGTTCGCAACGGCGCCGTGCACCAACCTCGACAAGACCGTGACCAGGGAAGACAACACCTTCCGCGTCAACGCATCCTTTCAGGCCACCGACGATGCGATGTTCTACGCGACGATCTCGGAGGGATTCCGTCCCGGCGGCGTGAACCGGCGCGGCACCTTTCCACCCTACAAGGCGGACTTCCTGACGAACTACGAAGTCGGCTGGAAGACGACGTGGGCCGAGAACCGGCTGCGTTTCAACGGCGCCTTCTATCTCGGTAAATGGGACGACTTCCAGTTCTCGTTCCTCGGCGAGAACGGCCTGACCAACGTGTCGAACGCCGGCAAGGCCGAGCTGCTGGGCGTCGAAGTCGACGTCCAATGGATGGCGACCGACGCGTTGACCGTGTTCGGCGGATTCGCGGTGCAGAAGGCGGAGCTCGCGGAAGATTTCTGCAAGACGCTGGACGCGGACGGCACGCCGCTGCCGCGCGGCGTGTGCGCGCCGGAAGAATTCGCGCCGGATGGTCAACGCCTGCCGACGACGCCGAGATTCAAGGCGAATCTCACCGTGCGCTACGAGTTTCCGCTGGCCGGGCTCGATGGCCACGTCCAGGTTTCGGGCGTCCACAACGGCAATTCGACCTCGGCGTTGCTGCCGTACGAGGCGGATGCGCTCGGTGTGCAGGACTCGTACACGTTGGCTGATTTCGCCTTCGGCATGGCGGCCGAGAAGTGGACCACGGAGCTCTTCATCGACAACGTGTTCGACGAGCGCGCGAGCCTGTACCGGTACGCCGAGTGCGACGTGTCGATCTGCGTGAGCTCGGGAGCGGGCGGCAACGTGTATTCGGTCGTGACCCGGCCGCGCACGATCGGCATCCGGTTCAGCCAGAAGTTCTGAGATGAACGCGTTCACCGAGTGACTTAATATCCCGGATGCCGTTCGCAAAATTCCGGTTCAACCGGCATCCGTCGCGTGGCCGCCTAGCAATTCCCTTAGACTTCCCGCTCTTCTCAGGGTGGGTCGATTCATGAATTTCAGGAACCTCGTGTCACGCCTCTTCAAATGGGGCGTCCTCGCCTTTTTGCTGCTCGTCGGCGCGCGTTATGCGCACGCGGTCTTCGGCAAGTACGGGGCCTCGTCTTCGCTGGCCTGGAACCCGCAGGTCGCGTGGCACGCCATTTCGGCGAGCGCAAAAGCCGACTGGCTGAACCTCAAGCGCCTGCTGCCCGGCAACGCGGACAAGCGTGCCCCCGCGGAAGTGCAGAACGAGAACTTCGGCGAGATGCGCGTACCGATCACGCGCGAGTCGTTGCGAATGCTGCCCGAGGCGCCCGTCAGCACCGCGACCGAGGAATTCAAGATCGAGAAGGGCCTGCTGACGCTCGAGCACGAATCGGCCGGCGCTTCGGGCTCCACCACGGACGCAGCGCCCGCGGCGGTGACCGTCACCCACGAGCGTCATGACTGGCTGGTCTCCAGTGGCAACGATGAATCGCAGCGCCGCTCTCCGCTCAGCCAGATCAACACCGGCAACGTTGCTTCGCTCAAGCTCAAGTACGCGATCGACGTCGGCAAGATGTTCGGGGGTAGTTGGGACGGGAGCGTGCAGGCGTCGCCGATGGCCTGGGACAAGTACATTTTCTGGCTGACGCCCGACCAGCGTCTCATGGCCGCCGAAGCCGCGACCGGCACCGTCGTCTGGAGCGTGCGCGTGCCGCGCTACGGCTATTCGCGCCGCGGCTTCCTGATCCAACCCAGCGCGGACGGCAAGGAAGCCACGCTCTACGTGCCATTCGGCCGCTTCATCGGTGCGTTCGACGCGCGCACCGGCAAACTCGACAAGAGCAAGCTCGGCAACGGCGTGCGCGATCTCGACGGCGCCGCCACCGTCATCAGTCCCGCCATCGCGGGCGATATCCTGCTCGTGGCGCTCTACAGCGAGCGGACGATCCTGGGCCTCGACCTCGCGAGCGGCGAGCAGCGCTGGAAGATCGCGCTGCACGGCGACAGCCCGAACTTCGAAGGTGGCACCCAATGGGGTGGGATGACGATCGACCGCAAGACGAACACGCTGTTCGTGACCACGGGAAACCCGCGCCCGGCGCTCATCGGCATCACGCGCCCCGGCCCCAACAACAACTCCGACAGCGTGCTCGCCATCGATCTCGCCACGCAATCGATCAAGTGGGCTTTCCAGGAAGTCGCGCACGACCTGTGGGATCTCGACGTGCCGGGCACCCCGATGTTGACGACGATCACCATCGGCGGTCGGCAATACGATGTCGTCACCGTCGTGACCAAGTTGGGCAACACGCTGCTGCTCGACCGCGCATCGGGCAAACCCATCTACGATTTCCGCCGGCGCCGCGCGCCGGGCTCGCGCATGGCCAACGACCACATGCCGGACTACCAACCCGACGTCGAGTTGCCCGAGCCGCTCATCTCGCTCACGTGGGATCCCTCGCGCATCACGCAGGTCTCGGATGAGCGGCGCGCCTTCGTCGAAGCGCAGTTCAGCGGGCCCGGCACGATCCACGGCTGGTTCCGTCCGCCGGAGCTCAACAAGGACCTGGTGACCTTCGGTGTGCATGGTGGCGCCGAGTGGCACGGCGCCACGGTCGACCCGGACGGCGTGCTCTACGTGCCGGTCAACGACATCCCCTGGATGCTGCGCGTCTATCTGCTGGGCGATTCCGGCCCGCCGGGTGATTCGCCCGTGTACCAGTCGCGGTGCGCGTCCTGCCACCTGCCGAGTCGCAACGGCCAGTTCGAAAGCGTCGGCGAGCAGGCGCGCAAGTTCGTGCCTTCGCTCAACGCGTACACCTTGCTGGACGAGAACAAGCAGCACTTCGTGCTCGCGGAATTCCAGAAGCGCCCATCACACGCGAAGGTGACGGCGACCCAGGCGGACCTCGACGCCATCTGGACGGAGTTCGGCAAACTCGACGAGACGTTCTTCAACAATGGCAAGGCGTCGATGCTGTATCACTGGCGCCAGTTGCTGGACACGGAAGCCATGCCCGGCTCCGCGCCGCCGTGGGGCAAGGTGGCTGCCATGGACCTCACCACCGGCCGCAAACTCTGGGAAGTGCCGCTGGGCGAGAAGGTGATCGACGGCAAGCCCGTGCAGACGGGTTCGCCCAGCTACGGCGGACTGCTCGGCACCGCTGGCGGGTTGCTGTTCGTCGGCGGCACCGACGACAAGTACCTGCGCGCGATCGACAAGAAGACCGGCGCCACGCTGTGGAAATACGGAATGGATGCGGCCGGCAGTGCGCCACCGATTTCGTTCGAGGTCGACGGCCAGCAGTACATCGCGGTGATTTCGAGCGGCGGCCGGTTCCACAACTTCACCGACCAGGCGAACAAGCTGTACGTGTTCGGGTTTTGAGAGCGTCGGTCCTATAGGACCGCAGCCGAGACGTCGGCGAGTGTTTCCGGAGTGATGTTTCCGTTCCGCTGCTTCACGATGTCGAGCGCTGCGATGCGGTAGGCCTCGGCCATCGTCGGAAAGTTGAACACGTTGTCGACGTACGCATCGACGTCGAGCTCGCCCGCGAGGCCAATCTGCCCGATGTGCACGAGCTCCGTCGCCGAATCGCCCGCGATCTGCACGCCGACCACTCGCCGGCCGCCCGGATCCGCGATCAGCTTGAGAAGGCCGCGCTGGCTGCCGTTGATGTGCCCGCGCGCGATCTCCTCGAAGCGCGCGCGGCCGACGAGGGCGCCGCCGAAATGTTTGCGTGCGCCGTGTTCGTCGAGGCCGACGGTCGCGATCTCGGGAATCGTGTAGACGCCGGAGGGCAGGCGCGAGACCGGATCCGACGGCACCAGCAGTCCGAGCGCATGGCAGGCGGCGCGGCGGCCTTGCTCCATCGACACGGACGCGAGCGCCGGCGGGCCGATCACATCGCCCGCGGCGTAGACGCCGGGCGCCGTGGTCTGCAGGTTCTCATCGATCCGCACGTGGCCACGCGCGGTGAGCTCGATGCCGGCGGCCGCGAGGTTCAGGGAGTCGATGTTGGCGACGCGACCCAGCGCCACCAGCACCTTGTCGGAGACGATGGTCCGGCCGTCGCGGAATTCGGTGCGCACCTGGGATATTCCATCGAAGCGCGCACCCACGGCTTCGGCGTTCGGCAGGTACTCGCCACCATTGCGCCGCAGTTCGTCCAGGTAGAACGACGTGAGCTCGGGATCGAGGAACGCCAGCGGCTGGTCGAGCTCGTCCGCCTGCGTGACCTCACAGCCGAGCGCCGCGAACATCGAGGCGTATTCGCTCGCGATGACGCCGCCGCCGAGCACCAGCAGGCTGCGCGGCAGGTAGGCGAGCGACAGGATGGAGTCGCTGTCGAGCAGGTGCTCGTGGTCGATGGGTAGTTTGGCCGGCACGCGCGGGCGCGAGCCGGTCGCGATGATGATGACGGGCGCGTGGATGCTGGACTGCGAGCCGTCGATGAGGAGCATCGTGAGCTCGTGCGGCTGTTTTTCATTTGCGCGCCCCTGAGGCGCGACGAAACTCGCGCGGCCGCGCAGCAGCGTGATGTCGTTGCGGTCGAGCTGCGCGGCCATGTAGGCGTCGTGCGCGGCGACGGTGCCGCCGACGCCATCGAGCAGCGACTGCAGCCGCGCTTCCATCAGGTTCACCTGGCGCACGCGCTGGCGCAGTGCATGTTCGCGCAGGGACTTGCTCGGGATCGTGCCGGTGTGGACGCAGGCGCCGCCGACCTGCCGGTCGCGTTCGATGACCGCGACGCGCCGCCCGGCCTTGGCGGCCTGGATCGCGGCCTTCTGCCCGGCGGGGCCCGAGCCGATGACGACGACGTCGAAGGCGTGATTCCAGCTCGCGGCGCTCATGTGAAGCTCTCCGCGGTCGCGTAGATCGCGGCGCGCTGCGCCATGATCGAGAACAGCTCATCGGGGTAGATGGACAGGTCGTCCATCCAGCGCGACACGGGACCGAGCATGGAGTCGGGCAGCTCACCGCCGACGCCGGGCGAGCGCAGCTCGTCCGAGATCTGCCGCGCCAGCGCGACTTCCATGACTTCGGTGCGCGCATGGCCGGCCTCGAGCGGATTGCGCCAGTGCGCGATCGCGGAGGCCACCGACAGCGGCAGATGCCAGTTGGCGGCGAGATGAGCGCCGACGCGCGCTTCGTGATCCGCCGCGTAACGCGAGACCGTCGTGACGTCGATCGACAACCGGTGTTCGAGCGCGGCCACGCCCATGCGGCTCAGCATCACCGCGTAACCCACGCGATGCAGCAGGCCGCATAGATAGGCCGACTCGACGTTGCGGCGCTTGAGGCGCGCGATCTCCTGCGCGAACAGCGCGGTGATGACCGACTCGCGCCAGATCTCCGCCATCTCGCGGTGGAAATACGCGGAATTGAACACCTGGCCGCGCACCGCCGCGGCGTAGGCGATGTTGCGGATCTCGCGCACGCCGAGCCAGGCGATGGCCTGCGACAACGTGACGACGGGCGTCCGGCGCGCGTACAGCGCGGAGTTCGCGACGCGCATGACCTGCCCGGCGAGCGACACGTCGCGCTGGATGAAGCCGGCGAGCTCGGCCGCGCCGGCATCGCTTTCCTCGTCGGTGCGCGGATCGTCGCTCGTGAGGCGCATGACTTCGACGGCGATCCGCGGCAACGGCGGCAACTCGAGCGTCTGGTCCGCGATGGCGGCGCGCAGGAGTTGATCGACGTGCTCTTCGGATTCGGGCGGCGAAATGGATGTCATGGGCGTTTTCTGGTTCTGGAGTGACCCGACCCGTTAACGGCCACTCCCCCACGCACTTGACCCAGCCGCGCCCTCAGTGACCCGGAAGCCAACCCTCGTCACAAATCAACGGGTTACGCCTTGATAAAGGACGCGAGGATGGGGGCGATGGCGCGCGCGGCGACGTTGTGGGTCTGGCCGGGCAGCGAGCGCGCCCGGGCGCCGGGAATCGCCTGGGCGAGAGCGCTCGCGGCGTCGCGCAGCATCGGCCAGGTTTTCTCGCCGTCGAGCACCAGCGTCGGCACGCGCACCGCGGCGGCGCGCGCGGTAGGCAGCGCGAAGTCGCCCATCACCGCCGAATCGTAGGGCAGGGACGGTGCCGCCGCTTTGAGCTTGCGCCACAGGGGGGTGAAGCGAAACAGATACGGCATGAAGCGCGGCACGCCGATGATGTCGCACAGGTAGTAAGTCACCGCGTCCGCGCGGCGGTCTTCCGCGATCATGCGCGTGAGGGTGGCCGTGTGATCGGCCGGCACCTGGCGCGCGTGGGGCCCGACCATGAAGGGCGGCTCGTACAGCACCACGCCGTCGATCGGCAATCCGGCCGCGGCGGCGGACAGCGCGAGGGCGGCGCCCGAGGAAATGCCGTATAGATAGGCGCGGCCGCCCGCGGCGCCGATCAGCGCGTCGATGTCCTCGATCTCGCGTTCGACCGCGTAGGGTCGCGTGTCGCCGCTCGCCCCGCGCGCGCGCCGGTCGTACGTGAGCACGCGCAGGCCCCGCGTCACGAGCTCGGCCGCGAGCTTGGGCATCGGGCCCATGGCGCGGCTGCAGAACGCGCCGTCGATGAGGATCACCGCCGGGCCCGCGCCTTCGATCGCGTATGCGATACGCGTGCCGTCGCGCGACGTGACGAACTGCGCGCTCACTGCTGGGGAGGAGTGCCGGTCATGTGGATGAGCTCCCAGGTATGACCGTCGAGGTCTTCGTAGCCGTGCGCATACATGAAGCCGTGGTCCTGGGGCTGGCGCGGAACGCTCGCGCCGCCGGCGCGCGCCTTCGCCACCAGCTCGTCGACCTGCGCGCGGGAGTCGCACGAAACGCAGGTCAGCACCTCGGTGGCCTTCGTCGTGTCGGCAATTCCCTTGTTCGTGAAGGTGCCGAAGAATTTCTCGACCAGCAGCATCACATAGAGATTGTCGCCGAGGATCATGCAGGTCGCGTTCTCGTCGGTGAACTGCGGGTTGAAGGTGTAGCCGAGCTTCGTGAAGAAGTCGACGGAACGCTTCAGGTCCTTGACGGGCAGGTTGACGAAGATCTGCGAATGCATGGTGGGTCTCCTGGGTAGTTGGGTCAGCCGGTGTGGCGCGCGGCGTCGGGCGCGCGCAATTCGGCGGGAACATCGAGCTCGCGCACGGGACGCACCTCGATGCTGCCGGTGCGCGCGGGCGGAATCTTCGAGGCGAGCGTGATGGCTTCGTTCAGGTCGCGCGCTTCGATCATGTAGAAGCCGGCGAGCTGCTCCTTGGTCTCCGCGAACGGACCGTCGGTGACGGATACCTGGCCGTTGCGCAGGCGCACGGTGGTCGCGGCTTGCGTCGGCTGCAGCGCGGAGCCGGTGATCCAGTGGCCGCTGTCGCGCAGCCCCTGGCCGTATTGCGCGCATTCGGCGTCCGGCACCGAGCTCCATTGCTCGGGCGAAAGATAGACGAGGCACAGGTATTTCATGTGGGTCTCCTTGGGAAGTAGTCGCGCGGCGCCCCCGCAAATCGACAACGGGGGGATGAAAATCTCTGTGCCTGGCACGGAAAACCCGGGATAGCGGGTGGCCTAGGCGGAAAGTGCGGCCAGGCGGCGCTCGAGGAACCGGCGGGCGGGGCCCTGGGCGGTCAGGGCGATGGCGCGTTCGTAGGCCTTGCGGGCTTCGGCATCGCGGCCGAGCCGGCGGCAGAAGTCGGCGCGCGCCGCGTGGGCGAGCTGGTACTTGTCGAGCTCGCCGCCCGCGAGCAGCGGGTCGAGCGCAGCCAGTCCCGCCTCCGCGCCGTCGCGCATCGCGATCGCCACCGTGCGATTGAGCGCGACGATGGGCGAGGGCGCGGCCCGCTGCAGCAGATCGTAGAGGCCGACGATCTCGTTCCAGTCGGTCTCAACGGCGCTCGGCGCTTCGGCGTGCACGGCGGCAATCGCCGCCTGCAGCGTGTACGGCCCGACCTGCGGTGCGGCGAACGCGGCGCGCACGTGCGCCACGCCTTCGTCGATCAACGCGCGCTTCCAGCGCGAACGATCCTGTTCGTCGAGCAGGATCAGCTCGCCGTCTGGCGTGGCGCGTGTTTCGCGGCGCGACTCGTGCAGCAGCATCAGCGCCAGCAGGCCGCGCACCTCGGTGTCGGGCAGCAGATCGAACACCAGGCGGCCGAGGCGGATGGCTTCTCCGGACAGATCCGGCCGTGTCGCAGATTCCCCGCTGCTCGCCGAGTAGCCCTCGTTGAAGACCAGGTAGACCACGCGCAGCACACTGTCGAGCCGGTCGGGCAGTTCGTCGCGCGCCGGGACCTGGTAGGGAATGTTCGCGTCGCGGATCTTCGCCTTGGCGCGCACGATGCGCTGCGCGATCGTGGGCGCGGGCGTGAGAAATGCCGCGGCGATTTCTTCGGTGGTGAGGCCGCAGACCTCGCGCAGTGTGAGCGCGACCTGCGCGTCCGAGGCGAGCGCGGGATGGCAGCAGGTAAAGATGAGCCGCAGCTGGTCGTCCTCGAGCAGCTCGGGCAGATCGTCGGGCGCCGCGGACTCGTCCGCGAGGGACTCGCTGACGTCGGGGCGGTCCTCGAGATGATCGAAGCGCTTTTCGCGGCGCTGCTTGTCGATGGATTTGAAGCGCCCGGCGGATACCAGCCAGGAGGCGGGGTTCTGCGGCAGGCCTTCGCTCGGCCACTTCTCCATGGCCGCGCGGAAGGCATCGTGCAGGGCCTCCTCGGCGCGCTCGAAATCCCCGAGCAGGCGGATCAGCGTCGCGAGGACACGGCGCGATTCGCGGCGATAGAGAGCGTCGATTTCCGCGCGCACGCGCGCGATGTCGGCAGCGGGCATGCGCCGAGTCTAAACAGTTCCTTCAATGAGGTCTGTCCCCGTTTGCTAGGAAACGGAGAATGTCCCCATTAAAACAGCCCTACGATTTTGCCGGTGGCGTCCACGTCGATGCTGTTCGCCGCGGGGACCTTGGGCAGGCCGGGCATCGTCATGATGTCGCCGCAGATCATGACGACGAATTCCGCGCCGGCCGCGAGGCGAACTTCGCGGATGTTCACGACGTGCCCGGTGGGTGCGCCGCGCAGCTTCGGGTCGGTCGAGAACGAGTACTGGGTTTTCGCCACACACACGGGGTAATGCCCGTATCCGGCCTCCTGCAGCGCGCGGATCTGCACGCGGATCTTGCTGTCCGCGACGATGTCGAGCGCGCCGTAGACCTGTGTCGCGATCGTCTTCATCTTGTCCCACAACGACTGTTCGGCCTCGTACACGAAGCGGAAATTGTTGGGCAACTCGCAGAGTCGCACGACTTCCTTCGCGAGCTCGACCGCGCCCTTGCCGCCCTCGGCGAAATGTTTCGCGACGATGATCTTCACGTCGAGGTGCGAGAGCCGTTCCTGCACCAGGCGGATCTCCGCCTCCGTGTCCTCGGCGCGATGGTTGATCGCGACGACACTCTCGAGGCCGTATTGATTGCGCACGTTGTGGATGTGCCGCTCGAGGTTCACGAGCCCCTTCTCGAGCGCGACGAGATTTTCGCGGCCGACATCCGCCACGTCCACGCCGCCGTGATATTTCAGCGCGCGGATCGTCGCGACGATCACCGCGCACGAAGGTTCGAGTCCCGCCTTGCGGCACTTGATGTCGACGAACTTCTCGGCGCCGAGGTCCGCGCCGAAGCCGGCTTCGGTCACGACGTAGTCCGCGAGCTTGAGCGCGGCCTTGGTCGCCATCACGGAGTTGCAGCCGTGCGCGATGTTCGCGAACGGTCCGCCGTGGATGAAGGCCGGATTGTTCTCGAGCGTCTGCACGAGATTGGGCGCGAGCGCGTCGCGCAGCAGGGCGGTCATCGCGCCATGCGCCTGGATGTCGCGCGCCAGGATGGGCTTGTTCTCGCGCGTGTAGCCAACCACGATCTTGCCGAGCCGTTCCTTGAGGTCGGCGAGGCTGGTCGCGAGGCAGAAGATCGCCATCACCTCGGAGGCGACGACGATGTCGAAGCCGTCCTGGCGCGGGAAACCGTTTGCCGTGCCGCCGAGCGCGATCGTGATGTCGCGCAGCGCGCGGTCGTTGACGTCGAGCACGCGCCGCCAGGTCACGCGGCGCACGTCGAAGCCCGCCTGGTTGCCCTGGTGGATGTGGTTGTCGATCAGCGCGGCCAGCAGGTTGTTAGCCAGCGCGATGGCCGAGAAGTCGCCCGTGAAGTGCAGGTTGATGTCTTCCATCGGCACGACCTGCGCGTAGCCGCCGCCGGCCGCGCCGCCCTTCATGCCGAACACCGGACCCAGCGCCGGCTCGCGCAGGCAGATCAGCGCCTTCTTGCCGAGGAGGTTGAGCGCGTCACCGAGGCCCACTGTAGTCGTCGTTTTGCCTTCGCCCGCGGGCGTGGGCGAGATGGCGGTCACCAGGACGAGTTTGCCGTCGCGCTTGCCGTTGACCTTCGAGAGATACTCGAGCGAGACCTTGGCCTTGAACTTGCCATAAGCCTCGAGGGCCTCCTCTGGTATGCCGAGTCGTTCCTTCGCGACTTCGGTGATGCGCCGCATGCGTGCGGCCTGCGCGATGTCGATGTTGCTGAGTTTGCTGGTCATGGAGGTCCATCTTATAGCCCACGCGGGGTTGCGAACGCTTCGCAGCGCAATGGGCATTGAATGAGAGTGCAGTTCCGGCATGGCATGCGGCGGAACGGGGCGAGATCGACGCGGTCTCGAGCGGCTTGGATCGAAGTGCGCCGCGAAATGGTGCAAATGGCGAGCATCGAGGGCGCGTCCGCGCAAAGCAGTCCGGAGTGGACCGGGAACCCCGGCGCCCATGACCGTCAGCGACACGTGGCGATGTCACGGCGCGCGCGACGTGCCGGGCCGCGACGGCGAGCGCGGATACATCCAGATTCCGAAGCGGGGCGACGACGATTACGAGGTCAACGCGCGGACTATCTACTCGGGAATCGAGGGACGGTGGTTCCACTCCACGGAGAGCTGGGGGCGCTCATGCGCGCGCATCTGCCGAAGGCCATGAAGACCCCCGGCGAGGTAACGGTTCGATTCGATCTCGGGACTGCAGTACCATCGAGCGGACCGTTTTGACAATCGGCGCCACACATCTTCAACAAGGCGCCTTGAAGGGGGTATTCGTGAAGCACATGAATCGTCGCTCGCTGATCGCGGGGGCCGCAATCGCCGTGGGGGCGGGCGCATCGGGCGCGCTCGCGCAGGTTCCCGAAGGATGCGGCAAGCAACCGAACACCGCGCCGGCCCTGCAGCCGCCGCTGCTGCTGACCGACTGGGCGTGGCTCGGGCGTTATCGCGAGGACAATGCGAAGCTCATCGCGAGCGGCGCGAAAGTGGATGTAGCGTTCCTCGGCGATTCGATCACGGAAGGGTGGGCGAGCACGGATGCGGATTTCTTCTCGAAGGGCAACGTCGGTCGCGGCATCAGCGCGCAAACGACTCCGCAGCTGCTGGTGCGCATGTATTCGGACGTGATCGCGCTCAAGCCGCGGGTCGTGCACATCATGGTCGGCACGAACGACATCGCGCAGAACACCGGGCCGATGACCGCGCAGGATTCGCACAACAACCTGATGGCCATGTGCGAGATCGCGCAGGCCCACAAGCTGCGCATCGTGCTCGGCGCCGCTCCTCCGGCCTCGCGATACTGGTGGCGTCCGGAGGCGAAGCCGAAGGAACAGGTCGTCGCGCTCAACGAATGGATGCGCGGTTACGCGAAACGGATCGGCGCGGTGTTCGCCGACTACGCGGCCGTGCTCACCGACGCGCAGGGCAACGTGAAGCACGATCTCGCCCAGGACGAGGTGCATCCCTCGCCAGCGGGCTACGCCGCGATGCGCCCCGTCGCCGAGGCGGCAATTCGCCAGGCGTAGCGCGCCAACCTCGGGTAAGACCACGTTACCCGGGGTTGCATTCCGCGCGATGCGGGTCATAAATCGGCCTCTCGGACTGGAGGAAGATTCATGGCGACCGGTTGGGCCAAAGAAGGCGCGGTTCAGGAGCAGATCGACGCGACGGTCAAGGACGCGATCAAGCGCGCCAAGAGCCAGTTGCCCGCGGGGCCTTCACTCGAATCCTGCGCGGAATGCGGTGCCCGTATTCCCGAGGCGCGCCGCGAGGCGATCCCCGGCGTGCGCCTCTGCGTCGCCTGCCAGGAAGCGCACGACCGCGACGCGGCGACCTTCAGCGGCTACAACCGCCGCGGCAGCAAAGACAGCCAGCTCCGATAATGGGGACACTCCCCATTTCCTAGCAAAAGGGGTCGGACCTGAATGTCCCCCAAAAAAAGAGGGCGCTCCTTGCGAAGCGCCCTCATGTCTCGATCAGGTCTGTCCCCGTTTGCTAGGAAACGGGGAATGTCCCCATTTAATTGCAGCTAACTACTTTATCGGCGACGGTGCCGAGCCTGGCTTGCGAGAGTGCGACATCGAGCTTGCCGGAGGAGCCGATCTTGAGCACCTCGCTGACCTTGCTCACGTCCACCTTCGCCTTCTGGAAGCACTTGAGCGGGATGCCGACGGTCTGGAACTTGGCCGAAGGCAGCGCCTGCAGCGTGTCCGCGAAGGGCAGGGTGCCACCGCAGCCCGCGCCGCAGCCCATGCCGATCGTCACGTCCTTCGGCGCATCCGCGTCACGGCGCAGGCGCACCAGCAACATCACGTCGCCATTGGTCTCGCGCGACAGGTCGACGGTGCCCTCGCTCGTGAGCTCGATCGACGCCGGGCCGTCGCCCGCGAACACGAAGCGTCGCGCGCCTTCCTGCACCGTATCGTCGATCGCCGTGACCTTCACGCGTCCACTGATCGCGTCGACCGGCGTCGTGGTGATGCGCGTGGAGTCCGGCCCATTCGAAACCCGCAGTGACCACGGCGGAACCGGGATGCCCTTGTCGAAGTACGAGCCGGTGTTCATCAGCTCGGACGGAATGCCCGGATCCTCGGGCAGTGCGGCGAGCTCCGCGGGCGCGGCATAACTCAGGCCGAACCCGAACGCGAACAGCGGATCGTAGGGTTCGCGGTTGACGTTGAGCGGCGCGCCGGTCGCGTCCTTCGGCCACGAGAAGGACAACTTGCCGGTGAAGTCGTGGTTCACCGAGCCGTCCTTCTTGCGGAACAACACGTCGGAGATGCCACCGCCTTCGGTGCCCGGCAGCCACGCGGCGACATAGGCATTGGCGAGGTTCAACTCACGGTTCTGCCACAGCGGCCGTCCCGAGAAGAGCACCGCCACGACCGGAATGTTCTCGTCGCGCAGCTTCTGCATGATCTCGAGGTGCTGCGTCATCGAGCCCGGCAGCGTGAGTACCTTCAGGTCGCCCTGGAATTCCGCGTACGGATTCTCGCCGAAGGCGACGATCGCGTAGTCGGGCTTCTTCTTGTAGCTGCCATCGGTCGACAGCTCCGCGCTGCCGCCGCCGGCCTTCGCCGCCGCGCGCACGCCGCCCCACAGCGACGTGCCGCCCGGGAAGTCGGCGTTCTTGAGGCCCGTGCCCTGCCAGGTGATCGTCCAGCCGCCCGACTGCTTCATGATGCTGTCGGCGCCGTCACCCGTGACCAGCACGTGTTTGTTGGCCGCGAGCGGCAGCAGATTGCCGTTGTTCTTCAGCAGCACCAGCGACTGGCGCACGGAGTCGCGCGCCAGCGCGCGCTGTTCCGGCGACGCGAGCATCTTGAAGTTGCCCGCGAGCGCGCGCTTCGACGGCGGACCCGCCTCGAACAGCCCCGCGCGGAACTTCACGCGCAGGATGCGCGTGACGGCGTCGTCGAGACGCTCCATCGGCACAGTGCCGTCCTTCACCTGCTTCACGAGGTTTTCGTAAAGCCCGCGCCAGGAGTCCGGCGCCATGTACATGTCGAGGCCGGCAATCAGCGCCTGCGGACAGTTGGTGTTGGTGCAACCTTCGACCTGGCCGTGCGCGTTCCAGTCGCCGACCGTGAAGCCGTCGAAGTTCATGCGCTTCTTGAGCACGTCGGTCATCAGGCCCTTGTTGCCGGTGTGCTTGACGCCCTGCCAGCTCGAGAAGGAGATCATGATGGTCTGCACGCCGGCTTCGATGGCCGGCACGTAGCCCGCGTTGTGGATTTCCACGAGCTCCGATTCCGGACCGAGCGCATCGCCCTGGTCACGGCCCTCATGCGTGCCGCCATCCGCGAGGAAGTGCTTGGTCGAGGAGATCACGTAGTGACCCTTGAGGAAGTCCGGCGAGGATGGCTCACCCTGCAGACCCTTCACGAACACACCGGCGAAAGACGCGACGAGGTTCGGATCTTCCGAGTAACCCTCGTATGCGCGGCCCCAGCGATCGTCCTGCGGGACGGTCACGGTGGGCGCGAACGTCCAGTCGATGCCGGTGGTGCGGACCTGCTCGGCGGTGACGCGCGCGATGTCGGCCAGCAACTTCGGGTTGTTAGTCGCGCCGAGACCGATGTTGTGCGGGAAGAGCACGGCGCCGACGATGTTGCTGTGGCCGTGCATCGCATCGGTGCCCCAGATCATCGGGATGCCCACGCCGCCGTCGCTGGTGTCGATCGAGGCGTAGTAGAACTCGTCGGCGAGCTTCAGCCATTTGTCGGGCGCGGCCCATTCGTCGCCGCCCGGCGCGGAGCCGCCGCCGTTCAGCACCGACCCCAGGTGATACTTCTTCATGTCCGCGGGCGTGATGCTGGCGATGTCGCCCTGCACGACCTGGCCCACTTTTTCCTCGACCGTCATCTTCGCCAGCAGCGCGGCGACTTTCTCCTCGAGCGCGGCGTCCTTCTCGAACGGCCACTTGGGCGATGGCCAGATTTCAGGATGAACGGTTCCGGGCGCTGCCTGCGGCCCCGCGGCCGTGGCGGCGTCCTGCTTTGCATCCTTGCATCCGAACAACATCAACAAGGGCACGGCCAGCAGCGCCGCGGCCTGTTTGGACCGGACAAGAGACATGGAAGGGGACATCGAGAAAACTCCTGTTTTTGTGCGCCGACAGCCTATGCTGTCTGCCGAGGAAATTCGAGGTCCGGCGCCCGTTTCGATGGGGTTTCGTTGACAGGTTTTGGGTGCGCGGCTAGTTTCGCCGCCGCATCGACGCAGTGAGGGGTCAAGAGGTCAAATGGAACCGGATCGGAGAATCAGGCGGATCGCCATCGTGGGCGGCGGCGTGGCGGGGTGGCTCTCCGCGGCTGCGCTGGCTCGCAAGCTCGGCAGCCATTGCTCTATCCATCTGGTCGAGACGCCCGAGCCCGCATCCGCGGGCCGCGCCGAGGCAACGTTGCCGCACGTCCTCGACCTGCTGCGATTCCTCGGCGTCGACCAGAACGACTTCATCGACAAGACGCAGTCCACCTACAGCCTTGGCACACGCTTCGTCGACTGGTCGGCGACCGGTGAAAGTTTCTGGCGTCCCTTCGGTGGCTTCGGCGCGATGGTCGAGCGCCGGCCGTTCCAGCACTTCTGGCACAAGGCGCGCGCGCTCGGACTGAAGCCGCGAGTCGAACTGTTCAGCCACGAAATCGCGATGGCGACGGCGAATCGCTTCATCTTCCCGACCAACTCGCTCGGTGTCGCGCAGAACCTGCGCTACGCGCTGCACGTGGATTCGCTGCTGCTCGTGCGTTACCTGCGCGCGTTCGCGGAGCGCGCCGGCGTGATCCGCCTCGAGCGCAAGCTGGTGGACGCGACACTGCGCGAAAACGGCTTCATCGAGGAGTTGCAGTTCGAGGATGGCGGCAAGCTGCGTGCGGACCTGTTCATCGATTGCACCGAGGGCGGCAGCCTGATCGGCGGGAAGCTCGGTGGCGCCTACGAAGACTGGCGCCAGTGGCTGCCCTGCGATCGCATCGTCAGCGCCGCGACCGTGGCGGATGGCGTCCGTCCGCCGTACGTGCGCGTCACCGCGCGCGCCGCGGGCTGGCAGTGGCGCACCTCGCTGCAACAGAACACGAGCCACGGCCAGGTTTACTCGAGCGCGCACCAGAGCGACGACGAGGCCGCGGCCGAGCTGCGCGCCGCGGCCGGCGACGCCGTGCTCGCCGAGCCACGCTTCGAGCGATTCGCGCCGGGGCTGCGCCGCAAGCTCTGGGACCGGAACGTGGTGGCCATCGGCGCCGCCGCCGGGGCGCTGGATCCGCTCGTCCCGGTCGACCTGCACCTGATCACCAACGGCATTTTCAGCCTGCTCGATCACTTCCCGGACAGCCAGTTTGACCCCGCGAACATCGCGAGCTACAACGCCGGCCTGGGGGGAGATTACGAGGGCATTCGTGACTTCGTCGTCCTGCACTACTGCAATTCGCGGCGCGACGATTCGCCGTTCTGGAAGCAGTGCGCCGCCATTGCCCCGCCGGACACCGTCACGCAGCGCATCGAGATGTACCGCGCGACCGGGCGCATCCTGCAGCACCGGCCGGAGCTGTTCGGCGATCTCGACTGGTTCTGGATCCTCGAAGGAGCCGGCATCGTGCCGCGCGACTACGATCCACTGGTCGACACCGTCGACTTCGAACAGGTCAAACGCGTGATGCTCGCGATCAGCCAGAAAGTCTCGGCCGACGTCGGCGCCTCACCCAGCCACGACAGCTTCTTCGCCGCCGCGAACGCGCGGCTCGGCCAGGCCCGCAAGGCGGCCGCACCAGGTCCGTCCACCGGCTGAAACGTGCCTCCCACGGCCAAACTACTCGCGGGTGTCGAACTGGGCGGCACGAAGTGCGTGTGCATTCTCGGCACCGGCCCGGATGACGTGCGCGCCCTCGAGCGGTTGCCGACCGGGGAGCGCGAAGAAACTTTGCGACAGATCGAGTCCGTGCTCGATCGCTGGCGGCAGCAACATGGCGCGCCGCGCGCTCTCGGCATCGCCTCGTTCGGACCCGTCGACCTCGGGCGAGATTCGCCGACCTGGGGATACATCACCTCGACTCCCAAGCGGGGCTGGCGCGACACCGACGGCGCGCAGCGTCTCGGTCGCCGCTGCGATGTTCCGGTGATGTTCGATACGGATGTGAATGGCGCGGCGTTCGCCGAAGGACGCTGGGGCGCGGCGCTCGGTCTCAGTGACTACGCCTACGTCACCGTCGGCACGGGAATCGGCGTCGGCAGCATCGTGCGCGGCCGGTCGGTGTTCGGCCTCACGCACCCCGAACTCGGCCACATCCGTGTCGCGCGTTTGCGCGGCGATACCTTCGAGGGCGTCTGTCCTTTCCACGGTGACTGCATCGAGGGCCTCGCGTCGGGTCCCGCGATCGAAGCGCGCGCCGGCATGCCGGCGTCGCAGCTGCCGCCGGATCACCCGGCCTGGGAGTACGTCGCGCACGGACTCGCGCAGATGTTGCACACGATGGTGCTCACCACCGCACCCCTGCGCATCCTGCTCGGCGGCGGGGTCATGAGCGCGCAGTCGCACCTGTTCGAGCGCATCCGCCGGGAGTTGCAGCGCAGCCTCGGCGGCTATGTCGAAGCGCGGGAAATCGCCCAGGACCTGGGCCTGTACGTCGTCCCGCCCGGCCTTGGCACGATGGCAGGCCCGCTCGGGGCGCTGGCGCTCGCCGCCGACGCACCGCGCTCATGAAGGTCTCGACGCTCTAACCACTCTCCGTTCCACACACTTCCGAGGGGCTCCGATGGACGACAACAAGTACAAAGACATGTGGAAGGGCTTCGTGACGGTCATCACGCTGTTCTTCATGTGGGGATTCATCACCGTTTCGGTCGATCCGCTGATCGCGGCGCTGAAAGCCATCTTCGATCTCAGTTACGCGGAGGCGATGCTCACGCAGTTCGCGTTCTTCATGGCGTACTTCGTGGTGTCGCTGCCGGCGGCGGCGCTCATCGCCCGGCTCGGCAACAGCAAGTCGATCATCTTCGCGCTGGGCGTCATGGTGCTCGGCTGTCTCGTCGTGCCGGTGGCGACCACGCTCAATACCTACGCGCTGGTGCTCGTGGCATTGTTCATCATCGCGAGCGGCATCACGATCCTGCAGGTGGTGGCCAATCCGCTGGCCGCGGCCCTGGGCCGTCCCGAGCGTTCGCATTTCCGGCTCACGTTCTCGCAGACCTTCAACTCGTTCGGCACCTTCATCGCGCCGCACCTGGTGTCGGGCATCATCCTCGCCGGCGGCATCTTCGCGGTGACGCACGGCGCGGAGGTCACGCCGCAGCTGCGCGAGGAATCGTTCCGCAAAATCGACAGCGTGTTCCTGATGATCGCCGGCGCGCTGGTGCTGCTGGCCCTGTTCATCTTCGTGTTCCGCAAACTCATCGACGTGACCAAACCCGTCGACGAGGGTCAGCGCCCATCGATCGCCACGGCATTCAAGTCGCGCTGGGCGTTGCTCGGCGCTGGCGCGATCTTCCTGTACGTGGGCGCGGAAGTGTCCATCGGCAGCGCCATGACCAACTTCCTGGCCGAGCCCGACACCATGAACATCTCGCTCGAGGAAGCCGGCAAGATGGTCAGCTTCTACTGGGGCGGGGCGATGGTGGGCCGACTGATCGGCAGCGGGTTGCTGTTCCTCGTCAAGCAACGTGCGCCCTGGCTGCTCGCGGCCTTCGCGCTCGGCGCCACGATCCTGTGCCTGGCCGTGTCGCAGATGCACGGCTCGACCGCCGGATATCTGGCCTTGTCGATCGGCCTGTTCAATTCGATCATGTTCCCGGTGATCTTCACGCTCACGCTGGAACGCTCGACGGCCGCGCCCGCGGCGACCTCGGGCCTCCTGTGCCTGGCCATCGTCGGCGGCGCGATCCTGCCGTACATCTTCGGCCACATCGCGGACTCCGCCGGACTGCATGCGGCGTTCTTCCTGCCCGCCGCCGCGTACCTGCTGATCGTCGTGTTCGCGGTCGCCGCGAGCGGCGCGAAGGCCTACGTGCACGGCACCGCCGCCGTGGCCGCAGGGCACTGATGGACGACAAGGCCCGCATCCACGCACAGCACAGCCGGCTCTGCGGCTGGCTGTGCGATGCGGCCTATCCACTCTGGTCCACCCGCGGGCGCGATCCCGCGGGTGGGTTCCACGAGCGCCTGGCGCAGGACGGGCAGCCACTGGCCGAAGCCCGTCGCTCGCGCGTGAATCCGCGCCAGGTGTACTGCTTCGCGATGGCGCCCTCGCTCGGCTGGCGAGGGGACGTGGCCGCGCTCGTGCAGCACGGGCTCGACTATTTCCTTTCCCGGTACCGCCGACCCGACGGCCTGTTCCGCACGCTCGTGAACGCGGATGGTTCGCCACGCGATGACCGGGCGCTGCTTTACGACCAGGCTTTCGGCTTACTCGCGTTCAATGTCG
Source organism: Pseudomonadota bacterium (assembly GCA_023457495.1). Classification (GTDB taxonomy): domain Bacteria; phylum Pseudomonadota; class Gammaproteobacteria; order Steroidobacterales; family Steroidobacteraceae; genus CADEED01. The sequence goes on from JAEWLQ010000131.1 coordinate 30,628, forward strand.
CGGCGGGCATCGGTACCGCGAGGGCCGAGCGTGATCGGCTCGCGATCGAGTTGCATGCGCTGGTCGTGGAAAAAATGAAGCGCGCCGGCGCGCCTGGTTTCGAGAGCGGGGTGCCGGCGAGTCTGCCGCTGCTGTCGAATCCGCACATGCATCTGTTCGAGGCCGCGCTCGCGGGCAGCGAGATGTGCCCGGAGAACGCGCTGTGGAAAACGCTGGCCGATGAACTCGCCGAGCTCGCGCTCGCGAAGTTCATCGATCAGAAGTCGGGCGCGCTGCGCGAGTGTTTCGATGCGCAGTGGAATCCCGCGCCCGGCATCGACGGGCGCATCGTCGAGCCCGGCCACCAGTTCGAGTGGGCCTGGCTGCTGCTGCGCTGGGGCGGATCGAAGAATGCGCGCGCGCGTGACGCGGCGTTGAAACTGATCGACATAGGCGAGCACTACGGCGTGCGCGACGGACTCGCGACGAACAGCCTGCTCGACGATTTCTCCCCGCATGACGCGGGAGCGCGCATGTGGCCGCAGACCGAACGCATCAAGGCGGCCGCGCTCGCGGCGCGGCTCACCGGCGAACCGCGGTACTTCGCGATGACGGCCGCGGCGACCGACGGGTTGTTCCGCTACCTGGATACGCCGATACCCGGCCTCTGGTACGACCGCATCGATGCCGAGGGGAACCGGATCGATGAGCCGGCGCCGGCCAGCAGTTTCTACCACCTGGTGGCGGCGATCCAGGAGTTGAGCGCGCTCGCGCGTTACACCTGAATCCTAGTTCGCCGGGCGCGGCCCGGTCGACTCGCGGCACACCATCCGATACGGAATCTCGATGCTTTTCGGCGGCAGATCGTCGCCCATCGAGCGGAACAGCATGTCCGCGGCCTGGTGCGCCATTTCGTAGGTGGGCTGGTGCACGGTTGTGAGCCGGGGCCAGATCACCTGGGCGACGTAGCTGTCGTCGAAGCCCGCGACCGACAGGCGGTGCGGGATGGATAGTCCCATTTCGTGCGCGGCCATGATGGTGCCGGCGGCCATGTCGTCGTTGCTCGCGAACACGGCCGTGGGACGCGTGGCGCGCGAGAGCAGGCGGCGCGCGGCGGCGAGCCCGGAATCGAAGGTGAACTCGCCGCGATCGATGAGCTGCGGGTCCACGGCGAGGCCGTGCGCACGCAGGGCGAGCGTGTAGCCGAGATAACGCTGCTCGGTGACGGGATGACCCACGGGGCCGTTGATGAAGCCGATGCGCTCGTGCCCGAGCGCGATCAGGTATTCGGTCATCTCGCGCGCGGCGGCCACGTCATTCATGTACACGCACGAAAACGCGTCGAGTTCGACGGTGGGCGCGATGCGCACGAAACGAATGCGGTGCTTCTGCAGCTCCGCGAGCACTTCGGTGGAATCCGAGAGCGGCGGTGCGAGCACGACGCCGTCGAGGTGCGACTCGAGCACGAGGCCCGCGAGGTCGCGCACGCTGCCGATGTCATTGCCTTCGCAGGGGTGCACCAGCAGGCGATAACCGCGCGTATGGCAGCGTTCGAGCGCGCCGCGCTGCAGGTCGACCACGTAGTTCGCGCTCGGGTTCTGGTAGATGAGTCCGATCAGGTTCGAGCTGCGGCCGGCGAGGCTGCGCGCGGAGAGGCTCGGGTGATAGTTGAGCTCTTCGACTAGTTTGAGCACGCGCGCGCGGGTTTCGCTACGCACATTCGGTTCGCTATTGAGGACGCGCGAGACGGTCTTGATGGAGACCCCCGCAGCCTTCGACACGTCATGAATGGTTATACGACTCATCGCGGTGATGGATTGTCTTGTTGTCAGACAACGGTGTCAAACCGGCTCACGCTTTGCGCATCGCACATCCCGCTTGACGTAAATCATAGGTACAATTTGCTAGCCAAGTATTTGACAGCGTTGTCTTTGCCGGTGAGTGTCCTGGTCATTGGAGCGTGATGGTGACAGCTAAAACAGCGCCGACAGGCGCGGAATCGGGGGGAGACGAGCAATTTGACCGTTCCGCGGTGCTCGGACTGGTCGCCGACGTCGGGGGTACTCACATCCGCTTTGGCATCGCGGTGGCCGGGAAGGACTCCCATCCGGTCAATGTCCATTGCGTCCGGCGCTACGCGGTCCGTGCGCACGAGTCTCTGGCCCATGCGGCCCAACATTATCGCAGTGCAACACCGGGCGTGCCCGAGGCGCTGGCCCGCGCGGCGGTCGCGGTGGCCGGCCGGGTCGAAGCCGATAAGGTGCAGCTCACCAACAGCGCCTGGTCCTTCTCGGCGCGCGCGTTGAGCGAGGCGCAGTCCTTCAAGGATCTGCACGTCATCAATGATTTCGAGGCCGTGGGTCACGCGGTCGGGGCGTTGCGCGCTCCCGACCTCATGCCCATCGGGTCCCAGCGTATCGAGCTGCCGCTTTCCCAGGGGGTGTGCGCCATCGTCGGAGTGGGCACGGGCCTGGGCGTCGGCGGCGTGGTTGCGAACGCGGGCGTCTACAACGTGCTGGCCACCGAAGGCGGCCACGCGGGTTTCGCGCCGACGAACGAGCGCTCGATCGAGCTGCTGCGCTGGCTGCGCAAGAAATACGGCCGCGTGTCCGCGGAGCGCGTGTTGTCCGGCGCGGGTCTCGCCAACGTGTACCAGGGGCTCGGCGAAGCCGACGGCAAACACCTCCCGGAACTGTCCGCCGCGGAGATCACGGCGCGCGCGGGCAGCGATCCGCACTGCGAGGAGGCGGTCGGACTGTTCTGCGAATTGCTGGGCTCGTTCGCGGGCGACCTCGCGATGACACTCGGCGCCTGGAACGGTGTGCTGATCTCCGGCGCGATGCTGCAGCACTTCGACCGGGAAATGCTCGAGCGGCGCGTGCGCTCGGGCTTCGAATACAAGGGGCGGTTCACGCTCGCGATGCGCAACGTGCCCCTGGAAACGATCTTGCACCCCCACGTGGAGCTGCTGGGCGCCGCGCGCCTGCTGATGCGGAACTCATGATGCACGTGAAACATTCGATGCAGAAATTCGTGCTGTTCGGGGCGACGGGCGACCTGTCGCAGCGCATGGTATGGCCGTCGCTCTATCACCTGTGCCGCGAGAAGCTCGTGCCGCCGACGCTCACCTTCGTCGGCTCCGCGCGCAACGCGATGCCGAACGAGGAGTTCCGCAAGTTCGTGGAAGGCGCGCTGCGCAAGCACGTCCTGCCCGACTACCTCATGGAAGATGCGCTCCAGGATCTGCTGACGCGCGTCACGTACGCGCCATTCGAGGCGAGCGACGGCACCGTGAAGGGAACCGAGGCGCTGCAGAAGGCGCTCGCGGGCAACAATCGCATCCTGTACTTCATGGCGACGTCGCCGAAGCTCTACGGCCCGACATCGCTGAGTCTCGCCGCGGCCGGTCTCGCCTGCGAGCACTGCCGGATCATCCTCGAGAAGCCGATCGGCACGGATCTCGCCTCGAGCATCGCGATCAACGAGGCCGTCGGCAGCGTCTTCCACGAAGATCGGATCTTCCGCATCGATCACTATCTCGGCAAAGAGGCGGTGCAGAACCTGCTCGCGCTGCGCTTCGCGAATTCGCTGTTCGAGCCTTTGTGGAACGCGTCGTCGATAGATAACGTTCAAATCACGGTAGCTGAAACGGTGGGCCTGGAAGGCCGCACGGGTTATTACGATGAAGCCGGCGCGTTGCGCGACATGGTGCAGAACCACGTGCTGCAGCTCATGACGCTAGTCGCGATGGAGCCGCCGCACCTGTTCGAGCCCAACGAGGTGCGCAACGAAAAGACCAAGGTGTTGCGCAGCCTGCGCCCGATCACGGCGGCGACGGTCGCGGCCAACACTGTGCGGGGTCAATACACCGCCGGCAGCGCGGGCGGAATCGCGGTGCCGGGGTACAACGAAGAGAAGGGCGCGAAAGGCGGCAGCGAAACGGAAACCTTCGTCGCGCTGCGCGCCGAGGTCGACAACTGGCGCTGGGCGGGCGTGCCTTTCTACCTGCGCACGGGCAAGCGCATGCAATCGCGCCGCACCGACATCGCGATCCAGTTCAAGACCGTGCCGCACAACATCTTCGCGGCCGACGAGCCGAACCTGCAGGCCAATCGCCTCGTCATCAAGCTGCAGCCCGAGGAAAGCGTGGTGCTGCAGATCCTGAGCAAACAACCCGCCATCGAAGGCGTGCGCCTGCGCGAGGTTCCGCTGGAACTTTCGCTGCCGAAAGACGAGAGCGGCGGCCGCACACGCATCGCGTACGAGCGGTTGCTGCTCGATGCACTGAAAGGAAACACGACGCTGTTCGTGCGTCGCGACGAAGTCGAAGCGGCCTGGCAGTGGATCGACGGAATCCAGACCAGCTGGCGATCGACTCGCCAGCTCGTGAAGCCGTATCCGGCGGGCACCTGGGGGCCCACGGCGGCGATCGCTCTGACGGAGCGGCACGGCCACAGCTGGTACGAGTGATCATGGCCCAGCAGAAGTTGAACGACGTCGTCGTCGAAGTCACGGAAAGAATCGGCGGCCGCTCGGCCGCGGCGCGCGGCGAGTACCTCGAGCGCACGCGCAAACGCAAACTGGTCGAGCCCGCGCGCGGCAAGCTCTCCTGCGCGAACCTCGCGCACGTGATCGCGGCTGCCGGCGAAGACAAGCCGCGGCTGCAGCAGGCGGTGCCGAACCTCGGCATCGTCACCTCGTACAACGACATGTTGTCGGCGCACCGGCCGTACGAGCCGTATCCCGAAGTCATTCGCGCCGCGGCCCGCGTCGCGGGCGCGACGGCGCAGGTCGCGGGCGGCGTGCCGGCGATGTGCGACGGCGTCACGCAGGGCCGCGCGGGCATGGAGCTGTCGCTGTTCAGCCGCGACGTGATCGCGCTCGCGACGGCCATCGCGCTATCGCACGAGGCGTTCGACGCGGCATTGTTGTTAGGCATCTGCGACAAGATCGTGCCGGGCCTGTTCATCGGCGCGGCCTCGTTCGGCCAGATGCCCATCATCCTGGTGCCCGGCGGGCCGATGCCCACCGGCAGCATCGCGAACAAGCAGAAGGCCGAGGTGCGCCAGCGCTACGCCGAGGGCAAGGCCACGCGCGACGAGCTGCTCGCGGCGGAGATGGCCTCGTACCACAACGCGGGTACCTGCACGTTCTATGGCACGGCGAATTCCAACCAGATGCTCATGGAGCTCATGGGCCTGCACGTGCCGGGCGCGGCCTTCGTCAACCCGGACACTCCGCTGCGCCACGCGCTGACCGTCGCGGCCACGCGGCGCGCCGCGGCGACCACGGCGCTGGGGTCGGACTATCTACCCTTCGTCGAAGTCATCGACGAGCGTTCGTTCGTCAACGCCATCGTCGGTCTCATGGCGACCGGTGGCTCGACCAATCACGTGATCCATCTCGTCGCCATGGCGCGCGCGGTGGGGCTGACGATCACCTGGGATGACATGGCGGATCTGTCGCGGGTCACGCCGCTGCTCGCGCGGGTCTATCCGAACGGCGAGGCCGACGTGAACCAGTTCCACGCGGCGGGCGGCATGAGCTTCGTGACGCGCGAACTGATCGACGCGGGGCTCGCGCACGAAGACGTGATGACGGTGTGGGGTCCGGGCCTGCGCGCGTACGCGAAGGATCCGTTCCTGATCGACAACAAGCTCGAGTGGCGCGATGCGCCCGAGAAGTCACACGACGAAAAGATCCTGCGTCCGGCGTCGAATCCGTTCTCGGCGGATGGTGGCCTCAAGCTGCTGCGCGGCAATCTCGGCCGCTCGGTCATCAAGACCTCGGCCTGCGATCCTTCGTTGTGGGACATCACCGCGCCGGCGCGTGTGTTCGAATCGCAGGAATCCCTGGCCGCGGCGCTCAAGGCCGGCATCGACGGCGATTTCATCGCCGTGGTGCGCGGGCAGGGTCCGCGCGCGAACGGCATGCCGGAGCTGCACAAGCTGATCCCGGCGCTGTCGGGGTTGCTGGCGCGCGGCCGCCGCGTTGCGATCGTGACGGACGGACGCATGTCCGGTGCGTCCGGAAAAGTGCCCTCGGCGATTCACCTGACGCCCGAAGCCGCGGCGGATGGTCCCATCTCGCGATTGCGTGATGGCGACATCATCCGGCTCGATGCGCGCGCGGGGGTCCTCGAGGTGCAACTCGATGCGGCGACCTTGGCCGCGCGCGAGCCGGTGAAGCCTGACGTCTTCGACCCGACCTATGGCGTGGGTCGCGAGCTGTTCACGCGTTTGCGCGAAGGCGCGAGCGCAGCAGACGAGGGCGCGTCGATCCTGTAACCGCGCGTGTAAGGGTGTCATTACACCTTTTCATATAGGCCCGAAGGCTGACCCCTTTTGCTGGGAAACGGAGGCTGCCCCCGCTACCATCTGGCGCTTCCTGAAGCGGGGGCGAGAACCATGAAGACGCGTGCGGCGCTGGCCTGGAAGGCGGGTCAACCACTCGAAGTGACCACCGTGGATCTTGCGGGTCCCAAGACCGGTGAAGTGGTGGTGGAGATCAAGGCCACCGGAATCTGCCACACCGACGAGTTCACGCGTTCGGGTGGAGATCCCGAAGGACTCTTCCCCGTGATCTTCGGTCACGAGGGCGCGGGCATCGTCGTCGACGTCGGGCCCGGCGTGACCACGCTCAAGAAGGGCGATCACGTCATCCCGCTCTACACGCCGGAATGCCGGCAGTGCAAATCCTGCCTGTCGCGCAAGACCAATCTGTGCACCGCGATCCGTACGACGCAGGGCCAGGGCGTGATGCCCGACGGCACCAGCCGCTTCTCGATCGGCAACGAGAAGATTCACCACTACATGGGCTGCAGCACTTTCTCGAACTACACGGTTTTGCCCGAGATCGCGCTCGCGAAGGTGCGCGAGGACGCGCCCTTCGACAAGATCTGCTACATCGGCTGCGGCGTCACCACGGGCATCGGTGCGGTGATCAACACCGCGAAGGTGGAGCCGGGCGCCAACGTGGTCGTGTTCGGGCTCGGCGGCATCGGCCTCAACGTGATCCAGGGCGCGCGCCTGGCGGGCGCGAACATGATCGTCGGCGTCGACATCAATCCCGCGCGCAAGGCCATGGCCGAGAAGTTCGGCATGACCCACTTCGTGAATCCGAAAGAAGTGCAGGGCGATCTCGTGCCGTACCTCGTCTCGCTGACCGGCGGCGGCGCGGATTATTCCTTCGAATGCGTCGGCCACGTGGATCTCATGCGCCAGGCGCTCGAGTGCTGCCATCGCGGCTGGGGTGTCTCCGTCATCATCGGGGTCGCGGGCGCTGGGCAAGAAATCAAGACGCGTCCGTTCCAGCTCGTGACGGGCCGCGTTTGGAAAGGCACGGCGTTCGGCGGCGCGCGCGGGCGCACCGACGTGCCTAAGATCGTCGACTGGTACATGGACGGGAAGATCAACATCGACGACCTGATCACGCACCAGATGCCGCTGGACAAGATCAACGACGCATTCGATCTCATGCACAAGGGCGAGTCCATCCGTTCGGTAGTCGTCTTCTAACTAACAAGCCTCTTCGGGAAGAGGCGAGGGGTAGTCATGGCCATCAAGCTCCATCCGTCGATCGACAAGGGCGTCAAGGCGGGTAACAAGAAATTCAAGGGCGGCGCGCTCACCTGCCACTGCGCCGCAGAGCCGGTGTCCGTCACCATCAAGGGCAACGTCGCGCACAACCACGCCTGCGGCTGCACGAAGTGCTGGAAGCCCGACGGCGCGGTGTTTTCCGTGGTGGCCGTGGTGCCGAAGGAAAAACTCGCGGTCATGGCGAACGCGCAGAAGCTCACCGTCGTGGATCCGTCCGCGACCATCCAGCGCCATGCCTGCGTGAAGTGCGGCGTGCACATGTACGGCCGCATCGAGAACACCGCGCATCCGTTCTACGGTCTCGACTTCGTGCACGTGGAGCTGTCGAAGGACAAGGGCTGGAACAAGCCCGAGTTCGCCGCGTTCGTGTCGTCGATCATCGAGGCGGGGGCCGCGCGGCCCAAGGACATGAAGAAGATCCGCGACCGGCTGAAGAAGCTGCGGCTGCCGCCGTATGATGCGCTTTCACCGCCGCTCATGGATGCGATCGCCACGCACATCGCGAAGGCGAAGGGCACTCTCAAGACCTGAGGTTTTCTTGGCCACCATCGAAACCATCTCGCGGCACTGCTGCCACGGAGGCACGCTCGGATACTTCAAGCATGCCTCCGCGGCGAACGATTGCGACATGCGTTTCGCCGTGTACACGCCGCCGCAGGCGAGCGAGCGGCGTGTGCCGGTGTTGTATTACCTCGCCGGGCTCACCTGCACCGAGGAAACCTTCGTCACGAAGGCGTGCGCGCTCGAGCATGCCGCGCGGCACGGGATCGCACTGGTGGCGCCGGACACGAGTCCGCGCGTGGCGCTGCCGGGGGACCGGGATTCCTGGGACTTCGGTATCGGCGCGGGTTTCTACCTGGATGCGACGCAGCAGCCCTGGGCGAAGCACTACCGCATGTACAGCTACGTCGTGGATGAGCTGCCGGGTGTGATCGGTGCGAACTTCAACGTGGATCTCGGGCGCAGCGGCATCTTCGGCCATTCGATGGGCGGCCACGGTGCGCTGGCCATCGCGCTCAAGAACCCGGAAAAGTACCGGTCGGTGTCCGCGTTCGCGCCCATCTGCGCCCCGATGCAGGTGCCGTGGGGACTCAAGGCGTTCAACGGCTATCTCGGCGCGGAGCGCGCCGGCTGGGCGCAGTACGACACGGTCGAACTACTGCGCTCGGGTCGCAAGTTCCCGGGCACGCTGTTCGTGACCCAGGGCACCGCCGACAAGTTTCTCGCCGAGCAGTTGAAACCCGAGTTGCTGGTCGAGGCCTGCCGTGCGAGCGCGCAGGAGCTCGAGATGCAGCGGCAGACGGATTACGACCACGGGTACTTCTTCATCCAGACGTTCATCGCGCAGCACCTGGACTGGCACGCGCGCGCGCTGGGCTGATCAGCCCGCGTTCGGATCATCGCGCCGCTCGCGCAGGCTCGCGAACTCGCCGGTGCGCACCGCCGGATCCGGCAGCAGGTAGCGCCGTCGCGAGAGCGGTAGATAGAGCAACACGAACAGCACGAGACAGGCGCCGGTCACGAGCAGCACGGGCGGGCTCGACCACGCGATGACGAAGATGCAGAAGGCGCCGCCGATCAGCGCCAGCGCGAGCTCGCCGCGCACGCGATAACGCAGCGCGGCCGCGCAGGCGCCGAGATAGGTGAGCAGCGCGAAGATCGTCGATGCCTCCGCCAGCAGGCCGAACTGCTTGCCGAAGGTCGGCGCGATCGTGATCACGATGGCCACGGTGCCCAGCAAACCCGCGACGATGAGGCCCGCCACCGGTGTATCGCCGGCGCGCGTGCGGGCGAACATGGGCGGCAGCAATCCACGATCCGCGGCCGCGCGGCTGACCTGCGCCGTGAGGAGCACCCAGCCGGTGAGCGTGCCGAGCGCTTTCAGTCCACCACAGACGGCAACCAGCGGACCGGCGATGGGCCCCAGCGTCTTCGCGGCCACGAGCGCGAAGGGCGCATTGGATGCCGCGAGCTCGTCGGCGGGCGCGAGTCCGAAGATGACGATGCTGGCGCCGATGTAGATGAACGCCGCGATCAACACGCCGGCGATGGTCGCGATGCGGACGTTGCGCTCCGGGTTCTCGACCACGGCCGCGGCCACCGAGGCGCTTTCCAGCCCGGTGAACGCCCAGAACACCAGCACGAGCGAGTTCGGCAGCGCCTGGTAGATGGACTGCCCGCTCACGTTCCACGATTCGCGGAACTGGGTTGCATCGAAGGCGCTCCAGCCGACCGTGATCGCGAGCAGCAGCGGGATCATGCCGACGATCAGCAGCGGACCGTCCACCTGGCCGACGAACCGCGGGCTCACGAGATTGACGAGGGTGACCAGCCACAACAGTGCGATGGTGAAGAGCGCGTTCATCGCGGGGCCGGCGTCCAAACCGAAGAACTCGGCGAGATAACTCGCCGCCGCCGTGGCGATGGCGACGTTGCCGATCAGGCACGCGGCCCAGTACCACAGGCTGGCCTGCGATCCGGCGAACGGACCGAAGGCATCGAAGGCATAGGTCGCGGGCCCGCCCGCCAGCGGCTTGCGCTGCGCGAGCTTGCCGAACAGCAGGGCGAGTGCCAACGCGCCGACCGTGGCGATCATCCAGCCGAGTACGGTCAAACTACCGACGCCGGCGAGTGTCGCGGGCAGCAGGAAGATGCCGGAGCCGATCATGTTGCCCGCGACGACGACGGTCGCGAGTACGGGGCCGAGCTTGCGGTTGGCGGTCAAGCGCTGCGCCGCGACCAGCCGGCGGGCGGCGGATCGGCCGCGTTGCATTCGGGGATCAGCGCGCGCATCCGTGCGCCGAAACTGCGCAACGCGACCTCACCGCTCGCGAGCGGCCCCACGCGATAACTGCCGGAGGCCATGCCATCCTGCACGCGCTGGATGAGCACGGTGTCCTCGGCATTCACCTGGCGGTTGATGCGCCAGTTGAGATAACGCGCCGCGCGCATCTCGCGGCGCGCGTCCGGGCGCGCGTAGCCGATTTCGCGGATCAGCGTCTGCGTCGGCGAGATCGGGATCCACTGCATGATGTCCACCTGGTCGGGATAGACATCGAACGCGAAATTCGGCCAGAGCTTGAAGTACACCCACGAGCGGCGCTTGTCCGCGGCGAGATGCGGAGCGTCGGGCAGGAACTTCTGATAGGCACGCTCGGCCCAGTTGCGCGAGGGTTTGTCGGTGAGGTCGCCGTGCATGCGGTCGACCCATTCCTTCGATTCGACCCGGTACGACGCACCTAACAACCGCGTCAGGCCCGGATGGGCGACGGGGATGTGGAGCGCGTCCGAGTAGTTGTCGCCGACGTTTTTCCAGTTCACGGTGCGCGGACGCAGCGTGACGCGGCCGATGGGCTCGAGCTTCTCGAACTGGTGGGTGGCGATTTCATCCGCGTAGGGCGCGAGCATTTCGGCGACGCTCGGGCCGCCCGGCGTAAGGCGCGCGAACACGAAGCCACCGTAGATTTCCGATTCGACCTGCGGCAGCGATTCGCGCGCGATGTCGAGATCCGGGAAAGCGGTGCGGTCGCCGCCGACCGAAGCGAGTCGGCCTTCGAAGTCGTATGACCATGCGTGATACGGGCAGACGATGCGGCGGGTGCAAGACCCGCGCGGGCCGTCGAGCAGGCGTGCCGCGCGATGCCGGCAGACGTTGTGCATCACGCGGATGACGCCATCGTTGCCGCGCATCGCGAACAGCATTTCGCCCAGGAAATCGAAGCACTGGTAGTCGCCGGGCTTCGGAATCTCGGAGGTGTGGCAGATCGGTTGCCAGGAGGGCCGGAAGATACGCTCGCGCTCGAGCGCCAGGAACTCAGCGTCGCTGTAGGTCCAAGCGGGGAGGCTGAAGTCTGCGGCGGCGGTCACGAAGCCTTGATAACAAGACCGCGTTGGGCCTGCAACCGGTCCGCGGAACGTTCCGCCCCTTACGCGTCCTCAGTGCTTGGTGCCCGAAGGCTCCCCGTAGCGCGCGAATGCATCGCTTGCCGGCGGCAGGTCTGGCGGGGCGATCACGCTGCCGTCGCGCACCCGCTCGATGAGGAGCGTCATGTCATCGTTCAATGTGGCGTTTTGCTTGTTGAGCAGGATGCCCTGCTGCAGGAAGCCGATGCAGGCGTTGAAGTCGTCACGGATCAACGCTTCGAGGCCGCGTTTGAAAGCCTTCAGCGCGGCCGTTTCGTCGAGGTCCTCGAGCGGCGCCCAGATCGCGAGCGAATCGTCCGGCTGCGACATCGTGAGGTACAGGAGCCCGAGTTGCAGGCGCGCGAAGTGCAGCTTCGGATTGATGTCGAGCGCGGTGCGCATCTGCGCGACGGCCTCGCCATATTCGCGGCGCTGCGCGAGCTCCGCACCGAGCAGGTAGTGCAGCTCGGCATTCCCAGGGTCACGATTGATCGCGGCGCGAAGGCGCAGCAGTTCTGAAGGTTCCATGGTGTACCGGTAACCGGGCTGGTCCCTAGCATAGCCCAGGGTAACCCCGAGGCGGCTCCTTTTTTAGCGATGGCGGGCGGCGTTATGCAATGGCCGCGCTGCGGCAAAGTGGTTAGCTCACGCGGGGTTGCACGACATCTCCAATACCAATCTCACCGCGGCGAATGGGTGGCGCTCCTACCATCCGGCGCGATAGGCGCGCTTCAGGAGCGAATCGGAATCGGGGACGTTGGTGACTTTCATGTTCGCGCCGTCGTAGTCGATTTTCTTGCCAGCGTTCAACGCGACCACGCCTAACAACATGATCTCCGTGAGCTTCGCGGAGTACTCGAACGGGGTCGAGGCCTGCTGCGTGCCGCGGATCGCATCGACCCAGTTCATCTCGTGGCTGGTTGTTATGCGCGCGAAGGTTTCTCGCGGCTTGCCCACGCTGTCGTGTAATGACTTCGGCAGCAGGCGTGGGTTGAAGCCGTAGGTATCGTGAAGCAGCTTGCCCTTGGTGCCGATGAACAGCGTACCGCCGCCCTTGTTCAATTCTTCCGCGCCGAGCTCCACCGGCTTCGGCGGCGTGAGGCCGCCGTCGTACCAGGTCATCTTGACGGCGGGACGCGCGCCCTTCGCCGGGAACTCGTAGTAGGTCGTCGTCGCCAGGGGATAGGTGTCGCGGTTGTAGGGCGTCGAGACGGTTTCGATGGTGGTTGGATAGTCGAGGTCCAGCGCCCAGAAGGCGGAGTCGATCAGGTGCGCGCCCATGTCGCCGATCGCGCCGACGCCCCAGTCGGTCCAGCCGCGCCAGTTGAACGGATGGTAGATAGGGTGATAGTCGACCCAGCGCGCCGGTCCCAGGAACAGGTCCCAGGCGAGTTTGTCGGGCGGGGCGTAGGTGCCGAACGATCCCGCGGCGCGTTTCATCACGCCATCCATGTTCCAGGGAAGGTCCTTCGCGTTCGGCGGCAGCGGGGCGGGGCGGGGGATGCCCTGCGGCCAGTACGCGTGCGGCCGGTTCGTCCACACGTGGATTTCCGTCACGGTGCCGATGGCGCCGGACTGGATGTATTCATTCACCACGCGCGCATCGTGCGAGGAATGCCCCTGGTTTCCCATCTGGGTCTGCAGCCTGGAGCCGGCCGCCTTTCGCGACAGCCGCCGGCACTCGTCCACCGACCAGGCGAGCGGTTTCTCCACGTACACGTGTTTGCCGAGATCCATCGCCGCGAGCGCGATGTGCGAATGCACGTGATCAGGCGTCGCGATCATCACCGCATCGATGTTCTTCTGCTTGTCGAGCATCTCGCGGTAGTCGGTGAAGCGCTTCGACTTCGGGATCTGCGCCTGCAGGGACTGCCAATCCTTGAGCTGCTGCAGCGCGCGCTCCTTCTGCGCGGCATCGGGCGCTTCGTCCGCGCGTTTGCGTGCGCGACCGATCTCATTGGGAATGTCCGCGAAGCGGGCGTCGACGTATCCCCAATCGACGTCGCACATCGCGACCAGGTTCTGGCTGGACATCGCCATCATGACGGAGCGGCCGCGGCCGCCGACGCCCACGGAGGCGATGTTGACCTTGTCGTTGGCCGAGATGCGCCGCGGCCGGCCGTAACCCGAATTCGGCAGGAGCGTGAAGGCGGCCGTGGCGGCGGCGGCGCCTCGCAGGAAGTCGCGGCGCGGCAATCCGGCCGTGCGGTTTGGCTCTTTCTTCATGACTCCAGCACCTCGGCGTTGAAGGAACCGCACTCTAGCCGGCGCGCCCGGGCGCTTGCAGAGGAAACCGCGACGAGCGGTGTCACTTCTTGAAGACGTACAGCGTCGGTGCTTCCTTTACGCCGAATCCCGGCCCGAGATGCGTCCAGAGAAAATCGCCGATCGTCGTGAGCATGACCTTCGAGACTTCCTTGTCGAATCCGCCGTGCCCCTCGTCCTCGAGGCGCAGCAGCACGGTCTTGCGACCGGACTTGTCGAGCAGCTTCTTGAAATCCTCGGACTGCGAATAAGGCACGCTTTCGTCCTCGTCGCCGTGGATCAGCAGGATCGGAATGCGGATCGCATCGATGTGATAGGCGGGCGAGACCTCGCGAATGGAGGCCTGGTCCTTGTCCGGATCGCCGAGCGCGCGCACCCAGTGGGCCAACACATCCGAATCGGCGCCGAATTTCTTCTTCTTCCAGCGGACGAATTCCTCGAGGTCGGCAACGCCGGCGAGCGACACGGCGCACTTGTACGCGGAGGGCGTCAGGGTCGCGCCGGCGAGCGCGGCGTATCCGCCATAGGACGCGCCGACGATGCAGACGCGCTCCGGATCGACGATGCCCTGATCGACGAGCGCCTTTACGCCGTCGCCGAGATCATCCTGCATCTTGCGGCCCCACTGCCGGTGACCGCTGAATTCGAACGCTTCGCCGAAGCCGCCGGAGCCGCGGAAGTTGGGCTGGAACACCGCATAACCGCGGGCCGCGAAGTACTGCACCCAGGGATCGAACTCCAGCCGGTCGCGCACCTGCGGGCCGCCGTGCGGCATCAGCACGAGCGGCAGCTTCTTCGCGTCCTTCCCGCCGGGTGGATAGGTCAGGTAACCGCTCAGATCGAGCCCGTCGCGGGCCTTGTAGTTGATGGTCGCGGCGTGCGCGAGCTGCTTGTTGCGCAGCGCGCCCTGCCGCAGCCCGAGCATCTCGACCTTCTTCTGGTCGACCAGGTAGTAGTAGAACGAGGGCGCATCGACGGGCCCATCCACCGAGAGCAGGATGATCTTGCCGTCATCGGACGCATCCACGATGTACACATTGGCCGACTGGTCGAAGAACTTGCGCAGGCCGCGCATGTAGGCGGTCATCTTCGCGTCGGTGAAGTCGCAGACGCGCACGTGCTCGTCGTAGCAGTGGAACAGGATACGTTTGCCGTCGCTCGACGCGCGGGCGTACTGGATGTCGAAGCGCGGGTTCTCGATGAGAACATCGCCGAACGACTCGTTCGCCAGGTCGTATAGATAGACACCCATACGGTCCTTGCCCGGCGGCCGCGCGAGGACGTAGAACTTCGAGGGGTCGTCCGACGGGCCGACCTCGATGAAGTCCGGCAGCTCTTCCATGTCCCGCCGCCGTACGCTGTGGTACTTCTTCCACTTGCCATCCTCGAGCCTTCGGTAATAACGCAAGGTTCCGGCGGAATATTCCACGCGGCCGATCGCCGTGCCGTCGACGTCGAGCCACCAGTCGACGATGCTCTCCTTCTGCGGCTCGACGACCTTGCCGCGACCCGTGTCGACGTCGACCTTGAAGAGGCTGCGTCCCTCCCATCCGCCGATCCGCAGGAGGATGTGCTTGGGATCCTTCACCAGCATCGAAGCGATGTCGCTGGTGTCGAAGGCCCCGACCAGCGCTTCGACGCGCTGCTCGCCGAACATCGGAATCGCATTCTTTCCGTCGCGATCGACTGCGAACAGGCGGTTGCCGAGCTTCAGGAGGTTGCTCCGGGAGAGGCGCGAGTAGTCGAGCCCTTCATTGGAATCGCTGCGCAGCTGGAACAGCAGGCGGTTTTCGGTTTTCCAGAGCACGAAGCCCATGCGCACGTCGATCTGGTCGCCGAAGGCATCCTTGTTGATGCGCGTGATGATCTTCTTCTCGCCGGTGGCCATGTCGATCGACATGATCACGTCCTCGCTGTCGCGGCGTACGACGGCCGCGAGCGTCTTGCCGGACGGCGAGATGTCGACGTCGACGATGTTGTGCTGTGAATACAGGTCTTCGATCGTCAGTGACGGCAGCGGCGCCGCCGCCGGCGTGGCTTGCGCCAGCGCGGGTGGGGCAGCCACCGCGACGAGTCCGCACAGGGCCAACAGCATCGACGTCGCGCGCACGCGCGTCCCGGGTAGTTCGAACATGTGGACTCCCTCCCTATCTATCCGTCTATCGCGGCTTGTTGAGAGCCACCGGCGGCGTCGTCATGCCGTATCCGGGGCCCAGATGTGTCCAGAGGAACGCGGCGATGTTCGACAACGCGTACATCTCGTTTTCCTTCGTCCAGCCCCCGTGCCCTTCGTGTTCCAGCTCGATGATCGGGGTCTTGCGTCCGGATTGATCGAGCAGTCGCTTCATCATCCGCGACTGCGAGATCGGCACGATCAGGTCGTCCGTGCCGTGAACGAGCAGCAGCGGCGCCTTGATCCGGCCGATCTGGTCGCGCGGCGAGATTTCGCGCAGCCTCTGCGCGTCGGTCTCCGGGTTGCCGATGGCCTTGAGCCAGTACAGGTAGCCCATCGAGTCGCTGCCCCAGTTGGTCTTGCGCCAGTTGATGAACTCGTCGAGATCGGCGAGGCCGGCGATCGAAACCGCGCACTTGTAAAGATCGGGAGTGAGCGTCGCACCCGCGAGCGCGGCATATCCACCGTAGGACGCGCCGACGATGCAGACGCGCTGCGGATCCGCGACACCCTGGTCGATGAGCAGCTTCACGGAGTCGCTGATGTCGTCCTGCATCTTGCGACCCCATTCGCCATAGCCGCTTTCCGCGAAGGCCTTGCCGAAGCCGTCGCTGCCGCGGTAGTTGGGCTGGAACACCGCGTAGCCGAGGGCCGCGAAGTACTGCGCCCAGCGGTCGAAACTGAGGCTGTCACGCACTTCCGGCCCGCCATGCGGGTAGATCACGAGCGGCAGGCGCACGTCCTTCGGAGCCTTCGCGGGTAGCGTGAGATAGCCCGTCAGTGGTTTGCCGTCGCGGGCGTCGTAACGCACCAGCGACGCGCGTGGCAGCTCGACCTGCGTCATCACCTGCTGGACCGCTCCAACCGTCTCGATGCGTCTCGATTCGGTGAGGTAGTAGTAGTAAGCCGGTGGATCCCGCGGGCTCTCGACGAACAACACGAGGCTCTTGCCGTCCTCCGAGGTGTCGTGGAGGCCGACGTTCGCGGAATCCTCGAACATCTTGCGCAAGCCCTTCATGTGCGCATTGAGCTTGGGATCGGTGAACTCGCATACCTCGACGTGCGCGACGTAGCAGTAGCTGATCACGCGTTTGCCGTCGCGCGAGATGCGCGCGGACGCCAGGTCGAACTCGGGATGCTCGATCAGCGGCTCTCCGAAGCTTTCCTTCTCGAGGTCATATAGATAGAGCCCGGCGCGGTCGTGCGTGGAACGGGCGATCACGTAGTACTTGCCCGGCTGGTCCGAGGCGCCGACGAAGTCATAGTCCCACCGTTCCATCGTCTCTCGGACGGGCATCTTGAGGAACTTGACCCAGTTGCTGCCTTCTCGGCGGGAGAACACGATGGTTCCCATGGACATGGTCATGCGCACGACCGGATTGCCGGCGACATCGAGATACCAGCCGATGACATTCTCGCCGGATCTTTCCAACTGCTCGCCGCGGCCATTCTCGAGGTTGACCTTGTAGAGGCTGCGGCCATTGAAGCCGCCGATCTCCAGGAGGATGTGCTTCGGATCGTTCGGCAGCAGGCTCGCGATGTCGCCCAGGTCGAGCGCGCCATTCAGTGCCGCATTGCGATTGTCCGCCAGCAACGGTGTGACGTTGCCGCCGTCACGGTCGATGGCGACGAGCCGGTCGCCGAGCTTGGCGTAGTCGCCCGGGTTCAGGGTGCGGACCCCATCGCCCCCCTTCACCCTCATCCGGAAGATGAGCCGATCGTCGGACTTCCAGTAGGCAGCCGCCATCCTCACGGAGAGCAGCTTGCCGAACGAGTTCTCGCTCGTCGAACGGATGACCTTGTGTTCGCGGGTAGTCAGGTCCATGACCATGAGCATGTCGTTCAGCTCGCGGCGCACGATCACAGCCAGGTGGCGTCCCGACGGCGAGATGGCGGCATTGACGACGTTACGCTCGGAATAAAGATCCTCGAGCACCATCGGGCGCAACTTGCTCGAGGTCTTCACCGCATCCGCGGGCGGCGTGGTTTGAGCGAGCGCGCACGAGCACGCCAGCAACAGCGACATGATTCTTCTGATCATTTGGGGGTGCCCTCCCGAAGCACTCACCCCGCGATCTTATGTGCCTCGGGTTGCGCCGGCTACCGGTAGATCGAGGCCGATGCGCGCAAGTTCGAAACCGCGACGGAAATCACGGACGTGCTTGGCCATCCAGTCCCCGGCCTGCGCGCTGTCGCGAGCCTCGATGGCGGCCGCGATCCGCTTCTGCGCGGTGGCGATGCGCGCCCCCGCCTGGGGGACCTTGTCCATCATCGCGCCCAGTGCCGGCACGAGCAGTTCGAGCAGGGGTTCGTGCGCGAGCATGAAGACGCCGTTGTGCGTCGCCTCACCGATCGCGCGGAAGAAATCCGCGGTCTGGGTGACGCTGACCTCGGTGGCGGCGATCTCCTCCAGGCGGGCGACATCCCGGGCGGTGCGTTCACGCGCGGCGGCCATCGCGATCGGTGGTTCGAGCGCGGTGAGGGCTTCCCAGATGTCGTGGTAGCTCACGTCGTGCAGCGACAGGGCGCGCGAGACGTTCGCGGCGATGGCGTCGCGCGTCGGCCGCGTGACCATCATGAGCTTCGAACCGCGCTCGCGCTTGAGGACGCCGTTGGTCTCGAGCTCGCGCAAGGCCTCGCGCACGGTGCCGCGATGCACGCCGAACTGGCGTGCCAGCTCGATCTCCGGGGGCAGGCGCTCGCCCGCGTTGATGGTGCGCGCGGTGATGCGTTCGAGCAGGGCGGCCGCCACCTTGCGGTAGGCAGGCTCGACGCGGATGGGTTCGAACTCGGCGGCGCCGTTGCGTTTCGTCTCGTTCTTGATGGGTCGCGCCATGTCTCAGGCAGTCAGCTCGTAAATCTCGCGGCCGATGAGCATACGACGGATCTCCTGCGTGCCGGCGCCGATTTCATAGAGCTTGGCGTCGCGCAGCAGGCGACCCGCGGCATAGTCGTTGATGTAGCCGTTGCCGCCCAGCGCCTGGATCGCCTCGAGGCACATCTGCGTCGCGCGGTCCGCGCCGAACAGGATGACGGCAGCCGCGTCCTGGCGCGAGCAACGCCCGACATCGCAGGCGCGGCCGATCGCGTAGGCATAGGCGCGCGCGGCATTCAGCGAGGCGTACATATCGGCTAGTTTGGCCTGCATGAGCTGGAACGTGCCGACCGGTTGGCCGAACTGCTTGCGTTCGTGGACGTAGGGCAGGACCAGGTCGAGCGCCGCGGCCATGAGGCCCAGCGGACCGCCTGCCAGAACGGCCCTTTCGTAATCCAGCCCCTTCATGAGCACGCGCACGCCCTGGTTGAGTCCGCCGAGCAGGTTTTCCTCGGGTACGAAGCAGTCTTCGAACACGAGCTCGGAAGTGGACGAACCGCGCATGCCGAGCTTGTCCAGCTTCTGCGCGGTGGAGAATCCGGCGAAGCCTTTCTCCACGATGAATGCGCTGATGCCGCGCGGTCCGGCCTCCGCATCGGTCTTCGCGTACACCACCGCGACGTCCGCGTCGGGGCCGTTCGTGATCCACATCTTGCGGCCGGTGAGGGCATAGCCGCCGGGGCGCTTGGCCGCGCGCAGCTGCATGCCGACGACGTCGGACCCGGCGCCGGGCTCGCTCATCGCGAGCGCGCCGACGTGTTCGCCGGAGACCAGCTTCGGTAGATGGCGATCGCGCTGCTCGTCGGTGGCGTTGAGCACGATCTGGTTCATGCAGAGGTTCGAATGCGCGCCGTAGGACAGGCCCACGGATCCCGAGGCGCGCGAGATCTCCTCCAT